>NZ_JBIVKT010000004.1:0-185334 GCF_044750905.1 Streptomyces sp. NPDC088762
GGAGTCGACGCGGAGCGTCGGCGAGTGAGGACAACGCGGCGAGGCGCGGTGCCGGACACCGCGAGCCCGGCCTGATCCGTAAGACACCCCCTAGGAGCGTGCGGCACGGCTCACGGTGGGGTGCGGGGCGGTGGTGGCGGTACCGGTCCGGGGTGGGGGGCATGTTGAAAATCGCGGCGGGTTGAAGCGGTGTACGCCTGTACGAGGCCGGGCCTGCCGGGGGTGCGGACACCAGTGCAGGGTTTCAACGCCGCGGCTTCTTCAACAGGCGGGTGGGCTCCGGGGCCTACCGGGGCGGCCGGCGGGCCGCGCTCCATGGGTGTGCCGACCCTCAGGAGGACCCCATGGACCGCGGCCCCGCTCCCGCCTTCGACGCACCGCAGGACGTCCTGCGCCGGCTGCTCGGCGGCCGGAGCGGACTGGGCACCGCGCCGGCGCGGACGCCGGCCCGGCCTTCGAGCGCCCGTACGGGCATCGTGGTCCCCCCGCTGTACTGCCCCGACGCCGTACGGGACGACCCGGCCCTTGCGGAGGTGGTCGACGAGCGGCTCGTCCGGTGGGCTGCCGAGGTCGGAATCTACGAGGGCCGGCTGGACATGCTGCGCTCCTGCGGCTTCGGGCGGCTGATGATGCTGGCGCACCCCGACTGCGACGACCCGGACCGGCTGCTGGCGGCCGCCCGGTGCGGGCTCGCCGAGTGGGCCGTCGACGACCACTGGGTGGACGAGGGCCGGGACCCCGACCCCGCGCTGATCGGCCTGCGGTCGGCGCTCGCGCACGCCGTGGTGGATCCGGTGCGGCTGCCCCCGCGTTACGAGCGGCGGTTCGAGGAGCGGGTGGCGGCCGAACCGGTGCTGCGGGCGTTCCGCTCCGCTCTGGAGCACCTCGCCGAGTTCGCCTCGCCGACTCAGGTGACGCGGCTGCGCTACCAGTTGGCGGTGATGTTCGTCGGCTACAACCACGAGGCCGAGTGGCGGATGTCCGGCCGTCGGCCGCCCGTCTGGGAGTACCTGGTGCACCGGTACGAGAACGGCTTCTTCCCCTGCATGGTCCTGACCGACCCGGTCGGCGGCTACGAGGTGCCGGCGGCCGAGTTCGCGGACGCACGGGTGCGGCGTACGTACATGTACGCGGGAGTGGCCACCTGCCTCCTGAACGACCTGTACTCGATGGCCCGGGAGGGCCCCGCGGACACCAACCTCCCGAACCTGATCGCGGCTGAGGAGGCCTGCTCGCTCCAGGAGGCGGTGAACCGGACGGCGGCGATCCACGACGAGGTGATGCGGATGGTCGAGGCGGAGTCGGCGGCCCTGGCCGGTCTGGGCTCACCGATGCTGGGCCGCTTCCTGGAGGGCGTCTGGAACTGGATGGGCGGCGCGAAGCAATGGCACGCCACGAGCCCCCGCTACCACGGCGGGGTCTGACGCACTGCCTCAGGTGGCGTGGAGGACCCGGAAGCGGTCGGGTCGTGCCGGATCACGGTCCACGACCTGGGTCGGCGGCCACGCCCATTGCCAGACACCGATGCCGGGTGTCCGCGAGAACCGGATTGGCCCGCGGGTGCCGTCGACCGCAACGCGCGGCCAGGCCTCGGCGAGGCGCGCCCGATCCGAGCCGTGCGATCGCAGCATGTCGGCGAGGACCGCGATGCTGTCGTAGCCCTCGAACGCGACGAAGGAGGGCGCTTCGGCCAGCCGCTCGCGCAGAGCCGTCTCGACGCGCAGGCCGAGGGGGCCGAGCCGCTCGGGCAGGTAGCGCAAGAACGGGATTCCGGTGCTGTCGTCGCCGAGCGACCTCGCCCATTCGGCGAACTCCGGCTGCCCGGCCGGAGCACCGATCATGATCTCGGCGAGGCGCCGGTCGCGGCGGACGGACGCGACGATCGACACCGCCGGCTCCGGGAAGCCGACCAGCAGGAGGAGGGCCGTCGCCCGGTGTGCAAGGAGTTCGTCGCACACGGCCTCAGGGGGCATGCGCGCATCGAGTTCGATCACCGTGCCGCCGCGTGGCGCGAACCGGTCCCGCAGGATGCGGGCCCCTGACTCCCAGTACACACTCGGTACGGTGGCCACCGCGATGCGGCGGTGGCCCGCGGCGAGGAGGAACTCGGCGTAGATCTGCCAGCCGTGGGACTGCGCCGGGGCGAGGCGCGCGACCCATTGCGTCGGCTCCTCGGTGAGGGCGTCGAGCACCGCAGACGAGCAGAGGAACGGCACGCCGAGAGCGTCGGCCCGGGCGGCAGCCGCGCGAGCGACGACGCTGTGGTACTCCCCCACCACGGCGGCCACGCCCAGCCGCGCCAACTCGTCCACGGCCGCCGTGGCCCTCTGCGGATCCGCTGCGGTGTCCCGGACCACCAACTCGAGTGGCCTCCCACCGATCCCGCCCGCGTCATTGACCTCGCCGACGGCAAGTTCGAGTCCGGCGAGCAAGTGCCGGCCCGCCTCGACCCACCCGGGCGGGGCCAGCGGAACGAGAGCACCGATCTGCACCGGCGCCTCGCCAGAAGAGCCCGTTCCCAGCCGCGATGGTGGCGTATTCATGCGCAGGCGTCCCCCTGTGTCGACGATGCGGCTGCCGTGAGCCCGGGCTCCAGCCTTGCAGCCCGCCGCTGCGCGGGACACCCCGGGGTCCGGGAGCGGCCCGGCCGGCACCCAGCCCTGAGAGGACGCCGCCTGCGCGCCGACGCCTGTGATCAGTTGATGGCTTCGCCGTCGTAACTGCCGTCCACGCAGGTCCAGATGCCGGCACCGGAGTCGTACTCCACCGTTCCGCCACCCTGGACACACTTCGGCCCGGGGATCGCGGGCCCGGCAGGCACGGACGCCTGCGCAACGGGACCCATGGCGCCGAGAGCGGCCAGGATCAGAGCTGCGGTGAAGCCGAGAAGTCGTGTACGCATGGGAGCTCCCGTAGGGATGAGCGACACCGACACGTCATGTCCAGCTTCGCCCTGCACTGCCCGTCGCGCACGCCGATGGGTGCTCCAGAGGCGGCCGCGGCTGACAAGCGTCAGGCTGGTGTTATGGCGATCACGCCCGAGGTGACCGTAGGTCCGCCCGACGGACTGGGCTGGCGGCAAACCGCGATCAATGGCAACTCCGCCGGCAAGGTTCGGTCCTCCGAGGAACTCCAGAGAATCCTGCGCGATGCCGGGCTGCCATCCGGGCACCCCATCCATTGGCTCGGCGGAGACGAAACCGTCTGGCCGCACAATACGGTGCAGCGGCGACTGCTCGGCACCATCATGTGTGCCGGATTCCTCTTGCCTGCGTGCCTGCTCCTGCGGATCGGCTGGGTGGACAGCGGTGACGCCCTGACCTTCGGCGGCCGGCTCGCAGGATTTACGGTCTTCGCCGCGGGCCTCGTTGTGTTGGTCGCCGCTTTGGCGGCTGTCGATTATTGGCACAAGCGGGAAAGGCGCTATTCGGGGGTCACCGTACTGGCCGGAGTCGTCATCGTCTTCCTCGGCAGCCTCTCGCTCCTCCTGCTGCAGATCGGCGAGCGTTTCAACAGATGGTCCGCGCTCGCGGTATTCTTCCTCGTCGGATCTGCCGTGGCGGGAACGGGACTCATCAAATCCCGTGCATGGAAAGGCCTCCGGAATCCCGGGCGCATCGCTGTCGGGGCGATCGTCCCCACCCTCCTCGCCGGCGTCAACCTGGCTTATACGCAAATCTATGTTCCCTACGTGACCAACCCGCTGATCATGAGCAGTGCGGAGTTCAAGGAGGCGAGCCTGGACAGAAAGAGCGGCGCGATGTACGTAACGGTTCACCTGCATGCGAAAAATGAGGGCCAGATTCCGGTCTACGTGCTCGGCAGCATCTACTGGATCCACGGCGGACCCGCGAACGCCCTTTCCGAGGACAGACCGCAGCAGTACAGACTGATCTTCGACGGCGAATTCGTCACCCCTGCAGGCCGTGTGCTTGATCCAGGGGAAGAAATCACACATGACGCGGTCATCGAGATCCAGAACCCGGAAAAGGCGAACTACGAGGCGATCAGGGCGCAGACTGAACTGTACGTGGTCCGGAAGGACAGAATGAAACTGCCCGCCAACTACGAGCAGTCCAGGGTCACCGCCGAGGAACTCGAAAGAAAAGGCATAGCACTGGACCCCCGTCGGGAGCCGGAATCCACAAAATACAAGAACGAGTCCCAAATTTCAAACAGCAGCGAGATCCTCAATATCACCCGAGGCCTCCAGCACATAACGGTGTGGCGGGTGTCCAAGGGCGAGTGGTCGCGCATAGATGTCGCCATATCACCACCCGGCAACACGATCACTTTTGACCCCAAATTCCCCCACTACAGCCCAGAGCTCATCGACCGTTACGGTCTCACGCGTGTGCGCGGTTCCGCGGCGGAGACACCCTTCAAGGAACTCCTGGAGGAGTCCCGCTCGACCGAAAAGGGCGCAAGCGAGGAGAAGCCGGACAAGTGACAGGGCGATAAGACGATACCGGCGGGGCGCCGGGTCAGGGGAGGCGGGACAGGAGGGAGCGGGCCGCGCGGTGGGTGCGCAGGGGGTGGAGGCGGGCGCGCAGCCTGCGGACGGCTTCCTCCACCCGGCCGGAGTCCAACTGCGGCACGAGGTCGAGCAGCTCGTGCCATACCGCGCAGGCGCGCTCCACGTGCCCCTCCCCCAGGTGGAGTTCGGCGAGCCGGGCCGTCGTGACCGCCCGCGCCCGGCACTCGCCGGCCGGCCGGTGCCTCAGCGACGTGCCGAGGGCCGCCATCGCGCCCCGTGCGTCCCCGAGGGCCGCCAGTGCTTCGGCCTGCTGATGGGCGAGGGCGGCGTGGTGGTAATCGCCGATCGGTGCCGACTGCCCGTCGGATCGCTCCAACCACCGTTGCGCTTGTGCCAGATGTTTCACCGCGGCCCGCCGGTCCCCGCAGCCCGCCTCGGCCACCGCCAACTGCCCGGTGACGAAGGCGGCCTGGAGGGAGGGCAGCCGCCCGGCCTCCCGGGCGGCCGCCTCGGCCAGCTCCCAGGCCTGCTTGCGGTGGCCCAGGTGGTGGGCCTGCACGCTCATCGCGCGCAGTACGGGCGCCCAGCACCGCGGATCCCCCGCCTCCTGCCCCAGCCGCAGCGCGGCCCGGTAGTACGCCTGGGCCACGCCCTGCTGGTTGCCGTCGAAGCAGAGGAAACCCGCGGTGTAGGCGAGCCGGGCGGCGCAGCCCAGCAGCCGGTGGCGGACCGCCGGCGCGGCGGCGGCGCGCAGCCAGGGTGCCACGGCGGTCGCGAGGTAGCGGGTCAGGGCGGGCCGGACCAGGCCGCTGCCGAACATCATGTCGGCGTTGCGGAAGACCGGCAGGACGGCCTCGGCGGCCGCCACGTGCTCCGCGCCGATCCGCCCCGCGGTCAAGGAGGCCGAAGGGGTCACAGCAGGCGGCGGTCCTCCCGGGGGCCGCCAGCCGGAGGAGTAGACGGGGATCTCGCCGAGCAGGGCCTCGGCTTCGGCGTCGGCGTAGACGCCGCCCGGCCCGAAGGCGTCGACACCCCGCGGTTCGGCGCCGCCGCGGTCCCGCACCCTGACGCCGGCGGGCCGGGTGAGCCCGGTGTCGGCGGGGCTGACGCGCCGCCCGGTGCGCCGGCTGAGCGCTTCGGCGGCGAGGGCGACGACATGGGCGGGCGGCCGGGTGCCGGAGAGCCAGTGGGAGACGGAGGTCCGGTCGTAGCGCAGGGTCAGGCCGGTCTCGGCGGCCACGCCGTTGACGGCGCGGGCGAAGTCCTGCCCGCTCCAGCGGGCGTCGGCGAGGAGGGTGCGGAGTCGTCCGTTGGGTTCACGCATGGCCATCACAACCGCCCGGCTCGTACAAGCGTCCAGCCCTTCAACGCGAGGGGACATTCAACAGGGTGGGGGCGGGGCCGCCGTAGCCGGTGAAGCCGTCCTGCCCCTAACTGAGACATGTGCCCTCCCCCATCAAGACGTGTGCGCTCCGCGGCACCCGATCACACCGCGTCCCGTCGGCGTACGGAAGCGCGGCAGATCACTGGAAGCGGGACCACTCCTTCCGATCACCCCCGTTCACGACCCCCGACCAGCCGGCGGCGCCCCACGCCGCCGCGCCCAGGAAGACCGACCGAGAGGAAGGCCTGCCATGTCCGTCGACCCCGCCCCCGAAGTGAGCGCCGCCGGGCATCCGGCCGCCGCCTCCCGGCAGAGCCTGAGCACCGAGGCGGCCCGCAATCTGGCCACCACGACGAAGTCCGCCCCGCAGATGCAGGGCATCAGCTCGCGCTGGTTGCTGAAGATCCTGCCGTGGGTGCAGACGGGCGGCGGCACGTACCGGGTCAACCGCACCGTCAGCTACACCCTCGGCGACGGCCGCATCACCTTCGTCAAGACCGGCACCGAACTCCGGGTGATCCCGCCGATGTTGCGCGAGCTGGGGATGCTGCGGAACTTCCCCGACGACCGGGTCGTCGAGTCGATCGCCGAGCGGTTCGTCAAGGAGGAGTTCCGCAAGGGCGACGTGATCGTCCGGCGCGGCGATCCGGTCGACAAGATCTACCTCGTCGCCCACGGCCGGATCGAGCGGCTCGGCGCCAGCGCCTACGGGGAGGCGGCGAGCCTCGGTGTCCTGAGCGACGGCGACCACTTCGGCCACCACCCGCTGCCGGACGCCCGCTGGGAGTTCACCGCACGCGCCCTGACCGACGTGGTGACGATGACCTTCAACCGCGGCGACTGGGACGCGGCCCTCAACAGCTCCCCCGCGCTGCGCCGGCACGCCGAGGCCTACCTGGAGGCGGAACGCGTCGGCCGCAAGGGGAGCGACGCCGTGGACCTGTCCGCGGGGCACACGGGCGAGGTGATGCTGCCCGGCACGTACGTGGACTACGACCTGAGCCCGCGCGAGTACGAACTCAGCGTCGCGCAGACCGTGCTGCGCGTCCACTCCCGGGTCGCCGACCTCTACAACCAGCCCATGAACCAGGCCGAGCAGCAGCTGCGGCTCACCATCGAGGCCTTGCGGGAACGCCAGGAGAGCGAGCTGATCAACAATCCGGAGTTCGGGCTGCTGCACAACGCCGACTACGAGCAGCGGATCTACGCCCGCACCGGTCCGCCGACCCCCGACGACATGGACGAACTCCTCAGCCGCCGGCGCGGTTCGCAGTTCTTCCTCGCCCATCCGCGCACCATCGCGGCCTTCGGCCGCGAGTGCAGCCGGCGAGGCCTGTACCCGGCCTCCGTGGATTTCCAGGGCCACGCGCTGCCCTCCTGGCGGGGCGTGCCGCTGCTGCCCTGCAACAAGATCCCGGTGACGAAGGAGCGGACCAGCTCGATCCTGGTCCTGCGCACCGGCGAGGACAACGAGGGCGTCATCGGTCTGCACCAGGTGGGGCTGCCGGACGAGTACCAGCCCGGCCTGTCGGTGCGCTTCATGAACATCAACGAGCAGGCGATCATCTCCTACCTGGTGACCGCCTACTACTCCGCGGCCATCCTGGTCCCCGACGCCGTCGGGGTCCTGGAGAACGTGGAGATCTCCCGCTTCGACGACTGACAGGGGCGCCCCCATGACCGCCGAGCAGCCCTTCGAGCTGCCCGAGTTCTACCTGCCGCACCCCGCGCGGCTCAATCCTCACCTGGAGGAGGCCCGGAGGCACTCCCGCGCCTGGGCCGCGGAGCTGGGGATGCTGGAGGGCTCGGGCATCTGGGACCCCGCCGATCTCGAAGCACACGACTACGCACTGCTGTGCGCCTACACCCACCCCGAGTGCGACGGGCCGGTGCTCTCGCTCGTCACCGACTGGTACGTGTGGGTGTTCTTCTTCGACGACTGGTTCCTGGAGCGCTTCAAGCGCACCGGCGACCGCACGGCCGGGCGGGACGCGGTGGAGCGCCTGGCGCTGTTCATGCCCGCCGATCCGCGCGCGCCGATGCCCGAGCCCGCCGGCCCGGTGGAGGCGGGCCTGGCCGACCTGTGGCGGCGTACGGTCCCCGGCCACTCGGCGGACTGGACCGCGCGCTTCACGCTCAGCACCCGCAACCTCCTCCACGAGTCGCTGTGGGAGCTCGACAACATCAACATCGGCCGGGTCTCCAACCCCATGGAATACGTGGAACAGCGCCGCAAGGTGGGCGGCGCGCCCTGGTCGGCGGGGATCGTCGAGCACGCGGTGGGCGCGGAGGTGCCCGCGTCCGTCTCCGGGGAGCGGGCGCTGCGCGTCCTGCGCGACTGCTTCGCCGACGCGGTCCACTTCCGCAACGACCTGTTCTCGTACCAGCGCGAGACCGGGGCGGAGGGGGAGCTCAGCAACGGGGTGCTGGTCCTGGAGAGGTTCTTCGGCTGCACCACGCAGCAGGCCGCCGACCGGCTGAACGACCTGCTCACCTCCCGCCTCCAGCAGTTCGAGACCACCTTCTTCACCGAACTGCCCGCGCTGTGCGCGGAGAAGGGCCTCACCCCGGCCGAGGTCCTCGCGGTGCTGACCTACGCCCGGGGGCTCCAGGACTGGCAGTCCGGCGGCCACGAATGGCACATGCGCTCCAGCCGGTACATGAACCAGCGCCCGGCCGGCACCGGCGGGGGCCCACCCGGAGTGCTGCGCGGCCCCACGGGACCGGGCACCACCGCAGCCGGCATCAGGGCGCTGCTGGGGCTGACCGGCGGCGCCACGCGGCTGCGCCGGTACGGCAACGTCCCGCGGCCGGTGGGGCCGTCGGTGATTCCGGAGTTCTACCTGCCGCTGCGCAACGTCCTCAATCCGCACCTGGACGGCGCCCGGGAGCGGCTCATCGAGTGGAACCGGCGGATGGGCATGTTCGACGAGGGGATGTGGTGGGAGGAAAAGGCCCGGGACTTTGACTTCGCGCTGTGCTCGGCGGGCATGGACCCGCACGCTCCGCCGCGGACCCTGGACCTCAGCGCGGGCTGGCTGAGCTGGGGCACGTACGCCGACGACGCCTATCCGCTGCTCTTCGGCACCACCCGGGGCCTGGCCGCCGCCAACGCGCAGACGGCGCGCCTGCGCGGCTGCATGCCGCTCGACCTGTCCGCGCCGCCGCCCGCGGCCAACGCCATGGAGCGGGGGCTCGCCGATCTGTGGCGGCGCACGGCCGCGCCGATGCCGGTGCGGGGGCGGGAGATCTTCCGTTCCGCCATGGACCAGGTGCTGGACAGCTGGTACTGGGAGCTGGAGAACCAGGCCGCCAACCGGGTGCCGGACCCGGTGGACTACCTCGAGATGCGCCGGGTGACCTTCGGATCGCCGATGACCATTGCGCTCTCCCGGATGGCCCACCTGGACGTCGTACCGGAGGAGGTCTACGCGAGCTCGGCCGTGCAGTCCATGCAGGCGGCGGCCTTCGAGTACTCGGCCGTGATGAACGACGTGTACTCGTACCAGAAGGAGGCCGAGTACGAGGGGGAGCTGCACAACCTCCTGATCGTCGTGGAGAACTTCTTCGACTGCGACCATCCGACGGCGCTGCGCATCGCGAACGACCTGATGACCGCGCGGATGACACAGTTCGAGCACGTGGTGGAGAGGGAACTCCCCGTCATGTACGCGGACCACGGGCTGGACGCGGCGGCCCGGGCCGCCGTGGACCGCAGCGCCGACGAGCTCAGGCGGTGGATGGCGGGGATCGCCTTCTGGCACGACCGGACGAAGCGCTACCGGGAGGAGGACCTCAAGCGGCACCACGCCCACCGGGCGGGCCTGACGCACCTGGCGGGCGCAGCGGGCGCGGCACCGGCGGCCGCGACGCGGCGGGCGGACGGGAGCCGGCCGCTGCCCGCGGCGGCGCACCGCGCCGCGTGGGCCACCTGACCTGCGCGGAAGCGGACAGCATTGGCGGAATACGACATTCCCCTGGTCTTGCGGCGCAAGTGGCGCATAATCGTCGTCACGCGGCTTGAAAAAACCCTGTCGCCGCGCGTGGTCACGCATGCAATGGGGGGCATCGTGCCGATGAGGGAATCCGGGTCGACCGGAACACTGCCCGCGACGTCCGCCGAGATGTCCCGGCTGCTGACCGCCGTCCGGCGGGGGCGCGTCCTGACCGTGACGGGAGGGTTCCGCGAGCCCCGCGGCCTGCTGGTCCGCGAGATCGCGCGGCGGCTCGCGTCCAACTTCTGCGACGGGGCCGCCGTCGTTGCGCTGGACCCGCTCCACGGCGGCTACGGCGTCCGCGAGCTGACGGCCGAACTGGGCCGCGTCCCCGGTATGCCCTTCCTGCCCTGCGGTACGGCCAACGCCGCCTCGTGGCTGGCCGAACGGGACATGCTGCTCGTCCTGGACGGCGCCGAACAGCTCTCCCCGGCCGCCCGGTCCTGGCTGCGGGACCTCCTCGCAGTCGCCCCCGGCCTGCGCATCCTCGCGGCCGCCCGGTCCCCGCTGGCCCTCGAACAGGAGCGGGTGCACCGCCTGTGAAACGGGTCCGCCCCGGCCGGGCTCGAGGCCGGCCGGGGCGGAACGCGTACCGCCGTGGGCGTCAGCCCAGGAGCGCGAGCGCCTTGTTCAGGGTCGCGGAGGGGCGCATGACCGCGGAGGCCTTGGCCGGGTCGGGCTGGTAGTAGCCGCCGATGTCGGCCGGGGAGCCCTGGACGGCGATGAGCTCGCCGACGATGGTCTGCTCCTGCTCGGCCAGCGTCTTGGCCAGCGGCTCGAAGGCCGCGGCGAGCTTCGGGTCGTCGATCTGGCGCGACAGCTCCTGCGCCCAGTACAGGGCGAGGTAGAAGTGGCTGCCGCGGTTGTCGATGCCGCCCAGCTTGCGGCTCGGCGACTTGTCCTCGTTGAGGAAGGTGCCGGTGGCGCGGTCCAGGGTGTCGGCCAGCACCTGGGCGCGGGCGTTGCCGGTGGTGGTGGCGAGGTGCTCGAAGGAGACGGCCAGCGCGAGGAACTCACCGAGGGAGTCCCAGCGCAGGTAGTTCTCCTTGACCAGCTGCTGGACGTGCTTGGGGGCGGAGCCGCCGGCGCCCGTCTCGAAGAGGCCGCCGCCGTTCATCAGCGGGACGACCGACAGCATCTTGGCGCTGGTGCCCAGCTCCAGGATCGGGAAGAGGTCGGTCAGGTAGTCGCGCAGCACGTTGCCGGTCACCGAGATGGTGTCCTCGCCGCGGCGGATGCGCTCCAGGGAGAAGGCGGTGGCCTCCACCGGGGAGAGGATCTTGATCTCCAGGCCCTCGGTGTCGTGGTCGGCCAGGTACGTCTTCACCTTGGCGATCAGCTGCGCGTCGTGGGCGCGGCCCTCGTCGAGCCAGAAGACGGCCGGGACGCCGGTCGCGCGGGCGCGGGTGACGGCGAGCTTGACCCAGTCCTGGATCGGCGCGTCCTTGGTCTGGCAGGCGCGGAAGATGTCACCGGCGGCGACCTCCTGCTCCAGGACCGTGTTGCCCGCGGCGTCGACGACGCGGACGGTGCCCGCGGCGGCGATCTCGAAGGTCTTGTCGTGGCTGCCGTACTCCTCGGCCTTCTGCGCCATCAGGCCGACGTTCGGCACCGAGCCCATGGTGGCGGGGTCGAAGGCGCCGTGGGCGCGGCAGTCGTCGATGACGGCCTGGTAGACGCCCGCGTAGCTGCTGTCCGGGAGGACGGCCAGGGTGTCGGCCTCCTGGCCGTCCGGGCCCCACATGTGGCCGGAGGTGCGGATCATGGCCGGCATGGAGGCGTCGACGATGACGTCGGACGGCACGTGCAGGTTGGTGATCCCCTTGTCGGAGTCGACCATGGCCAGGGCCGGGCCCTCGGCGATCTCGGCGTCGATGGAGGCCTTGATCGCGTCGCCGTCGGGCAGCGCGCCCAGGCCGTTCAGGATGGCGCCGAGGCCGTCGTTGGGCGACAGGCCGGCGGCCGCGAGGGTCTCGCCGTAGCGCGCGAAGGTCTTCGGGAGGAAGGCGCGGACCACGTGGCCGAAGACGATCGGGTCGGAGACCTTCATCATCGTGGCCTTGAGGTGCACGGAGAACAGGACGTTCTCGGCCTTGGCCCGCTCGATCTGGTCGTTCAGGAAGGTGCGCAGCGCGTCGACGTGCAGGACGGAGGCGTCCACGACCTCGCCGGCGAGCACCGGTACGGACTCGCGCAGCACGGTGGTGGCGCCGTCGGCGGCGACGTGCTCGATGCGCAGGGTGCCGGCCTCGGCGATGACGGCGGACTTCTCGGTGGAGCGGAAGTCGTCGGCGCCCATGGTGGCGACGTTCGTCTTCGACTCGGGGGTCCAGGCGCCCATGCGGTGCGGGTGGGCCTTGGCGTAGTTCTTGACCGAGGCGGGAGCGCGGCGGTCGGAGTTGCCCTCGCGCAGGACCGGGTTGACGGCGCTGCCCTTGACCTTGTCGTAACGGGCGCGGATCTCGCGCTCCTCGTCCGACTTCGGGTCGTCGGGGTAGTCCGGAAGGGCGTAGCCCTGGCCCTGGAGCTCGGCGACCGCGGCCTTCAGCTGCGGGATCGAGGCCGAGATGTTGGGCAGCTTGATGATGTTGGCTTCCGGCGTCTTGGCCAGCTCGCCCAGCTCGGCGAGGGCGTCGGCGATGCGCTGGCCCTCCTCGAGGTACTCGGGGAAGCTGGCGATGATCCGACCGGCCAGGGAGATGTCACGGGTCTCGACATTCACACCGGCCGTCGACGCGTACGCCTGGATCACAGGCAGGAAGGAATACGTCGCGAGGGCCGGGGCCTCGTCAGTGTGCGTGTAGATGATGGTCGAGTCAGTCACCGGATGCTCCGCTCCACAGTCTGGTCTCTCGTCTGCAACATTGCTCGACATCAAGATATCTCCTGATCGGCCCGGACTGGACAGCCCCCTGCCACGAGCTGCGGGAGACGCGCGTCACGCGCGCTCCACGCGCGAGCGCCGCCGCCGACGGGTGACGTCGGAGACGGCGCTCGGGTGTGCCGGTACGGGGACCGGTCAGGCGTGGATCGACTTGGGGCTCGGGCCGTACTGGTTCGGACCGGGGGTGCCCTCGGTGGCCATCAGGACGATCGCCCAGATCCAGCCGATCAGGGGGATGGCGCCGATGAGGATCCACCAGCCGGACTTGCCCTGGTCGTGGAGGCGGCGCACACCCACGCCGAGCGTGGGGAGGAAGAGGCCGAGCGCGACGATGAAGTAGAACAGCGGGTAGGTGCCGAGCGTGAAGTCGAGGATCATGACGATGATCAGCAGCGCCGCGTAGAACAGCGTGTACATCCAGTATTCCTGGCGACGGGCGCGGCCGTTGAAGTCGGCGTACCGCTTGACGACGTCGGTGAAGTAGTGCACAGGTCCCCCCAGAGGCAGTGTTCCGGCCCGTCCTGCTGGAGCAAGCCGGGGCAGAACTTATGCCCCGCTTATGGCGCGGTCAAGCCACTTCGTGAGACGCAAATCCGGCCTCACAGCAGGGGTTTCGGTGTCGGAATGATGACGGGAACCTTAAGGCGGGCGCGCGGACGGGGCGTCCTGTCCTGGGAAGTCCGTAACGTCCGCGCCGTACGCGCGCCCGCCGCCGGACGCGCCGGCTCCGGCGGTGCTGACATCGTTATCGCACTGCGACACCGCGGAGACGGTCAGCCGATGTGGAAGGAGTCTCCGTAGACCTTCCAGTCGAGCGGAGTGTCGAGGGCCAGGTTGCCCTTCTTGAGGAACACCCGCTGCGCGGTGTCGACGCGGCTGGTGTCGCTGTGCGCCTCCTCCTGCTTCATTGCCCAGACACGGGCGTCGAGGAAGGCGTTCAGCCAGGCGGTCTCACTGCCGCCCTGGGACGGGGGCTTGGCCTTGGACAGGGCCCGCTTGCGGATGCTGCGGAAGCTGGTGGAGTCCCCGCCGTCGCCGTGCATGACGATGGCGTCGTAGTAGATGAACTGGCCGAGCGTGCCGACGCCGTCGGACTTGCCCTGCTTGACCGCCGGGTTGAAGTAGACGCGGTCGCGCTCGTGGTCCTGGGCCTTCTTGAACTCGCCGTCCTGCGCCGCCCTCGCCCAGTCCCTGGTGAAGTTCGGGTCGAGGCCGGCGTGCGAGTCGGTGCCGTCGACCTGGCGCAGTGCCGGCAGGTACTTGGCGAGGACGTTGCCCGGTTTGACCTGGGTGTAGTACTCGACGAGGTCGAGCATGTCGCCGGTACCGGAACAGAATCCGATGATGCCGGCGGTGTAGCCGCGGCCGTCGTCTATGTCCTCTATGTACTTGTACTGCGCCTTCCAGTCCAGCGAGGAGTTCTCCGCACTGGAGACGATCTGCATGGCGATCTCCTTCTTCGCCGGATCGTCGAGCCCGACGGCCGCTGCCACGGCGGTGGCGGCGGCCGGGGCGGGGGCGGTCGCGTGGGCGGTGACCGGTACGGCGATCAGGGCGCTGCCCAGTACGGCACCGATCGCCAGCATCTTCTTGCGGTGGGGGGTCAACACAAGGCCTCCGTGGGGTAGTTGAGGCATTCCCGGTTCGTTAGGAAACTTTACTACCAGAGTTCGCGCGTGCTCAAGACCCGTGCACGCGCAGGTGGAGGGCCCGCTTCGCCTCCGGCCACTCGGGGCGGATGATGCTGTACACGGCGGTGTCCCGGATCCAGCCGTCGCGCATC
This sequence comes from Streptomyces sp. NPDC088762, assembly GCF_044750905.1. Taxonomy (NCBI): domain Bacteria; kingdom Bacillati; phylum Actinomycetota; class Actinomycetes; order Kitasatosporales; family Streptomycetaceae; genus Streptomyces; species Streptomyces sp. NPDC088762. The sequence goes on from NZ_JBIVKT010000004.1 coordinate 14,524, forward strand.
ACCATGTGGTGGCGCAGCACTCCCTCGTGCGTGGCGCCGAGCCCCGCGATCGCCGCCCGCGACCTGCTGTTGCGCACGTCGGTGAGGAGCTCGACCCGGTTCATGCCCATCTCCTCGAAGGCGTGGGTGAGCATGAGCAGCTTGGCCTCGGTGTTCAGTCCGGCCCCCTGCCAGGAGGCACCGAGGAAGGTGAAACCGATCTCCAGCCGCCGATAGGGGGCGTTGATCATCATGAACCGGGTGGAGCCCGCGATCCTGCCCGTCGCGAGGTCCACCGTCGCGTACGCGATCTGCGTGCCCGCCTCGCGCGCCGCGAGGGCGTCCTCGATGAAGGCCCGCATGTCGTCCGGGTGCGGGACGATCGTCACCGGGAGCTCCCATAGCCTCCCGTCCCGCACCGCCTCGCACAGGCCGTCGTGGTGCCGGTGCGCCAGCGGCTCCAACCGTACGCGCGCGCCGAGGAGTTCCCGTTCCATGGGGTGTGCCATCCGCTCTGTCGATCATCAGTGACCAGCGGACCCTACTGTGCGCGCGCACCCCTCCTCGTCAGGGTTTCCCGGGTCAGAGCCAGCCGTTGCGCCGGAAGCCGCGGTGGATGACGAAGCAGGCGACCACCATGACCGCGAGGACGACCGGGTACCCGTACGTCCAGTGCAGTTCGGGCATGTGGTCGAAGTTCATGCCGTAGACCCCGCAGACCATGGTGGGGACGGCGACGATCGCCGCCCATGCCGTGATCTTGCGCATGTCCTCGTTCTGGGCGACGGTCACCTGCGCGAGGTGGGCCTGGAGGATGGAGTCGAGCAGGTTGTCGTAGGCGCCGATCTGGTCGGTGGAGCGGGTCAGATGGTCCGCCACGTCCCGGAAGTACGCGCGGATCTCCGGCGGGATGACCGGTATCGGCTGTGTGGCCAGCTGCTGGAGCGGACGGCCCAGCGGCGCCACCGCCCGTCGCAGCTCGAGGAGTTCGCGCTTGAGCTGGTAGATGCGCCCGGCGTCGCCGCGACCGCCGTGCTCGCTGAAGACGGCGGTCTCGACGGCGTCTATGTCGTTCTGCACCGCGTCCGTCACGGCCGTGTAGTCGTCGACCACGTGGTCGGCCATGGCGTGCAGTACGGCCGCCGGCCCCTTGGCCAGCTGTTCCGGATCGGCCTCCAGCGCCTCGCGGACGGGGCCGAGGGTGCCGCGGCCGCCGTGCCGGATGGTGATGACGAAGTCCTCGCCGGTGAAGGCCATCAGCTCGCCGGTCTCCACCACCTCGCTGGTCGCGGTCAGTTCCTCGTGCTCGACGTAGCGCACGGTCTTGAAGACGGAGAACAGCGTGTCGTCGTACCGCTCCACCTTGGGGCGCTGGTGCGCGTTCACGGCGTCGTCGACGGCCAGCGGGTGCAGGCCGAACAGCGCGGCGAGTCCGGCCAGTTCCTCCTGGTCCGGTTCGTGCAGGCCGATCCACACGAAGCCCTCGCCCGTCTTGCGGACGCGGCGCAGCGCCTCCTCGACCTCCGCGCAGCCGTCCTGCCGTACGCCGTCCTGGTAGACCACGCAGTTGACCACGGCGCTCCCGAGCGGGGAGCGGGCGGGGTGGCTGAGGTCGACGGCCCGCCGGTAGCCGCGGCGCACGGCCCGGCGCAGGGTGCTGAACATGGACAACGGCGTACTCCTCTTCGGGCTGGTCAGCGGCCAGTCTGCCACCGCCGCCGGACGGCCCCCGCCGGGGTCCGCCCGGGCCGAGTGCGCCGATACCCGCAAAGGCCGGCGCCATCCGCCGGGCCCCGGCCGGATCCGCCGCGCCCGCTCAGGCCGGCTGCCGCCCTCCGGGGTCCGGCTCGGTCTGCACGAGCCCGCCCAGGTCCGCCCGAGCCCGCTTGGGTCCGCCCGAGCCCGCTCAGGTCCGGTCGATGAACACGCTGGTCGACTTGACCCGCGCGGTGGCCCGGGCGCCCACCTCCAGGCCGAGTTCCTCCACGGCCTCCCGCGTCAGCAGCGACACGATGCGGTGCGGCCCGGCCTGGATCTCCACCTGGGCGGCGACCGTGCCCAGCTTCACCCCGGTGACGATCCCGGGAAAGGCGTTGCGCGCCGAGGTGTAGGGGGCTTCCTCGCCGTCACCGGTCTCCCGCGCCGCCTCCACGCAGAACGCGGCCAGGTCCGGCCCGTCCACCATGCGCCGTGCGCCCTCGCGGCGGGTCGGGAACCGGTCGGCGTCCGCCCAGCGGCGCGCCGTGTCGACACTGACGCCGAGCAGCCGCGCCGCCTGGCCGATCGTGTAGGACTCCATGGTCGGCAGCTTAGGCGGTCTCCGGTCGCGATCTGCGGGACACCCCCTGAACGCCACCGCCCGTGGGCCGCCGCAGTGCCTCCGCGGCGGCCTCCGCGATCACCTCGGCGACCATCGACAGCACCGGCGAGTCCAGCTTCCACTGCTGCCAGTACAGGGGGACGTCCAACGGCCGCCCGGGGACCACCAGCACCAGTTCCCCCGTCCGCAACAGCGGGCGTGCCTGCTGCTCGGGGACCAGCCCCCACCCCAGCCCCGCGACCACCGCGTCGCGGAACCCCTCCGAGGTCGGTACGTGGTGCCGCACCGGCCCGGCCCCGTTCGCCGCGCCCCCGGTCAGCGACCGTACGAAGACGTCCTGGAGCTCGTCCTTGCGGTCGAAGACGATCGTCGGAGCCCGCGTCAGTTCCCGCTCCGGCGCCCCCGCCAGGTGGCGCGCCGCGAAATCCGGGTCCGCCACCGGCAGGTATCGCGCCAGCCCCAGCATCCGTACGGCGCACCCCGCCACCGGATCGGGCGAAGAGGTCACGGCTGCCATCACCTGCCCCTCCCGCAGCAGCGCCGTCGTGTGCGACTCGTCCTCGCGGTGCAGTTCCAGGCAGACCGGCGGATCCTGCGGCACCCTCGTGAGGGCGGGCAGGAACCAGGTGGCGAGGGAGTCCGCGTTCACCGCGATCGGCAGCCGCACCGGCCCGGCCCCTTCGGCGGCCATCCCCAGCTCGGCCCGCGCGTCGCGCTCCAGCCGGGCCAGCTGCCGGGCGAACCGGACCACGACCTCCCCCGACTCGGTGGCCCGTACCGGTTTCGTCCGCATCAGCAGCACCCGACCGGTCCGCTGTTCCAGGGCCTTGACCCGCTGGCTGACGGCGGAGGGCGTCACGTGCAGGGCGGCCGCCGCCGCGTCGAAGGTGCCCTCGTCCACCACGGCCAGCAGGGTCCGCACCTGGTCCAGGGGAAGCTCGTCCATCACGAGCGCTAATGGTACGTAAAAATCCTTAGCTGTACTGAAAAGACCTGGCTGCCTACGGTCGGAGGCATGACACACGGCATCTTCACGGCGGCCCTCGCCGGTTTCGGCACCGGACTCTCCCTCATCGTGGCCATCGGCGCGCAGAACGCCTTCGTCCTGCGCCAGGGTGCCCGCCGGCACGCGGTCCTGGCCGTGGTCGCCATCTGCGCCCTCTCCGACGCGGTGCTGATCGCCCTCGGCGTGGCCGGGGTCGGCGCCTTCGTCACCGCCTGGCCGGCCGCCCTGACCGTGGTCGGACTGGCCGGGGGCGGCTTCCTGATCTGCTACGGAGTCCTCGCGGCCCGCCGCGTCCTGCGGCCCGACCCGGACGCCGCCCTCACCACGGAGGGCGCTGCCGCCGGATCGGGCCGCCGGGCCATGCTGACCTGCCTGGCCATGACCTGGCTCAACCCGCACGTCTACCTGGACACCGTGCTGCTGCTGGGCTCGCTCGCCGCCGACCGCGGGGACCTGCGCTGGGCCTTCGGCACCGGCGCCGGCCTGGCCAGCCTGACCTGGTTCGGCGCTCTGGGGTACGGGGCCCGGCTGCTCAGCGGCCTCCTCGCCCGCCCCTCCGCGTGGCGGGTGCTGGACGGCCTGGTCGCGGCGACGATGGTCACGATGGGCGGCATGCTGCTGGCCCGAGCCTGACGACACCCCACAGGAGCCCGCCGTGCCCGACCGCCCCTCCCCCGACGCGGTACGGGCGTACTACGCCGCCCAGCCCGCCCCGCTCGTGGCCGCCACCGGGATCGTCCTGGACACGCGTGGGCGGGTCCTCGTACTGACCACCTCGTACAAGGCGGACCTGGAGCTTCCGGGCGGCACGGTCGAGGACACCGAGACCCCCGAGGAAGGGCTGGCCCGCGAGCTGAAGGAGGAGCTCGACCTCGCCCGCCCGGTCGGCCGGCTGCTCGCGGTGGACTCCCGGCGGCCCGGCCCCCTCGGGCGCTCGCTCGTCGTGCACGTCCACCTCGTCGGCCCGCTGGCACCCGAGGAGGCCGCGGCGATCTCCTTCCCGGACGGCGAGATCACCGAGGCGCGCTGGCTGGAGCCGGAGGAGGCCTGCGCGGCCCTCCCCGCCCGCATCGCCCCCCGGTTGCGCGCCGCCCTAGCCGCCCTGCGCACCGGCTCGTTCGCCCACCTCGTCGACGGCGTGCCCCAGCCCGGCTCACCGGCCGGCCTGGAGCCGGCCGCCCGCGCCGCCCTCGAACACAGCGGCACGCTGGGCGCCGCCGGCCACCTGGCCCACCGCCCCAAGGCCCTGACCTCGGCGAAGGTGCTGTTCACCGACGCCGAGGGCCGCATCCTGCTCGTGCGGCCCTCGTACGGGAACACCCCTCGCTGGCACCTGCCCGGAGGGGGCGTCGACAGCGACCTCGGGGAGACCCCGCGCGCCGCCGCCCGGCGGGAGGTCCGCGAGGAGATCGGCCTCGACCTCGCCCCCGGGCGGCTGCTCGCCGTCGACTGGTCCCACAAACGGGGCCGGCTGGCCCGCGTCCGCTTCCTCTACGACGGCGGCGTCCTGGACGCCCCCGCCCTCGCCCGCATCCGGCTCGCCCCCGGCGAACTCCTGCAGTGGCGTGCCGTGCCGCCCACGGAGCTCCCCGCGCTGGTCAAGCCCGCACTGCTGCGCCGGATCGAGGCCTGCCTCACCGCACGGGCCACCGGCGCGGGCCCCCTCGAGCTCCACGCCGGCCGCCCGGCCGACGGCGGGTGACCGCCGCCGGCACCGCTACTCGTGAGAGCCGAGGGACAGGTTGGCCCGAGCGGGGGTGTCCTCCAGGAAGCCGCCCGACTGGTGCTGCCACAGCTTCGCGTAGGCGCCGTCCGCGGTCAGCAGCTCCTGGTGCGTGCCCTGTTCGATGATCCGGCCGCGGTCCAGGACGACGAGCCGGTCCATGGTGGCGACGGTGCTCAGCCGGTGCGCCACCACGAGCGCCGTCCGTCCCTCCATGAGCCGCCACAGCGCGTCCTGGACGAGGATCTCGCTCTCGGAGTCCAGGGCGCTCGTCGCCTCGTCGAGGAGCAGGATCGGCGCGTCGCGCAGGATCGCCCGGGCGAGGGCGACCCGCTGGCGCTGACCGCCCGACAGCTTCACCCCGCGCTCGCCGACCATGGTGTCGAAGCCATCGGGGAGCGCGTCCGCGAACTCCGTGACGTGCGCCGCCTCGGCCGCGCGGCGGATCTCCGCTTCGGTGGCGTCCGGCCGGGCGAAGGCGATGTTGTCCCGCAGCGTGCGGTGGAACATCGCCGGGTCCTGGGGCACGTAGGCCATCAGGCTGCGCAGTTCGGCCTGCCGCAACCTGCTGATGTCCTGCCCGCCGATCAGGATCCGGCCGGCGTCGATGTCCGACATCCGCAGCAACAGCCGGGTCAGTGTGGTCTTGCCGCCTCCGGACCGGCCGACGAGACCGATCTTCGCTCCGCTGGGCACGGCCAGGTCGAGCCCCTCGAAGAGCGGCTCCGCGCCGGCGTGGGCGAAGGTGACCCGCTCGAAGCGCACGTCGGCGCCCTGCGACCGCAGGGGTTCCGGGGAGGCCGGGTCGACCACGGTCGGCGGTGTCATCAGCAGTTCCGTGAACTGCGCGGCCTCGGTCATCGAGCTCTCCAGACGGCGGTAGATCTGGTTGAACTCGAACATGATCCGCGTCGCGCTGCTGAAGTAGGCGAAGGCGACCACGACCGCCTCCACGCCGTGCCCGGCCCCCGCCAGCGCGATGGCGATCAGCAGGCCCAGCGCGTTGGTCAGTACGGACATCGGGGCGACGACGGTGTCGATGCGCAGGTTGCCGTAGTCCCACGAACGCAGCGTGAGCCGCCGCGATTCCCCCACCCGCGACCGGTGTTCGGCGGCCTCGCGTTCCTCCGCGGCGAACGCCCGGACCGTGTCCATGTTCATCAGGCTGTCGGCGACGTGGCCCGACACCCGGGCGATCGCCTCCTCCCGCTGGTCCACCAGCGCCTGGCGGCGGCGGATCAGCGGCATCACGCACAGCGCCGTCAGGGCGATCGGCACCAGGAGCGCGACGACGAGCAGCGGTTCGTAGTGCCACAGCACCACCGATCCGAAGATCAGCGGCACGCACCTGCCCACGAGGTTGAACGTCAGCGTGTCGACGAACTCCTCGAAGCGGGAGGCGAAGCTCAGGACCCGCTTGGTCAGCGAGCCGGCGAAGTTGTCGTGGAAGAACGCCGAGTCCTTCGCGAACAGTTCGTCCATTCCGGTGACGTAGAGCTGCTCGATGCCGAGGGCGTCGAGACGATTGAGGCAGTGCAGTCCCAGGCGCCACAGCGCCTCCGCGAACAGCAGGACCACCGCGAAGCAGACGACGTAGGGCAACATCGGGCCGATGCCGACGGCGCCGCCCTCCGCGATGCGGGCGACGAGCTTCGCGATGACCAGAGGGGCGATGTAGTCGATACCGATGTTGCCCAGCGCCGGAAGCAGCATCGCGGGCAGGGTCAGCCGCCGGAGGCGGGCCAACTCCCGTCCGTAGTAACGAAGGGCGAGGAGCACCGAGCCCCTGCCGGGCGAACTTTTACGCGATTCAGGCAATTCCATCCCGACCCTGCTTTGTCGGACCTACAAGACCGAATCGGCAGTGTCCCGCGGCGACGCCCACGCGGTCCAAGCGTTTTTTTCGGCCGGGGAGGCGTACGACACCCCCTAGAGACGGCCTAACCGGCCAGCACCGCGGGTGTGGGCCCGTCGGGGCGAACGGTGATGCTGTAGACGGCCTTTGACGGGACGGAGCGGAAGCGCGGGGTGGGGGCGGGCAACAGGTGCTCCAGCAATACGGTCGACTCGCGCAGGGCGAACTGCAGGCCCAGGCACGCGCGGGGCCCGATGCCGAACGGGAGGTAGCCGCCCGGGTGGGCGGGGCGCCGGCCGGGTGTGGTGAAGCGCCCCGGGTCGAACCGCTCGGGGTCCTCCCAGAGGCCGGGGTCCCGGTGGGTGAGGTAGGGGCAGACCAGCACGTCGGTGCCGGCCTCGATCCCGTACCCGGTGAGGACGTCGTCCTGGGCGGCGGAGCGCGGCAGGATCCAGGCGGAGGGGTAGAAGCGCAGTGTTTCGTGGACGAGCGCCTGTATGGCCTGCCGCCGCTCGGCGGAGCCCTCGGGACCCGCGGCGAGGGCCTGCTCCCGCGCCTGGGGGTGGCGGTCCAGCAGGAGGTAGAGCCAGGTCAGGGTGGTGGCGGTGGTCTCGTGTCCGGCGACGAGGAGGGTGACCAGCTCGTCGCGGATCAGCCGGTCGGTGTACTCGGGGCGCGTGCCCGACGCCTCGATCAGGACGTGCAGCAGCCCCGGGCCGTCGGGTCCGGCCTCGCCGTCGCGGGCGGCGGCGATGGCGAGGCCCGCCACCGCGTCGATGCGGGCCAGCTCGGCGGCGACAGCCCCTTGGGCGGCGGCGCCATCGGCGGGCAGGCTCGGGAGCGCGGCCACCACGGCGGGGACGGCGGCCAGTTCGCGCTCGGTGCCGGGATCGAGGGGGTGCCCGGTCAGGGCGCGCCAGATGGTGTCCAGGGCGAAGCGGCGCATCTCGCCCCCGACGTCGAACACCTGCCCGGTGCGGGCGTACGCGGCCCAGCGCGCCGCGGCGGTCCGGGCGGCCTCGGCGATCCGCTGCTCGTAGCGGCGCATTCCCCGGCCGGTGAACTGGGCCTGCAGCAGCCGCCGTTGCCGCTGCCACGCCTCGCCGGTCGCGGCCAGGAGCCCGTCGCCGATCAGCAGGCGGGCGCGGTGCGAGCGCTTCACGTAGCGGTCGGGCCGGAGCGCGAGGACGTGCTGCACGGCCTCGGGGGCGGTGACCAGCACGGTCGGGCTCGGACCGAGCCGGAAGGCGGCGACGCCGCCGAGCCGGGCTTGCGCCAGGGTGAAGAGGTCGATGAGCTCCCCTCCCCCGGCCCGCCACTGCTCCACGAGGGCGGGCTCCAGCTCGGGAACCCGCAGGCCGGCCGGGGAGGGCTCGGGGTCCGGGGCGGGGTCCGGGGCGGGGTCCGGGGCGGGGTTCGGGTCGGGGTTCGAGAGGTAGCCGGGGCGAGCGTGGGTGGCCACGGGTCTGCTCCTGTTCGGCTGCGCGTCGTGACGGGCCGGATCCGGGCCGAGCCGGATCGGGTCGGACATCACGCACTGTAAGGGAACGGGCGCGAGAGGCGACACCCCGTCCGCTCAGACCGGCGACAGCACGTAGCAGCCCTTGGTCCCGCCCTTCTGCGACGCGGTGCCCGGCACGTCGTCTCGGAAGTCGTGGAACTCGTACTGGGCGCCGCGCCGCATGATCGCCACGGCGTCCTTCGAAACCACAAGACAGATGCCCTTCCTCAGGGGCTCCAGTCCGCTCGCGCGGTGAAACACCAGGCTGCCTTCGTAGCGCCCCTCGGCGAAGCGCCATCCGACAGCGTTGAACAGCAACAGGGGCTGCTGCGGTTCGCTCTGGCCGACCAGGAGGGGACTGGGGTCTGCGACCCGCTGATAGGTGAGGGCATGAGCGGCAGCGTCATACGAGAAGGAGCCGGTCTCGTCCCAGAAGAACGCGGGCTGCCCGGCCCCCGGCGTCACCGGTTTGAGTTCAAGCCCGACGTGAGTGATCACCTCGACCCGCTCGGTCTTGACCCGACTGGACAGCGTCGGCTGGAAGTACAGCCATGCGTCCTTGCCCTGGGCGATGCGGGTGATGTGTGGCAGCGAGACATCGACGGCAGGTTCTCGCTGAAGGGCCAGCAGGTTGTAGACCGACAGCCCCAAGGCCACTACGCCGACCAACGTACTCACCCATGCTTGCGCCACTTCGTAGCGCTTCTTCGGGGTCGGTTCGGCAGACGCCGGCCCTTCCGTTGCGCCCGCGGGTTCGCCGGGGGTCGGGCTCCCGTTGAAGGCCATGACCTCAGTCTCTCGGCCTCGTCACGCTCCGGCAGGCAGAGATGCCCCACTGGAGTGACGCTGGGTCTGCCGGCGTCGGCGAGCCCTAGCAGCTCCGGAACCAGGTCCTCCCGCAGCGCGCCGCAGGCACAGTCGTTCACACGCTATTGGTTTTCATTTTCATTTAGCTGCTACGGTGAAGCCTCACTGACCCCGAGCAGATGAGGATCCATGTCCGCGCACTGCCAACTCACCGGCCGGCAGCCCGGCTTCGGCAACAACGTCTCCCACTCGCACCGCCGCACCAGGCGCCGGTTCGATCCCAACATCCAGAGCAAGCGCTACTGGCTGCCCAGCGAAGGCCGGCACGTACGGCTCACCCTGAGCGCCAAGGGCATCAAGACCGTCGACACCATCGGCATCGAGGCCGCCGTGGCCCGCATCCGCGCCAAGGGGGGAAAGGCCTGATGGCCAAGAAGAGCGAGATCACCAAGAACGAGAAGCGGCGCTTGGCCGTCGCCCGCTACGCCCTGCGCCGTGCCGCCCTCAAGGCGGTCATCGCCGACCCCCGGTGACCAAAAGCAGCTGGAGATCTTCGCGGCCCGGCCCTGACACCGCCCCCACGAGCCGACCGTCCCGGCGGGGCCCCATCCACGGGGCCCGCCATCCGGCACGCAACACTCCCTTCCCGTCACCCACCCAGGAGGTTCCCATGGCCGTTCCCAAACGGAAGACGTCCCGCAGCAACACCCGCCACCGCCGCGCCCAGTGGAAGGCCACCACCGCGCAACTGGTCCCCGTCACCGTAGACGGCTCCGTACACCTGGTGCCGCAGCGCCTGGTGAAGGCGTACGAACGCGGCCTGATCAACCCGGAGGGCTGACCCACTGGCGCCGGACCACCGACTACGCGTGACCGTCCTCGCACCTCGGGGATCGGCCTTCTCGGTAGCGTGACCCTCTGCCGCATGGGGTGTCCATGTGTCCGGCTGGTCCGTACGAGGGCTTCCGGCGGAGAGTGAGGGGACGGCAATGAGTGAACTGACGAAGCCCGAGGTCGACGTTCCGAAGGGTGACGCTCCCACCGAGCTGACCATCCGGGACCTGGTCGTCGGGGATGGCGCTGAGGTGAAGCCGGGCATGGTGGTCCGGGTCCACTATGTCGGGGTGACCTTCGAGTCCGGGAAGGAGTTCGATGCCTCCTGGGACCGGGGCCGGCCGTTCAAGTTCGCCCTGGGCAGTGGCAAGGTCATCAAGGGCTGGGACCGGGGGGTGAGGGGGATGAAGGTCGGCGGTCGGCGCGAGATCATCGTTCCCCCGCGTCTCGGCTACGGCAATCAGTCGCCCTCACCGTTGATCCCGGCGGGCTCGACCCTGATCTTCGTCGTGGACCTGCTCGACTCGTATTCCGGCACAGCCGGGTGGAGCAGCGCCCAGTGACCCTGGCCGCTCCTTCCCGTCGGCGCGCTGCGTCGCTGGGAAGGGGCGGGGGGCGTTCAGCATCCCGGGCACGGAAAAGGCCGCCCTCTCATGGATGAGAGAACGGCCTCCGACCTGCGTAAAAGCAGAGTCGGGACGACAGGATTTGAACCTGCGACCCCTTGACCCCCAGTCAAGTGCGCTACCAAGCTGCGCCACGTCCCGATGCGCGCTGACCTGGGGTTTCCCCTGGTTGAACGCGCAGGAGAACAATACCGCACTTCGGAGGGTGGTCGCGCGCGCCTTTCCGTGACCCCGGCGGGAGGCCGCGGATCAGCCGCGGCCCTGGACGAGCTCCGGGTGGGCGGCGGCCAGGCGTTTCGGGGCCGCCTGAAGCCAGGAGTCGATCAGGATGGTGCGCAGCTCGGACCGATCCCGGACGGCTGCCAGGCGGACCCGGAGCCAGGCGTAGTTGTCGTCGTGGCCCTCGCGCACGAAGAACTTCTCCGGCTCGGCCGCGATCAGCCCGGCCCGGTCCTCCTTCGGACATTTCACCCCGATCGAGGTGTCGTCGTCGGCGAGGGCGGCGAAGATCTTCCCGCCCACCCGGAAGGCCGGCATGCCCCAGGCCGGCTTTTCGCTGCTGTCCGGGAGCGACAGCGCGATCGTGCGGACGTCGTGCGCGGTTGCGGCCATCCCGCGTCACCTCTCCGAAGCCGGCCACCGGTGAGCCTCTCCCGACGACCGTAGTCCCCGTCTCCCACCGGCCGTCTCAGCCGCGCCGCTCCTCCCGCTCCTGGAGCAGGGCCCCCAGCTCCGCCGCCAGCGCCTTGGCGGTGGCCAGACCCGCCGTCCCCCACCGGCGCGGCACCACGTCCACCGCGCACACCGTGCCCAGGACGGTCCCGCGCCGGTCCGTCACCGGCGCGCCGACGTACGAGCGCACCCCGCTCTCGTCCACCACGGCGTTGCCCGCGAAGCGGGCGAAGTCCCGTACGTCCTCCAGCACCAGCGCCCGCCCCCGCACCACCACGTGCGGGCAGTAGCCGTGGTCGCGGGCCAGCACCCTGGCCGGGTAGCCGCTCGCCGGGGCGTCGGCCGCGTGGTGCAGTCCGGCGAAGAACTGCCGTTCCTCCCCGATGAAGTTGACCCCCGCGTAGGGCGCGGCCAGTTCGTCGGCGACGCGCCGGGCGAAGGCGTCCAGTTCGGTGTCCACCCGCTCCCCCAGGCCCAGTTCGCGCAGCCGGACGACGCGGGCCGGCGCCTCCCGGTCCACGGGCGTGAGCAGCAGGTGTCCGGTCGATTCGTAGTACGTCATGACGGTTCCCCCGACTCCGAAGACGAAGTGCCGGCTATGGATGCGGACATGCACAGGAGATGGCGGACGAGAGCGGCCAGCGCCCCCGTCCCCGAGCTGGCCAGACGCGCGTCGCACCGTACGACGGGCACGTCCGGACCGAGCCCCATCGCTTCGCGGACCTCGCCGGGTGCGTAGCGGTGGCCGTCGTCGAACTCGTTGACGGCGACGATGAATCCGATGCCGCGCCGCTCGAAGAAGTCCACGGCGGGGAAGCAGTCGGCGAGGCGGCGGGTGTCGGCGAGGACCACCGCCCCGAGCGCGCCGGCGCACAGCTCCTCCCACAGGAACCAGAAGCGGTGCTGGCCGGGCGTGCCGAACAGGTAGAGCACGGTGCGCGGGTCGAGCGTGATGCGGCCGAAGTCCAGCGCGACGGTCGTCGTGGTCTTCGCCTCGACACCGTCCAGCGGGTCGGCGGTCTCGCCGAGGTCGCTCAGGAGCTCCTCCGTGCTCAGCGGCTCGATCTCGCTCACCGCGCTCACGAAGGTGGTCTTGCCCGCCCCGAAGCCCCCGGCCACCAGGATCTTCAGGGTCGCGGGAGCGTCACAGTCGTTTGCGTAGGCCATCGAGCACCGCCTGGAGCAGGGTCTGGTCGTCGGCGGCGAACGCGCCGCCGCCCGGGAACCGCGGCGCCTGCGCCATGACGGCCCCGTGTTCCATCAGGTCGGACAGCAGCACCTTCACCACCACCGCGGGGAGGCGCAGCTGCCCGGCCACTTCGGCGACCGTGACGGCCGCCGCGCCGGCGCACAGCCGGAGCGCGAGGGTGTGTTCCGCTCCCAGGGGTACGCGCGGGCGCACACCGGTGGCGCTCACCAGGGAGAGCAGGTCGAGGGCGGCGCCGGGCCGGGTCCGGCCGCCGCTGGCGGTGTACGGGCGCATCACCCGGCCCGCCGAGTCGTCGAGCCAGGGGATGTCCCGGCCCCGCACGTACGCCCCCGTCGCCCGGACCCGCATCACTCCGGGTCGGCGGCGGGCCGCCGCGGCGGGGCCGCCAGGTACGGGCGGACGCTCTTGACCAGCATCGCCATCTCGTAGCCGAGCACGCCGGCGTCGGCCTCACGGTCGGCGAGCACCGCCAGGCAGGTGCCGGATCCGGCCGCGGAGACGAAGACGAGCGCGGTGTCGAGCTCGACGACGACCTGCCGGACCCCGGCGCCGTCCCCGAAGCGGGAGCCGGCGCTGCGGCCCAGGGAGTACAGGCCGGAGGCCAGCGCCGCCATGTGGTCGGCACTGTCCGGGTCCAGGCCGTGTACGCAGGTCACGAGGCCGTCGGCGGTGAGGAGTACGGCGCTGCGCGTGTATGGCACGCGCTGCACGAGGCCGCTGAGCAGCCAGTCGAGGTCCGAGAGCCGGCTGCCGGTCTTCGTCGCCACTTCGCCGCTCATGGGGGTGCGCTCCTTGCCGTTGCTTGTGCTGGGGTGAGGGGTCGGGGTCGTCAGTGTCGTCGGTGTCGTCGGTGTCGTCCGGGTCATGTCTGGTTCTCCGACTGGGCGAGGCCGAAGCCGCGTTGGAAGGCGGCCATCAGGCCGGGGTCGTGCACGGGCTGGTCGGGGTCAGGGGCCGGCCGTGGTGCGGGGGCGTCGCGCAGCTGCGGCGCAAGGTGGGTCTGCGCTCGCCGCTTGGGCAACGGTGGCCGGGTCCCGGCGCCCTCGGCGAGGCCCGCGCTCGGGACGACGGCCCCGGGGACCGGAGGGTCCGGGTGGCCGGCCGCGGCCGTGCGCTCCTCCTCCGGCGCGGCCGGGTACGAAAGCTCGATCGGCTGCACGGTCCGGGGCCGCGGGTCGGGCAGGACGCCGGGCCGCGTCGCGGCGGCGCTCCCGGTCGCGTCGGGAGTTCCCGCCCGTGGGTTCGGCACGGAGAGGGACGGAACGCCGGGCCCGGCGGCGGGCCCGCCGGCCGCCTCGGGCTCGTACGGGAGCGGGGTCCCGGGGGTCTCGGCCTGGGGACCGTCCGCCGGCCGGAACCCCGGGCCGGCCGCGGGCACGGGCCGGTCCGCCGGGGCCGGGGTGGGCCAGGCCTCCGGGGCAGGCTCCGGCGGGGGGTGCGGCACGGACACCCGTACGGGCTCCAGGGGCGGCGGCGGCGCGATCGGCGCGGCGCCCGCGCCGGTGCCCCACGAGGTGGCCCGGGAGCCGCCCGCCGCGTCGGCGGCGCTCGGCGCCTCCGCGCCCAGCAGCTCCTGTGGCAGCACCAGCACCGCGAGGACGCCGCCGTAGATGTTGGACTTGAGCTCTACGGCGATCCCGTGCCGCCGGGCCAGCGCCGAGACGACGTACAGGCCGATCCGCCCGTCGGCCAGCAGGTGCCGGACGCTGATCTGGTCGGGGTCGCCGAGCAGGGCGTTCATCCGGTGCTGTTCCTCGGCCGGCATGCCGAGCCCGCGGTCCTCCACCTCGACCGCGATCCCGGCGGTGACCCGTTCGGCGCGCAGCACCACGTCGGTGTCGGGGGCGGAGAACACGGTGGCGTTCTCGACCAGTTCGGCCAGCAGGTGCACCACGTCGGCCACGGCGTGGCCGCGCACGCTGCCGCCCGCCGGGGGCACGACCTTGACCCGTGTGTACTGCTCCACCTCCGCCACCGAGGAGCGCAGGACCTCGCTGAGGTCGATCGGCCGGGTCCACTGGCGGCGGGAGGCGGCGCCGCCGAGCACCGCGAGGTTCTCGGCGTGGCGGCGGATGCGGGTGGCGAGGTGGTCGACGTGGAAGAGCTCCTTGAGCAGGTCCGGGTCCTCGACCGTGTCCTCCAGATCGTCCAGGAGCGAGATCTCCCGGTGGACGAGGGACTGCAGCCGGCGGGCGAGGTTGACGAAGACCTCGACCTTGCGTTCGCTGTCGGAGGGAGCCGCGGGACCCGCCAGCCGTAGGAGGGTGGCGTGGGCCTGTTCGCGGGCGCCGCGCAGCTCCTGCGAGAGCAGCCAGAACTCGTCCACCCCGACCGGATCCGCCCCGAGGGGCGCCGCCCCCGGGCCGCCGCGCAGCGGGCGGGGCGGGGTTTCGCCGCGCTCCAGCCGCTCGGCGGCGGTGCGCAGCTCCTGGCGTCCGCGGACGCTGGAGCGGCGCAGCGCCTCGCACCGGTCCCGGACGGCCTTGGCGGCGCGCTCGGCTCCGAGCAGGGCCGCCGCGAGGGCGCCGACGACGAGCAGCGCACAGCCCGTGAGCACCGGCCAGAGCCGGGCGTCCCGCTCGCCCGCTCCGCCGCCGAGCTGGAGGGTGAAGATGACCGCGGCGGCGCCGCTCAATCCGGCGGCGAGGGTGGGCAGTACGGCTGCGCGGACCAGCTGGGGGCGTATCTGCCGGGCCGGACCGGTGACGGCGTGCCTCGACGGGGTGTGTCTCGTCGGGGTGTGTCTCGACGGGGCGTGTCTCGTCGGGGCGTGGCGGGCGGCGCGGAGTCCGGACATCGGCGTCCTCGGTACGTGGGGCCCGGCCCCAGCGATCCCGGGGTCCGGTGTTGATCACCGGATACCCACGCTAGACCGCACCGTCCTGCCCTGGACCGCCAGTTGGGGAAGTTCGCGGGGGTGCTTCCCGCTCCCGGTGGAGCGCTCGTACGGGCGGCCGAATCCACCGGGGCGCCTGCGGCGGGCTCGGCGGAGTGCGGGGGCGGCCGTGATGCGCCGTAGCCGCCTGGTCGCCTGCGGCGGGCTCGGCGTGCGGGGCGGGGGTCGGAGCGCGGGGCGGTGGCTCCGGACTCGGTGCCACGACGGCGGGGGCGGCCGGGCGGTTTCGGCGGGGCCGGGTGCGGGGCGGTTTCGGCGGGGCCGGGTGCGGGGCGGTTCCGGCGGGGCCGGGTGCGGGGCGGTTCCGGCGCGGCCGGGTGCGGGGCGGTTCCGGCGGGGCCGGGTGCGGGGCGGTTCCGGCGGGGCCGGGTGCGCGCCGGGGCACCTCCTCGGGCGCCGAACGTGGCCAGGGAGTGGGCAGTTCTGCGGGACAGTGTTCGGCACCCTGCGGGGGCGCCCCGCCACACACCCGGCCCCGCCGGAACCTGGGGGTGGGACCTTGCCAGGGCGCCCCGGCGCGCCGGACCTGGCGGTGTGAGCCGCGTTGGGAGCCTCTGCGCGGGACCGGGGCCGCTGGGAGGTGGGGGTGTGAGCCGGGTCCGGGGTCGGGGGCTACGTGGCGACGGCTTCCGGTTCCTCCTGGGTGGCGGGGTGCGGCTGCTGCGGGATCGGGGGCAGGGGCGGCGTCGGGTTCGTCGGGGTGGCCGCTGCGAAGGGGCGCCACCACGGCTTCGCCGGGGCCTGCGCGCTGCCCGGCTCGAACGGCTCGCCCGGAATGGGCAGGGCGACCGCCGCCCCGGCCTCCTCGGCCGCGGCCAGGGTGCCCTCACCCGGCTCTTCCCACGGGTGCGGGGCCAGGTTGAAGGTGCCCCAGTGGATCGGCAGCATCGTGCCGTGCGGGACGCCGCCCTGGAGGTCGAGGTGGGCGCGCATGCCCTCCTCGGGCGTCATGTGGATGTCGGGCCAGTACTCCGAATACGCGCCGATCTGGATCATCGTCGCGTCGAAGGGCCCGTGCTGGGCGCCGATCTCCTTGAAGCCGGGGAAGTAGCCGGTGTCCCCGCTGTGGTAGATCCGGTGCTCGTCGCCGGCGACCACCCACGAGGCCCACAGGGTGTGCTGCTGGTTGCGCAGTCCGCGGCCGCAGAAGTGCCGGGCCGGGGTCGCGGTGAGCGAGAGGCCGGCGACCTCGGTGGTCTCGTTCCAGTCCAGCTCGCGCAGCCGGCCGGCCGGAACGCCCCAGCGCTCCAGGTGCGCGCCGACTCCCAGCGGGACGGCGAAGACCGTGTCCGTACCGGCCAGGTCCTTGATCGTGGGGAGGTCGAGGTGGTCGTAGTGGTCGTGCGAGATGACCACGACGTCGACCTTGCCCAGGGAGGCCAGCGGCACCGGTACGGGGTGCAGCCGCTTGGGGCCCGCGAAGGGGAAGGGGGAGCAGCGCTCGCCCCACACCGGGTCGAAGAGGACGCGGCGGCCGTCGATCTCGGCGAGCACGCTGGAGTGGCCCATCCAGGTCAGACGCAGTCCGCTCGCCGGCGGCTTCGCCAGCTCGGCGAGGGTGGTCGGGTACACGGGGATCGGCGCGCCGGGGCTGCGCCTGACGCGCTGCTCCTTCTGGAAGTAGATCTTGGCGAACTCCTTCATCGACCCCGAGGGCCTGGTCCGGGCACCGACCGGATTCTGGAAGACGCCGTCGGCGAAGTTCGGCGAGCGGCGGATCCGCTCCAGCCGGGCGCCGGACGGGTCCGCGCCGAAGGCTTCGGGCCGCAGGGCACGCAGCCGCGGACGCAGGGGACTGGAGCCGGTCAAGGCGCCTCCTGGGAGGAAGGGGTCGGGATGGT
Organism: Streptomyces sp. NPDC088762; assembly: GCF_044750905.1. Lineage (NCBI taxonomy): Bacteria > Bacillati > Actinomycetota > Actinomycetes > Kitasatosporales > Streptomycetaceae > Streptomyces > Streptomyces sp. NPDC088762. Next base: position 31,794 of record NZ_JBIVKT010000004.1, read on the forward strand.
CGTCGGTCTACGACCATCCCAACGCACACGTGCCCCGAAGGATTCCGCTTGCGGCCCCCGGTCCGGTTACAGCGGGAGCAGGTCCGGCCGCTTCGCCTCGACGTGGTCCCCGGAGGACTCCCCGCGCAGCCGCCGGCCGATCCACGGCACCAGGTGCTCGCGCGCCCACTGGATGTTGTCCCGGGTCACGTCGACCGAGCCGCGCGGCCGTTGCGGCGGCCACGGCTGGTCGGGGTCGGTGGGCACCTCGAGCCCGAGCACCTGCGCGGCGCGCAGCGCGACCCGCGTGTGCCCCTCGGGCGACAGGTGCAGCCGGTCGGCGTCCCACGCCCGCCGGTCCTGTACGGACTTCAGCGACCAGAGGTCGAGCACCGGGCAGTCGTAGCGGTCGGCGATGGCGCGGACGTGCGCGCTGTACGTCGCCACCTTGCCCCGGAGGTGCTTGAGGACCGGCACGCCCCTGGTGTCGAAGCCGGTGGTGATCATGACCCGGCCGACCGCCCCGGTGAGGTCGGCGACGGCGGCCTCGAACCGCTCCGCCACGTCGTCGGGGTCGCTGCCGGGCCGGATGATGTCGTTGCCCCCCGCGCAGAAGCTCACGAGGTCCGGGGCGAGCTCCTTGGCCCGCGGCACCTGCTCGGCCACGATCTGGTCGAGGAGCCGGCCGCGCACGGCCAGGTTCGCATAACGGAAGTCGTGCTCGTCGCGCTGGTCGGCCAGGAGCACGGCGAGCCGGTCCGCCCAGCCGAGATAGGAATCCCCGGGCCCCGGGTCCCCCACCCCTTCGGTGAAGCTGTCCCCGATCGCCGCGTACGAGCCGATGGTCTTGAGTGTCGTCGTCGTCGCTGCCACGACGACATCCTTCACTCCCGTAACCAACCTACGCCAACGTAATGCGGGGTTGACGGGCCGTGATCTATACCACCCGGGGGATAAGGAATAAGTACACGTGAGGCCGGGACCCCCCTCGGGCCCCGGCCTCACGTGTGTCCGCGCTTCCGACGGCGGGTGCCGTCAGATGGTGACGCCCTTGGAGCGGAGGTAGGCGAGCGGGTCGATGTCCGAGCCGTAGGACGGGCCGGTGCGGATCTCGAAGTGCAGGTGCGGGCCCGTGGAGTTGCCGGTGGAGCCGGAGAGGCCGATGCTCTGGCCGGCGGTGACGCTCTGGCCCACCGAGACGGCGAGCGAGGAGAGGTGGCCGTACTGCGAGTACTTGCCGTCCTCGTGCCGGATGACGACCTCGTTGCCGTACGAGCCGCCCCATCCGGCGGAGACCACGGTGCCCGCGCCGACGGCCTTGACGGTGGTGCCGGAGCTCGCGATGAAGTCCACGCCGGTGTGGTAGCCGGAGGACCACATGGCGCCGGGGGTCTTGTACTGGGTGGAGATCCCGCCGCCCACCGGTGCCACGAAGCCGCCGGCGGCGGGGGCCCCGGCCACCGTGGACGAGCCGGTGCTCTCCGGCTTCTGTGCCTGCCTCGGCTCCGGGGCGGGGGCGGCCGGCGCGTCCTGCTCGTCGGCGGAGCCCTCGTCGGGGGCGGCCTCCTCGGCGGCGCCCTCGGCCGGGGCGGGAGCCTCGGCGGGGGCGGGAGCCTCGGCGGGGGCGGGCTCGGCGGCCGGGGCGGCCTCGCCCTTCGCGCCGAGCGTCAGCTTCAGGCCGGGGTGGATCAGGGAGGGGTTGCTGCCGACGGCCTCGCGGTTGTCGGCGTACAGCTGCTCCCAGCCGCCGGACAGGTGGCGCTCGGCGGCGATCACGGAGAGGCAGTCGCCCGGCACGACCGTGTACACGGTCGACGCGGCCTGCAGCGCGGCCGGGACCTGCGGCGCCGCCGCGGGGGCGGCGGCGGGGACCACCGCGGGCGCCGGGGCCGCGGCGCCGGCCGCGTGGGCGCCGGCGGCACCCAGGAGCGGCAGCGCGAAGGCGGCGCCGCCGGTGCCCGCGGCAGCGAAGCCGCGGGATATCGAAAGGGACTTGGGGCGGCGGTGCTTACCCTTTGCAGGCATGGTGAATTCCTCTCCGGCGCCTGCGAGGTGAGCTGTCGGGTTCGGACTGGAGATGTCCGGTCGTACATGAACGGACCATGTAGGACTTCACCCCTAGCCGGCCCGGAATCGGAGATCCGGATCGGCGGCTTACCTGGGTTCCCCCGCTCCTGCCGCGCGTGTGAATGGTCGGGTGCGGTTCCCGGGCGGCGGCAGGATTCGGCGGTCCACCCGGATCGATCGCGAAGGTAATCGAGTTCGGCCGCGCGTAACAAGCCATGAATTTCCTGACGGAATCACAGGAATGAGGGACCGGCGGAATTCCGGTCACCCTGTGTCCATTCCCCACCGCCAACAACCGCCCCGGCCGGGCCATTCGGCTTTAGCGATCAGGCACTCACGGTCACCGTATGATCTGGCTCACGGGGACGTGCCCGATCTCGCCTCCGCTCATGGCAAGTTGGCGCCAAACAGTGTAATTCGGACACCTACGACGAAGCGGAGGAGTTCCTTGACCCAGCAGATACCCCCGGCCCCGCCGGTGCGTCCGCAGCCGGAGCCGGAGCTGACCGGAGTGCGCAATTTCCGCGATGTGGGTGGATTGCCGACATCCGACGGACGGCGGGTCGCTTCGGGACGACTGTTCCGAAGCGGACATCTCGCACATGCCACCGAAACCGATGCGGAATTCCTCGGTTCGCTCGGCCTCCACACCGTCTTCGACTTCCGCAACGAGGCCGATCACGCCCTGGAGGGGCCGGACGTCACGCTGCCCGGCGTGCGCAACGTCAACATCCCGCTGTCGGATCCGGCCGACGGCCGGGAGTTCTGGAAGCTGGTCCGCGACGGCGACCTCGACCAGCTCCGCTCGCTGCTGGGCGACGGGAAGGCCGCGGCGCGGATGGCGAACTCGTACCGGCGGATCATCAGGCACCGCACCGCCGAGCACAGCCGGGTGGTGCACGCCCTCGCCGAGGACAGCGTCCCGGCCCTGCTGCACTGCGCGGCCGGCAAGGACCGCGCGGGCCTGTCGATCGCCGTCACGCTGCTCGCGCTCGGCGTCCCGCGCGAGGCGATCGTGGCGGACTACCTGGAGTCGAACGCCCCGCACAACCGCTACCGCGTCCGGCGCACCAGCCAGACGGCCGAGGCCCGGTCCCCCGAGGTGATGGAGCTGCTCGCGCCGCTCTTCGACGCCCGCGCCGAGTACCTGACGGCCGCCTTCGACACCATCGACGAGCACTGGGGCGGGGTGGAGACCTACCTCGCCGAGGGCCTCGGGCTCGCGCCCGAGACCCTCGGCCGGCTCCGCGAGAGGCTGCTGGACTGACGCCGGTGGAGCAGGCCGTCAGGCGTGGAGCGGGCCGTCAGGCCCTCACCGGTTGCCGACGGCCTGCTTCACCAGCGTTCTGCCGAAGTCCCACATCAGCCCCGAGCCGCCGTGCGCCTCGTCCATGACCTCGCGGAAGGCACCGACGAACCGGTCGACGTCCCGCTCGTCCACGATCAGCGGCGGAATGAGCTTGATGACCTCCAGGTGGTCTCCGGACACCTGGGTGAGGATCCGGTGCTTCTGGAGCAGCGGCACCACCACCATCTGCGCGAAGAGCCCCTTGCGGGCCGCCTGGAGCATGGTCCACCGGCTGCGCAGCCCCAGCGAGGACGGCCGGCCGAACTCGATGCCGATCATCAGCCCGCGCCCCCGCACCTCGTGCAGCAGCTCGTACTCGTCCACCAGGGCCGCGAGCCGCCCGCGCAGCAGGTCGCCCATCGCCCGCGCGTTGGCCACGACCTCCTCGTTCTCCATGACCGACAGCACCGCCAGCCCGGCCGCCATCGCCTGCGCGTTGGAGCCGAAGCTCGCCGAGTGCACGAGCACCCGGTCCATGGAGGAGTAGACCTTCTTGAAGATCCAGTCCCTGCCCAGGGTCGCGCCGACCGGCACGTAGCCGCCCGACAGGGCCTTGGCCACGCACACCAGGTCCGGCTCCACGCCCGGCTCGTACTGGTACGCGTAGAAGTCCCCCGTCCGTCCGAGGCCCGTCTGCACCTCGTCCGCGATCAGCAGCGCCTTGTGCCGGCGCAGCAGCTCCTGCGCGGCGGACAGGAATCCGGGCTGGGCGGCGAGCACCCCCTTGCCCTGGATGGGTTCGACGACGAAGGCGGCCACGTCGCCGCGCGCCAGCTCCCGCTCCAGGGCGGCCAGGTCGCCGAGCGCGATCTTCGTGTCGGGCAGCAGGGGCGCGAAGCCGTCCCGGAAGCCGGCTTCCCCGTTCACCGAGAGCGAGCCCGTGGTGAGCCCGTGGAAGGCGTGGTCGCAGTAGAGGATCCTGGGGCGCCCGGTGGCGTACCGGGCGAACTTCAGGGCGGTCTCCACCGCCTCGGTGCCGCTGTTGCCGAAGAAGACCCGGTCCAGGTGCGGGCTGTACGAGAGCAGTTTCTCGGCCAGCAGACCGGGCAGCGGCTGGCAGTCGAAGCGGGTGAGGTCGGCGAGCTGGGCGTCCAGCACGTCGTGCAGGGCCCGGCGGACCACGGGGTGGTGCCGGCCCAGGCCCATCACTCCGAATCCGGCCAGCATGTCGAGGTAGTCGTTGCCCTCGGCGTCCCAGAAGTGGGCGCCCTCGGCCCGTTCGTAGACCTTGTCGAAGCCGATGGTGTGCAGCATCCGGGGCAGCTGGTGGTTGAGGTGGCGGGCGTGGAGCTCGTACCGTTCCGCGCCCCGCGCCTCCAGCAGGGCACGGAGGTCGAAGCCGGTCACTGCTTCTCCCGGTTCCCCGAGACGGTCTCACGGGCCGCTCGCAGCGACTCCTTCAGCGACCCCATGGTGGCGAGGACGGCGGTGGGCTCGTAGCCGCAGTGCGCCATGCAGTTCGCGCAGCGCGGGTCCTTGCCGCGGCCGTACTTGCTCCAGTCGGTGTCCTCGATCAGTTCCCGGTACGTGGTGACGTAGCCGTCGCTCATCAGGTAGCAGGGCCGCTGCCAGCCGAAGAGGGAGTAATTGGGAATGGCCCAGGCCGTGCAGGGGAAATCGGCCTTTCCTTCCAGGAAGTCGAGGAAGAGCGGCGAGTGGTTGAGCCGCCAGCGCCGCCGGTTGCCGCCGGCGAAGGCCTTCTTGAAGAGTTCCCGGGTCTGTTCGACACCCAGGAAGTGCTCTTGGTCGGGGGCCTTTTCGTAGGCGTAGGCGGGCGAGATCATCATCTCGTCCACCTTGAGGTCGTCATTGAGGTAGTTGAGTACTTCGATGATGGTCTGCGGGGTGTCCGTGTTGAAGAACGTGGAGTTCGTGGTCACCCGGAAGCCGCGCCTCTTGGCCTCCTTGATGGCCGCGACGGCCTCGTCGAAGACGCCTTCCTTGGCCACCGACTCGTCGTGGCGTTCGCGCAGACCGTCGATGTGCACGGCGAAGGCGAAATACGGGGAGGGGGTGAACTTCTCGATCTTCTTGCGCAGGAGCATCGCGTTGGTGCAGAGGAATACATACTTCCGCTTCGCCACCAACTGGCGCACGATCTCGTGGATCTGCGGGTGCATCAAGGGCTCGCCGCCCGCGATGGACACCATGGGAGCGCCGGACTCCAGCACGGCGCCGACCGCCTGGGCGACCGGCATGCGCTGCTTGAGCACTCCGGCCGGGTGCTGGATCTTCCCACAGCCCTCGCAGGCGAGGTTGCAGGCGTAGAGCGGTTCCAGCTCGACGATCAGCGGGAACTTCTCTCGCTTGCGGAGCTTCTGTTCGAGCAGATAGGTCCCGACCCTGATGGTCTGGCGCAGCGGCATGGCCATCTGGCTCACCTCCTGGGGAGCAGCAAAGAACGGTGCCAGTCATAGAACGCGGGCAGTACGGCACGCAGGACACGGAAGGCCGATATTCCTCCGCGGACGGTGCCGATACGGACGAGCTCGTGCTCCGGAGCGTCCACGATCACCCGGACGGCCGCAACCGGACGGCCCGCGCCGCGGGTGGCGGTCCACAGGGTGGCCGCGGATTCCATGTCGACCGCGATGACGCCGGTGGCGCGCAGCTGGGCGCGCTCCTGGCCGCGGACGACGTGGTCGGATCCGGTCAGTACGCCGAGGTGCACGGTGCGGCCGGGCGCGGCCCGGGCCAGTGCCTCGGCGAGCAGGGGGGTTCCGGTGCAGGGGACGGCCCCTTCCGGGTCCCGGGTCTCCTCGGCGACGACCAGGTCGCCGGGGTGCATGCCGGGGACCAGACCGGCGCAGAACCCGGTCGCGAGGACGGCGGCCCGGTCCATCCCCGGCCGCTCAAGGGCCCGGCCGACGGCCCGCCGGGCCGCGCGCGGGCCCATCCCGGTGCGCAGCAGCCCGTAGGCCTCCGGCGCGCCGCGGGCCCCGCTGCGCAGGGCCGCCTGCTCGATGCGCAGCGCGCAGGCGACCAGCAGCGGGGCCGGGTTCCCGGCCCGGTCGCCCCTGGCGGCGGACATCACCACTCCCCGGCCGGCGCGAACGGTTCCCCGTACAGGTAGCGGCCGAGCGCGGTGAGCGGGAACACCTGGCGGTACAGGTGGTAGTTGATGGAGAAGTCCCAGGGGAAGCCGGTGCCGGTGAACCAGGGCTCGTCCCAGGATCCGTCCTGGCCTTGCGTCCGGACGAGGTAGTCGATGCCCCGTTCGACGGCCTTGCCGTCCCGTTCGCCGGCCGAGAGCAGGGCCATCAGGGCCCACGCGGTCTGGGAGGCCGTGGAGGCGCCCTTCCCGGCCCACGACCGGTCCTGGTAGGAACGCTGGTCCTCGCCCCACCCTCCGTCCTCGTTCTGTACGGTTTCCAGCCAGTGCACGGCCCGCCGGATCGCGGGGTGCGCGGGGGCCATGCCGGCGGCGGTCAGGGCGGGGACCACCGACCCGGTGCCGTAGATGTAGTTGGTGCCCCAGCGGCCGAACCAGGAACCGTCGGGCTCCTGTTCGGCGAGCAGCCAGGCGATGCCGCGGCGGGCGCGGGCGTCGCCCGCCCTGCCTTCGAAGGCGAGCATCTCGACCACGTGGGCGGTGACGTCGGCCGAGGGCGGGTCGATGACCTCGCCGAAGTCGCAGAAGGGCAGCTTGTTGGGGAAAGGGCTGGTGTTGTCGGCGTCGAAGGCGGCCCACGCGCCGTTCTTCGACTGCATGCCGAGGTTCCAGGAGACGCCGCGGGCGATCGCCGCCTCGACGCGGGCCGGATCGGGGTGCCTGATGCGGCGCAGGGCGAGGACGACCTCGGCGGTGTCGTCGATGTCGGGGTAGGTGTCGTTGTGGAACTCGAAGGCCCAGCCGCCGGGGGCGAGCCCGGGGCGGCGCACCGCCCAGTCCCCCCTGCGGGTGATCTCCTCGCCGAGCATCCAGTCGGCGGCCTTGACCAGCGCCGGGTGGTCGGGGCGCAGGCCCGCGTCGGCGAGCGCGATCGCGGCGAGGCAGGTGTCCCAGACCGGGGACTGGCAGGCCTCGATCATGCGGGCGCCGTCCTCGCGCCACACGGCGAAGCGGTCCAGGGATTCCAGGCCGGCCCGCATCACGGGGTGGCCGAGGTCGTAGCCGAGCAGGTGCAGGGCGATCACCGAGTACACGGCGGGTGGCTGGATCCCGCCCCAGCAGCCGTCGTTCTCCTGGCGCTCGACGATCCACCGGGCGGCGCTGTCCATGGCCGCCTTGCGGAGCCGGCGCGGGGCGAACCGGCGGTAGACGTGCAGGGCCTTGTCCATCAGCTGGAAGGCCCCGTCCCAGCTCGCCATCGGGGCGAGTGGTGTGGCGCGGTACGGCGCCAGCGCGTCGGTGTGCAGCTCGTCCAGGGCGAAGGGCGCCGGGCGGACGGGGCGCAGCGCGGAGACCACGGTGAGCGGAACGATGGTCTGGCGGGCCCAGCAGCCGAAGTCGTAGATGTTCAGCGGCATCCAGGACGGCAGGAAGACCAGCTCGGGCGGGAGTTCGGGGAGGTGGTCCCAGCTCCACCAGCCGAAGAGGGCCAGCCAGATCCGGGTGAAGACGCGGGCGGAGGCGATGCCGCCGTGGGCCCGGATCCAGGCGGAGGCGCGGGTCATGTGCGGGGAGTCCGGCGGGTCCCCGGCGAGGCGCAGGGCGACGTACGCCTCGATGGTGGCGGACAGTTCGGGCGGTCCGCCGTGGAAGGTGGCCCAGGTGCCGTCGTCGCGCTGCTGACCGCGGATGAACAGGGCCGCGGCCCGCGTGGTGGCCTCGTCCCGGATGCCGAGGAACTGCCGCAGCAGCAGGTCCTCGGCGTCCATGGTGACGTTGGTCTCCAGGTCGCCCTTCCACCACCCGTCGGGGTGCTGCCGCTCCAGCAGGTGCCGGGTCGCGCGCGCGGCGGCCTCCCGGACCCTTTCCGGCCCGTGCCCGTCCGGTGGTCCGGGCGGAGCCGTGGCGACCCGTGTGCCCGCCTCCCGGCCGGGCTCGGGCTGTTGCGGCATGGGACGGGCGAGCCGGTCCGTGAGCGGGCTCACGTGCACCCCGCCGGGCGGTGGGCCGCCCGGGGTGGTGGTTCCGCTGCCGGCGCCTGCGCCCTCGGCGCTGCCGTCGGTCGTCGCTGTCATGGCTTCCCCTTCGTGCAGTTGGTCCTCTGCTGTGCTGGGGTGTGCCGTCGGCCGGCGCCGCCGCTCCGGTCCGATCGAGTCCGATGCGGTCCGAAGGGGCGGCGCCGGCCGGCGACTTGCGCGTCATATCAGCCGGTGCGCGGCGTTCACCTCTTGCGTACGACGACGAAGTCGGCGAGCGCGACGAGCTGGTCGCGGACCCGCTGCGGCATGTCGACGTCGTCCAGGGCCCTGATCGCCACGGCGTGCTGCCGGCGCGCCTCGTCGGCGGTCCACTGGCGGCCGCCGGCGGCCTCGATGAGCGCGGCGCGGGCGGCGAACTCCTCCTCGGAGAAGTTCTCGAAGTCGTTGCTCTTGGCGTCGGCGGCGAGCAGCTGCGCCAGTTCGACCGAGGCCGGACCGCCGGCCGCGAGGGCGGCGACGACGGGCAGGGACTTCTTGCGCTGGCGCAGGTCGCTCCAGGTCTGCTTGCCGGTGGACTCCGGGTCGCCCCAGATGCCGAGCAGGTCGTCGATGGCCTGGAAGGCGAGCCCCAGGTGGTAGCCGTACTCCTCCAGCTTGTCGGCGGTACGGTCGTCGGCGCCGCCGAGCACGGCGCCGATGGAGACCGCGCAGGCGATCAGGGCGCCGGTCTTGTTGCCCTCCATCTCCAGGCACTCCTCGACGCTCACGCGCTCGCGGTGCTCGTAGGAGATGTCCTGGGCCTGTCCGTCGATGAGCTTGCGGGTGGCCGTGGTCAGCCGGCGGGCGGCGCGGCCCGCCTCGACGGTGCCGAGTTCCAGCAGGACTTCGTTGGCGAGGGCGAACAGTGCGTCGCCGACCAGGATCGCCTGGGCGGGGCCGTGCACCTTCCACACGGTGTCGCGGTGGCGGCGCTGCTCGTCGCCGTCCATCAGGTCGTCGTGCAGCAGCGAGAAGTTGTGCACGAGCTCGACGGCGACGGCGCCGGGGACGCCGACCTCGGCGGGGACGCCGGCGGCCTCGGCGGAGAGCAGCGCGAGGGCGGGCCGGACGGCCTTGCCGCTGTCGCCGTCCGCCGGGTTGCCCTGGGCGTCGATCCAGCCGAAGTGGTAGGCGGCGACGGTGTCCATGGGCGCCGCGAGCCGGTCGACGGCGGCGCGGAGCGCGGGCGTCGACAGCGTGCGGCCGCGCTCCAGGAGGGCGAGCGTGTCCGCCTTCTCCGCTCCCCCGCCGGCTGTGCCCGCACTGGCACCCGTGTTCTCGACAGCCGGATTCCCCGGGTTCACTGGCTCTCCTCTTGTTCCTGTACGTGCTGTGCCGGTCGTGCTGGTGGTGATCGTCGTCATGCCGCCTCCGTCAGAGGGTGTTCACGGGGGCGGCCGAGCGCGGCGAGTGCGGCGTGCGCCGCGCTCAGTCCGCTCCGGACGGCGCTCTCCATGGTCGCGGGCCAACCGGTGGCAGTCCACGCACCGGCCAGGTAGAGCCCCGGCGTGTCGGTCCGCGCCCCGGGGCGCAGCCGGCCGACGCCGGGGGTGGGGGCGAAGGTGGCCGTCCGCTCCCGGGTGACGAAGAAGTCCCGCACCTTGGCACCGCGCGCGGCGGGCAGCAGCCGCTCCAGTTCGGGCAGGTACTTGGCGCGCAGGACGGAGACGGGTTCGTCGATGTCGTCCTGGGCGACGGACTGCGAGAGCGCGAGGTACTGGCCGCCGTCGGGGAGCCCGGAGGAGTCGGTGCGGTCGAAGACCCATTGCACCGGGGAGCCGAGCGCCGCGAAGAAGGGTGCCTTGAGCACCTTGCGGTCGTAGACGACGTGGACGTTGAGGATGGGCGCGGTGCCGATGTCCAGGAGCTTGTCCGGGTCGGCCAGCGCCCCGGCCGGGAGCAGTCCGTGCGCCTCGCGCTGCGGGACGGCGAGGACGACGGTGCCGGCGTCGAGGGACTCGTCCTCGGTGTCGACCCGCCAGTTCCCTTCGTCCGTACGGGAGATGGCGGTGACCCGGGCGCGCAGCGCGGTCCGTACGCCCGCCGCGTCGAGGGCCTTGCGGGCGAGCGTGTCGTGCAGGTCGCCGAGCGGTACGCGGGCCCAGCCGATGTCGGCGGCGCCGTTCTCGGAGAGCAGGCCGGTCTTGAAGACCATGGCGGCCAGGCCCAGCGAGGACTGCTCGGCGGTGGCGTTGAGCGTCGCGATGCCGACGAGGTCCCACAGGGCCTCGATGGCGCGCGGGGTCTGGCCGTAACGGCCGAGCCAGGTGGCGAAGTCCAGGCCGTCGAGGGCCGGGTCGGCGGGGTCGAGGCGGCGCAGCGCGAGGGCGGCGCGGCCGACGCCGGCGCGCTCGGCGAGGGACAGGTGGGGGTAGGTGGCGAGGGAGCCGGCCAGGTGCAGGGGCACGGGCAGGGCGCTGCGGCGCAGCCGGCCGAGGCGCGGTCCCTTGGGGTGGGCGACGTCGAGTACGGGTACGTCGAGCCGGTCCTGGAGGGGTGCGAGGCCGGCGCCGTCGACGCGGTCGAGGAACCACCGGTAGGCGGTGCAGCAGCGCAGGTAGACGTGCTGGCCGTTGTCGACGGTGAGGTCGCCGCGCTTGAAGGAGAAGGCGAGCCCGCCGAGCCGCGGGCGGCCCTCCAGCAGGGTCACCTCGAGCCCGCTGTCGGCGAGTTCGAGCGCGGCGGTGACACCGGCGAGTCCCCCGCCGACGACGACGGCCCGGTGTGCGCTGCCGCTCATGAGCCCTCCCCCGTCGTACGGTGTGCGGCCGCACGTGCCCGGCGTCCGCCGGGGGCGGAGCCCTCCGGAAGAGACGCGGCCGGCGGCGCCGGGGTTGCGCACGCGCTGCGCGCGGGACGGCCGGCCGGGGCGGTCCTCGTCGGGGTCGTCACATCCGCCTCCGGGTGCTCTGACGGGAGATGGTCCGCGCGTCGAGGCCGGAGAGGCCGCGCACGGCGACGTACGCCTTCTCGTGCGGCGGCAGCGAGACGCGGCCCCGCAGCACCGCCTCCGGCTCCCGCTCGATGCGGTCGAGGAGGCGGCGGTAGATGCCGGCCATGGCGGCCACGCAGGCGCCGCTGCGCCGGTCGAGCATCGGCAGCAGCCGGTAGCCCTCGACGAACAGGGCCCGGGCGCGCCGCACTTCGTGGTGGACGAGCCCGGCGAAGTCGGAGCCCTCGGGGGCCCGGTCGCCGTGGAAGCCTTCCGAGCAGCCGAACTTGGCGAGGTCCTCGGCGGGCAGGTAGGTGCGCCCGTTGCCGGCGTCCTCGCGAACGTCCCGGAGGATGTTGGTGAGTTGCAGGGCGAGGCCGAGCGTGTCGGCGTACTCCGAGGCTCGGTCGGCGTCGGGCGCGCCGGAGCCCGCCGCGTTCACGGTGCCGAACACGCCGAGCGAGAGCCGTCCGATGGCGCCGGCCACGCAGCGGCAGTAGACCTTGAGGTCGTCCCAGGTCTCGTAGGTCTCGCCGCGCACGTCCATCAGGACGCCGTCGATGAGCTCGTCGAGGCCGCCGAGCGGGATGGGGAACCGGCGCGCGGCGTGCGCGAGGGCGACGGCGACCGGGTCGGTGTCGTCCTCGTCGATCTCCTCGGCGCGGATCCGCCCGAGCAGGGAGCGGGTCTCCTCCAGCCGGGCCAGTTTGGCTTCGGGTGCCAGTGCGCCGTCGCCGATGTCGTCGACGCGCCGGGAGAAGGCGTAGAGCGCGGACATCGCCTGCCGCTTGTCGGTCGGCAGCAGCCGGATGCCGTACGCGAAGTTGCGCGCCTGCGCTCCCGTGACGGCCTCGCAGTAGCTGTACGCCGCCGAGACCGGTGCCGACAGTGCGGTCGGTGCGAACACGTGTGTGGGGCCCTCCACCGGGCTCACCCCTTTCTCGGCGCTGTGCGCAGGACGGCGGCCACCTCGCGGAGCAGGCCGCTCCTGGTGGGCTTGGGCGGGCCGGGAAGTACGTCGAAACCGGCGGCGGTGACGGCCCGCAGGGCCGCACGCCCCCCTCCCACGAAGCCCGCGAGGAGCAACCGGAGCCTGCCGTGCACGCTACCCACGAGCGGGGTGCCTTCATCCAGGAGCTCGCGGGCGCGTTCGGTTTCGAAGGCGACCAGGGCGCGGACGGACGCGCCGGCGGTCGGGGCCTTGAGGTCGGCCTCGCCCACGTGGAAGCGCCGCATGTCCTCGGCGGGAAGGTAGATCCGGTCCCGGCCGAGGTCCTCGGCGACGTCCTGGAGGTGTTCGGCGATCTGCAGCGCGGTGCAGATCTCGTCGGAGCGGCGGATCCGCTCGGGGGTGGCGGTGCCGGTGAGGGACAGCACGAGCCGGCCGACCGGGTTGGCCGAGAGCTCGCAGTAGGCGAGGAGGTCCCCGTACGTCTCGTAGCGCGCGACCCGCTGGTCCTGGCGGTTGGCCTCGATCAGCCCGAGGAACGGCTCGGGGGTCAGGCCGTGGTCGCGGACGACGGGCTGCAGGTTCAGCAGGAGGGGGTGGCGCGGGGGGCCGTCGGTGCCTCCGAACACGCGCAGCAGGTCGGCTTCGAAGGCGTCGAGCAGGGCGAGCCGGTCGTCGGCGGCGGCCGGGTCGAGGCCGAGGAGGACGGCGTCGCGCCCGCCGGGGGCGAGGTCGCCGTCGCCGATGTCGTCGACGAGCCGGGCGTAGCCGTAGACCGCCATCAGGCCGTCCCGCCAGGCACGGGGCAGGAAAGCGGGGGCGACGGGAAAGTTCTCCGTGGCGGCCTTGTCGAGGGTGGCGCGCGCGGAGGCGTCGAGGGTGGCGCGCGCGTGGGCGGTGTCGGACGGGGGACGGATGCCGTGCGCCGGGGTCACCGCCCGCCGCCCGCGGCGGGGACGGCCGTAATGCCTGGGGGCCGGAGAATTCCCGTAGCCATTGCCGTCACATCTCCCGTTCTACACTGCCGACCCAATACATCCTATTTCGGACACGCCGCCGGGAATTCCCCGGGGCGCCCCCAGGGCCGTTCACCTGCGGGGAATCGTCCCCTCTTGCCGCGATTCAGGACTGCTTCAGCTTACGCTGTACAACGCCGCGGAAGCCTCTGGGGTATTCGCTGTGCCCGCTCATGTCGCCGGCACGACGGCGACGGGAAGCGGCGCACCGCACGCCACGGACACGCCGAGGCCCCCGCCGTGCGGAGCGGCGGGGGCCTCGGCGTGTCCGCCCGGGGGCGGGGAGTGCGCGGCGGCGGTCAGCCGTTGGTCGCCTTCTCGTAGGCCGAGACGACTTCCTCCGTGGGCCCGTCCATCAGGAGTTCGCCCTTTTCCAGCCACAGGACCCGGTCGCAGGTGTCGCGGATGGACTTGTTGTTGTGGCTCACCAGGAAGACGGTGCCGGCCTTCTGCCGCAGTTCGCGGATGCGGTTCTCGGAGCGCACCTGGAAGCTGCGGTCACCGGTGGCGAGAGCCTCGTCGATCATGAGGACGTCGTGGTCCTTGGCCGCCGCGATGGAGAAGCGCAGGCGCGCCGCCATACCGGAGGAGTAGGTGCGCATCGGCAGGGAGATGAAGTCGCCCTTCTCGTTGATGCCCGAGAAGTCCACGATGTCCTGGTAGCGCTCCTTGATCTGCTCGCGGCTCATGCCCATCGCGAGACCGCCGAGGACGATGTTGCGCTCGCCCGTCAGATCGTTCATCAGCGCCGCGTTGACACCCAGCAGCGAGGGCTGGCCGTCGGTGTAGACCTTGCCCTCCTCGCAGGGCAGCAGGCCGGCAATGGCACGCAGCAGCGTGGACTTGCCGGAGCCGTTCGAGCCGATGAGCCCGATGGCCTCGCCGCGGTACGCCGTGAAGGAGACACCGCGTACGGCGTGGACCCGGCGGACGCCCGGAGCGTCGCCCTTGCCCCGGCGGATTATCTTGCTGAGCGCCGCCGTGGCGCTGCCCCTGCCGGAGCTGCCGGTGTTGACGCGGTAGACGATGTGCACGCCGTCGGCGATGACGGTGGGGACGCGCCCCTGGGTGTTCTCAGCCACGGCCGTAACGCTCCTCAGCCTTCCAGAAGTACACGAAGCCGCCGAGGCCGATCAGAGCGGCCCAGCCGACGGCGAAGGCCCACACGTGCGGCGGCAGGTTCTCCGCGCCGTAGTTGTCGATCAGGGCGAACCGGATCAGGTCCATGTAGATCGCCGCGGGATTCCACTGGAGCGCGTCGGCGATCCACGCGGGCTTGTCCTTGAGCATCTCGCTGATCGAGAACATCACGCCCGAGGCGTACATCCACGTACGCGTGACGAACGGCATCAGCTGCGCGAGGTCGGGGGTCTTGGAGCCCAGCCGCGCGAAGACCATGGCGAGGCCGGTGTTGAAGACGAACTGCAGCACCAGCACGGGAAGGACCAGCAGCCAGGAAAGCCGCGGGAAGTTCCCGAAGGCCATCACGACCACGAGGACGACGATCATCGAGTACAGCAGCTGCTGGAGCTGCTGCATCGAGAAGGAAATCGGCAGGGAGGCGCGCGGGAAGTGCAGCGCGCGGACCAGGCCGAGGTTCCCGGGGATCGCCCGGACACCCGCCATCAGGGAGCTCTGCGTGAAGGTGAAGACGAAGATGCCGATCACCAGGAAGGGGATGTAGACCCCCTTCTCCATGCCGCGGTCCGCCTGGAGGATCAGCGCGAAGATCAGGTAGTAGACCAGGGCGTTCAGCAGCGGGGTCGCCACCTGCCAGACCTGGCCGAGCTTCGCCTGGCTGTACTGCGCGACCAGCTTGGCCCGGGAGAACGCCATGATGAAGTGGCGCCGGCCCCAGAGCTGGCGCACGTACTCGCCCAGACCGGGTCGGGCGCCGCTCACCGAGAGGCCGTACTTCCTGGCGAGCTCCGCGGGGCTCAGTCCCGCGTCGGCGGACGGCGGCTTGCTCGTGGCGAGGGCGCCGTCGTGGGTTGTGTCACTCACAAGTTGAAACTTTCGTCTTCAAGATGCGGCCAGGTCGGGCATCAGGCCGGTGGCACGAGGCCCATGATCGCGCCATGTTCGCAGACGCGGGCTGGTCAGATGACAGGTGGTCGGCCCAGACGGGTCAACCGCCAGACCGTACGCCATCTCATCGGGCGGCGGGGACCGCAGGGAGAGGTCCACCCCTCCCGGAACCCGCCGAACCAGGCCTTCAACGCGGGTCCGGAGGGCCTGCGCAGGAGCGTCAGCAGGAGCCAGACGCCCAGGTAGACCGGGACCAGCGGAGCGGGCAGGTTGCGGCGGGCGAGCCACACACGATTACGGGCCACCATACGGTGGTAGACGGCGTGCCGGGAGGGGGCGGTCGTCGGGTGCAGCAGCACCATGTCCGCCCGGTAGTCGATCAGCCACCCCGCGTCGAGGGCCCGCCAGGCCAGGTCGGTCTCCTCGTGCGCGTAGAAGAATTCCGCCGGCAGCGCCCCGACCTGCTCGAACACCTTCGTGCGCACCGCGTTCGCGCCGCCCAGGAAGGTGGTCACGCGGGAGGAGCGCATCGGGTCGGAGGCACGCAGCCGGGGCACGTGACGGCGCTGGGTGACACCCGTCTCAGGGTCCGCGATCCGGAAGCTGACGATGCCCAGCTCGGGGTCCTCCGCGAAGGCCTGGCGGCACAGCTCCGCGGTGTCGGTGCGCTCCAGCAGGCCGTCGTCGTCCAGGAAGAGCAGGACGTCCACCTCGCGGCCGCCGGGGCCGAAGGCTTCGATGCCGACGTTGCGGCCGCCCGGGATGCCCAGGTTCTCGGGCAGCGACACGGTGCGCACGCCCTCGGGCAGCCCGGTGACCTCGACGCCCTGGCCCACGACGACCACGTCGACGGGGTCGCCCTGCTGGCGGGCGACCGAGTCGAGGAGCGCCTTGAGGTCGTCGGGCCGGTTGCCCATGGTGATGATCACGGCGCCCAGCCGCATCGGCGCGGTCACTTGAGCCTGCTGGAGGCCAGGACCGACACCAGGTGCAGCAGCGTCTGGAGCAGCGCGATGCCGGCCAGGACGGCGACGCCGAGGCGGGAGAAGTACAGGTCGCCCCGGACCTGGTCCAGCACGGCCAGCACCAGGATGAGCAGGGAGGCCTCGATGCCGAGGATCAGGCGGTGGAACTTCAGCGCGGCGGCCGCCCGGCGGGCGAGCGCCATGCCGGAGGAGCGCGGCTCGGACGCCGCTTCCTTGACCGGTTCCTTGCCGACCTGGTGCCGGGCGACGCCGACCAGGTCGGTCTCGGCCTTGATCAGGATCGCGCCGAGCGCCGCGAGGGTGCCCAGGAAGGCCCACAGCCAGTCGATCCGGCCGCCGCCCCACAGGTCGGCGGCGCGCAGGCCGAAACCGACCAGGACCGCCGCGTCGCACAGGTAGGCGCCGACCCGGTCCAGGTACACGCCGGACAGCGAGAACTGCTTCTTCCAGCGGGCCACCTCGCCGTCGACGCAGTCGAGCAGCAGGTACAGCTGGACCGCCACCACGCCGAGGACCGCGCCCCAGACGCCCGGCACCAGCAGGGCGGGGGCCGCGAGCACGCCGGCGAGGGTCATCACGTAGGTCAGCTGGTTCGGCGTGACCTTGGTGGTGACCAGGCGGCGGGTGATGCGCAGGGAGATCTCGCGCATGTAGAGGCGGCCGCCCCAGTGCTCGCCGCTGCGCCGGTCCTTGACGCCCGGCGGGTGGACGACCGGCCGGAGTTCAGCTACGGATGGTCTGGGCATAGTCGGCGTACGCGTCCCTGATCTCGGCGGCGGACAGGTTGAGGTGCTCCAGGATCGTGAAGCGTCCCGGGCGGGTCTGCGGGGCGTACTCGACGGCCGTGACGAACTCGTCGACGCTGAAGCCGATCTCGTCGGGCAGCACCGGCAGGCCGTGCCGGCGCAGCACCTCGACGATGAGCCCGGACTGCTGCTCGGCCCCGCGCAGGTGCATCGCGAAGGCGGCGCCGATGCCGACCTGCTCGCCGTGGAGCGCGGAGCGCCCGGGGTAGAGCAGGTCGAAGGCGTGGCTGATCTCGTGGCAGGCGCCGGACGAGGGGCGGGTGTCACCGCTGATCGACATGGCGATGCCGGAGAGCACCAGGCCCTCGGACAGCACGGTGAGGAACTCGTCGTCGCCGCAGCCGCCGGGGTGGCGCAGCACGGATTCGCCGGCCGTACGGGCCATCGCGGCGGCCAGGCCGTCGATGGGCTCGCCGGTGATGCGGTGGGAGAGCTCCCAGTCGGCGATGGCCGAGATGTTGGAGATCGCGTCGCCGATGCCGGCGCGGACGAACCGCACCGGGGCTTCCTTGATCACGTCGAGGTCGATGACCATGGCGATCGGCGTCGGAACGCCGTAGGAGCCGCGCCCGTTGTCGTTGTCCAGGATGGACACCGGCGAGCAGATGCCGTCGTGCGAGAGGTTGGTGGCGACGGCCACTATGGGCAGCCCGACCCGCGCCGCGGCGTACTTCGCCACGTCGATGATCTTGCCGCCGCCCAGGCCCACGACGGCGTCGTAGCGGCGGCCCTTTATGTCGTCGGCCAGCTTGACCGCGGAGTCGATGGTGCCGTCGACGACCGGGTACCAGTCGGCGTTGGGCAGTACGGGCTCCAGCTTGGCGCGCAGGGCGACGCCGGAGCCCCCGCTGATCGCGATCGCGAGCGTGCCGGACGCGGAGATCCGCTGGTCGGCCAGGACGCCGTGCAGCTTGTCCATCGCCCCGCAGCTGATGTCGACGACGACCGGCGAGGGGATGAGCCTCGTCAGTACTGGCATGCGATCGTCCGGCCCTTGGCGAGGTCGTCGTGGTTGTCGATCTCGACCCACTTGACGTCGCCGATGGGGGCCACGTCGATGGTGAAGCCGTCGTTGACGAGCTGCTGGTAGCCGTCCTCGTAGTAGAGGTCGGGGTCGCGCTCGAAGGTGGTCTTCAGGGCCTCGGCGAGCTGCTCGGCGGCCTCGGGCTCGATGAGGGTGACACCGATGTACTCGCCGGTGGCGTCTGCCGGGTCCATCAGCTTGGTGATCTTCCGGACGCCCTGACCGTCGGCGGTGACCACCTTCATCTCCTCGTCGGCCAGGTTCTTGACCGTGTCGAGGGCGAGGATGATCTTCTGGCCGTTGCCGCGGGCGGCGAGCAGGGTCTTCTCGACGGAGACGGGGTGGACGGTGTCGCCGTTGGCGAGGATCACGCCCTGCTTGAGGACGTCACGCGCGCACCACAGGGAGTAGGCGTTGTTCCACTCCTCGGCCTTGTCGTTGTCGATCAGCGTGATCGTGACGCCGTACTTGGCCTCCAGCGCCTCGCGGCGCTCGTAGACGGCCTCCTTGCGGTAGCCGACGACGATGGCGACCTCGGTGAGGCCGACCTCGGCGAAGTTGCCGAGCGTCAGGTCGAGGACCGTGAGGCTCTCCTCCTGGCCCTCGGGACCGACGGGCACGAGGGCCTTGGGCAGGGTGTCGGTGTAGGGACGCAGGCGGCGTCCGGCACCGGCCGCGAGTACAAGGCCGATCATGCTGGTTCTCCTTCGTCATGTACGGCGGGTGCTCCGGAGGAGACCCAGAAGCGGATGCTCTCCACGAGCACCACCAGTGCCACGAACACGGCCAGGGCCGTGAGCGCGACGGGGAACGCGTCCCGGCTCAGGACGGCGGCCAGGACCACGGTCAGCAGGACCCGGCCCTCCTGGCCGCCGATCGTCCGCACCAGCCAGTGCGGGGGCGCGCCCGAGCCACCGCGGATGCGGTAGACCGTGTCGTAGTGATGGTAGGCGACGGCCGCGACCAGTCCGAATGCCGCGGGAAGGGCCCCGGGGACGTCCGCCTTCGCGGCGAGCGCGAGGACGGTCACGTACTCGGCGGCCCGGAACAGCGGCGGGATCAGCCAGTCCAGGGCGCCCTTGAGGGGGCGCGAGACGGCCTCGCCCGCGGCCACGGCGTACAGCACGGCGACGGCGATCAGCACCGGGTCGCCGTACGGGCGGCCCAGCGTGAACCCGACGAGCGCGAGGCTTCCGAAGGCGGCCACCCACACGGAGCTCGCGGCCGGCCTGCGGGCCTTCAGCAGGCGCCGGGGGAACTCGGCGAGCGGCCCGGAGTCGGTGAGGTCGAAGAGCGCCTGGGCCGCGCGGTCGGTGCGCTCGGCCCTGCGGGTCAGCGAGCGCAGGATCCGGCCGGCGGTGGTGTAGAGCGCGCCGAAGGCGCAGCCGGCGAGCAGGGCGTAGAAGACGATCCGGGGGGTGGTCGCGGCGGTCAGCACCGCGATCATGGCCCAGCGCTCGCCGATCGGCAGGATGATCATGCGCCGGACCCAGACCGTCCAGCCGACGCTGTCGAGCCGGTCGGACAGGGCGGCGGTGGGGCTCGTGTTCGCGGTGGCGTCGTGGTTGGCCTCGTTGAAGGAGAAGTCCACGACGTGCCGGCAGGTCATGAGGATCATGGCGCCCAGCGCGAGTGCCCAGACGTCGTCGCCGTGGCGGGCCGCGCCGAGCGCGAGGCCCGCGTAGAAGGCGTACTCCTTCGCGCGGTCGAAGGTCGCGTCGAGCCAGGCGCCCATCGTCGAGTACTGGAGCGAGTAGCGGGCCAGCTGCCCGTCGGTGCAGTCCAGGACGAAGGAGACGAGCAGCAGCACACCGGCGGCCACGTAGCCCCAGCGCTCGCCGGTGGCGGCGCAGCCGGCCGCGATCAGCGCGGTGATCAGCGAGGCGGTGGTGACCTGGTTCGGGGTCAGGCCGCGGCGGGCGCACCAGCGGGCGATGTAGCGCGAGTAGGGGCTGATGAAGAAGGTCGTGAAGAACCCGTCTCGGGACTTCACGGCGGTCCGCAGGCGCACGGCCTCGTCGTCGACGGCGGCGACGGCGGCGGTCGCGGCGCGGTGCTCCGCGTCGCCGGCCGGGACGGCGGCGACGAGCGTGCCGAGCTCCGGCCGCTGAACGGCGGTCCCGGCGCCCTCCACCTCGGCGGCGAGCAGGTCGGGGTACGGCGCCGGGCCGTGGCCAACGGTCGCGGCGGCCTTGTCCAGGGCGGCCCGGGCACCCGGCTGGACGGCCAGGGCGCCGGTGATGGCGCAGGCGTCGAAGCGGGGGTCGGTCAGCGCGAGGCGCAGGGCGTGGAGGTGTCCGACGAAGGCACTGTCCACGACGGCCACCCGCTGGTCGGCGGGTACGGCGCCCAGTGCGGCGGCGACGTCCTCGGGGCCCGCGGCGGGGCGGACCTCGAAGCCGAGGGAGCGCAGCTCGTCCGCGAGCGGTGATCCGGGAACCGGCAGGCCGGTGAGGATGGCGGTCGGCAGACGAACTCACTCCTTGTAACGGGCGCCTCGGGGGGCGGCGGCACGTCGGCAGAGGCTATCGGATGAATGGAAGCGGGGGTTCACCACCCGTTTACACCCCGACGAGCCGTACGTCCCGGGGCTCCGGGCCCTGCCGGGTCATCATTGACGATCACCGCGCGTACCACAAACGGCGCCGGTGTTACGGTGGACACGCCCCAGAACGAGCCGAGTGGGAAGAGGTGGGTCGATGACCGTCGCAGTGGTCGCTGCCGTGCGCAGCGAACTCCGGTGCATCCCCTCTCTCCTCCGGGCATCCGGCCAGGCCTGATCATCAGCTGATCCCCCAGCCACCGCTGGGCGCGCCTCGTCGGCCGGGGCCCCCGTTCAAGGGTTCACGTTGACCGACAACACCAGCAACACCCACGCCACCGGCGACACCCGTACCGGCATCGACGACGGCGCCGCCTTCCGGGAGGCGTTCTTCGACCTGCACGGCGGCCTGCCCCGGCAGGCTCCCGGCTCCGACGCGAGCACCCGCCGTCTGCTGTCCCTGTGCGGACCGCTGCCCCGGCGGCCGCGCGTCCTCGACCTGGGCTGCGGCCCCGGCCGCAGCGCCCTGCTGCTCGCCGCCGAAGCGGGAGGGGCGGGCGGCGCCGAGGTGACCGCCGTGGACCTCCACGGCCCCTTCCTCGAAGAGCTCCGTACGGCCGCCGCGGCCCGGGGGCTCGCCGACCGCGTCCACCCGGTCCGGGCGGACATGGGCGCGCTCCCCTGCCCCGACGGCTCCTTCGACCTCGTGTGGGCGGAGGGATCCGCCTATGCCATCGGTTTCGACACCGCGCTCGCCCGGTGGAAGCGGCTGCTCGCCCCGGGAGGCACCCTGGTGCTGACCGAGTGCGAGTGGACGGTCGCGGAGCCGTCGGCCGGGGCGCGGGCCTTCTGGGACCGCGACTACCCGCTGCTGCGTTCCACGGCGGGGAACCTCGCGGCCGCAGGGGCCGCCGGGTACCGGGTGCTCGGCGTGCACCACCTGCCCGACTCCGACTGGGCCGAGTACTACGGACCGCTCGCCGAGCGGGTGCGGGCCCGGGCCGCCGAGCCCCACGCCCCCGCGATGGCGGCCGCGCTGGCCGCCACGCGCGAGGAGCTCGGCGTACGGGCCCGCCACGGGAACGAGTACGGGTACACGGGCTACGTCCTGCGGGCCGTCAACCCGGCGCCTCCCGGGCCACCGCCGGGGGCGCACCAGGTGGCGTGACCTCTGCCCCCTCCCCGCTTGTCACGCGGGGAGGGGGCAGACATGCGCGGACGTCGTAAGTGGGGGCAAGCCGCTTTTGTACGGCAGACTGAGGGCCGAAGTCCGAAGCGAAGGATGGGTATGCCGACCACACCAGCCACCGCCGCGAGCAGCGCGTCCAACGGCACCGCGACTCAAGAGCCGATCATGCTCGAACTGGTCGACGAGTCCGGGAACACCATCGGCACGGCGGAGAAGCTCTCCGCCCATCAGGCGCCCGGGCTGTTGCACCGGGCGTTCTCCGTGTTCCTCTTCGACGAGCAGGGCCGCCTGCTGCTCCAGCAGCGGGCGCTCGGGAAGTACCACTCCCCCGGCGTCTGGTCGAACACGTGCTGCGGTCACCCCTATCCCGGAGAGTCCCCGTTCGCCGCGGCGGCCCGGCGGACCCACGAGGAGCTGGGGCTGTCGCCCTCGCTGCTGGCGGAGGCGGGGACCGTGCGCTACAACCACCCGGACCCCGCGTCGGGCCTGGTGGAGCAGGAGTTCAACCACCTTTTCGTGGGACTCGCGCAGGCGGTCGTCCGGCCGGATCCGGAGGAGGTCGGGGACACCGCCTTCGTCACCGCCGAGGAGCTGGCGAAGCGGCACGCCGAAGCGCCGTTCTCGGCCTGGTTCATGACCGTGCTGGACGCGGCGCGGCCCGCGATCCGCGAGCTGACGGGTGAGGCCGCGGGCTGGTAGCCCTCCGTCGGCGCCGTCGGGCTTCCCGCCGTCCGGCCCCGGTCCCCGGCACCGCGCCGTTCAGACGGCGGGGGCGGCGGGGGCCGGTGCGGTGAGCGGCAGCGCCGCCCAGATGACCTTGCCGCCGGTCGAGGTGTGCTCGACGTCGCAGACCCCGCCGGCCTCCAGGGTGACCTCCCGGACGAGGAGCAGCCCCCGGCCGCCGGTCTGGCCGAAATCGGCCTCCAGCGCCTTGGGACGGTACGGATGGTTGTCCTCGACGGCCACCCGTACCCACTCGCGGCCGATCGCGACCTCCACGGCCACCTCCGGCGAGAGCAGGGCCGCGTGCCGGACCGAGTTCGTCACCAGTTCGGAGACGATCAGCAGCAGGGAGTACACGAGGTCCGGGTGCGCGGGCACCCCCTGGCGCCCCAGCAGGTCCCGGACCGCACGGCGCGCCTGCGGAACGGATTCTTCTACGGCGGGAGCGGTGAACCGCCACACTCCCTCGTACGCGAGGGGATCGGCCGGAGCCTGCGGTTCCCCCTCCCTGGCTGGCGGGACGCTCCCGCTGACATCCATCTTTCGTCCCCCGTCTTCACGCTCGATCGTCTCCACGCCTCCAGAGTGGGGAACGGGCCGGTCCGGGCCGGAGCCCTGACCAGAAGTCAGCGTCAATCGGACACTTTCTGACCACTGGCGTATGACAGAGTCAGTTGTTCGACTGTTCCTGATCTTCTGTGCGGTGCTTCTCGGCCGCCTGGCGCGCATCGTCCGCCGCCGCCGGCCCGGAGTCCGCCCCGTCGTCCCTGACCAACCCCAGGATGCGGCGGGCGCCCATGCCCAGCCCCACCAGGCTCAGCCCGTCGAACAGGAGGGCGAGCGAGAAGAAGGTACCGATCACGTACAGGCTGTTGCCGGGCCAGTTCGACAGGATCAGGACGCCCAGCAGGATGCCGAAGGCGCCCTGCACGAGCGAGAGCCCGAAGTTCGAACCGCGCACCACGAGGGAGCCGGCCAGCCGGAAGACCCCGCCGGTGAGGAAGAGCAGCGCGGCGAACATCGTCAGGGCCTCCGCGCTCGCCTCCGGACGGCGCAGAACCACGAAGCCGGCCGCCAGGTTGATCGCGGCGACGATGACCGCCAGCCAGAAGTAGTTGCTCTTGCGCGACTGCACGGCGTGGAACAGGCCCACCACACCCCCGACCAGCAGCAGCCAGCCGAAGAGGAACATCGAGGTCAGGGTGGCCACGCCGGTGTAGACCAGGCCGACCAGACCGGCCAGGACGAGAATCACCCCGAGGAGGGTCAGCAGCCCGAAACTGCGGCTCAGTTTCTCCTTCTCCCGCTGCGGTTCGCGGCCCTTGGCGCTGTCGGCGCTCCTGGCGCCCTTCCCGCCCTTGGCGTCCTTCGCGCCGGTACGGTCGTCTGCGCCCATGGGCGTGCCACCTCCTCGCACCCCCCGGACGGACTGGCCTCGATCCCCTTGATCATAGGAGCGGCGGCCCGGGATAGCATCCGGCGCATGGACGCAGCCCGGGACGCAGCCCTCCTGCACACGGTCTCCGACGGGGTCGCCACCGTCGTCATCTCGCACCCCGCCAAACGCAATGCCATGACGGCCGGCATGTGGCGGGCGCTCCCCGGGCTGCTGGCGGAACTGGCGGCGGATCCTGCCGTACGGGTGCTCGTGCTGACCGGAGCGGGACCGACCTTCTGCGCCGGGGCCGACATCTCCTCCATCGGCGGGGACGACGACCCGCAGGCGCTGGCCGTGGCGGCGGAGGAGGCGCTGGCCGCCTTCCCGAAGCCGACGCTGGCGGCGGTCCGGGGCTTCTGCGTGGGCGGCGGCAGCCAGCTGGCGGCCGCGTGCGACCTGCGGTTCGCCGAGGAGGGGGCGTCGTTCGGGGTGACCCCGGCGAAGCTGGGCATCGTCTACCCGGCGTCCTCCACCCGGCGGCTGGCCGGCCTGGTGGGTCCCGCGTGGGCCAAGTACCTGCTCTTCTCGGCGGAGTTGATCGGCGCGGAGCAGGCGCTGCGGGCCGGCTTCCTGAACGAGCTGGTACCGGCCGGTCAACTGGACAAGCGCGTGGCGGAGTTCGTACGGATCCTGGCGGCGCGCTCGCAGCTCACCCAGGCGGCGGCGAAGGAGTTCGCGGACGGCCGGACGGACCGGGACGCGTACTGGACCGCCCAGGCGACGGGGAGCGGCGACACCGCGGAGGGTGTCGCCGCCTTCCTGGAGCGTCGCCAGCCCCGCTTCATGTGGACCTGGACTACTTGAGGATGAAACGGCTCTTGCCGCGCCACTCCTCCACGAGGTCGGCCGGGGCCGTGTCGGGCGAGCCCGCGTCGTAGGGCGGCTGGGGGTCGTACTCGGTCAGCAGCTGTACGGACTGCGCCACCCGGTCCCCGGCGATCCGGCCCAGCAGGGTCAGCCCCATGTCGATGCCGGAGGACACGCCGGCGGCGGTCACGTACTTGCCGTCGGTGACCACCCGCTCCCCGGTGGGGGTGGCCCCGTAGAGCGGGAGCTGGTCGAGGGCGAGCCAGTGGGAGGTGGCCCGGCGCCCCCGGAGCAGCCCGGCGGCGGCCAGCAGCAGCGAGCCGGTGCACACGGAGGTGGTCCAGGTGCTGGTGGAGTCGGCGGTCCGCAGCCAGTCGAGGAGGACCTCGTTCTCCATCTGGTCGCTCTGCCCGGGCCCGCCGGGCACCAGGATGATGTCGGGGCTCGGCACGTCACCGAGCGCCTTGTCCGCGACGAGCGCGAGCGACCCGGAGTCGTTGCGCACGGCCCCGGGCCGCTCGGCGACGAACACGGTCTCGGCCCCGGGCAGCCGCCCGAGGGTGTCGTAGGGCCCGACGGCGTCGAGCGAGGTGAACCGGTCGTAGAGCAGTACGGCGATCTGCATGGCTCCTCCGGAGCGGTAGGCGGTTTCTCGGGTTCTGGTTCGGGGCTCGGGGGCAAAAAAAATCCAGCCGTCCGGCGTTTGAGGACCGGGGTCTGGGGCGGAGCCCCAGTTTCGGGAAGGGGCGGGGTGGGGAAAGCCCCGCGCAGCGGCACCGCACCCCCACCGGCCCGCGGCTCGCGGCGCGCGACAGGGGTCAAGTGGCCCCGAAGCGGCGGCGGTATTCGGCCGGGGGCTGGCCCAGGGTCTTCACGAAGGCCCGGCGGAGGGCCTCCGGGGTGCCGTAGCCGCAGGCGCGGGAGATCTGGGCGATGCCCGCGCCGGTGTCCTCCAGGAGCCGGCGGGCGTGTTCCACCCGGACCCGCTCCACGTAGCGGCCCGGCGTGACCCCCGTCTCGGACCGGAAGGCCCGGGCGAAATGGCGCGGGGAGAGCCGCGCCCGCGCGGCGAGGGCCTCCACGCTCAGGTCGCCGTCCGGGTGCTCCGTGATCCACTGCTGCACGTCCCGCAGCGGCTCCCGCCGGGCGGTCTGCGCCTCCAGCTGGGCGCTGAACTGTGCCTGGTTGCCGGGCCGGCGCAGGAACACCACCAGGTGGCGGGCGATCGTCAGCGCCACGTCCCGCCCGTGGTCCTCCTCCACCAGTGCCAGCGCCAGGTCGATCCCGGCCGTGACCCCGGCCGAGGTGGAGACCGGCCCGTCCCGTACGTAGATCGGGTCGGGCTCCACCTGCACGGCCGGGTAGTCCCGCGCCATCCGATCGCACGCGTTCCAGTGGGTCGTCGCCCGCCGTCCGTCCAGCAGCCCGGCCGCCGCCAGCAGCAGCCCTCCCGTGCACACGGACACCAGCCGCTCCGCGCCACCCCCGTGGGCGCGCAGCCACTCGACGAGCCTCGGCTCGAAGTCGGCCGAATACCGGCCCCCCGGCACCAGCAGCGTGGTCCCGGCCCCCGGCCGGGCGCTCTCCAGCTCCCCGTCCGGCATCAGGGTGAGCCCGCTGTTCGTCCGGACCGGCGCGCCTCCGAGGGAGACCGTCCGGATCCCGTAGCCCTCCCGGCCGGGGAACCGGGCCGCACCGGCGAAGACCTCCACCGGCCCGGTCACGTCCAGGCTCTGCACCCCGTCGTAGAGGACGACGAGCACGTTTCGCAACGACATGGCCTCATGGTGTGACGCCGCGCCCCATGGCTGCAATGCCGGGCTTCCCACCTTTACGGCCATGCGGCCCGGCGCGGATAGGATCGGCGGACCATGACTGCAACCCTCGTCGCCAAGAAGCTCACCGCCGCGCACGGTGAGCGCACGCTGTTCGCCGATCTCGACCTCGTCGTCGCGCCCGGCGACGTCATCGGCCTCGTCGGCGTCAACGGCGCCGGGAAGTCCACCCTGCTGCGCCTGCTCGCCGGGCTGGACACCCCCGAGACCGGTGAGCTGCGGCTCTCCCCGCCCACCGCCGCCGTCGGCCACCTTCCGCAGGAGCCGGAGCGCCGGCCCGCGGAGTCGGTACGGGACTTCCTGGCCCGGCGTACGGGCGTGGCCGCCGCGCAGGCGGAGCTCGACGCGGCGACGCAGGGCCTGGTGGACGGGACGCCGGGCGCGGACGACGCGTACGCGACCGCCCTGGACCAGTGGCTGAACCTCGGCGGCGCCGACCTCGACGAGCGGGCCGAGGAGGTCGCCGCGGAGCTCGGCCTCACCGTGGGCCTGGACCTGCCCATGACGGCGCTCTCCGGCGGCCAGGCAGCGCGGGCCGGCCTCGCCTCGCTCCTCCTCTCCCGCTACGACGTCTTCCTGCTCGACGAGCCCACCAACGACCTCGACCTGGACGGTCTGGAGCGGCTGGAGCGGTTCGTCACGGGGCTGCGCGCGGGCACCGTCGTGATCAGCCACGACCGCGAGTTCCTGACGCGGACCGTCACCAAGGTCCTCGAACTCGACCTGGCGCAGCAGCAGATCAACCTCTACGGCGGCGGCTACGAGGCGTACCTGGAGGAGCGCGAGCGGGCCCGGAACCACGCGCGCGAGGAGTTCGAGGAGTACGCGGGCAAGAAGTCCGCGCTCGAGGGCCGGGCGCAGATGCAGCGCAACTGGATGGACAAGGGCGTCCGCAACGCCCGCCGCAAGGCGAGCGACAACGACAAGATCGGCAAGAACCTGCGCGGCGAGTCGAGCGAGAAGCAGGCCGCCAAGGCCCGCCAGACGCAGCGCGCGATCGAGCGGCTCGATGTCGTCGAGGAGCCGCGCAAGGAGTGGGAGCTGCGCATGGAGATCGCGGCGGCCCCGCGCTCCGGCTCGGTGGTGGCGACCCTGCGCGAAGCCGCCGTCAAGCGCGGGGACTTCCGCCTGGGGCCGGTGAGCCTCCAGATCGACTGGGCGGACCGGGTGGCCATCACCGGGGCCAACGGCGCGGGCAAGTCCACCCTCCTGGCCCTGCTGCTCGGCCGGCTGGAGCCGGACTCCGGCTCCGCCACCCTCGGCTCCGGGGTCCTGATCGGCGAAGTGGACCAGGCCCGCGGGCTGTTCCTCGGTGACGAACCGCTGCTGGAGGCCTTCTGCGCGGCGGTCCCGGACACCGAGCCGGCCGAAGTGCGCACGCTGCTGGCGAAGTTCGGTCTCAAGGCGGCCCACGTCCTGCGTCCGGCGGCCACCCTCTCCCCCGGCGAGCGCACCCGCGCGGCCCTCGCGCTGCTCCAGGGCCGCGGGGTGAACCTGCTGGTCCTGGACGAGCCCACCAACCACCTCGACCTTCCCGCGATCGAGCAGTTGGAGTCGGCCCTGGAGGCCTACGAGGGCACGCTCCTGCTGGTGACGCACGACCGCCGCATGCTGGACGCCGTCTCGGTGACCCGCCGCCTGCGGGTCGCGGACGGCAGGGTCACCGAGCTTTAGGCTCCCGGCCTGCGGGGCTGGCTCCCAAGGTGCCGACCGGCCTGCACCCGACTAGCCTTTGTGGGTGAGAGCCGCATCCGCGGAGCACGCCCGCATGGGCCGGAGTCGCGCGTAGAACGAGGGTGGAACCTCCGAGCGTGGCCCGCCAAGTGACCCTTGTGGCGCCCGAGCCCCCGTGGCCTGACCTGTGCTTCCGCATTTCCCGCGGCCCTGTATCCGATCCGCGCTGCGCATTCTGTTCTGCGGCCGCGGTTCCGCTTCCTCACGCTTCACAGAGGGGCGAGAGGGCGGGAGGAAAGGGAAATTCTCATGTTTGCACAGAGAGCGAAGCGCCTCTTCGTGGTCTCCGCTGCCGGTCTTCTGATGGCCGGCGGGGCCGCGCTCGGCACGGCGGGCACCGCCTCGGCGGCAGCACCGGCCCAGCACGTCAGCTACGTCGCCGGTGGCTGGGACGACGACGACGATGACGACGGCTACGGCTGGCACCACGGCGGCTACGGCGGCTGGGACGACGATGACGACAACGGTTGGGGCGGACACGGCCGGCACGGTGGCCACGGTGGTTATGGCGGCCACGGTGGGTACGGCGGCCACGGCGGCCACGACTGCTGATTCGTCCCCTCATCCCCTCATGCCGGTGCGCGGCCCCTCAGCGGGCCGCGCACTGGCCTGATCGACGGCCCCCTACGGGGTGTCCTCCGGAGCGCGCCGGGTGCGGGCCATCCTGCGGGCCACGAAGCCGCGCGGGAGGTGGCGGGCCGCCAGGGCGTACGCCCGGTAGCGGCGCCCGGTGATGCTGAGCGGGCGGCGCAGGGCCAGGTCGCGCAGGGCCCGCGCGACCACGTCCTCCGGTTGCAGCCAGACCGCTTCGCGCAGGGCGCTGACGTCCATCCCGGCGCGCTCCTGGAACTCGGTGCGCGTGAACCCGGGCACCACCGCCAGGACCCGCACCCCGTACGGCTCCATGTCCACCCGCAGGGACTCGCTGAAGGCGGTGACCCAGGCCTTGGCGGCCCCGTAGGTCCCGGTCGGCAGCAGGCCGGCCACCGAGGAGACGTTGAGGACGGCCCCCCGGCGGCGTTCGCGCAGGCCCGGCAGCAGGGCGTGGGTGAGCCGGAGCGGCACCTTGACCAGCAGGTCGAGCATCCGCTCCTCGTCCTCGACCGGGCTGTACGGGAAGGGGGCGGGCAGTCCGAACCCCGCGTTGTTGACCAGGATGTCCACCGGCCGGCCCCGGTCGGCGAGCCGCTCGGCGACCGCCGCGCAGTCCGCCGCGTCCAGCAGGTCGGCGGGCAGTACCTCGGACACCGTGCCGAACTCGCGGCCCAGCTCCTGCGCGACGGCCTCCAGCCGTTCCTTGTCGCGGGCGACCAGCACCAGGTCGCAGCCCTTGGCCGCGAAGCCCCGGGCGAAGGCGGCACCCAGTCCGGCGCTCGCCCCGGTGATCAGTACGGTCGTGCTCACGACACCTTCACCCCCTCGGTTCCGGGCGTCGCCGAGGCGTAGGCCTGGGCGACGTCGACGAGGAACCGCGCCTCGTCGGCCAGGTCACCGCCCTCGTGCGAACTCTGCATCGCGGCGGGCAGCTCCAGCCCGGCCGATTCCCCGGCGTGCCCGGGCAGTCCGGCGAGTTTCGCCTGCCGCGCCTCCTTCAGTACGGAGGCCAGCGCGGCCGCGGTGCGCCGCTGCTCGGGGATCCCGCGCCCGGCGACCTGGCCGCGGGCGAGCTCCAGGGAGCCGGGGGCGACGTACTCCCCCAGGATCAGGATCGCGTCGCGGGTCTCGATGACCTTGCGGTAGACGAGCATGTCGCGCGGGACCGGCGGCCACAGCAGCTCCACGACCCGTCCGGCCCGGGGCTTGTTGAGGGCCACGTGCGGGACGGCCTGCACCAGGTCGCGCCACAGCGGCCACAGCCGCCAGGCCGTGGCGATGTCGGCGGCGGTACGGCGGAAGGTGAACAGGGTCGGCACGAGGATCGCGGCGGCGCGCAGCAGCCCGTGCAGGTTCATCAGCAGCGGCAGGGCGGGCATCGCCCAGGTGTTGCCGAACAGGGCCTTGAGGAGGTACGCGAACCAGAACAGGCCGGCCAGCGCGGTACCGAGGCCGAACAGCCGCAGCCCGGCGGCCAGTCCGCGGCTCTCGGTGCGGCGGCTGTAGCGCCAGCACAGGGCGACGCAGATGGTGTTGGCGACCACGTGCGCGGAGATCAGCACCAGCCAGTAGGCGAGCGAGGGCACCGGATCCCCGACGGGCGGCATGGTGTGGGTGCCGTGCGCGGGAGCGGCCAGGTCCAGGGCGATCAGCGCGGAGAGCCAGCCCACCGTGGCGATCCACGAGGCGAGCTGGAGCCGGCGGCCGCGGGTGGTGGCGGCCACGAAGTAGATCACGGCGCCCGCGGAGAGCACACCGGTGAGGTTGCGGACGAGACCGATGGTGTGGGCGTACTCGGGGCCGCGGCGCATGGCGTACGCGACGACGTCCGGGAGGTTCAGGGTCATCGCGGCGGCGGCGGTGGCGACGGCCAGCCACAGGCCGCGCTGCTGCGGGGAGCGCAGGGCGCCCGGGGCGCGGAGCAGGACCGCGATCCACAGGCACACGACGCTCGGGACGGCGAGCGCGTTGCCGAAGTCCGTCAGGTCGGCGGCGGTCATCTCTCCCCCCGTCCGTAGCCCATGGCGGACTCCAGCCGGGCCAGGGTGCCCCGGGCGGGGGCGGCCGTGTGCGGGCCGGAGTTCGCGGTGCGGATGCGGATCATGCTGGCGAGCATCTCCGCCTCCTGCTCCTGGGTGGTGGTGTAGTTGGTGCGCCCGAGCACGGTCGGTGCGGCTCCGTCGGCTTCCTCGCCCTCCAGCGAGTGGTGGCCGAAGAGGATGTGCCCGAGCTCGTGGAGCACGATGTGCTCGCGGTGCAGCGGGGTGGTCTGCGCCTCGTAGAAGACGTAGTCGACGGTGGCGGTGCCCACCCACAGCCCGCAGACGCCGGATTCGGCGGCCTCCTTGGGGAGGGGGTGAAGTCGGATGGGGCGGCCGCGCTGCTCGGCTATTCGGCTGCACAGCGCGTCGAGGGAGAACGGACGGGTCAGGTCCAGTTGGCCGAGAATGTTCTCGCACCGTTTGCGCAGGCTGAGTTGCGGGTGGGGCATGTGATCCCTCTTCGGACCCTTTCTCGGGCAGCGTCGGTAGGCGTGCGTGGGCATGGGCATGGTGTCCTGTGCCTTCAAGGCGGCCTCGGGGAATGCGGTCCTGAGGGGAAATGCGGATGCCCGTCCGCCGGGTGACGAACGGGCGTTCCACCATGCCTACAGATCTTGTACGCGAATTGGCAAGGTGCCCCGGAATCCAGGGCACCTATTCGGCCATTCGCGCGAAGACCCGCCTGCCACCGGCTCCGACTAGCGCTTTCGCCGCTCCTCGGGGCCCGTCAGGCCGGCGCGGCGCAGGGCGTCGGCCATGGCGCTGTTGGCCGGGGCGGGGGCGCTGCCGCCGCCCTGCCGGCGGTCCTGGCCGCCCTGCCCCTGGCCCCGCCGGCCCTGGTTCCGCTGTCCCTGACCCTGACCTTGGCCCTGCCCCTGCCCCTGCCCCTGGCCCTGGCCCTGGCCCTGGTTCCGGCCGCCCTCGCGGGTGCCGGTGCCCGCGTCGCCGCGCTGCCGGGGAGGACGGCCGCCGCCGGCGCGCCGTTCCTGCCGCTCCTCGCGCTGCCTCGGCGCACCGGCGGTGCGGTCCGCCTCGTCCTCCAGCCGCAGGGTGAGCGAGATCCGCTTGCGCGGGATGTCCACGTCCATGACCTTGACGCGGACGATGTCCCCGGGCTTGACCACGTCGCGGGGGTCCTTGACGAAGGTCTTGGACAGCGCGGACACGTGCGCCAGCCCGTCCTGGTGCACGCCGATGTCGATGAAGGCGCCGAAGGCGGCCACGTTCGTGACGACGCCCTCCAGGATCATCCCGGGGGCCAGGTCGCCGATCTTCTCCACGCCCTCCTTGAAGGTGGCCGTCTTGAAGGCGGGGCGCGGGTCGCGGCCCGGCTTCTCCAGCTCCCGCAGGATGTCGGTGACGGTGGGCAGGCCGAAGGCCTCGGTGACGAACTGCTCGGGCCGCAAGGAGCGCAGGACACCGGTGTTGCCGATCAGGGACGCCACCTCGCCGCCGGCCGTCTTGCCCATGGCCCGGACCACCGGGTAGGCCTCGGGGTGTACGGCGGAGGCGTCCAGCGGGTCGTCCCCGCCGCGGATCCGCAGGAAGCCCGCGCACTGCTCGTACGCCTTCGGGCCGAGCCGCGCCACGTCCTTGAGGCCCTTGCGGCTGCGGAACGGGCCGTTGGCGTCGCGGTGGGCCACGATGTTCTCGGCAAGTCCGGCGCTGATGCCCGACACGCGGGAGAGCAGCGGCGCGGAGGCGGTGTTGACGTCCACGCCGACGCCGTTCACGCAGTCCTCGACGACCGCGTCGAGCGAGCGGGAGAGCTTCACCTCGGACAGGTCGTGCTGGTACTGGCCGACGCCGATCGACTTTGGGTCGATCTTGACGAGTTCGGCGAGCGGGTCCTGGAGGCGGCGGGCGATGGAGACCGCCCCGCGCAGGGACACGTCCATGTCCGGGAGTTCCTGCGAGGCGAAGGCGGAGGCGGAGTACACGGAGGCGCCGGCCTCCGAGACCATCACCTTGGTGAGGCCCAGCTCGGGGTGGCGGGCGATGAGGTCCCCGGCGAGCTTGTCGGTCTCGCGGGAGGCGGTGCCGTTGCCGATGGCGATCAGGTCGACCGCGTGCTCCCGGGCGAGGCGGGCCAGCTTGGCGAGGGACTCGTCCCACTTGTTGGCGGGAACGTGGGGGTGGATGACGTCGGTGGCCACGACCTTGCCGGTGGCGTCCACGACGGCGACCTTCACACCGGTACGGAAACCCGGGTCGAGGCCGAGCGTGGCACGGGTGCCGGCGGGCGCGGCGAGCAGCAGGTCGCGCAGGTTCGCGGCGAAGACCCGGACGGCCTCGTCCTCGGCGGCGGAGCGCAGCCGCATGCGCAGGTCGATGCCGAGGTGCACCTGGATCTTCGTACGCCAGGCCCAGCGGACGGTGTCGGCGAGCCACTTGTCGCCGGGACGGCCACGGTCGTTGATCCCGAACCGGCGGGCGACGAGCCCCTCGTACGTGGAGGGGCCGGGCGTCTCGCTCGGCGGCTCCGGCTCCAGGGTGAGGTCGAGGACTTCCTCCTTCTCGCCGCGCAGCATGGCGAGGACGCGGTGGGAGGGCAGCGCGGTGAACGGCTCGGCGAAGTCGAAGTAGTCGGCGAACTTGGCGCCCGCCTCCTCCTTGCCCTCGCGGACCTTCGCGGCGAGCCGGCCGCGGCTCCACATGCGTTCGCGCAGTTCACCGATGAGGTCGGCGTCCTCGGCGAACTTCTCGGTGAGGATGGCGCGGGCGCCCTCCAGGGCGGCGGCCGGATCGGCGACACCCTTGTCCGCGTCGACGAACGCGGCCGCCGCGACGGCCGGTTCGACCGACGGGTCGGCGAGCAGGCCCTCGGCCAGCGGCTCCAGGCCGGCCTCGCGGGCGATCTGCGCCTTGGTGCGGCGCTTGGGCTTGAAGGGGAGGTAGATGTCCTCCAGCCGGGCCTTGGTGTCGGCCGCGTTGATCCGCGCCTCCAGCTCGGCGTCGAGCTTGCCCTGCTCCCGTACGGAGTCCAGGATCGCGGCGCGCCGGTCCTCCAGCTCGCGCAGATAGCGCAGCCGCTCCTCGAGGGTGCGCAGCTGGGCGTCGTCGAGCATCTCGGTCGCTTCCTTGCGGTAGCGCGCGATGAACGGCACGGTGGAGCCGCCGTCGAGCAGCTCGACGGCGGCCTTGACCTGCCGCTCCCGTACGCCGAGCTCCTCGGCGATCCTGCCTTCGATGGACATCGTCACGATCGGGTCCCGCCTGCCTTCGTTTGCACTGGAAGGCTGCCAATTGTGGCAGGTGGCGGCGCGGTCGGCGGGACCCCTGCCGACCGGCCGCCCGACGGTCAGCCCTTGCCGCGGAGGTCGGCGGGGAAGGCCCCGGCCGCGACGGCCTTGAGCACGAAGCCGCCGCCCAGTTCCGCCAGGCGGGCCAGGCCGGCCGCGCCGAGGTGTTCGTACGGGGCGGAGTCCAGGCGGTCGGTCTCCGTCTCCAGCCGTTCGCGCAGGGCCTTGCCCTCCTCGGTCAGCTCTCCGGCCGCGTCGAGCACGCCGCGCTCGCGCAGGCGCTCGGCGGCGGCGTCCAGGTCGGCCTGCTCCCAGCCGCGGGTGGCCTTGAGCCACTTGGAGGTCATGCCCTTGCCGGTGGCGCCGTGGCTGACGAGGGCCTCCACCGGGTCGAGCCCGACGATGAGCAGGGCCGCGAGGTGGCCGTCGCCGCGGTGCTCGCGCAGCAGGGTGGTGGCGTGCCAGAGCCGCAGGTGCGGCTGCTCGGGCACCGGGAGGTCGGCGTGGGCCGCGTAGAGCGGGCGGGCGTGGCGGGTACAGCCCTCGGTGGCACGCAGGGCCAGCTCGGCGGCCTCGGCCAGCTCGGGTGACTCGACGGTCTCGTCGCCGAGCAGCCGGCGCAGGGTGCTGTCGGCGGCTCGGTAGCGGGCGGCGATGACCTCCTCGGGGGAGACGCTGTCCCAGACGGCGGGCAGGAACCGGGCGAGGTGGTCGTAGCGGTAGTTGTAGAAGGTGGCGGCGACCAGACCGGGTCCGACGGGTCCCATGGCCGCGGCCCGTCCGGCCAGGTTGGCGGCGTTCGGGTTGTCGACCCCGAAGGCGGCGAGCTCCTTGAGGTAGTCCGGGGAGAAGTACACGGTGGAGTGCAGCGGGTTGATGGCGCCATGCCAGGCGTGCCGGGCGGCGAGCGCGGGAAGAGTCATGCGCGCAGGTTACCGACTGCTCAGTATGTCCGGAAGGGCGAGGTGCCCCAGGACGCGGTGGGGCCGCCCGCACGGCCACGCAGAGGCGGGAGGCGAGGGCCGCCGGGCGCGGCGAAGGGGAGCGCCGGGCCGGCGTGCGGGGCCCCGGGCCCCGCGCGCGGCAGCGTCGACTTCGGGCCAACTTCGGGGCTGCCGGTGCGGTCGGCCTGTACTCCCGTTCGGCGGCGATCGCTGCTTCCGGCCCGGCGCGCGAGACGGGGAGGCCGCCCCGCTGCGGTTTCTTTGCGGCCGGATGCCGATCGTGTGACGGCAGGGGCCATGGACAGGACGTGGGACGCACGGGTGAATACGGTCGGACGACGAGACCTTGAACCGATGTGTCTCCCCTACCACTTGGAGCCCTTCGTGCACCGCAAAGTCATCGCCCCGAGCGTGCTCGCCGCTTCCCTGCTGCTGGTGATCCCGGCGTCGGCCGCGAGTTACGGTCCGGGCGCCCCGGGTATCGGCGACCCCTACTACCCGGCCAGCGGCAACGGCGGATACGACGTGTCCCACTACGACCTGCGGCTGAAGTACCAGCCGCAGACGGACCTGCTCGAAGGCACCGCCACCCTCCTGGCCACCGCCAAGCAGGACCTGTCCCGCTTCAACCTCGACTTCGGCCTCCAGGTCAGCGAGGTGCGGGTCAACGGCGCCAAGGCGAAGTTCGCCGCCTCCGGCGCGCAGGAGCTGGAGGTCACCCCGGCGAAGCCCCTCGCCCGCAACACCCCGCTGACCGTCGTCGTCAAGTACGCCGGCAAGCCCTCGGAGCTGAAGGTCGACGGCTGGACGGCCTGGCACCGCACGCCCGACGGCGGGGTCGCGGCGCAGGAGCCCGACTCGGCCGTCTGGTGGTTCCCGAGCAACGACCACCCGCTCGACAAGGCCACCTTCGACGTCTCCGTCAACGTCCCGGACGGCACCCAGGCGATCAGCAACGGCGTGCTCCAGTCGCAGAGTTCGCGGCTCGGCTGGACCAGGTACAACTGGCGCTCCAACAAGCCGCAGGCCACCTACCTCGCCACTCTGGCGATAGGCAAGTTCGACATCACCACCGACAAGACGGCGAACGGGCTGCCGATCCTCAACGCCTACAGCAAGGACCTCGGCGACAACGCCGGTGCGGCCCGCGCGAGCGTGGAGCGGACGGGCGAGGTCGCCGAGTGGCTGGAAGGGGTCTTCGGCCCGTACCCCTTCAACGCGCTGGGCGGCTACGTGCCGAACGTGACGGCCGGCTTCGCGCTGGAGACGCAGACGCGTCCGTTCTACGGCCCGCGCCAGTTCTCGAACGGCGCCAACGTCTCGGTGGTCGTGCACGAGCTCGCCCACCAGTGGTACGGCGACAGCGTGTCCGTGGAGGGCTGGAAGGACATCTGGATCAACGAGGGCTTCGCCCGCTACAGCCAGTGGCTGTGGTCGGAGAAGGAGGGCGAGGGCACCGCGCAGGAGCTGGCCGACTGGGCGTACGCCCTGCGGCCGGCCGAGGACCCGTTCTGGCAGGTCAAGCCGGGTGACCCGGGTCCGGAGAACCAGTTCCACGGGGCCGTCTACGACCGCGGCGCGATCGCCCTCCAGGCGCTGCGCAACGAGATCGGCGACGAGAGCTTCTTCCGGATCCTCAAGGGCTGGCCGACCGAGCGGGCCTACGGGAACGCCAAGGTCGGCGACTTCGTCCGGTACGCGGAGAAGGTCTCGGGCAAGCCGCTCGCGCAGCTCTTCGAGACCTGGCTCTACACCCCGGGCAAGCCCGACGCCTCGGCCCTGAACGGGACGGCGAAGGCTCCGGCGGCCCGTGCCTCCCAGGCGGCGCCGGTCAAGCCGGCGGCCGAGCCGAAGTCCTGGAAGAAGATCGCGGAGACGAACACCGTCCACGAGCACGAGCACCGCGACTGAGTCCCGCTCCGGCCCCGGCCCCGGTCCTCCCGGAGGTACGGGGCCCGGCGCGCCCGGCGCCCCTCAGCGGGCGCCGGCGCGCCACTCGGCGCGCGCCCGGCGGGCGATCGGCAGATACCGCAGGCGCTCCGGCAACAGGGGTACGAGGAGTCGCACCACCGCGCTGAACCGCCGGAGCCTGCGCTCCTGCGCGGGGCTCCACTCCAGCCCGATGGCGGCGCGCGCCTCGGGCGGCATGTAGCCGACGGAGACGAAGGCCCGGAAGCGCAGGAACGCCACGCGCAGCACCGGCCAGGTGAGCCGCAGCAGCAGCCGGGACAGCGGGCCGCCGCCCTCGGGCCGGGGCAGCGGCACATCGGTGGCGACGAGCTCGCGCGCGACGGCCGTCGGCTCGATCTCCTCGGCCAGCATCCGGCCCCAGTACTCCCGGTACTCCTCGATGCTCTGCGGCATGTCCCGGTCGTGGAGCCCGAGGATCCGGCCCACCTGGAGCCACTCGCGGTACAGCTGCCGTTCCTGGGCGGGGGTGAAGCGGCGCAGGAGGTAGCGGCCGGCGTACGTGTAGACCGGGAAGCCGGTGGCGTGCACCCAGGCGTAGCAGGCCGGATCGAGGGAGTGGTAGCGGCGGCCGCGGGTGTCGGTGCCCTGGATGCCCCGGTGCAGACGGCGTACCCGGCGCCCCTCCTCGGCGGCGCCCTCCCCGCCGTACACCCACAGCTGGACCGAGCGCAGCGAGCGCTCGCCGCGGCCCCAGGGGTCGGTGCGGAAGACGGAGTACTCGTCGACGCCGGCCGCGATGGCGGGGTGCGCGACCTGCATGGTGAAGGCGGCGGGCAGCATCAGCAGCGCCCTGACGTCCCCCGCGATGGTCCACAGCACGCCGCCGGGCGGGGGCGGCTCCGGGTCCGTCCGGCCGGCGGGGCCGCCGCGCGCGGTCTGCTCTGCGGGCTCCCGCGTCGTGCTCATGTTCCCTGCCCCCAGTGCGCTTCGTGCCGTCATCCCAGTATGGGCCCCCACGATGTCCCGGGCCGGACAGAAAGTCTTGTCACGGGTGTTACCCAGAGGTAACCGCGGCTGCTTGGATGGCGAAGCCGATCTTCCCCACAGGAACGAGGGAGACCTCATGCTGCACACCTCGCACCGCCGTCACCGGGCCGCCGCCGTGGCCGTCGCCGCGGTCGCCGCCGGCACGCTGGCCGTCACCACCGCACCCTCCGCCACGGCCGCTCCCGCCGCCACGACCACGGCCGCCGCCGCGCCGCGGCTCAGCGTCCTGTCGTACAACGTGTTCCTGATGAGCAAGAACCTGTACCCGAACTGGGGCCAGGACCACCGGGCCGCGGAGATCCCCAAGGCCTCCTTCTACCAGGGCCACGACGTGGTCGTGCTCCAGGAGGCCTTCGACAACGGCGCCTCGGACGCCCTGAAGGCCAACTCGGCGGCCCGCTACCCGTACCAGACGCCGGTCGTGGGCCGCAGCAAGAGCGGCTGGGACGCCACGGGCGGCTCCTACTCCTCCACCACCCCGGAGGACGGCGGCGTCACGATCCTGAGCAAGTGGCCCATCGTGCGCAAGGAGCAGGTCGTCTACAAGGACGCCTGCGGCTCCGACTGGTGGTCGAACAAGGGCTTCGCCTACGTGGTCCTCGACGTGAACGGCACCAGGGTGCACGTGGTGGGCACCCACGCGCAGTCCACCGACTCCGGCTGCGGCGCGGGCGAGGCGGCGGAGATGCGCGCCCGTCAGTTCCGCGCGATAGACGCCTTCCTGGACGGGAAGAACATCCCGGCGGCCGAGCAGGTGATCGTGGCGGGAGACATGAACGTCGACTCGCGGACCCCCGAGTACGCCTCGATGCTCGCCAACGCCGACCTGGCCGGCTCCGACACGCGCACGGGCCACCCGTACTCCTTCGACACCGCGCTGAACTCGATCGCGCACTACCGCTACCCGACGGACCCGCGCGAGGACCTGGACTACGTCCTCTACCGCAAGGGCAACGCCCGTCCGGCGGGCTGGGAGAACAACGTGGTCAAGGAGGAGTCGGCGCCCTGGACGGTCTCCAGCTGGGGCACCTCCTACACCTACACCAACCTCTCCGACCACTACCCGCTGATCGGCCGCTAGGCCGGCCCGTGGCGGGTCGGTCAGCGGTCGCCCGCTCACCGACCCGCCCGTGCGGGCTACGGAGCTTCGTACGAGGGCCCGTAGAGGCCGTCGATCAGGTCGCCGTACTTGTCGCGGATCACCCGGCGGCGGAGCTTCAGCGAGGGGGTCAGCTCACCCGTTTCGGGCCCCCATTCCTCGGTCAGCAGCCGGTAGCGCTTGATCTGCTCGGTCCGGTTGAGCCGCGCGTTGGCCGCCTCGACGGCGCGGTCGACCTCCGAACGGACGGCGGGGTGCTCGGCGAGTTCGGCCGGTGAGGCGGCCTCGATCCCCCGGGCGGCGGCCCAGGCCGGGGCCAGCTCCGGGTCCAGGACCAGCAGGGCGACGAGGTAGGAGCGGCCGTCGCCGTGGACCAGGGCCTGGCCGATCAGCGGGTGCTCCTTGACGGTGTTCTCCACGAGCGCCGGCGAGACGTTCTTGCCGTTCGAGGTGATGATCAGTTCCTTCTTGCGGTCCGTCAGCCAGAGGAACCCGTCCTCGTCGAGCCGGCCCACGTCGCCGGTCGGGAACCACCCCTCCGCGTCGCACGCGCTCTCCACCGAGCCGTCCGGCCGCAGGTAGCCGCCGAAGACGGTCGCGCCGCGCGCGAGGATCTCGCCGTCCTCGGCGAGCCTGAGCTCCAGCCCCTCGATCGGGCGGCCCACCGAGCCGAGCCGGAAGGCGTCCGGGCTGTTGACCGTGCACACGCCGGAGGTCTCGGTCAGCCCCCAGGCGTCCATGATGGTGATCCCCCAGCCCGCCCAGAAGCGGACCACGTCGATCGGCATCGGTGCGGTCGCGCTGGCCGTCCAGACGAGCCGGTCCAGGCCCGCCAGGCCCAGCAGCGGGTCGAGCACCTGCTCCTTCGCGCGGGCGTACGAGGCTTCGAGCGCGGGCGGGACCGCCTGCCCGCGCTCCCGGTGGCCGGCCCGGGCCCGCGCGAGGTCGTTCGCGGCCTCGATGGCCTGCCGCTGCTCCTGCGGGAGCTGCGCGAGGACCGCCCGTACGGAGGCGGCGAGCTTCTCCCACACCCGGGGCACGCCGAAGAACTGCACGGGGTGCAGCTCGCGGACCGCGCCGGACACGGCGGTGGGGTCGGCGCACAGCCGCACGTGCGCGGCGCGCAGCAGGGGCAGGTAGATGCCGAGCACCCGCTCGGCGATGTGCGCGAAGGGCAGGTAGCAGATGTGCTCGGCGTGCTCGGGGAGGTCCACGTTCCGGTCGAGGCGGACGGTCTGGAGCAGGATGTTGCGGTGGGTCAGCCGGACGCCCTTGGGGTCGCCCGTGGTGCCGGAGGTGTAGACGACGGTCAGCGGGTCTTCGGGGCGGGTCTCCCGCCAGGCCTTCTCGAAGGCGTCGGGGTGGTGCAGGCGGGCGCCGCTCGCGTACAGCGAGCCGTACGTGCGGTGCGGGCCGGCCTGCGCGGCCTCGGCGACGACCAGGCGTTCCAGGGGCACTGCGGGGTCGGCGAGCAGCGGCTCCCAGCGGGCGAGTTCGCGCTCGCCCTCGACGACGGCGAGCCTGGCCCGGCTGTGGCGGGCTATGTGGGCGATCTGCTGGGGCGCGGAGGTTCCGTACACGGTGACGGGGACGGCGCCCAGGTGGACGAGGGCCAGGTCGCTGAGCCAGTGCTCGGGGCGGTTGCCCATCATCAGCAGGACGTGGTCGCCGCGCTCGACGCCGAGCGCGGCGTAGCCGGAGGCGAGGACGGCGACCTTGCGGCGCACCTCGCTCCAGCTGAGGGTCTCCCAGGCCCCGGCCGTGCGCCACGAGAGCGCGGGCAGTGCCCCGTACTCGGCGGCGTTGCGGGCCAGCAGGGCGGGGAGGGTGGTCTCCTCCGGGTGTCCGGGCAGTCGCAGTTTCGTGGTCATGGGCAGCTCCTGGCCGTTTCACATCGTTGGTGCGACAGCAATACTGTTGAACCCAAGCTGTGGAGCAGAGAGCGAGGCGCAGACGATGGCCGACCAGGCACCCGAGCCGATGCTCACCGTCGACGAGCTGGCGGCCAGGGCGGGCGTCACCGTCCGTACCGTACGGTTCTACAGCACGCGCGGGCTTTTGCCCCCTCCCGTGATCGGCCCTCGTCGGGTGGGCCACTACGGCCCGGAGCACCTCTCCCGGCTGGCCCTGATCGAGGAGTTGCAGCACCAGGGCATGACGCTGTCGGCGTGTCAGCGCTACCTGGACGCGCTGCCGGACGACCTGAGCGCGCACGACCTGGCGATCCACCGTGCGATGGTGGCCAGTTGGGCACCGGATTCGGCGCAGGAGGTGTCGCGGTCCGAGCTGGAGAAGCGGGCCGGGCGGAGCCTGTCGGACTCCGACGTGCGGCGGCTGACGGCGATGAACGTGCTCGCGGCCTCGGGGGACGGGTTCCGTGTGGACGTGGGGCTGCTGCGCCTGGGCGTGGCGCTGCTCGACGTGCCGATCGCGCACGAGACGATCCTGGCGGCGCGCACGGTGCTGGTGGAGCACACCCGCTCGGCGGCGCACGAACTGACGGCGCTGTTCCGCGACGAGGTGTGGGGGCCGTTCACGGAAGGCGAGAGCGATCCGGAGCGGGTGGAGTCGATGAAGGCGCTGTCGGCGCACATGCAGCCGATGGTGGTGCAGGCCCTGGTGACGGCCTTCCAGCGGTCGCTCCGCGAGGAACTGCGGGCGGCTTTCGTCTCCGGGGAGACGCCGGGCGGGTAGCCCGGCGGGGGCGAGCGCTCGAGCGGGGCCCACCCGTTCCCGTTACGCTGGACGGGGGATCTCCGCGACGGGCCGGCCCTCCCCGAGCAGCTCACGAGTCTTCGTGAGGGAGGTCGATTCCCATGGACCTCAACGCCGTCACCGAGGTCGTCCGGCGACCGGCCGACCGGCCGGGCAGGGACTGGCGCGAGGGGGACGCCTGGCTCGCGGGCGGCACCTGGCTGTTCTCCACCGAACAGCCGAACGTGGCCCGCCTGGTCGACCTGACGGCCCTGCCCTGGGACCAGCTCGTCCCGAGCGGTGCCGGCCTCGAGATCGGTGCCACGTGCACCATCCGCGACCTGTACGCCTTCGCACCGCCGGCCGACTGGACCGCGGGCAGCCTCATCCCGACGGCCTGCGAGGCGTTCCTGTCCTCGTTCAAGGTCTGGAACGCGGCGACCGTCGGCGGAAACATCTGCATGTCCCTGCCTGCCGGCCCGATGATCACGCTCACGGTCGCACTCGAGGCCCGGTACGAGCTGTGGGCTCGCGACGGGTCCGTGCGCACCGTCGACGCCCTCGACTTCGTGACCGGGAACAACGGCAACGTCCTCGCGCCCGGGGAGGTGCTGCGCCGCATCCGGATTCCCGCGCACGCCCTGCGCAGACGCCCCGCGCACCGCCGCTTCTCGCTGACCCGCCTCGGCCGCTCGACCGTGTTCCTCATCGGTACGCACACGCCCGGGACGAGCGATCTGCTCCTCACCGTCACCGCCG
The DNA here is from genome assembly GCF_044750905.1 of Streptomyces sp. NPDC088762. Classification (NCBI taxonomy): domain Bacteria; kingdom Bacillati; phylum Actinomycetota; class Actinomycetes; order Kitasatosporales; family Streptomycetaceae; genus Streptomyces; species Streptomyces sp. NPDC088762. Next base: position 74,599 of record NZ_JBIVKT010000004.1, read on the forward strand.
GCACCACGCGGCCGGTCCGGTTCGCCTTCGACAGCTTTCCCGATGCCCACACCCTGCGGCAGAGCATCGACGCCATCCCCGCCGACGTGTGGTTCGCCGACCCCAACGGGACCCCGGACCACCGCCGTCACCTGACGGAGCACTTCGCCGAGGAGATCCGCCGCGAATTCATCACCGGGGGCCGGGCATGACCTACCTCGTGAACGGACGGAGCTTCGACGATCAGCCGGCCCCCGGCCAGTGCCTGCGCACCTTCCTGCGCGCACTCGGCCACTTCGGCGTCAAGAAGGGGTGTGACACGGGCGACTGCGGTGCCTGCACGGTGTGGCTGGACGGCCGGCCGGTGCACAGCTGCATCACCCCCGCCTTCCGCGCGGACGGCCGCGAGGTGACCACGATCGAGGGTCTGGGCGCACCCGGCGACCTGCATCCGGTGCAGCGGCAGTTCCGCGATGCGCCGGGGTTCCAGTGCGGCTTCTGCACCGCGGGGATGATCATGACCTCGGCGACGTTCACCGAGGCCGAGAAGGCCGACCTGCCCAGGGCGCTGAAGGGCAATCTCTGCCGTTGCACCGGCTACCGGTCGATCGAGGACGCCGTGAAGGGCGTCACCGCGGTGCGGACGCCCGCGCCGGGAAAGGCCGTCGGCACGAGCGTCGGCGCGCCGGCGGCCGAGGACGTGGTGACCGGGCGGGCCGAGTTCACGATGGACACCCACATGGAGGGCCTGCTGCACCTGAAGGTGCTGCACTCGCCCCACGCGCACGCCCGGATCGTCTCGATCGACAAGACCGCCGCGCTCGCGGTCCCCGGCGTGCACCGCGTCTACACCTGGCAGGACGTGCCGCGCAGGCGCTTCACCACGGCGATCCACACCGACCACCTGGTCGACCCGGACGACACCTACGTCCTCGACGACACGGTCCGCTTCGTCGGCCAGCGCGTCGCCGCCGTCCTGGCCGACACGGTCGGGGCCGCGGAGGAGGGCTGCCGGAGGCTGGCCGTGGAGTACGAGGTGCTGCCGGCGGTCTTCGACCCCGAGGAGGCCATGGCCGACGGGGCGCCCCGACTGCACGTCTCCGCGGATCCGTTCGTCCGCGACTGCACCCGCAACCTGCTGGTCGACATCCACTCCCACATCGGCGACGTCGACGCCGGGTTCGCGGCGGCCGATGTGATCCACGAGGGGACCTACTTCTCTCCGCGCGTGCAGCACGCGCACCTGGAGACCCACGGCTCGATCGCCTGGATGGAGGACGGCCGGCTCAACGTCCGCACCAGTTCGCAGTCGCCGTCGATCGCGAAGGTCAAACTGGCGTACCTCTTCTCGCTGCGACCGGACCAGCTGCGCGTCTTCTGCAAGCGCGTCGGCGGCGGCTTCGGCGGCAAGCAGGAAGTGATCTCGGAAGACCTGGTCGCGCTCGCCACCCTCGACACCGGGCGGCCGGTCAGCCTCGAGTACACGCGCGAGGAGGAGTTCACCACCGCGTCACCGCGACACCCGATGAAGCTGACGGTCAAGCTCGGTGCGACATCGGACGGCACGCTCACGGCGTTCCAGGTGCGCAACGTGTCCAACACGGGCGCCTACGGCAACCACGGCGGCGAGACGCTGTACGCGGGCGGCGCCGCCGTCATGATCTACCGCTGCCCCAACAAGAAGTACGACGCCTACTCCGTCTACACGAACACCGTCCCGAGCGGTGCGCTGCGCGGCTACGGGATGACGCAGCCGGCCTTCGCGGTGGAGTCGGCGATGGACGAGCTGGCCCTCGCCCTGCACATGGATCCGCTCGAGCTGCGGCGCCGCAACATCGTGCGCCCCGGCGATCCGCTGGTCGCGATGCACGAGGGCCCCGACGACGTGATGTTCAACGAGGACGGCCTCGCCCAGTGCATCGACCTGGTGGCCGGCGCCCTGGCCCGCACGTCCGAGCAGCCCTCCCCCGGACCGGAGTGGCTGGTCGGGGCCGGTGCCGCGAGCTCCCTGCACGAGACGGCTCCCCCGACCGAGCACATCTCGGAGGCCTGGATCACGCTCGGTGACGACCTCGTGTACGAACTCGCCGTCGGCACCGTCGAGTTCGGCGAGGGTACGTCGACCGCGCACGTGCAGATCGCGGCCGGGCAGCTGGGTACCACGCCGTCTCGGATCCGGCTGGTGCAGTCCGACACGGACCGCACCGGTTTCGACACCGACGCCTTCGCGAGCGCCGGGCTCTTCGTGGCGGGCAACGCGGTGCTCCGGGCGGCGGCCGCGGTGCGCGACCGCATCCTCGAGTTCGCCGCCGCCCACACGGGCGTCCACGTCGTCATGTGCTCGTTGGAGGACCAGCACGTCAGGTGCGGGGACGAGCGCGTGCCGCTGGCCGAGCTCGTCGCCCTGGCCCGGGAGCGGGGCATCCGGTTCACCGCCGCCCGCAAGGCCTACGGATCTCCCCGAAGCGTCACCTCCAACACCCAGGGGTTCCGCATCGCCGTCCACCGGGTGACGGGTGAGATCCGCATCCTCTACAGCGTCCAGGCGGCCGACGCCGGAGTGCTCATCAACCCCGAGCAGGTCCGCGGACAGGTGGACGGCGGCGTCGCCATGGGCATCGGGTTCGTGCTGACCGAGAACTTCCAGGTCGACGCGGACGGGGTCATGGTCAACCCGAACCTGCGCAACTACCGGATCCCCGCCTACGCCGACGTCCCCCGCACCGAGGTGCTCCTGGTCGGCTCCTCGGACTCCGTCGGGGCCATGCGGTCGAAGGGCATGGCCGAGTGCTGCATCAACCCGGTCGCGCCCGCGCTGGCGAACGCGCTGCGCGACGCCACGGGCATCCGCTACCGCGAGCTGCCCTTCACTCCGGAGCGCATCTACGGCCGGCTGGCCGAGAACCGGCCGGCGCGGACGGGCCCGGGCCGATGACCGCCGGACAGCGCGCCGCGGAGGCCGCGGCGACGGTCATCATCGGCCGGAAGGTCCGGCCCGGGATGGAGCGCGCGTACGAGAAGTGGCAGGAGGACGTGAACGCCGCCGCCGCGCAGTACCCCGGGCACCTCGGCGCCGAGGTGTCCCCGCCGACCGCCCTGCAGCCCGAGTGGGTGGTCGTCTACCGCTTCGACTCGGTGGCCCACCTGCAGGCGTGGATCAACGGCGCGACCCGGCAGCGACTGCTCGACGAAGGCGAGAAGTACTTCGACGGTCCCGCGACCCAGCAGGTGATCAGCGGCGGGACGCAGCCGGCCGACCCGCTCGTGACGGTGGTGGTGACCCACCGCGTCCGCCCGGACCAGGTCGACGACTTCCTCGCATGGCAGCGCCGCATGAGCGACGCGGAGAAGAAGTTCGAGGGTTTCCGCGGCACGGAGATCTTCCGCCCGATCGAGGGCCTCCAGGACGAATGGACCACTCTGTACCGGTACGACAGCGCCGAACACCTCGACGCCTGGCTGACGTCGCAGAAGCGACGGGAGGTTCTGGCCGAGGGGAAGAAGTTCGAGGACTTCAAACTGCGCACGATCGACAACTCGTTCGGCAGCTGGTTCGCCTTCGAGGAGAACGGCAGGGAAGTCCCGCCGCCCTCGGACACCAAGACCTCCATCGCGGTCTGGGTCGGCCTGTACCCCACCGTCGTGCTGCTGGCCCTCGCCATGTCGCCGCTGAAGTGGCCGTTGTGGCTCGGGCTGCTCGTGGGCAACCTGCTGTCCAGCTTCGCGATGAGCTTCCTCACGATGCCGTACTACGTGAACCGGCTGCTCAAGCGGTGGCTGTGGCCCGCACCGGACGCCTCGCCGCTGCGGACCAACCTCGTCGGTCTGGGCACCGTCGCGGCGGCGCTCGGGTTCTGGGTCCTCGTCTTCTACCTCGTGACGCGGCAGTTCTGGACCCTCCCCTGACCGCTGCCGCGGCGGGGAAGGCCGGGCCGGGTTCCCCCGGGCCCGGCCTTCCAGATCTGCGCGGCTAGTCGGCGTACGTCTCGCCGCGCTCGGCCTTCGCCACGAGCGAGGCGGGCGGGGTGAAGCGCTCCCCGTAGGCGGTGGCGAGCTCGCGGGCGCGGGCCACGAAGCCCGGCAGCCCGCCCTCGTAGCCGTTGATGTACTGGATCACGCCGCCGGTCCAGGCCGGGAAGCCGATGCCCATGATCGAGCCGATGTTGGCGTCGGCGATGGAGGTCAGCACGCCCTCGTCGAGGCAGCGGACGGTGTCCAGGGCCTCGGAGAAGAGCATCCGCTCCTTCATGTCCTCGAAGGGGATGTCGGCGTCCGGCTTGGCGAAGTGCTCGCGCAGGCCCGGCCAGATGCGGGTGCGCTTGCCGCTCTCGTCGTACTCGTAGAAGCCGGCGCCGCCGCTGCGGCCCGGGCGGCCGAACTCGTCGACCATGCGGTCGATGACGGTGTCGGCGGGGTGCTCGGCCCACGGCCGGCCCTCGGCCTCGAAGGCCTTCCGCGTCTCGTTGCGGATCTTGCGCGGGAGGGTGAGGGTCAGCTCGTCCATCAGCGAGAGCACCTTGGCCGGGTAGCCGGCCTGGGCGGCGGCCTGCTCGACGGAGGCGGGCTCGATGCCCTCCCCGACCATGGCCACGCCCTCGTTGATGAACTGGCCGATGACCCGCGAGGTGAAGAAGCCCCGGGAGTCGTTGACCACGATCGGGGTCTTGTTGATCTGGCGGACCAGGTCGAAGGCCCGGGCGATCGCCTCGTCGCCCGTCCGCTCCCCCTTGATGATCTCGACCAGCGGCATCTTGTCGACGGGCGAGAAGAAGTGCAGCCCGATGAAGTCGGCGGGCCGCTCCACGCCCTGCGCGAGTCCGGAGATCGGCAGGGTGGAGGTGTTGGAGCACAGCAGCGCGTCGGGGGCGATGACGTCCTGGATCTCCTGGAACACCTTGTGCTTGAGGGCGGTGTCCTCGAAGACGGCCTCGATGACGGCGTCGCAGCCCGCCAGGTCGGCCGCCTCGGCGGTGGGGGTGATCCGGGCGAGCAGCTCCTCGCGCTGGGCCTCGGTCGTGCGCCCCCGGGAGACGGCCTTGTCGAGCAGCTTCTGCGAGTAGGCCTTGCCCTTGGCGGCGGCCTCGGCGCTGACGTCCTTGAGGACCACCTCGATGCCCGCGCGGGCGCAGGAGTACGCGATGCCGGCGCCCATCATGCCCGCGCCGAGGACGGCGACCTTGCGGACCGTGCGCGGCTCGATCCCCTGCGGGCGGCTGCGGCCCGCGTTGACGGCCTGGAGGTCGAAGAAGAACGCCTGGATCATGTTCTTGGCGGTCTGACCGGTGACCAGGTCGGTGAAGTAGCGGGCCTCGATGGTCAGGGCGGTGTCGAAGTCCACCTGGGAGCCCTCGACGGCGCAGGCCAGGATGTTGCGCGGGGCCGGGTAGGGGGCGCCGTTCAGCTGCTTCTTCAGGTTCGCGGGGAAGGCCGGGAGGTTGGCGGCGAACTTCGGGTTCGACGGCGTGCCGCCGGGGATCCGGTAGCCGGGTACGTCCCACGGCTGCCGGGACTCGGGGTTGGCGTCGATGAAGGCGCGGGCCTTGGCGAGCATCTCCTCCGGGGTGGCGGCCAGCTCGTGGACCAGGCCGTTGTCCAGGGCGCGCTGCGGGTTGTACTGGGTGCCCTGGAGCAGCACCTTGAGCAGCGCGTCGGCGATGCCCATCAGGCGCACGGTACGGGTGACACCGCCGCCGGCCGGGAGCAGGCCCAGGGTGACCTCGGGCAGGCCGATCTTGGAGCCGGGGGCGTCGAGCGCGACGCGGTGGTGGGAGGCGAGGCAGATCTCGTAGCCGCCGCCGAGGGCCGCGCCGTTGATGGCGGCGACGACGGGCACGCCGAGGGTCTCGATGCGGCGCAGGGACCGCTTGATCTCGGTGCCGGTGTCGAAGGCGAGCTGCGCGTCCTCGGGGCGCAGGCGGATCATGTCCTTCAGGTCGCCGCCCGCGAAGAAGGTCTTCTTGGCGGAGGTGTAGATGATGCCGCGGATGGAGTCCTTCTCGGCTTCGGCGCGGTCGGCGACGGCCGCGATGGAGTCCTTGAAGGCCTGGTTCATCGTGTTGGCGGACTGGTCCGGGTCGTCGAGGACCAGGGTGACGACGCCGGTCTCGTCCTGTTCCCAGCGGATCGTGGTGGACTCGCTCATGTTCGCTACTTCCGTGTCAGAGAGGAGGTCTGGGGGGATACAGGACGCTGTTCAGAGCCGCTCGACGACGGTCGCGACGCCCATGCCGCCGCCGACGCAGAGGGTGACGAGCCCGTAGCGCTTGTCCTGGCGCTCCAGCTCGTCGACGACGGTGCCGAGCAGCATCGCGCCGGTCGCGCCGAGCGGGTGGCCGAGCGCGATGGCGCCGCCGTTGACGTTGACCTTGTCGAGGGAGACGCCCATGTCCTTGACGAAGCGCAGGACGACGCCCGCGAAGGCCTCGTTCATCTCGATGAGGTCGATGTCGTCGATGGTCAGGCCGGCCTTGGCGAGGGCCTTGCGGGTGGCGGGGGCGGGGCCGGTCAGCATGATGGTGGGCTCGGAGCCGGAGACGGCCGCCGAGACGATCCGGGCGCGGGGGCGCAGTCCGTTGCGCTCGCCGGCCTCCTTCGAGCCGATGGCGACGAGCGCGGAACCGTCGACGATGCCGGAGGAGTTGCCCGCGTGGTGGACGTGGTCGATCTTCTCGATCCAGTGGTACTTCTGCAGCGCGACCGCGTCGAAGCCGCCGAGGTCGCCGATGTCCGCGAAGGAGGGCTTGAGCGTGGCCAGGGTGTCGGCGGTGGTCCCGGGGCGGACGAACTCCTCGTGGTCCAGCACGACGAGCCCGTTGCGGTCGGTGACCGGCACCACGGACCGGGCGAAGCGGCCGTCCTTGATGGCGGCGACCGCGCGTTCCTGGGACAGGGCGGCGTACTCGTCCACGTCGCGCCGGGAGAATCCCTCGATGGTGGCGATCAGGTCGGCGCCGATGCCCTGCGGGACGAAGCCGGTGTCCCAGTTGGTCATCGGGTCGGCGAACCAGGCGCCGCCGTCGGAGGCCATGGGGACGCGGGACATGGACTCCACGCCGCCCGCGAGGACCAGGTCCTCCCAGCCGGAACGCACCTTGGCGGCGGCCAGGTTGACGGCCTCCAGGCCGGAGGCGCAGAAGCGGTTCTCCTGTACGCCCGCCACGGTGTCCGGCAGCCCGGCGGCGATGGCCGCGATCCGGGCGATGTCGGAGCCCTGGTCTCCGACCGGGCCGACGACGCCGAGGACGATGTCGTCGATGGACGCCGGGTCCAGGCCCGGGTTGCGCTCGCGCAGGGCGTGGATGAGGCCGACGACCAGGTCGATCGGCTTGGTGCCGTGCAGGGCGCCGTTGGCCTTGCCGCGGCCGCGCGGGGTGCGGATCGCGTCGTATACGTAAGCTTCGGTGCTCACTGTCAAGCCTTTCGGGGGAGGTCGTTAGCCGAGGAGGGAGCGGCCGATGATCTCTTTCATGATCTCGGTCGTGCCGCCGTAGATGGTCTGGATGCGGCCGTCGGTGAAGGCCCGCGCGACCCGATATTCGGTCATGTATCCGTATCCGCCGTGGAGTTGCAGGCAGCGGTCGGCGACGCGCTTCTGGAGTTCGGTGGCCCACCACTTGGCCATCGAGGCGTGGACGTGGTCCAGTCGGCCGTTGGAGTGGTCGGTGATGCAGCGGTCGAGGAAGGTGCGGGTGACCGCGCATTCGGTGGCCATCTCGGCGATCTCGAACCGGATGTGCTGGAGCTTGGAGAGCGGCCGGCCGAAGGCCTCGCGCTCCTTGACGTACGCGGTGGTGATCTCCAGCAGGTACTCGGCGGCGGCGATGCCGGCCATCGCGATGCCCATCCGCTCCTGCGCGAGGTTGGTCATCAGGTGGACGAAGGCGCCGTTGAGCTCGCCGAGCAGGTTCTCCTTGGGGACGCGCACGTCGTGGAAGAACAGCTCGGCGGTGTCCTGGGCCTTCTGGCCGATCTTGTCGAGGTTGCGGCCGCGCTCGAAGCCCTCCATGCCGCGCTCGACGACCAGCAGCGACAGGCCGTGCGCCCCGCCCTCGGGCGTGGTCTTCGCGACGACGATCACCAGGTCGGCGAGGATGCCGTTGGAGATGAAGGTCTTGGAGCCGTTGAGCACCCAGTGGTCGCCGCGGTCCTCGGCGCTGGTGCGGATCCCCTGGAGGTCGGAGCCCGCGCCCGGCTCGGTCATCGCGATGGCGCTGATGGTCTCGCCGGAGCAGAAGCCCGGCAGCCAGCGGCGCTTTTGCTCCTCGGTGGCGAGCGAGGTCAGGTAGGGGCCGATGATGTCGTTGTGCAGGCCGATGGCGAGCCCGGCGGCCCCGGCCCGGGTGAACTCCTCGGCGATCACGGCCGCGTAGCGGAAGTCGGTGTTCCCGCCGCCCCCGTACTCCTCCGGGACGGCCAGGCCCAGCAGTCCCTGCCGGCCGGCGGCCCGCCAGGCCTCGCGGCTGACGATGCCGTCCTTCTCCCACTGCTCGTAGTGCGGCAGCACCTCCTTGTTCAGGAAGGTGCGGACGGTCTCGCGGAACGCCTCGTGCTCGGCGTCGAAGATCTGGCGCTTCATGGTGGGCTCCTTACAGCCAGTTCTTGACGGTTTCGATCAGCCGGGCCGGGTCGTCGCCGACGGGCGTGACGTTGAGCATGGTCACGCCCGCCTCCCGGAAGGCCTCGACACGCTCGCGTACGTAGCCCTCGGGCCCGCACAGCGTCATCAGCTCGCAGAACTCGTCCGGGACGGCGGCCGCCGCGTCGCGAGTGCAGCCGGAGAGGTAGAGCTCCTGGATCTTGCGGGCCTGCTCCTCGTATCCGTAGGCCACGGCGAGGTCGTTGTAGAAGTTCTTGCCGACCGCGCCCATGCCGCCGACGTACAGGGCGATCTGCGGGCGCGCGAGCTCCCGTACGGCCGCGGCGTCCTCGCCGATGGCGAGCAGGCCGCCCGCCACGGTCTGCAGCGGGCCGAGTTCGGGCGAGCGCTTCGCCGCGCCTTCGGCCAGGGCGCTCCCCCACACCGCCCCGGCCTTCTCGGGGATGAAGAGGGTCGGCAGCCAGCCGTCGGCGATCTCGGCGGTCAGCCGCACGTTGGCCGGGCCGAGCGAGGCGATGTGGACGGGGATGGAGTCGCGGACCGGGCGGGTGAGGATCTTCAGCGGCTTGCCGTGCCGGCCGCCCTTCTCGGGCGGCAGCGGCATGTCGGTGATGCCGTGGTGGTCGATCGTCTCGCGGCGCCAGATGCGGCGGCACAGCTCGACGGTCTCGCGGGTGCGGCCGAGCGGTTTGTCGTACGGCCTCCCGTGCCAGCCCTCCACCACCTGCGGGCCCGAGGCGCCGAGGCCGAGCATCGCCCGGCCGCCCGAGACCGCGTCGAGGCCCGCGGCCGTCTGGGCGATGAGGCCGGGGGTGCGCGAGTAGACGTTGAGGATGGCCGAGCCGATCTTCATCCGCTCGGTGCGGGCGGCGAGGTAGCCCATGATCGTCGGGGAGTCGAAGCCCCAGGCCTCGGCGACCCACACGGCGTCGAGCCCGGCCGGTTCCAGCGCCGCCGCCTGGTCGGCGGCCCGCCGCGGGTCGCCGGCGTAGTCGAGCATCATCGACAGCTCCATCACGCCTCCTTCCCGAGCAGGGCCGGCAGGTCCCAGTCGGCGGCCACGGACGCGGTGTCCGCCCCCGGCCGGGCGGGGCCCGCGGTGACCGCCACCGGGGTCGAGGAGAAGCGCGGTGCGGGGGCGGGCTGGGTGATGCCGCCGAAGTCGGTGAAGGTCCCGCGGGCCGCGAGGTGGGGGTGGTGCGGGGCCTCGCCCAGCGAGAGCACGGGCGCCACGCAGGCGTCGGTGCCCTCGAAGACCGCCGTCCACTCCTCGCGCGTACGGGACTTGAAGCGTGCGGCGACGGCCTCGCGCAGTTCGCCCCAGCGGGCGACGTCCTTGCGGGCGGGGGCCTCGTCCTTGATGCCGAGGAGCTCCACGAAGGTGTCGTAGAACTGCTGCTCCAGCGCGCCGACCGCCATGTACCGGCCGTCGGAGGTCTCGTAGGTGCCGTAGAAGGGGCAGCCGCCGTCGAGGAGGTTGGCCCCGCGCCGGTCCTGCCAGCCGCCGGCCGCGACCATCCCGTGGATCATCGCGGTGAGGTGGGCGGTGCCGTCGACGATCGCCGCGTCCACGACCTGGCCGGCGCCGCCGGGGGTCTGGGCGTGCCGGAGCGCGGCGAGGACGCCGATCACCAGGTAGAGGGAGCCTCCCGCGTAGTCGCCGACGAGGTTGGCGGGCACGGCGGGGGGCTCGCCGGGGTTGCCGATCATGCCGAGCGCCCCGGTCACGGCGATGTACGCGATGTCGTGCCCGGCGGTGTGCGCGAGCGGGCCCTCCTGGCCCCAGCCGGTCATCCGGCCGTAGACCAGCCGGGGGTTGCGGGCGTGGCAGTCGGCCGGGCCGACGCCGAGCCGCTCGGCAACCCCGGGGCGGAAGCCCTCGATGAGGATGTCGGCCCGTTCGACGAGGTCGAGGACGCGGGCGGGGCCCTCGGCGGACTTGAGGTCGACCAGCACGGAGCGCTTGTTGCGGTTGGTGACGTCGTACGCCGGGTCGACCGCGAGGCCGCCGCCGCCGGGCCGGTCCACCCGTACGACGTCCGCTCCCAGATCGGCGAGGAGCATGGCGGCGAACGGGCCCGGGCCGATGCCCGCCAGTTCGACGACGCGCACCCCGGCGAGCGGTCCGTTCCCTGTCACTGCCATCGAGCCCCCAGCATCGGTAGGACCAGTCTGTGACACAACTGATGTAACACCAGCGATGCTAGGAACGCGTCCCACTCAGCACAAGAGCAAGCGCTTAGCCATTTGCCTCGATCCGGGCGTCCAGTTCCTTGACGTGCCGCTTGAGGGCCACCGTGCGGTAGCTCTCCTCCACCCACTCGCACAGCACCTGCGCGGAGGGCGCACCCTTCTCCCCCAGCGGGACGGAGACCCAGCCGGAGCGGCCCAGGCCGTAACCCGTCGGCTCCGCGCCGGGCGCGGCCATCGCGTGCCCGTGCAGCGCCTCGTCCTTGAGCTTGACGGACAGCCCCGGTGCCTGCGGCCCGTCGGCGTTCCCGAGGAACACGAAGATCTTCTTGTTGACCTTCACCACGCAGTCCTCGGGACCCCAGGGGTACTCCTCGACCGCCTCCGGGAGCCCACGGGCGAACTCCCGCACCGCCTCCCACTTGCGCACCGCTGCCTTCATCGACGCCTCCTGCCTGCCCGGATCCTCACGCTAGCCCGAATCCGCCGATCAAACTCCTCGCGGCACGGCGGACGGCTATGTACTCTGAGCGGGCTTCAAACCTGAGCAAGTTCAAAAAAACGAAAAATGGGGGGGCCGGTGCGCAATCGCCGACTCATGCTTTCCGCTGCCGCAATCGTCGCGGCAGGCGTCGGTATCGTCCCGGGTGTCGCCAACGCGGCGGGCCAGGACGGTGCCAAGGGAACGGCCGGTCCGGGGGCGTCCGTTCCCGACCTCGACCTGACCAAGGCCAAGAACGAGGCGTACGGGTCCGCGACCTTCTCCAGCCCCGCGTCCAAGACGGTGCACCCGGCCGCCAAGGGCAGCAAGCAGGCCGCGCCGCAGACCGAGGGCGCGGCCGCCGCCGAGCCCACGGTCGGCCTCGAGGCCCAGGCCACCAGCGCCCACGCCGTGGCGCTGCAGATGGCCGTCACCAGCGACCCGGGGACCGCGCTCGGCGTGCTCGTCGAGTGGGGCGACGGCAGCTCGGTCCAGGTGGGCGCCAACGGCCCCACCAACCTGACCGAGAACCACAGCTACGCGCATGCCGGTACCTACACGATCAAGGTCACCCTGATCGACGGCAGCGGCGGAGGCGTCCGCGGCACGAACCAGACGGTCTTCCGGACCCCGGGCAACGACTTCACCCCGCACGCCCCGACCCGTCTGCTCGACACCCGCGAGGGCATCGGCGCGGCCAAGACCAAGGTCCCCGCCTTCGGCATCGTCCGCCTGAAGGTCGGCGGCGCCGCCAAGATCCCGGCCGACGCGACCGCCGTGGCCCTCAACGTCACCGTCACCAACCCGGCCAAGGCCGGTCACGTCCGCGTGTACGCCGAGGGCGACGACCAGCCGACGACCTCGAACGTCAACTACGCCCCGGGGCAGACCGTCCCGAACATGGTGATCACGTCGGTCGGCGACGGCGGCTATGTGGACATCTACAACCACGGCGACGGGGCGATCGACCTCATCGCCGACGTCACGGGCTACTTCACCAAGAGCCCGTCCAACGGCTACACCTCGGTCAACCCGAGCCGCGTCGTCGACACCCGCGAGGGCCTCGGCACGGGCAAGGGCTCGGTCCCGGGCTTCGGCAGCTTCAGCACGCAGATCGCGGGTCGCGCGGGCGTCCCGTCGACCGCGAAGGCCGTCGCGCTCAACGTGACGGTCACCGAGCCGCAGGCGGCCGGCCACCTGACGGTCTACCCCTCCGGCGGCTCGGCCCCGACCGCGTCGAACCTGAACTTCACCGCGGGCCAGACCGTCGCCAACTCCGTCATCGTCCCGATCGGCCCGGACGGCAGGATCAGCGTCCGCAACGGCGGCGGTGCCGGGGTGCACGTGGTCGTCGACGTCGTCGGCTACTACAGCCCGGAGAGCGCGAGCGCGCTCATCCGCACGACCCCCGACCGCTGGTTCGACACCCGCGAGTGGGACGGCCCGCTCGACGGCCGCAACTACATCTACGGCCGCGTCGGCGGCGGCGACCCGCACGTCACCGCCCTCGTCCTCAACGCCACCGTCACCAACACGGCCGGCACCGGCTTCCTCACCGTCTCCCCGGACCCGAACTCCTGGGACGCCTACCAGAACAAGTGGGCCACCACGCCGACCCCGCCGAACTCCTCCAACCTCAACTGGACCCCGGGCAAGACCGTCCCGAACCTGGTCCAGGCGAGCTCCGGCAGCAACAACATCATCGACTTCTGGAACATGAGCTACCAGAACACCGACCTGGTCGTCGACACCTTCGGCTTCTACGCCGACAACTGATCCACCGGCAGGACCCGTACGAACGGCGCCCCGGGAACGGACCACAGCGGTCCGGCTCCCGGGGCGCCGCCCGTTTCCCGCCGTCCGGGGCACCTGGGTGCGCGGCCCGGCCGCACCCGCGCTAGCCTCGGCCCCCGACACCAGCTGGGAGGAGCGGTCATGGAACAGGATCGGGACCGGGAACGCGCAGGCGAACGGGCCTACGACATCGTGCTGTTCGGAGCGACCGGGTTCGTGGGGGCGCTGACCGCCGAGTACCTCGCCGCGCACGCGCCCGCAGGCTGCCGGTGGGCGCTGGCGGGCCGGGACACCGCGAAGCTGGAGCGGCTGCGCGAGCGGCTGGCCGTACTCGATCCGTCCTGCGCGTCCCTGCCGCTGCTGCGGGCGGACGCCTCCGACCCGGCGGCGGTGCGCGAACTGGCCGCCTCCACGCGGGTCCTGGCCACGACCGTGGGGCCGTACGTCTGGTACGGCGCGGAGCTGGTCGCCGCCTGTGCGGAGGCGGGCACGGACTACGTGGACCTGACGGGGGAGCCCGAGTTCGTGGACCGCATGTACGTCGAGCACGACGCGCGGGCCCGGGAGACCGGGGCGCGGCTCGTGCACGCCTGCGGCTTCGACTCGATCCCGGCCGACCTGGGCGCGTACTTCACCGTGGAGCAGCTGCCGGAGGGCGTTCCGCTGCGGGTCGACGGGTTCCTGCGGTCCAACGCGCTCTTCTCCGGCGGCACGCTGGCCTCCGCGCTCACCGCCGTGGGCCGCGGCCCGCAGACCCTGGCGGCCGCGCGCGCCCGCCGGCTGCACGAGCCCCGGCTGCTGGGGCGACGGACGCGCACGCCGGTGGGCGCGCCGCGGTTCAGCCGGGAGACCGGCACGTGGGCGCTGCCGCTGCCCACACTGGACCCGGCGGTCGTGGCCCGGTCGGCCGCCGCCCTGGAGCGGTACGGCCCCGACTTCCGCTACCGGCACTACGCCTCGGTCAGGCACCTGCCCTTCGCCGTGGGCGGTACGGCGGCGGTCGGCGCGGCCGTGGTCCTGGCCCAGATCCCGCCGGCCCGGCGGTGGCTGATGAACCGCTGGGAGCCGGGGCAGGGACCGGACGCGGAGCGGCGGGCCCGCAGCTGGTTCACGGCGCGGTTCGTCGGCGAGGGCGGCGGCCGCCGCGTGTTCACGGAGGTGTCGGGCGGCGACCCGGGGTACGGGGAGACCGCGAAGATGCTGGCGGAGTCCGCGCTCTGCCTGGCTTACGACGCCCTGCCGCAGACCGCCGGGCAGCTGACGACGGCCGTGGCGATGGGAGACGCGCTGATCGACCGGCTGCGCAAGGCGGGGATCACCTTCCGCGTGGTGGACGCGAGGGAGCTGCGCTGAATCACCCGGCGGCTTCGCGCAGGGCGCGGCGGCACAGGGAGTCCGCGTGCCGGGTGGTCTCGGGGATGCGGAACCGGGGGCTGAGGGCGAGAGTGTGGGCGCAGGCGTTGTCGAGCGAGACGCGGCTTCCCACGGAGACGTAGACCGGCTTGACGCGGTCCTGGGTCCGCAGCGCCCGGCCCACCTCGGTGCCGTCGGCCGCGAGCAGCGGGGACGCGTCGCCGCGCCGGGCGCCCGGTTCCTCGTACGTGAAGGTGAAGGGGTTCTTCGCGACCCCGATGGCCGGGATGCCGGTGACCACGCCGAGGTGGCTGGCGAGACCGAAGCCGCGGGGGTGGGCCAGGCCGTAGCCGTCGCAGACGACGAGGCCGGGCGTGGCGGTGAGGGAGTCGAGGGCGGCCAGTACGGTCGGCAGTTCGCGGAAGGCGAGCAGCCCGGGCACGTACGGGAAGCTGACGCGGCCGACGGCGGTGGCCTGTTCGACGACCTCCAGGGTGGCGGCGTCGAGCACCACCGCCGCGGCGGCGACCAGGTCGCGGGCGTCGTCGTAGGCCACGTCGACGCCGGCGACCAGTCCGCGGCCGGGGGGCGGGCCGGGCTCGGTGAGCACGAGCCGGTGGCGTAGTTCGTCCTGTATCGCCCGGGCCTCGGCCTCGTCGGCGGGGGTGTTCTCACTCGTCATGATGGTGCGAGAGTAGCCTGGCGATCATGTTCGTCATGGAGCTCACCTACATCGCGCCCATCGAAGCCGTCGAAGAGGAGATGGACGCCCACATCGCATGGCTGGACGGTTACTACGCCGCCGGCGTGTTCCTCGCGTCGGGGCGCAAGGTCCCGCGTGACGGCGGCGTCATCCTCGCCGGCGGGGTCTCCCGCGCGGAGATCGAGAAGATCGCCGCCGAGGACCCCTTCACGGTGGCGGGCGTCTGCGCCTACCGCATCACCGAGTTCATGGCCACGAGGACCTCGGCGGACCTGTCGACGGTCCGCGAGAACCCCGCGGTCTAGGGGCTGTCCGGCGGTCAGGGCCGGACCCCGGGGGCGCCTGGCACCGCGGGCTGCCCGACCCTGATCCACTCCGGACGCCGCTGGTCGCCGGCCAGTTACTCGACCGGTTCCGTCAGGGGGTTGGGGGCTCACGCCGGCGTCCCCGCCGCCCGTTCCCCGTTCCGGTCATGAGCCGGGTGAAGCCCTGATCGTCCCGGGCCCGCCCGGGTCAGCGGCGTTCCAGCCGGGCCACCCGGCCCTTCTCCCCCGCCGCCCAACAGCCCGCGTCCGGTGCGCAGTCGACGGTGTCGAACGAGCCCGCCTCCAGGCTCCGCCAGGTGTGGCCCCCGTCCAGCGTCACGTCCGTGCCCGTCGGACCGACCGCGAGGGCCGTGCCGCCGCCGTACGGGTACCAGGCCGCCCCGGACCGGTAGGCCGGCGGCGGGGTGGCCGCCCGGCTCCACGTGCGGCCGCCGTCGGAGGACACGGCCGCGGCCTGCGGGGAGGCCTGCCCGGTGCGGTAGTCGCCGCCGACCGCGAGTCCCCTCGTACGGTCGCGGAAGGCGAGGGCGAAGACCCCGCGGGCCGGGTCCCCGGCCGGGAGGGTGGATTCGGCGGCCCGCCAGGTCAGTCCGCGGTCGGCGGAGTGCAGCACGCGCGCGGTGGCCCCGCCGCCCGTGGCCAGCCAGACGTCGCGCGGGCCCGCCGCCACCAGGCACTGGCCGCTCGCCGCGAAGCCCGCTTCGCCGGGCAGCGCGGCCGGCATGCCCTCGGCCGGCAGGACCCGCCAGCTGCGCCCGCCGTCGTCCGTCGACAGGATGCGGAACTTCCCGTCCACGGGGTCGCTCATCGCCAGTCCGTGCCGGGAGTCGAAGAAGGTGAGGCAGTCGTAGAAGGCGCGCGGGTCGGGGTTGCGGAAGGTCTCGGTCCAGGTGGCGCCGCCGTCCTCGGTGCGCAGCACCCTGGAAGCCTCCCCCTCCCCGATCGACAGGGCCACGGCGCGCCGCGCGTCGAAGGCCTCGACATCGCGCAGTTCCAGTCCCTCGGCGACCGCACCCGGCGGCGAGACGTCCTGCCAGCTGCGCCCGCCGTCCACCGTGCGCAGTACCGTCCCCTTGGAGCCGGCCACCCAGGCGGTGCTCCGGCTGACCGCGGCCAGGCCGCGGAACCGCGCGTCCTTGCCGGTGTCCTTCAGCGCCCAGCCCGCGCCGGGCCGGCCCGGCGTCACGGCGGCGGCTCCGCCCGGCAGGGCCGGTAAGGCCCCGTCGGCCCGGGCGGGTGCGGCCGCGAGCCCCACCACCAGCGCCGCCGCGCACAGGCCCGCTCCCACTCCCGCTCTCGCTTCCACTCCCAGAAGTCTCATGGCGCCGGAAGCTAACGCACCCCCGAAGTCCCGTCCAGGGTGCCTCCCCGGAGGCCGCGTTGGTCCTGTGGAGTGATCGCTAACCGGCCCTTTTGCCTCTCTCCGGAACGGGTGGAACCGACCGGCCCGCCGCCCGCCGCCTCTCCCCCGTGGTCACTCTGTGCGATCACACGGGTTGATTCCGGCCAACCCGTGACACAGCTCACGTCACCGGGCCTGCACGGATTTGCCGATTCCGGCGTCTATCGGGTTGCCGGGTTCCACCCCTCAACCCGGCAGCAGATCCGCCGCAAGGGAGTGAGCCTTGATCACTGTCATCGAGCAGGCCGTACAGGCCCGTCTGGTCGCCACCGCGCCGAAGGTCGAGACCGTTCCCGTCACCCTCTGCTACGACCGCGCGGATCCGTACGCCGTGCGCATGGCGTTCCCCGCCCCGGCCACCCTCGAGGGCGTCGAGATCTCCTGGACCTTCGCGCGCGAGCTGCTGGAGTCCGGGCTGGAGCGGCCGTCGGGCTGGGGCGACGTGCGCGTGCGCCCGTACGACGCCGACCGGACCACGATCGAGTTCCACGCGCCGGAGGGCGTCGCGGTCGTGCTCATGGTGACGGCGGAGCTGCGCCGGTTCCTGGAGCGGGCCTCCACCGTGGTCCCGCCCGGCCTGGAGCACCTCTACCTCGACATGGACCACAGCCTGGCCGAGTTGATGCGCGACACCTGCTGAGCCGCGGCCGCCCGCCGGTCCGTAATTCGTTTGCGGGCGGCTCCGGCCGCCCGTAGCTTCGTAGGCGCCCCATCGCCGTCGAACGGAGCAGGACGTTGCTCTTCTGAGGTCCGAGACACCGACCCCCGGCCATTGACCTTTGTCCATTGATCGACCGTCGGCTGTCTCCCCGCGTTGCACGCACCACTCACGCAACCTGGAGGCCTCCATGAGTCATCCCCCTGTTTACGTCACCTGCTCCGCACTGTCCTTCGACTGGCCCGACGGCACTCCCGTCTTCGACGGGCTCCACCTCGCCGTCGGCCCCGGCCGCACCGGGCTGATCGGACGGAACGGCTGCGGGAAATCCACCCTGCTGAAGCTGATCGCCGGCCAACTCACCCCGTCTGACGGGCAGTTGTCCATGGCCGGCACCGTCGGCCACTTGCCGCAGAACATCACCCTCGACACCGCGCTGCGCGTGGACGAGGCGCTCGGCATCCACACGACCCGCGCCGCCCTGCACGCCATCGAGGCGGGCGAGGCCACCGAGGCGAACTTCGCCGCCGTCGGCGACGACTGGGACGTGGAGGAGCGGGCCCTGGCCACGCTCGACCAGCTCGGGCTCGCCCGGATCGGGCTGGACCGTACCGTCGGAGAGGTCTCGGGCGGTGAGGGCGTCCTGCTGCGGCTCGCCGCCCTGCTGCTCGCGCGCCCCGACGTCCTGCTCCTGGACGAACCCACCAACAACCTTGATCTGCGGGCCCGGGGCCGCCTGTACGCGGCGGTCGAATCCTGGACCGGCGTGATGGTCGTGGTCAGCCACGACCGGGAGCTGCTGGAGCGGGTCGACCAGATCGCCGATCTGCGCGACGGCGAAGTCCGCTGGTACGGCGGCAACTTCACGGACTACGAGCAGATGCTCGCCGCCGAGCAGGAGGCGGCCGAGCGGATGGTCCGGGTCGCGGAGGCCGACGTACAGCGCCAGAAGCGCGAACTGGCCGACGCCCAGGTCAAATTGGCCCGGCGCAAGCGGTACGGGCAGAAGATGTACGAGAACAAGCGCGAGCCGAAGATCGTGATGGGCGCCCGCAAGCGCGCCGCCCAGGAATCGGCCGGCAAGCACCGCACCATGCACGCCGAGAAGCTGGCGCAGGCGAAGGAGCGGCTGGACCAGGCGGTGGAGGCGGTGCGCGACGACGACACCATCCGGATCGAACTGCCCGCCACCCGGGTGCCACCGGGGCGGCGCGTCCTGACCCTGAGCGATCTCCGCCTGGTCCACGGGGCCGGCGTACGGGGCGAGTGGGAGCTGCGCGGCCCGGAGCGGATCGCACTGGTGGGCCGCAACGGCTCGGGCAAGACCACGCTGCTCCGCACCATCGCGGGGCTCGTCGCGCCGGAGTCCGGAGCGGCGGTGACCCACGTCGCCGCGCGGTACCTGCCCCAGCGGCTGGACGTGCTCGACGACAGCCGTTCGGTCGTGGAGAACGTGGCCCGGTTCGCCCCGCAGGCCACGAACAACGTGATCCGGGCGCGGCTCGCGCACTTCCTCTTCCGGGGCGCCCGCGCGGACCGCCCGGCCGGCACCCTGTCGGGCGGCGAGCGCTTCAGGGCGGCGCTGGCGGCGCTGCTGGCGGAGCCCGCTCCGCAGCTGCTGATGCTGGACGAGCCGACGAACAACCTGGACCTGGCCAGTGTGGGTCAGCTGACGGACGCGCTGGACGCCTACGAGGGCGCGCTGGTGGTGGCGAGCCACGACATGCCGTTCCTCGAGTCCATCGGCGTCACCCGATGGCTGCTCCTGGACGGCGAACTGCGGGCGACGACGGCCGAGGAGGTCCGCGAGGTGCTGTGGCACGGGTGACGGGGCCGTAGGTCGGGGGCGACGGGGGCCGGGGTGGGCCGGGGCCGGGGGCGCGTCGCGGGGGTGCCGGAGCGGCTGCGCCCGCCGGGGCCGCCGACCGCTATGACCGATATCCCCCGGGGCGGGGCTTTCCGTAACCCGGGGGCCAACCGCTTCCGCTTCGGCCGCGCCGCCGAGGACGGGGCCCACACCGGAACGACCGAGTCCGCCGCCCGCGCCACCGGCTCCGTCGACGCCCCACGGCGCTGATCTCCTCCGTCAAGGCGGGGGCGGCCGACCACCCCTCGGCGTGACGGCGGTTCCGGCGGGCCCGGCACGCTGCGGTTTCCGCGCGACTTTTCCCTTCCGCTTCCGCTTCATGCCCCCCGCAAACTGCATAGATAACTGGATGTAACCAGACATAGGGACGGCTGGGGCTTGGCTCGTCTTGATGTCGCGCTTAACCTACGACTCCGTAGGCTACGGAACCGTAGGTAATTCGCTTTGCACCCAGGAGTACCCGTGACGATCACCTCTCCCCACCTCGGCAGCTCGGAGGCGTGGACCGACGCCAAGCTGCTGTACGCGCTGGAAGAGGTGGTGGAGAAGGAGCTCAACCGCCACCTGCAGGTCACCAAGGACTGGATGCCCCACGAGTACGTCCCGTGGAGCGATGGCCGGAACTTCCCCGGCTTCTTCGAGGACGGCGAGGCCTGGGACCCGGAGCAGTCCAAGGTCACCGAGATCGGCAAGATCGCGCTGGTCGTGAACCTGCTGACCGAGGACAACCTCCCCAGCTACCACCACGAGATCGCGACCCTCTTCGGCCGTAACGGCGCCTGGGGCACCTGGGTGCACCGCTGGACCGCCGAGGAGGGGCGCCACGGCATCGTGATGCGCGACTACCTGCTGGCCTCGCGCGCCGTGGACCCGGACAAGCTGGAAGCGTTCCGCATGCAGCACATGTCGGAGGGTTTTGAGTCCGACAACCGCCACTCGATGCTGCACTCGGTGGCGTACGTGGCCTTCCAGGAGCTCGCGACCCGCATCTCGCACCGCAACACCGGCCACCAGTCGGGCGACCCGGTCTGCGACCGGATGCTGGCGCGCATCGCGCAGGACGAGAACCTGCACATGATCTTCTACCGCAACCTGCTGGGAGCGGCCTTCGAGATCGCCCCGGACCTGACGATGCAGGCCGTGCGGGACGTCGTGGTCAACTTCCGGATGCCCGGACACGGCATGCCGGGCTTCGAGCGGATGGCCGCGCAGATGGCGATCGGCGGGGTCTACAACCTGCGGATCCACCACGACGACGTGCTGAGCCCCGTGATCCGCTTCCTGAAGATCATGGACATCGACGGTCTGGGCCCGGAGGGCCAGAAGGCCCAGGAGGAGCTCGGCCTCTTCATGAACGGCCTGGACTCCGAGGCCCGCAAGTTCGACGAGCGCCTGGCCGCCCGCGCGGCGCGCATCGCGGCCCGCAAGGGCTGACGCCGGGACCCCAGGACCCCCGACCCCCGGGAGCGGCCGGCTCCTGGACCCCTGGGGCTCGGTCCTGACCGGTTCCCGCTCGCTCGCCCGAGCGACGCCCCTTGCCCTGGCAGAGCCGTGCTCTGCCAGGGTTACGCGTGGGCGGCGGGTTCGAGAGGTGCCCTGCAGGCAGGGCCGGCACGGCGGTGCGGTGCGGGAAGGCGACCCGGACCTGATCAAGGGCGCTGGGGCCGCAAGGCGTGGCGTTCGGATTCCGAGAGGCCGCCCCAGACGCCGAAGCGCTCGTCATGGGCCAGGGCGTACTCCAGGCACGCCGCCCTCCCCTCGCACGCCCCGCACAACCGCTTCGCCTCCCGCAGGGACGAGCCCGGCTCCGGGAAGAAGAAGCCCGGGCCCGTCTGGGCGCACAGGGCGAGGTCGTACCAGGCGGTGGCGGTGGCTGCGGCAGTGGTGTTCATCGACATGCCGGAGATACTGACCGCCGCCGATGGACGTCCGATCAACGCCCGATCAATACCCAGTCACACCCCTGCCGGCGGGACCGGCGGGGCGCTGGCTATGACCGCGAACCGTGCCCCGTAGGGATCCGCCAGCTTCGCGAAGCGGCCGACGCCCTCCATGAAAACCGGCGTCAGGCGCACCTTGCCGCCCGACTCCTCCGCCTTCGCCGCCGTCACGTCGCAGTCGCCCACCTCGAAGTACGGGGTCCAGTAGGGACGCTCGGTGTCCTCCACCGGGTCCGCCGACATCGGGACCAGGCCGCCGAAGGCCGCCTCGTCCGTGGTACCGGCAGGTCTGACCATCGTGTAGGTGCCGCCCTCGAACGGCATCTCGCCGAGCTCCCAGCCGAAGACCTCCCCGTAGAAGGAGGCCGCCGCGGCCACGTCTCCCGTGTACAACTCCGTCCAGCACATCGTGCCCACCTCGGTCACCGCGTCCAGGCCGCGGTTCTTCCGGGGCTGCCAGACTCCGAAGCCCACTCCCGCCGGGTCGGCGAACACCGCCATCCGCCCCAGGTCCATGACGTCCATCGGCTCGAACGTCACGGTGCCGCCCGCCTTGGTCACGGCCGCCGCCGTCGCGTCCGCGTCCGAGGTCTGGAAGTACACCTGCCAGGCGGACGGGCCCTGGTCCGCCGGAGCGGCCATGCCGCCCGCGACCGTCCTGTCGCCGAGGCGGAACGTCCCGTACCCGCCTGCTTCCTCGCCGCCCGCGAGGAAGTCCCAGCCGAACAGTCCCCGGTAGAACCCGGCGGCGCCGTCGATGTCCGGCGTGCCGAGGTCCACCCAGTTCGGGGAACCGTCCCTGTAGTCCGTGGTGAGCATGGCCCGTACTCCTTCCCGCCTCTGCAGTCCTCCGCTGCCGTGCTGCCGTCCCTGCCCTCTCCTCTCCGAGCATCGCACCCCCCACTGACAGCGGCCCGGCTGCCTCGGCACAGAGTGCACGACCGTGCGTTCGGTAAGATGGCGGAATGGCAGACGGACGCGTGGAGCGCGGGAACCAGACGCGAAGGACCGTTCTCGACCGGACCATGAGCATCGCCTCCGTGGACGGTCTCGAAGGCCTGTCCCTGGGGAAGATCGCCGCGGATCTCGGTCTGAGCAAGAGCGGTGTCTTCGCGCTCTTCGGCTCCAAGGAGGACCTTCAGCTCGCCACCGTCCGCGCCGCCGTGGACGTGTTCGTCGAGCAGGTGGTCCGGCCCGTACGCCAGGACCCCGCCGGCCTCACCAAGGTGTGGACGGTGTGCGAGCGCTGGCTCGACTACTCCGGGCGGCGCATCTTCCCGGGCGGCTGCTTCTTCTACTCCGTCTCCGCGGAGTTCGACGCGCGCCCCGGGCCCGTACGCGACGAGATCGCCAAGGTGCGCGCCGACTGGACGCGTTACATCGAGCGGATCCTGGACGAGGCACGGCTCGTGGGCGCGTTCCGGGACGGAGTCGGCGCGGCGGACGTGCCGCAGCTCGCCTTCGAGGTGATCGCCCTGATGGAACTGGCCAACGCACACTCCGTCCTGCACGACGACCCGGTGGCATACGAAAGGGCCGGCCGAGGCATCCTCGACCGGCTGCGCGCGGTGGCGGCCGCCCCGGGGGAACTCCCGGACCGGCCGTCGGCGGTCAGCTCCCCTTCCTGACCCCGCCCGCCGCTCCCCGCACCCGCATCGACCAGCCCGCGGCCGTCGCGGCCAGAGCGGCGACCGCGACCAGCAGGAAGACCGCGCGCCAGTGGTCACCGGCCCCGGTCAGCAGGGCCGCGGTGGCCGCGACGCCGAGCGCGCCCCCGAGTTGACGGGCCGTCATCAACAGTCCCGTGCCCGCGGCGAACCGCTGCGGCGGGAGGGCGGCCGAGGCGGCCGTGGAGAGGGCGGTCAGGACCATTCCGATGCCGAGGCCGCCCAGCAGGCCCGCCGGCAGGAAGATCTGTGCGTACGAGGTCGAGGCGTCGGCCCACCCCCACAGCAGCAGGGCATTGGCGGCGAACAGCAGGGAGCCGAGGGTGACCGCCGCCCACTGCAGGCGGACCGGGACGCGGCGGCCGACGAACCAGGCGCCGACGGTGGCCAGTACGGCTCCCGGCGTGACGCCGAAACCGGCTTCGAGGACCGAGTAGTCCCACCGCGCGATGAGGTAGGAGGGTCCGGTCAGCAGCCACGCGTACATCCCGGCGCCGAAGAGCAGTGCCCCGATGGTGGCGCGCGCGAAGACCGGGTCGCGCCACAGGTCGAGGTCGACGGCCGGGGCCGGGTGCCGCCGCGAGCGGTGGAGCGCGGTGGCGGCCGACAAGGCTCCGCCGCCCAGCAGCCCGAGCACCGCAGGGTCGGTCCAGCCCCACTCCTCGCCCTGGGAGAGGCCGGTCACCACGCCCGCGATGCCGAGCGCGAGAGCGAACGTACCGAGAGGATCGGGCAGTCGGCGCGCCGAACGGGCGTCGCGGGGCACGGCGCGGGCGGCGGCCCAGCAGACCGCCAGGCCCAGCGGCACGTTGACGAGGAAGATCGCGCGCCAGTCCCACACCTCGACGAGCAGTCCCCCGAGGCTGGGGCCGATGGCCGCGGCGAGCCCGCCCGCGGCACCCCAGGCACCGAGGGCCGCGGCTCGCCGCGCGGGCGGTGTGTGGGCGAGTACGAGTCCCAGCGCGGCCGGGATCATCCCGGCGGCCGCCGCCCCCTGAAGGGCGCGCGCGAGGATCAGCAGCTCCGCGGAGGGGGCCACGGACGCGGCGAGCGAGGTGAGGGTGAAGGCGAGGGCCGACCCCAGGAACAGGACGCGCCGGCCGAGGGTGTCGGCGAGCCGTCCGGCGGCGGCCAGCAGGGCGGCGAACAGGACGGCGTAGGCACTGACCACCCAGGTGAGCCGGGCCAGGGACACGGCGGGGAAGGCGCGCCGCAGGTCGGGGAAGGCGACGTTGACGACGGTGGCGTCGAGGAAGGCGAGGAAGGTGACGGCACAGGCGAGGAGAAGAATCCGCCGGGCGTCCGGGCCGGCGCCGGCGCCGGGGCCGGGGCCGGGGCCGGAGGGGGCGCGGGTGGCGTCGGTGATCTGCGGACCGGGGTGCGTCATCGGGCCACCGCCGAAGCACGGGCGTCCGACGGCCGGGACGAGGGGGACGTCGCGGACGATTCGGATGACTCGGATGACTCGGGCGACGGGGGCGGCGGGGGCGATACGGCGAACTCGACCGCTTCCGCGATGACTCGCCGGTCCGCCAGGATGCGGCGGTGCCCCAGCCCGCTGGTCTCGATCAAGCGGGCCCGGGAACCGTGGGCCGCGGCGATCGCGCGGGACTGGGCGGGGTCCGCGACGTCATCGTCCACGTCGTGGATGAGGAGGATCGGCATCTGCCGGTCGGCGGGTCCGCGGGTGGCGTCGAGGCGCTGCCAGATGTCGGCCTCGCCGGGGAACACGCGCCGTTCGATGTGGCTGCGCAGCACGCGCTCGACCGCCTCGCCCACCCCCAGCCGGGCGCGGAACTGATCCAGGAGATAACCGAATTCGGCGATGCCCCCGATGCCGATCACCCGGTCCGCACGGACCCCGTCCCGCAGGCTGAAGAGGCCGGCGAGGACGCCGACGGAGTGGGCGAGGACGGTCGAGAAGTCCCCGTACTCGGCGTGCAGCCGACTGATGATCTCGCGGTAGTCGCGGACCGTGGAGGCCCGGCCGCCGGACTCGCCGTGGCCGGGGGCGTCGAAGGCGACCACCGTGCGCCCCTCGGCCCGCAGGGCCTCGACGAAGCCCGCGAACCGCGAGGCGCGCGAGGACCAGCCGTGCACCAGCAGGACGGGCCGTTCTCCGTCGCCCCACCGGTACGTGGTGACGGGTATCCCCCGCACGAGCATCCGGCCGGTCCGGGCCTGCGCCATGACCTCCGCCTCCTCGGGGCGGAGCCGCGGCCGGCCGAGCGGCCGGACGAACAGCGCGAAGGCGGGCGCTCCGGCCAGGCCCGGGGCGAGCCGGGCGCTGACGTCGAGGGTGGTGCGCAGGAGTGAAGCCATGGGGTGCATGCCCGGTTCTCCGGATCTCCTCAGATGGCCACTGACCAGGCGGCCAGGTGGCACCAACCGGCAGGGTGGTGAGAAGATATTAGCACGATCGTTCGTGTTGTTTTCGAGGCGTAGACAGCCCATGCGGGAGCCGAGCGGCTCGAAGACTTCGGAGTACGGATCAGACCGGCCGGACCCGGCTGCGCAGGAGGCAGAACTCGTTGCCTTCGGGGTCGGCCAGGACGTGCCAGCTCTCGCTGCCGGTCTGGCCGACGTCGACCGGCCTGGCGCCGAGGGCGAGCAGCCGCTCCAGCTCGGCGTCCTGGTCGCGGTCGGTCGGGTTCACGTCGATGTGAAGGCGGAGCTTCCCGGTCCGCGGGTCATCGCTGGGGCTGAGGAGGAGAGTGGGCTGCGGGCCGCCGGAGCCGGCGCCGGGCGGGCCGATCTCGATGCTTCCGTCGTCGTCCCGGCCCAGTTCGGCATAGCCCAGGACCCCGCTCCAGAATGCGGCGAGCCGCTCGGGGTCGGCACAGTCGAGGACCAGCTCGGTGATACGGCATGCCATGCCCGTCAGTGTACGGACATGACGCGTGAGTTGGGCGGTCACCGGGGCTGAACCGCCTGTCGAGTACGGGACTTCCCCGGCGACGCCGTTCAGAGCAGACTCAGAACGTCCACCGGGTGTGCGTGTAGACCCCGTCGTCCCGGCCGAAGCCGTACGCCGTGGCCGGGGCCACCGCGAACACCACCGCGTCCCCCCTCCGGAACGCGTCCCCGATGCCGTGGAACGTCCCCTCGGGGGAGGTGATGTGCGAGCCGTACTTCGCCTCGTACGCCGCGATCACCTCCTCCAGCAGCGCCGCATCGGCAACCCGCTCCGCCGTGCCTTCGACCACCAGGTCGAGCCCCTCGGTGAGCGAGTTGCCGCCGGTGGTCAGCGCACAGTGCCCGTCATGGGCGAGGTTCTTCGCCTTCTGCTCGCCCGGGCCCGTGGAGAAGTACAGCGCCCCTTCGTGCCAGGCGGCGATCACGGGAGTGACGTGCAGCCGGCCGTCGGGCCGCACGGTGGACGCCCAGAAGATCTCGGCGGCCTCCAGCCGCCGCCGGGCCTCGGCCCAGTCGGTGGCGGTGACGTCCGCGGCACCCGGGCGGGGCTGCAGAGCCGAGCTGTAGCGGGCGTCGAGTTCGGTGGTGGGTTGCTTCGCGGATCCTCGTCCTGGCATGGCGTCACTCCCTTGCGCCCCGCCGCGGCTCCGGGGCTCAGTCGTGCTTCGGCGGAGACGGCTTGTGCCCCGGGTAGACGTGACCCGGGGTCACGATGCGGGTGACGGCCTCGCCGAAGAGGGTGCTGGGTTCCTGGCCGTCGTGCAGGACGTCGGTGTTGAGGAGGAGGACCATGGTCGCCTGCGCCTGCGGCAGGTAGACGGCCAGGACCTCGTAGCCGGGCAGTGAGCCGTTGTGGCCCAGCCAGCCCTGGATGTCGAAGATGCCCAGGCCGTACCCGGCGCCGGGGATGCCGATCGTGACGGTCTTCAGGCGCTCGGCCTGGGTCTTGGGCGTCAGCAGCGTGCCGGTGGCAAGGGTGCGTGCCCAGCTGCGCAGGTCCTGGAGGTCCGAGATCATCGCTCCCGCGGCCCACGCCCAGGAGGGGTTCCAGTCGGTCGCGTTCACGATCTCGCCCGACACCGACTCGTCGGTGTAGCCCTGCGCGTGCGGCTCGGGGAAGGCGGCGTCCGTGGGGAAGACCGTGTGGCGCAGCCCGGCCGGTTCCAGCACGTCCTGCCGGATGACGTCATGGAGCGGGCGGCCGGTGACCTTCTCGATCACCAGGCCGAGCAGGATCAGGTTGGTGTTGCTGTACTCGAACTTCTCACCGGGCGCGAACTGCACCGGGTGCTTGAACGAGTAGTCGAGCAGCTGCTGGGGGGTGAAGACGCGGTTGGGCCCGGATTCCAGTGCCTTGTCGAAGTCGTCGTCCTCGCTGTAGTTGAAGAGCCCGCTGCGCATTCCGGCGAGTTCGCGCAGGGTGATGCGGTCGCCGTTCGGAACACCGTTGATGTACTTGCCTATCGGGTCGTCCAGCCCCAGCTTGCCCTGGTCGACGAGCCGGAGGAGGGCGGTGACGGTGAAGGTCTTGGTCTCGCTGCCGATGCGCTGGTGGACGTCGGTCTTCATGGGCGCGCCGGTCTCCTTGTCCGCGACCCCGAAGGCCTTCACGTAACTGCCCTTGCCCGGGGCCCAGAGGCCCGCGACCACGCCCGGCACCTTCGTCTCGCGCATGACCTCGCGGATCGCGGCGTCGAGTTGCGCCGCGACGGCCGGAGTGAGCTGCCGGAATTCCGCGGAACCGTCCGGGGAGGGCGGCGGGACGGGGGCGGCGAAGACGTTCTGCCCCTGGGCACTCGGCGCCGCATACGCGGATCCCGCGAGGGCCGGCGCGAGGAGCAGGCTCGCGGCGGCGACTGCCGCGCAGCCCCTGCGCATCCGACGGGGCGTGGAATGCATGGAACTCACGGTGCGCCTCCTGCCGTACCGGGACAAAGACGGCAGAACCAGACTAGGCCCGCACCACCACCCCCGCGAGACGGAGCCAGGAGGGTCAGTCTTCGCGCTTCGCCCGGCTCGGCTGGACGCGCTTCGGCTCGCCCGGCATCTTCGGGTAGTCCGGGGGGTAGGGCATGTCGCCCAGCCCGTGATCGTGCTCGTCGCGGTCGGCGATTTCCAGTACGGGTTCCAGGCTGAAGGCGTGCTCGTCCATGTCAGCGTGCAGGTCGCCCAGTTCGGCGAACCGGGCCGGCATCGTCACGATGTCGAAGTCGCGCGGCTCGGCGTCGTCCACCTCGTCCCAGCGCAGCGGCGCCGACACCGGGGCGTGCGGGCGCGGGCGGACGGAGTACGCGGAGGCGATCGTGCGGTCGCGCGCCGTCTGGTTGTAGTCGACGAAGATCCGCTCGCCCCGCTCCTCCTTCCACCAGGCCGTGGTGACCTTGCCCGGCATCCGGCGTTCCAGCTCGCGGCCGATGGTGATGGCGCACCGCCGGACCTCGGTGAACGTCCAGCGCGGCTCGATCGGCACGAAGACGTGCAACCCGCGCCCGCCCGAGGTCTTGGGCCAGCCGCGCAGGCCCAGTTCGTCCAGCAGGGTGCGCAGTTCGTGGGCGGCGGCCACCGCGTGGTGGTAGTCGGTGCCCGGCTGCGGGTCCAGGTCGATGCGCAGTTCGTCGGGCCGGTCGGTGTCCTCGCGCCGCACGGGCCAGGGGTGGAAGGTGAGGCAGCCCAGGTTGGCGGCCCACAGGACGGCGGCCGGCTCGGTCGGGCAGATCTCGTCGGCGCTGCGTCCGCTGGGAAAGGCGATGTGGGCGGTCGGGATCCAGCCGGGGAGGTTCTTGGGGGCCCGCTTCTGGAAGAAGGACTCGCCCTCCACCCCGTCCGGATAGCGTTCGAGGGTCGTCGGCCGGTTGCGCAGGGCGCGCGTGATGCCGTCCGCGACGGCCAGGTAGTACTCGGCCACGTCCCGCTTGGTGAGGCCGCGCTCGGGGAAGTACACCTTGTCCGGGCTGGACAGCCGTACCGTGCGCCCGCCCGCCTCAAGCTCGATGGCATTGCCCGCAGCACCCATGTGCGCCACGGTAGGCGGGCCCGGCCGGGCGCGCACACCGGGCGGGGCCGGACGTACCACCGCAGAATCGGAGACATGGATCTGCCAGTGATGCCGCCCGTGAAGCCGATGCTCGCGAAGTCCGTGGCGAAGATCCCGGCGGGCATGCAGTACGAGGCCAAGTGGGACGGCTTCCGTGCCATCGTGCACCGCGACGGCGACGAGGTCGAGATCGGCAGCCGGACGGGAAAGAGCCTGACCAGGTACTTTCCCGAGCTGGTGACGGCACTGAAGGAGAACCTGCCGGCCCGCTGCGTGGTGGACGGCGAGATCGTGATCGTCATGGGCGGGCGCCTCGACTTCGACCGGCTGACCGAGCGGATCCATCCCGCCGCGTCCCGGGTCAAGCTGCTCGCCGAGACGACCCCTGCCAGCTTCGTCGCCTTCGATCTGCTCGCGCTCGGTGACGAGGCACTCCTCGACACTCCGCTGGCCGACCGCCGCAACGCCCTCGTCCAGTCCCTCTCCACCGCTCGGCCCCCCGTCCACCTCGCGCCCGCGACCACCGATCCCGCGCTCGCGCAGGAGTGGTTCGAGCGGTTCGAGGGCGCCGGGCTGGACGGGGTGATCGCCAAACCCCTGCATCTCCCCTACCGGCCCGATGCCCGCCTCATGTTCAAGATCAAGCACGAGCGTACGGCCGATGTCGTCGTCGCGGGTTTCCGTTTCCACAAGAGCGGTCCGATTGTCGGATCGCTGCTGCTCGGCCTGTACGACGACCGCGGCTCCCTCCAGCACGTCGGCGTCTGCGCCGCCTTCCCCATGAAGCGCCGCGCCGAGCTGGTCGAGGAGCTCCAGCCCCTGCGCATGCCGGAGCCCGCGGGCCATCCGTGGGCCGCCTGGGCCGAGGAGTCCGCCCACGAGGACGCCCGGCTGCCGGGCGCGCAGAGCCGCTGGACCGGCAAGAAGGACCTGTCGTGGGTGGCGCTGCGCCCCGAGCGGGTCGTCGAGGTGGCCTACGACCACATGGAGGGCGACCGCTTCCGGCACACCGCCCAGTTCCGCCGCTGGCGGCCCGACCGGGCGCCGGAGAGCTGCACCTACGCCCAGCTGGAGGAGGCCGTCGGATACGACCTCGCCGAGGTCTTCGGCCCGCCCCCCGGCCCCGGCGCCCGCTGAGGCGTCAGCCGGCCGTCAGCTTCTCCCACTCCGCCCGGCCCGGGCCCACCGCGTTCGGCGCGTAGTCCGGCCGCTCGGCCAGCCAGCGGGCCACCCGGGCCCGGATCTCCGGATCCGCGTACGCCCGCTCCGGCGGCTCGGCCAGATGCCGGACCCGAGCCCGCGCCCGCATCACCTCGGGGTCCTCCAGCGCGCAGTCGAACAGTGCGGCCACCTCGCGCGCCGGCCCCGTGCGCACGGCCCGGGTCGCGAACCGCTCCCCGATCGCCGCGTCGGCGACGACCTGGAAGTCGAACCACGGCTTCAGGGTGCGCACCGCCCACGCGTGGTGGTCGGCGGCGAACCGCTCCGATCCCGGATCCCGGTGTGCCGTACGGGCCACCCGGCGCGCCGCCCACAGCGCGAGCGAGGTGCCCTGTCCGAGGGTGGGGTTGGTGTGCGTGATCGCGTCCCCGACCGGCACCAGCCCGCTCACCACCGGGCCCCGCTCGTCCACCAGCGCGCTCCACCGGTTGTCCAGGCTCGCGGTGGCCAGCACCTCCGAGCGCGGCTCGGCACCCAGGGCGAGCCAGGCCGCGCCGGGCGGGAAGGCGCGGGCGGCGGCCTCGAAGACGGCCGGGTCGCGCAGGGCGGAGCGCGTGGTGTCCGCGGTGTGCACGAACAGGGTCACGGCGAAGAGCCGGTTGTCGGCGGGGAAGACCGCGCATCCGGCGAAGGCCCCGCCCGTCACCGCCCAGGGCCGGCGCGGCCCCTCGTCCATGCCCTCGGGCAGCCGGTACCAGCGGCAGAAGTAGGCGAGCCCGGTGCGGTGCCGCTCCACGACGGGCGGCCGGCTGCCCGCGGCGGCCAGCCAGCGCTCGGCGCCGCCGCGCCGTCCGCCCGCGTCCACCACGAGGTCCCCCTCGTGGCTCCCGGAGCCCGTGGTCACCCCCGTCACCCGGATCGCGCCCCCGTCGCCGGCGCCCCGGGCCGTCGTCAGCCCGGTCACCGGTTCCCCGTACCGCGCCACGACGCCCGGTTCGGCGCGCAGGGCGCTCGCCAAGGCGCTCTCCAGCACGATGCGCCTGGCCTGGAGCATCACCAGGTCCTCGTCCCCGGGGCGCGCGGGCGGGCGTACGTCGAACCAGTCCAGCTCGTGCCGTTCCCGGGCCCCCAGCCGGAGCATCTCCCGGTGGACGTCCGGCAGTTCGTCGCGCAGGAGGTTCCGCGCGGCCCCCAGCAGCGCGTGCGGCTGGGTGGCCTGCGGTACGGTCGGCCGCCGCCAGCCGAAGAAGTCGCGGTCGAGTGCGGTGCCCGGGGCGCGGGTGTCCCGCTCGAAGACTTCGGCCGTGTGTCCTCTCCGGGCCGCGAGCAGGGCCGTGGCCAGTCCCCCCAGACCTCCGCCGATGACCAGCACATGTGCCATTGCGCCCCCCTGAACCGATGATCCGTACGACGATCACACCGCTCAGAGCCTGCGCGGGCGGGACCTGACCGAAACCCGCACAAGTGTCCTGGACCGTACGCCCCGTCCCTCCGCCTCTGCCGCCGGGAGGTGCCCCGCGGCCGTCAGCTCCCGGCTTGACAAACGTTGTTGCCGAAGTGGCAAATGGAGCCATTGGCAGGAAGGA
The DNA here is from genome assembly GCF_044750905.1 of Streptomyces sp. NPDC088762. NCBI lineage: Bacteria > Bacillati > Actinomycetota > Actinomycetes > Kitasatosporales > Streptomycetaceae > Streptomyces > Streptomyces sp. NPDC088762. The sequence goes on from NZ_JBIVKT010000004.1 coordinate 106,252, forward strand.
CGTCCATGACCACCACGACCGGCGAACGCCCCGAGCGAGCCGTCCCCCAGCCCAATGCCGTCGTCGGCGTCGGGCTGGTCGTTGTCGGCCCGGACGGCCGGGTGCTGCTCGGCCAGGCGCACGACGGCCGCTGGGAACTGCCCGGCGGCAAGGTCGACCCGGGCGAGGGCTTCGAGCAGGCCGCCGCCCGGGAACTGGCCGAGGAGACGGATCTGCGGGCGGCACCCGAGGGGATCCGGGTCCTGTCCGTCCAGATCGACGCGAAATCCGGCGTGACCCGGCTGACGGCGGCTGCCGTCACCACCACCGCGCAGGGCGTGCCAGCCGTCACCGAGCCCCACAAGATCGTCCGCTGGCAGTGGTTCGCCCCGGCCGAGATCCCCGCCGCGCTCTACGCCCCGTCGGCCGCGGTCCTGCGCAGCTGGTGCCCGGAGCTCACGTCCCTGCCGCCCGTACCCTCGTTCGACTACCCGACGGCCGAGCACCCCGCCGCCGGCGCCCGGTAGCGGAGACCGGCCGACAAGATCCGAAAGAGACGGCCTAAGCCCGCGCGCCCATCCGCGGCGCGAAGTTGCCCTCGCCCAGGTCCTCCGCCAGCAGCCGCTTCGCGATCGCGTCCGCGGCCACCCGCAGTTCGGCGCTCCGCGGCCGCCCCCGGTCCTTCTCCAGCCGGTCGCCGAGCCAGTCCGCCCACGCGCGCGAGATGACCGCCGCCTCCCGCGCCCCGGCCGCGGTGTGCGCGAGGAAGTTGCCCTCCCGCGTCAGGTACCCCTCGTCGACCATCCGGTCGAAGACCGGCAGCAGCACCTCCGGCGGCAGGGACCGGCGGTTCGCGACGAGCCCCAGACTGGCGTAGCCGACCGTCCTGGTCAGCAGGTCCACCTGCATCACCGCCCAGGCGCCCGCCATGTCCAGCCGGGTGTCGGAAGCCTCGACGATGGCGCGTGCCTCCTGCGGCCCCATGTTCCGTACGAGCTTTCCGACCGCCAGCTCCAGCAGCTTGGCCGAGTCCCCCGAGGCCGTGGCCGGCGAGGCGAAGCCATCGCCCATGTCCGTGGACCCGGCCCGGGCGGTGTCGCGCAGGCGGACCTGCTTGAGGAACAGCGCCACGACGAAGCCGACCACCGCGACCGGCACGGTCCACAGGAACACCGTGTGCAGGGCCTGCGCGTACGCGGCGATGACAGGTCCGGCCTGCGCCGGATCGAGCGCGTGCACGCCCTGCGGGCTCTGCGCCGCCCGCCCCAGCGCCGCCGGATCGGCCCCGGTCGCGCGCGCCGCCTCCGCCACGCCCGCCTTCAGTTCGGGCCCCAGGCTGTTGGCGTAGATCGTGCCGAAGACGGCGGTCCCGAAGGAGCTGCCGAGCGTACGGAAGAAGGTGACGCCCGAGGTGGCCGTGCCGAGGTCGGCGTAGTCGACGGTGTTCTGGACGGCGATCGTCAGCACCTGCATGCACAGGCCGATGCCGGCGCCGAGCACGAACATGTACACCGATTCCAGCCAGGCACCGGTCTGCGGGCCCATCCGGGACAGCAGGTACAGCCCAACGGCCATCACCAGGCTGCCCACGATGGGGAAAATCCGGTACCGCCCGGTCTTGCCGGTGACGTTGCCGCTGAAGACCGACGCGAGCAGCAGGCCGACGACCAGCGGCAGCGTCCGCACGCCGGACACGGTGGCCGAATCCCCGTCCACGTACTGCAGGTACGTCGGCAGGAAGGTCATCGCCCCGAGCATCGCGAAACCGACGACGAAGCTCAGCACGGAGCAGACCGCGAACACCGGATTGCGGAACAGCCGCATCGGCAGCATCGGTTCCGTCGCCCGCGTCTCGGCCACGCAGAACAGCGCCAGGGCCACCGCCCCGGCCGCGAACAGCCCGATGATGGTCCCCGAACCCCACGCGTACTCGTTCCCGCCCCAACTCGTGGCCAGGATCAGCGCGCTGGAGCCGGCGGCGACGAGCGCGATGCCGAGGTAGTCGATCGCCGGCCGTGCCGCGGCGCGCACCGAGGGGATCGTCCGGGCGGCCGCCGCGACGACCAGGATCGCCACGGGCACGTTGACGTAGAAGGCCCAGCGCCAGCTCAGATGGTCGGTGAACAGCCCGCCCAGCAGCGGGCCGATCACCGTCGCCACGCCGAACACGGCGCCGATCGCGCCCTGGTACTTGCCGCGTTCCCGCAGCGGGACCACATCGGCGATCAGCGCCATGGAGGTGACCATGAGCCCGCCGGCGCCGATGCCCTGCACGCCCCGCCACAGGATGAGCAGGGACATGTTGCCGGCGAGGCCGCACAGGAAGGAGCCGGTGATGAAGACGACCGCCGAAACCTGGAAGATCAGCTTCCGGCCGAAGAGGTCGCCGAACTTGCCCACCAGCACCGTCGCGACGGTCTCGGCGAGCAGGTACGAGGTCACCACCCACGACATGTGGTCCCCGCCGCCCAGATCCGCCACGATCGTGGGCAGCGCGGTGCCCACGATCGTCTGGTCGAGTGCGGCCAGCAGCACGCCGAGCATGATCGTGCCGAAGACGACGTTGCGCCTCCGCCGGTCGAGCACGGGTGGCGCCGCGGCCGCGGCGGGGGCAGTGGTCACATCCGCACTCTCACAGCAGCCCTGCCGTACCGCATGCGGCACGGGGCCGTACGGGCGATCCCGCCCCGGGATCAGCGCAGGTAGGCCAGGCCCGGATGCGCGCAGGCGTAGCCGTCCAGCAGCCGCCGGGCCACCCCCACCGAGTCCACCAGCGGATGCAGCGCGAAGGCCTTCACCGCGGTCGCCCGCGAGCCGCTCGCCGCGGCGGCGAGGACCTCCCGCTCCACGGCCTTCACCGAGGTCACCAGCCCGACCGCATGCAGCGGCAGCGGGGCGACGCCCACCGGGTGGGCGCCGTTCGCGTCGACCAGGCAGGGCACCTCGATGACCGCCTGCGCGTCCAGGACGGACAGCGTGGATCCGTTGGGGACGTTGAGGATCAGCGTGGTCCGCTCGTCGCGCGCGATGGCCCGCATCAGGGCCAGCGCGACCTTCTCGTAGCCCCCCGACTCCAGGTCGCTCTCCTCGCGCTCGCCGGCGCCCGCCGCCTCCCGGTTCTCGGCCATGTACGTGGCCTCGCGCTCGGCCCGGGTCCGGTCCCAGGCGGCCAGCGCCGCCCCGGCCGGCAGCCCGGCCCGGCCGGCCTCGGCGTAGAAGCCGCGCTGCTGGTCGCGCAGGAAGGCCCCGCGCGTCCGCTCCGCCTCCTGGTAGGCCCGTACGGTGTCACGGTTGAAGTAGTAGTAGTGCAGGTACTCGTTCGGGACCGCGCCGAGCGAGCGCAGCCACTCGGCGCCGAAGAGCCGCCCCTCCTCGAAGGACTCCAGCGCCTCGGTGTCGGCGAGCAGCCGGGGCAGCTCGTCCCGGCCCCCGATGCGCAACCCGCGCACCCAGCCCAGGTGGTTGAGGCCGACGTAGTCGATCCAGGCCTCCTCGGGCCGCGCGCCCAGCAGCCGGGCGATGCGCCGCCCGAGCCCGACGGGGGAATCGCAGATCCCGATCACCCGCTCGCCGAGCTCCTCGGCCATCGCCTCGGTGACCAGCCCGGCCGGGTTGGTGAAGTTGATGACCCATGCCCCGGGTGCGGTACGGGCGATCCTGCGCGCGAGTTCGCGGGCCACCGGCACGGTCCGCAGGCCGTACGCGATCCCGCCCGCGCCGACCGTTTCCTGGCCCAGCACTCCCTCGGCCAGCGCGATCCGCTCGTCGGCGGCGCGTCCCTCCAGGCCTCCGACGCGGATGGCCGAGAAGACGAAGTCGGCCCCGCGCAGGGCCTCGTCGAGGTCCCCGGTGGCCGTGACGGCCGGGGCGTCCGGCACTCGGGCGGCGGCCGCCTGGTCCGCGAGCACGCGGGCCATGGCCGCGAGCCGCCCGGCGTCCTCGTCGTACAGCGTCACCCGGGTCACCCGGCCCTCGGCGTGGTCGCCGAGCAGTGCTCCGTAGACCAGCGGTACCCGGAAACCGCCCCCGCCGAGGATCGTCAGCCGCACGCCCTACCGCCCTTCGCCCGTGCCCGGTGCCGTGGCGTGCCGGTGGGCACGGGGCCGGCACACCGCCCGCGCGCGGTCGGCGCGCCGGAGTCATGGCACCAGTCTCCCCCGGTGGTTCACTCCGCCGGCGACGGCACGGCCCGCAGCCGGGCGCCCTGCTGGTGCGGGACCCCGCGGCCCGGGACGTAGCCCGTCGGCGTGCCCTGCGGGGCGGAGAGGATCAGCGTGATCCGGGTCAGCCCCATGCCGTCCAGCATCCGGCTGGTTTCGGCCACCATCCGGCAGCGCACGAGCCCCCACCGCGGGTCGGGGTGGCGCACGGTCCGCACCGCCCCGTCCTGCTCGGCGGCCTCGGCCCCGCGCATGCTCAGCCAGTGCGGCACCCCGTACCGGTAGGCGGCCTCCATGAACGGGTCCCGGGCCACCTCCTGGCGGATGCTGCACAGCCCCTCGTCCTCCGGGGCGGCGCCGAGCGCGGTGGCGAACTGCGCCAGGAGGGGTACGCACCAGGCCGGTTCGTGGTCCTCCAGCACGCCCGCCGCGTCCGGGTGGAAGAGCACGAAGCGCAGGAAGTTGTCGTCCGGCAGGGCCGTCGGGTGCGGTCGCACCGACTGGAAGAGCCGGTCGAAGGCCGAGTTGGTCAGCGCGACGTCCCAGCGGTGGTCCACCAGGAAGCTCGGGTAGGGGACGGCCTCCATGAGGGCCGCGTAGTCGCACAGGTAGTCGCGCTGCGCGGGGTCCTCGGGCAGCCGGTTCTCCTCCGAGGCCCGCCAGGTGGGCGGCGGATCGCGGTCGACCATGACGCGGAAGAGCCAGAAGCACTGCCGCTCGCTCATCTCCAACGCCTCGGCGAGAGCGAGCAGTTTGCGGTCCGTCCACTCCTTGACCAGGCCGCGTTCCCAGTTGCCGTACGCACGCACGCTAATACGGAGCCGGGCCGCGAGGTCCTCCTGGCTCAGCCCCAGCTCTTCGCGGCGCTGGCGCAAAATCTCCTTGCGTCGCTCCGACCGCACAGCGCCGCGTGCGGACTCGTCGCCCGCCAGGCGCTCCTCACCGGCTCGGGCGAAGCCATCGGACGGGCCCACCGCTGCGAGATGTGGCACCGAGAGCTCCCCCTCCTCACGGTCTGGATCTTCATTTCCGTGTGGCGATCCTGCTACCGACCTCATTCGAGTGTCAACTATTGTGGCAATTCCAGCCTCTTGACAGCTCATTCCCGCCACAGCTGTGGCACGTTCTAGCCCTTCGCCACAGGAACGGATAGATTCCAGAAGCCGACCACGTGCCCGTACCGACTTCGCGCGATCTAGGAGAACCACTGGTGACAGACGGCTTCCCGGCTCCCGTCGCGGTGGCCCACGCACCCCTGGCAGCCACCATCACGCGTGTCGCCGAACTCGCGGGAAAGATGGGCCGCGACCTCAACCAGGTCTTCGACCTGCGGCGCCTGTCCGAGGCCTCCGGGGTGCCGGCGGACGTGGTCAGAACCCTGCTCGACGGCAGACCGGCCGGCGAACCCGATCTCCAGGCCCGTTTCCTCCAGCGCCTCGACCTGCTCCGGCGCACCCGGGTCAAACCCAACGGCCGCCGCTACACCCAGCAGGAGATCGCGGACGGCGCCGGCATGTCCCGGCAGCAGGCCGGGGCCCTCATCAACGGCGACCGCCGCCCCACCATGGAGCACTGCGACGCGATCCAGCGCTTCTTCGGGGTCCACGCGGGCTTCCTCACCGCCCACGACGCCGACGCCCTCACCGACGCGCTCCAGCGCACCGAGCAGGAACTCCTCCAGGACTTCGCCGGGCGGGCGCGGGAAAACTCCCCGGCCGCGGCCGCTTCGGCCGGCGATCCGCTGGCAAGACTCCTCCAGAACCACGGTGTACGCGGCATCGCGTGGCGAGCCGCCCAACTGCCCAGCGACAAACATCGGGACAAGGTGACCGAATGGCTGGACATGCTGCTCGAGAGCGTCAAACCGAACGAATCCTGACCCAGTCGAAAATCTGGGTCTGATCCTTTGAGTACTGATCCGGATCCGCGCCGACGGGGAGAACGGTGAGCATAGGCAGAGAGCAGCGGCGGTTGTGCGGGGAGCTGGTGGCCGGCATCCGGCTCACCGCGCCCGTGGAACCCGTGGACCTCTACGCCGCCCTGTGCGAGGGCATGAGCAGACACCGCGGCCGCCGGGTGGAGTTCCGGATGGCCTCGTTCCCGCCGGGGACGGCCAGCGGCCTGTGGCTCGACATGGCGGACCGCGATCTCGTGGTCATCGAGGAACGGACCGCGCCCGACCACCAGTTGGTGATCCTCGGCCACGAGCTGTGGCACATGAAGGCCGGCCACTGCAGCCACCACGTCGACGGCGCCGCCGTCGCCGCCCGACTGCTGTCCGACGAAGCCGACATCGGCGAGACCGTCCGCCGGGTCGCGGCGCGCACGCGCGCCGACGTACAGGAGGAGACCGAGGCCGAAACGTTCGGCTTACTGCTGGGCGCCCGGTGCCGGAGCTGGCTGGCCGGCTCGGCGGGCCACCGGTCGCCGGCACAGCGCGACGAATTGGCGGGCCGGATCGAGGCATCGCTGGGCTACCGGGGGCACAGGAACGACCGTTGAGCGGCGAGGACTACTACATACCGGCGATCGCGCTGGCCGTCTCCCTGGCCTTCAAGCTGCCGGCGTTGCGCACCAACTGGCGGGATCCGCTGCTGCGTTCGGTCTGCGCCCTGCTGACCCTCGCCGCCGCGGTGTTCACCTTCGCCGCCCCGCCCACCATCGAGGCGGTCAACCGCTGGACCGGCATCACCAACTTCTCCGCCCCCCTCGTGTACTGCCTGATCACCGCCTTCAGCGCCTCCTGCCTGGTTCTGATGGTGAACTGGCGGGGCGGCCCGCCCGAACAGACCCGCCGCGTCTCCCGGCGCTGGATCCTGGGCTACAGCGTGGTCATCGCGTGCCTGATCGTGCTGTTCGCCCTCGGCGAGGCCCCGGTCGAGCGGCTGCGGGACTTCGACACCTACTACGCCAACACGCCCTACCTCGGCCAGATGATCGCCTTCTACCTGCTGGCGCACCACGTGGCCGCCGTCGTGATGGTCTCGCTGTGCTGGCGCTGGTCCCTGCGGGTGCGCGGCTGGCTGCGCGTCGGCCTGATGATCATCGTGTCCGGCTACATCTTCAACCTCACCTACGACGCCACCAAGATGTCCGCGGTCGTCGCCCGCTGGCTCGGCCACGACCTGGACGACCTCAGCACCTACGTGGCCCCGCCGCTCGCCGCCGTGGGCGCGCTGATCAGCGCGACGGGCTTCGTCGTCCCCCTGGTGTGCCAGCGGCTGTCGGACAACTGGCAGACCTGGAAGACGTACCGGAAGCTCGGCGCCCTCTGGCAGGAGGTGCAGATGTGCACGCAGAGCTGCACCCCCGGCGTACGGATGTCCTGGTGGTCCGCGGCCGAGCTGAGAGTGATCCAGCGCGAGTCGGACATCCACGACGGGTTCCTGCACCTGGGGCCGTACTTCGACCGGAGCCTGCACGACGGCGCCTACGAGCGCGCCGTCGCGGAGGGGGCCGACCGGGGGACGGCGCGTGCCGTCGCCGACGCCGCCATGGTCGCGGCCGCCGTGCAGGCCCGCTCCGCGGACCCCGAGGGGAACTGCATCGAGGCCGGCGAGGAGAGCTCGTTCGACCTCCCCGACGGGCCGCGCGACCTGCTGCGGATCTCCCACGCCCTGCGGCATTCGCCGGTGGTCGAGGCGGTCCGCCGGCAGGCGGCGCTGACGGCGGGCCGCCTCGCGTAGGCCGTCCTCGGACAACCCTCCCCGCGCAGACCGTGCTCGCGCGGCCCGGCTCGGGATCAGCGGGCGGCGGCCATGGCCGTCGCCGGGAACAGGTCCTGGAAGGGGCCGGCGGAATCGATCCCGTCCCGCCCGTAGGGCGCGTCGAAGCTCCACACCATGAACAGCAGGAAGACGATCAGCGCGCTGAACAGCCCGGCCAGCAGCAGCTCCCGCCCGGAGCGGCGGATCTGCAGGGTGAAGATCAGCCCCACCGTGACCACCCCGCCGACCAGCAGCCCGAACCACACCACGACCGGCAGTGTCGACTCCGCGCTCTGGGTCCGCGAGTGGCGGGCGTCGTCGGCGGCCGCGATGTGGTCCAGCAGCGGCTGGTAGGCCTGTGCCTGGAGCTCGGTGGCCGGGCTCTGGTGGGTGACGTCGCTGCGCAGCTTGCCGAGCAGCCGGCCGCCCTCGGCCGAGGCGCCCTCCCCGGAGGTCAGCCGCGGCCAGTCCACGGAGACGGTGTGGGAGACGTACGCGTTCACCTCGTCGCGGATCCGGTCGCGGACGGGGGCGGGGTAGACGTCGGCGCGCTGGGTGACCTCGTACAGCGACTGGGCCTCGCGGCGCACGCTGTCCTCGGCGGCGCCGCGCGCCTCCCAGACCCCGGCGATGGCCAGGCCGAGCACGATCGCGTAGACCACGCCCACCATCATGGTCATGTACTCGATGACGTCGGGGGTTTCGCTGGTGTCCTCGTCGGCGACCCGGCGGTGCCGGATCCAGGTGGCGGCGAGGACGAGGGCGCAGACGAGCACCATGGCGATGGCCAGGACCAGCCATTCGGACACGTGGATTCTCCCGTTATGGATCGGTGGATGGGTACGCCGGCGGCCGTCAGCCGCGGCTCTTGGAACGGGGGCGCAGGGCGGCTGCCGCGAGTACGGCCGGGGTGGTGACGACGACCATGAGCATCATGGTGGACATCCCGTCCGGGCCGCGCCGCTCCAAGGCCGCCGAGTGGTACGGACGCACGTGAAAGGCGGTCACGGGCGCGGCGGCGGCCCTGGGCCGGGGCGGAGCGGGTGTGTCCGCCGGCTCCGGCCCGGTCGCGGGCCCGGCATCCACCGCAGGTGGCGGGGGCTGCGAACCCCCGGCCCCGGCCTGCGCCGAAGGCCCCGGCCCGGCCGGTGACGGCGGCGGCTGCGGAGGGCGAGCGGGCCGGGGACCGGCGGGCCGCCCCGGATGGCGCACGGTGGGCCGGTCGGCGCCGGGCACGGCCACGCGTACCGAGGGCGCACCCGCCCGTACCTGCGGCGGCCCGGGGACGGTCGGCTCGGGCCGGGCAGCCTGCCCGGCGGGCACGCACACGTCGACGCGGGCGCCGCGGCCCTGGCCGTCGCCCGCGACCGCCACGTGGCCCTGCAGCGGGCAGAGCGCCGCCACCAGACCCGCGCCGGCGAAGTACTGCCAAGCGGTCACCGCGTGTCCTCCCGATTCCGCAGCACATATGAGGGTTACGGCTGAAGAAACGATCACGGCCCTGGTTCGATACGCGGCAGACAGGTCAAGATCCTTGACGGAGGGGTGACTTCAGGCCACCGGCCGACCGGAGTGGCCGATCCGCACGGCGCGGGCGGCCGCCATCCCCTCCCGCGCCCGAAGGCCCCGGCCCGCCCCCGGCCCGCCCGCGGCCCGGGTGCGCCTGCGGCCCGCTCCGCCGGGCGGGGAGACCGACGGTCCGGCGGCGACGCCGGCCACCCCACCGAAATGCTGGGCCGACCGGGTGACGAGGGGCGGCGCTCACCGAAGGAGGCGGCCCGCACCTTTCCGGGTCACGCGCCGCCGGTTCGGCGCGTCACGCGCTGCATACGAAAATCCGAGCAGAGGATGATTCCGTGGAAACGGACGTCATCATCGCCGGCGCCGGGCCGACCGGTGTCACGCCGGCCGCCGAACCCCGCCTCGGCGGAGTGGGCGTCGCCGTGACCGGCCGGCCGGCCGAACCCCCCGGCCGGCCCCTCGGGGCCGGCTTGACGGCCCCCGTCATGGGGACCTTCGGCCGGCGCGGGCTCCTGCCGCGCTTCCGCACGAGGGTGAAGAGCACCCCCGACACGGCGTCGGCGCCATGAGCACCGCATCCGCGCCCGCCGTCCCGTCCCGGGGAGTGCGCCGGATCAGCCTGGACGCCGACGGCACCCCCCTGTCGGCCCTGCTCTGCGAACCCGCGGACGCCGCGCCACCGCGGGCGACGGTGGTGGCGGTGCACGGGGCCGGCATGAGCGCCGGCTACTTCGACGCCCAGGCCCTTCCCCACCTCTCCCTGCTCACCCTGGGGGCGCGGCTCGGGTTCACGGTCCTGGCCGTCGACCGGCCCGGCTACGGCCAGTCCGCGGGCCTGCTCCCGGACGGGCAGGCCCTCGCCGGGCAGGCGGTGGCCCTGGCCGCCGCCCTGTTCGACTACCGCGCCCGCTTCCCGACGGGGGCGGGCCTCTTCCTCCTGGCCCACTCGTTCGGCGGGAAGGTCGCCCTGCTCACCGCCGCCGACCACGCCGCGCCCGATCTGCTCGGCGTCGAGATCTCCGGCTGCGGCCACCGGTACGCGCCCGACGCGCTCTCGGGCGCGGACGCGGCCCGGGGAGGCAGGCGCAGCTGGGGGCCGCTGCGCCTCTACCCGCCGAGCACCTTCACCACGAGCGGCTCGATCCTGGCGCCCGTTCCGCCCCTGGAGCAGGCGGACATCGTCCGCTGGCCCGAGGTGTTCCGGAGCATCGCGGGCCGCGTCCGCGTGCCCGTACGGTTCACGTTCGCGGAGCACGAGGGGTGGTGGCGGCACGACCCCGAGGCGCTGGCGGAGCTGCGGTCGCGGCTCGGTGCCGCGCCGCGGCTGTGCATCGACCGGCAGCCGGAGGCGGGCCACAACATCAGCCTGGGCTACGCGGCCCGCTCCTATCACCTGCGCTGCCTCGCCTTCTTCGAGGACTGTCTCCTCCGGCAGGGCGGCAGCGGCCCCGGCCACGATTGAGGCCCGGTCGGGCGGAGCGGTCCTCGATGCCGCGCTGACACGCGTGAGGGGCGCGCCCCTGGAAGGTCGCGCCCCTCACGGAGTCACAGCTGCCGGCTCGGGTCAGGCCTCCGGCGAACCGCCGAAGCGCTCGCGGTAGGACTCCAGGTCCTCCTCGGTGATCTTCGCGAAGAGCACCGGCGGCACGGTGAACGGCGTTCCGGCCGGGACCGCGTCCAGGGACTTGGCCTGCTCCGGCGTGATCCACGTCGCCGTGTCGTCGGCGAGCTCGAACGCGGAGCGCATGGCGCGCGCCGAGGCGGGGATGAACGGCTCGGACACCACCGAGTAGAGGTGGATGAGGTTCATCGCGGTGCGCAGGGTGAGCGCCGCGCCCTCCAGGTCGGTCTTGACCTCCAGCCAGGGGGCCTTCTCGTCGAGGTAGGCGTTGCCGGCCGACCACAGGGCGCGCAGCGCGGCCGCGGCCTTGCGGTACTGGAGCGACTCCATGTGGTCCTCGTACTCGGCCAGCAGCTCGGCGATCTGCTCGCCCAGCTTGGCCTCGGCCTCGCCGGCGGGGTTGCCGGCCGGGACCTCGTCGCCGAACTTCTTGCGGGAGAAGGTCAGTACACGGTTGACGAAGTTGCCGAGGGTGCCGCCGAGGTCCTTGTTCACCGTGGTCGTGAAGTGCTCCCAGGTGAAGGAGGAGTCGTCCGACTCGGGCGCGTTGGCGATCAGGAAGTAGCGCCAGAAGTCGGCCGGGAGGATCTCCAGCGCCTGGTCGGTGAAGACGCCGCGCTTCTGCGAGGTGGAGAACTTGCCGCCGTAGTACGTCAGCCAGTTGAAGGCCTTGACGTAGTCGACCTTCTTCCACGGCTCGCGGGTGGCGAGCTCGGTGGCGGGGAACATCACCGTGTGGAACGGGACGTTGTCCTTGGCCATGAACTGCGTGTAGCGGACGTCCTCGGCCTCGTACCACCACGACTTGTAGTCGCGGTTCGCCGGGTCCAGGTCGGACCACTCCTTGGTGGAGCCGATGTACTCGATCGGCGCGTCGAACCAGACGTAGAAGACCTTGCCCTCGGCGGCGAGCTCCGGCCAGGTGTCGGCCGGCACCGGCACGCCCCAGTCCAGGTCGCGGGTGATGGCGCGGTCGTGCAGGCCCTCGGTCAGCCACTTGCGGGCGATGGAGGACGCCAGCTGCGGCCACTCCTCCTCGTGCTGCGCGACCCAGGCCTCCACCTCGTGCTGGAGCTTGGACTGCAGGAGGAACAGGTGCTTGGTCTCGCGGACCTCCAGCTCGGTGGAGCCGGAGATGGCCGAGCGGGGCTCGATCAGGTCCGTGGGGTCCAGGACGCGGGTGCAGTTCTCGCACTGGTCGCCGCGGGCCTTGTCGTAGCCGCAGTGCGGACAGGTGCCCTCGACGTAGCGGTCCGGGAGGAAGCGGCCGTCGACCGGCGAGTAGACCTGCCGGATCGCGCGCTCCTCGATGAAGCCGTTCTCCTGGAGCTTGCGCGCGAAGTGCTGGGTGATCTCGCGGTTCTGCGCGGAGGAGCTGCGGCCGAAGTAGTCGAAGGACAGCTCGAAGCCGTCGTAGACCGCCTTCTGTGCGTCATGGGCCTGCGCGCAGAACTCGGCGACCGAGAGGCCGGCCTCCTTGGCGGCGAGCTCGGCGGGGGTGCCGTGCTCGTCGGTGGCGCAGATGTACAGGACGTCGTGGCCGCGCTGGCGGAGGTACCGGGAGTACACATCCGCCGGAAGCATCGACCCGACCATGTTGCCCAGGTGCTTGATCCCGTTGATGTACGGAAGCGCGCTGGTGATCAGGTGTCGAGCCATCCTCGGATGCTCCATTTCTCATGTGCGGTGCAGCGTGGCGTGACGGATCGTGAACGCGGTTCATCGTATCGAACCGCCGAAAGGCCCCGCGCCGCATTTGTTCATGGGTGGACGTAATGAAAAAGCGAGGACAGTGACCTCTCCGTCACGGCCCTCGCGATGGGGTCATGCTACAGGCGGGGGGCGGGCCGCGGCGCCGCAGGGGCGAGGCATATGCACCGGCATATGCATACGTACCGGCTGAAGCGACGCATGATCAAGACCGATCACCGGCCGATCATGACCGACCGTTATCGTGCCAGGTTTCTTCTCTGCGCCCTCCGAGTGCGCCCGCACTGCTTTCCTGTTCTGCGCACAGGGGATGAGGTGGAACGGTGAGCGATGGCGGACCGGAGGAGTCCGGTGGGGCCGTGGGACTGCCGAGCCGACGCCGGCGGCCGACGCCCATGAGCCAGTGGGATCCGACGGCGCGCCTGTCGTACTGGGCCTTCCACGCCAATCGGCGGCCCGCGTACATGCGCTTCGCGTATCTGCAGCTGGGCTCCGACGCGGCGGCCGAGGAGGCGGTGGACGCCACCTTCGACTCGATCATGGGTGAGTGGCTCAAGATGCTGCACATGGACCGCCTGGACGCCTACGCGTGGACCGTGCTCAAGCACTCCATCGTCGACCGGCAGCAGCGGCGCCACCCCTGGCGACAGCAGCCCGAGCCGATGGACATCAGCGCCTTCGAGGCCGCGCTGAAAGAGGCGCACGCCGACCAGTACGAGGTGCTGACCGACACCATCCGCTTCTACTCCGCCGTCTCCCGGCTCGCGGAGCGGCAGCGCGACGCCGTGCTCCTGCGGTACGGGCTCCAGTGCTCCCCCGGCGAGGCCGCCGCCGTGATGGGCGTCGACGAGGCCACGGTCCGCTCGTACCTCGGCCAGGCCCACCGGCGACTCGCCCGCCTGCTGGACGCGTCCGCGGCGAACTCCGACTCCCCGGACCCCTCCGGCTCTCACGGCTCCTCCGGCTCCGCGGACCGCTCCGGCTCCCCCCGCTCCTCCGACTCGTCCGGATCGCTTGGATCTGCCGAATCTCCCGAATCAGCCGAATCATGAGGCCCCACGAACGGCGCCGGCCCCCGTACGGCGATGAAACCCCCCGCTCCCTGGCCGAGTTCCTCGCCAGGGCGGGCGTCCGCGACCGCTACCGGCACTACGACCTCGGCGCGGCCGAGGCCCGGCTGCTGCGCGCGACCCCGCACACCCCGGTCGCCGGGCACCGCACCCGGCGCCGGTCCGCCTACGGCTGGAGCGATCCCCTGCGGGACTGCCCGCTCGATGCCGAACGGGCCCGCCGCGACCTCAAGGCCGCCTGCCTCGCCTGCGTATGCGCGCCGAAGGCGGAAGCCCAGCTCTCCGCGTTCCTCGCCAGCGCGCACACCGACCTGGCCGGCGCGGTCGTCTTCGGCTGTCTGCTCCACCTGGCCGGGCTGCGCGAAGGGGCCCGGTTCTGGTGGCAGTTCGCCGCCGGCTCCGGGCGGTCGCGGACCGCCCCGGCCGCCTACTGCCTCTTCCTCGACCACTCCCGGCGCGGCGAACACCACGACGCCCGGCACTGGGCGCGCGAACTGGGCCGCCGCGGCTTCCGGCCGAGCGGCAGGAGGGACCTGCGGGACGTGCGGCTGTGCGCGCAGGCGGCGGTCCTGCGCTACGTGGACCAGCTGGACGATCCCGATCTGGGCCCGGTGCCTCTGCCCCGGCCCGGGCTGCCCGGGGTGCTGGCCGCGTTCCGGCCGCCGCCCCCGGCCGCCGTGACCGTCACGGCGGCGGCTCCGGCCCCGGCCGCGGCGCCCACGACACCCCGGCCGGCGGCCGGCCCGCTGCGGCACCCCGCGCTGACGGCGGCGGCCCGCGGGACGGTCGTCCAGGCCGGAACCGGCGAGGCACTGGCGGAGGCCCGGCGCGCGCTGGCCGTCGTACGGGTCCTGGAGCAGCACCCGCACGGGGTGCGGGCGCGCCGGCTCGCGCGGAAGTCGGGCCTGACCGAGGCGGAACTCCGGCCGCTGCTGTCGATGCTGTGCGAGGAGGAGTACGCGTACCGGGCCGGCGCCGGGGTCTATGCCCGGGGGCCGGCCCTGGACCGGCTCGCGGCCCCCGGCGGCAACGGCCTTGCGGGCCAGCTCCAGCGCACCCTGTCCCTGGCCCGGGACAGCGCGGGCGCCGCGGTGTACCTGAGCCGGTACGCCGACGGGGAGGTCCACATCACGCAGATGGCGGACGGCCCCGCGGCCCCGCCGGTACGCGAGTGGGTGGACTTCCGGGCGGCGGCCCACGCCAGCGCCGTCGGCAAGTGCCTGCTGACCCAGCTCGACCACGACCGCCGTGCCGACCACGTGGCCCGGCACCGGCCGGCCCGCCTGACCCCGCAGACCATCACCGACAGCCGGGCGCTGTTCAACGCCCTGGACGCGGTGGCCCCGGGCGCGCCCGTCTTCGACCTCCTCGAATACTCCCCCGGGGTCGTCTGCTCGGCGGTCCCGATCGCCGCCGCAGGCGCCGCAGGCAGTCTCGCGCTCTCCCTGCCCGCCACCCATGCCCACCGCCTGCGCTCGGCGACCGAGGCCCTGCGCCGCAAGGCCGTCCCGGTCCTCCTCGCCCTGCTCCTGACGGGCGCGATCCCCCCGGACGCCCCACCCACCCCGGACCCGGCCATCCAGAACCCCTGCGCGGACCCGGATTTCCCGAACCCGTCCGACCAGGACCCGGACTGCGCCGTCTCCCCTGCCTCGGACCCGCTGTCCCCGCAGCCCCACCGGTCACGCGGCCCGGTCACTCCGGAGACCCTCCGCCACCTGCGCCGCCTCTTCCGCACCCCCCTGACGGGCACGGCCCCCTCCCCCGCCGGCCCCCACCTGGTCAGCGACACGACGGCCGCGGCGGCCTACCTCTTCGACGCCGCCCCGAACACCGGCCCCCCTCGTCTCTCCCTCCCCCACACCTTCACGGAGGTCACCCCGGGCACCCTGACCACCCCGGGCGGCCTGATCGTCCTCCACACATGAGCGAACGGGGCGGACAGGGAGGAGAGGACGGAGAGGGCGGAGAGGGAGCGGAAAAACAGAAGAACCCCACACGATGTGTGGGGTTCTCGCTGGTGTCCGAGGGGGGACTTGAACCCCCACGCCCGATAAAGGGCACTAGCACCTCAAGCTAGCGCGTCTGCCATTCCGCCACCCGGACCAGGTGGTCGGCCCCGGTTTCCCGCGGCGACATGGACAACAATAGCAAAGGATCGGCGGGGGTCCGACCACATATCCGGGCGGCGGTCGCCCCGCCACGCCGTGCTGACCTGCACGCATGCGCCGACGGGGGAACGGGGCCGTGTCGAGACGGGGCGTCTCGCCGGGGTGGGGCGG
Source organism: Streptomyces sp. NPDC088762 (assembly GCF_044750905.1). NCBI lineage: Bacteria > Bacillati > Actinomycetota > Actinomycetes > Kitasatosporales > Streptomycetaceae > Streptomyces > Streptomyces sp. NPDC088762. Next base: position 122,302 of record NZ_JBIVKT010000004.1, read on the forward strand.
GGCTTCCGGATGCTGGTACCGGGTGGACACGAGGGGTGTGGGGACGGTCGGATGACCCGCACATACGCCCCGGGGGGAGCCGCACATGGAAACCGAGCACCGCGTCAGCACGCTGGAGCTGTTCTTCGATCTCGTCTTCGTCTTCACCATCACCCAGCTGACCGTGCTGCTGGCCGACGACCTCAGCCTGCGGGGCGCCGGGCAGGTGGTGCTCATCTTCACCGTGCTGTTCTGGATGTACGGCGGCTACGCCTACCTCACCAATCAGGTGCCGCCCGACCGGCCCGTGCGGCGGGTGCTGATCCTGTTGGCCATGGGCGCGTTCCTGGTCTGCGCGCTGGCCGTGCCGACCGCATTCGGGGAGGGCGGGGTGGCCTTCGGGCTCGGCTACCTGTTCGTCGTGCTGATGCACAGCGCGCTGTACACGCAGGCCCACGGGCGCGGGGTGCTCTGGTTCGCGCTGCCCAACGCGCTGTCCGCGCTCTCCGTCACCGCGGCCGGGCTGTTCGACGGGCTGCCGGCCTGGGGGCTGTGGCTGCTGGCCCTGGTGCTCCAGTTCGTGACGCCGGTGATCGTGCGGCGGGTGGCCGCCAGTGGGGCGCGCCCGGCGGTCGAGGAGACGGTCGGGGACCAGCTCGGCGGGATCAGCGCGCCGCACTTCGTGGAGCGGCACGGGCTGTTGCTGATCATCGTGTTCGGGGAGTCGGTGATCGCGATCGGCATCGGTGTCGGCTCGATGCCGCTGACCCTCGGGATCGCCGGCGGCGCCTTCCTGACGCTGGCGGTCGGGGCGGCCCTGTGGTGGATGTACTTCGTGCGCGACGAGGGGCGGGCCGAGCGGGTGTTCGCCCGGACCGCGCCCGACCGGCGTTTCAGGCTGGCCCTGCGCGCGTACTACTACGCGTTCCTGCCGATGCTGCTGGGCATCGCGGCCTTCTCGGCGGGCGTGAAGAAGACCATCGGGCACCTCGGGGAGCACCTGCACGCCGGGCCGGCGCTCGCGCTCGCGGGCGGGGTGGCGTGCTACCTCGCCGGTGACGTCGCCTTCCGGCGGGTCCTCGGGATCCGGCCGGTCCGCTTCCGTGCACTGGCCGTCGTGCCGGTGCTGGCCACCGCCGCCGCCGGGATGCGGCTGGGCGGCGCGTGGCAGCTGACGGCGCTGGTGCTGGTCCTCGTCGGAGCGCTGGCCGCGGAGGCGCGTGCCGTCCGGCCCGCCGGGGCCGGCGACGCCGTCCCGGCCGGGGTCACGGGCAGCGGATGACCTGGCCCGCGTAGGAGAGGTTGCCGCCGAAGCCGAAGAGCAGGACGGGGGCTCCGGAGGGGATCTCGCCGCGTTCGACCAGCTTGGAGAGGGCCATCGGGATGCTGCCTGCCGAGGTGTTGCCGGAGTCGACGACGTCGCGGGCGACGACGGCGTTGACGGCGCCGATCTTGGCGGCGAGCGGCTCGATGATCCGCAGGTTCGCCTGGTGCAGAACGACCGCGGCCAGCTCCTCCGGGAGGACCCCGGCCTTCTCGCAGACCTTGCGGGCGAGCGGCGGGAGCTGGCTGGTGGTCCAGCGGTAGACGGACTGGCCCTCCTGCGCGAAGACCGGCGGCGAGCCCTCGATCCGGACGGCGTTGCCCATGGACGGGACCGAACCCCACAGCACCGGACCGATGCCCGGCTCCTCGCAGGCCTCGACCACCGCGGCGCCCGCGCCGTCGCCGGTGAGGACGCAGGTGGTGCGGTCGCTCCAGTCGGTGATCTCGGTCATCTTGTCGGCGCCGATGACCAGCGCGCGGGTGGCCGAACCCGCCCGGATGGCGTGGTCGGCGGTGGCGAGGGCGTGCGTGAAGCCGGAGCAGACGACGTTGATGTCCATCACGGCGGGGCCCGCGCCCATGCCCAGCTTGGCGGCGACGCGGGCCGCCATGTTGGGCGACCGGTCGATCGCGGTGGAGGTGGCCACCAGCACGAGGTCGATGTCGTCGGGGCTCAGGCCGGCGCCGGCCAGCGCCTTGCCGGCCGCCTGGTAGGCCAGCTCGTCCACCGGCTCGTCCGGGCCCGCGACGTGGCGGGTCTTGATGCCGACGCGGGAGCGGATCCACTCGTCGGTGGTGTCGACCATGGCCGCGAGGTCCTCGTTGGTGAGCACTTTCGCGGGCTGGTAGTGCCCTAGCGCCACCACGCGTGAACCGGTCATGGGCGGAATTCCCCTCGTAAAGAAGTCAGGATCACCCAGCTTTGCCTGCTACTGGTGGGTACGTGTGCGCGTGATCCCACAGGATTCGGGGCCGGGAATTTGGAGATTCCCGAGGATCCACCTGTCGGGACGGGGCCCGAAGCGGAACCGGGACAATGGGCTTGTCGGAAGAACGAGAACCGAAGGGGTGGGCTGATCACATGGGACGGGTCACCGAACGCCGTCGCGTCGTCCGGATCCGGAACGGCACGGCCGGGGTCCGTCCGGACACGCTGGTGGCCGAGGAGCCGCTGGAGATCCGGCTGAACGGCAGACCACTGGCCATCACGATGCGCACCCCGGGGGACGATTTCGCACTCGCCGTCGGCTTCCTGGTGAGCGAGGGCGTGCTGGGGCGCACCGAGGACGTCCAGGCCGTGACCTACTGCGAGGGCGCGACGGAGGACGGCTCCAACACCTACAACGTGGTCAACGTGCAGCTGGCCGCAGGAGTGCCCGTACCGGACATCACGCTGGAGCGGAACGTCTACACCACCTCCTCCTGCGGCCTGTGCGGCAAGGCCAGCCTCGACGCGGTCCGCACGGCGACCCGGTTCCCGGGGCTCGCGGACGATCCCGTACGGGTGACCGCGCGGCTCCTCGGGGAACTGCCGGACCGGCTGCGCGCTGCGCAGAAGGTCTTCGACCGCACGGGCGGGCTGCACGCGGCCGCGCTGTTCTCGGCGGACGGGGAACTGATCGACGTACGGGAGGACGTGGGCCGGCACAACGCGGTGGACAAGATCGTCGGCCGCGCCCTCCAGGCCGGCCGCCTCCCCCTGGCCGGCTCCGTCCTGCTGGTCTCGGGCCGCGCGTCCTTCGAACTCGCCCAGAAGGCCGTGATGGCGGGCATCCCGATCCTCGCGGCCGTCTCGGCGCCGTCCTCGCTCGCGGTGGACCTGGCGCTGGAGTCGGGCCTGACGCTGGTCGGATTCCTGCGGGGCGGGGACATGAACATCTACGCGGGCGAGGACCGGATCGGCTACTGAGCGGCGCGGACCGGAGCCGCTGCCGCCCTGACGCCGGGGCTGCCAGGCCGAGGTCGTGTCGTCAAAGTCCCGCCTGGCCGGCGGGCGGCCGGCGCTACTTTGACGACACTCCCTAGCGCTTGCCCCGGCGGCCCCGGCGGGTGGACTCGGAAGGCGCTGCCGGCGCCGGGGGGTCGATGCGGTGGAGGTCGAGGGTCGGGGGGATCGGGGTGGAGCCGGGGCCGCCGGACTCGGCCCAGGCGATGATCTCGTCGGTCGCGGTGTCGTCAAGGGCCCAGCCGAACCAGGCGGCGCGGGCTCCGCGGCGGCGGGCTTCGCTGGTGGGCTGGACCACGATGACGTTGGCCTGGGCGCAGGGTCCGAGGCAGTCGCTCGTACGGACGGCCAGGCGGCCGCCGGAGGCCGCGGCGGCCTCGCGGAGGCGGGCGAGCTGTCCGGCGTGGTCGGAGCCAGGGTTCTTGCGGGGGTCCCCGCAGCAGCAGCCGCGGCAGACCACCAGGGTGCAGGGGCGTTCGGCGTGGGCGGCGAGCGGGCGTATCCAGGTCACCGACGCACGTTACCGGGCCCGGGGAGTGGGGTGTTGGGCCGGGCGGGAGACCTCCGCCACACGGTCGGCAGCGGATTCCGATCCCGGTTCGGCATCGCGGGAGCGACGGCGGGCGAGCACCGCACAGACCATCAGCTGCATCTGGTGGAAGAGCATCAGCGGCAGCACGGCGAGGGCGGCCTGGGCCCCGAACAGCACGCTGGCCATGGGGAGTCCGGCGGCGAGGCTCTTCTTCGACCCGGCGAACTGGATGGCGATGCGGTCGGCGCGGCCGAAGCCGAGTCGCCCGGCCCCGTACCAGGTGACCAGGAGCATCACGGCGAGGAGTACGGCCTCCACCAGCATCAGCGCGCCGAGGCGGGCGGCGCTGACCCGGTGCCAGATCCCGGCGACCATGCCGGCGCTGAAGGCGGCGTAGACGACGAGCAGGATCGAGCCGCGGTCGACGTAGCCGAGCACCTTCTTGTGGCGGACGAGGAAGCCGCCGACCCAGCGGCGCAGCACCTGTCCGAGGAGGAAGGGCAGCAGCAGCTGGAGGACGATCCCGAGGAGGGAGTCGAGGGAGAAGCCGCCCGCGCTGTTCCCGAGGAGGACGGCGGCGAGGAGCGGGGTGAGGACGATGCCGGCCAGGCTGGAGAAGGAGCCGGCGCAGATCGCGGCGGGGACGTTGCCGCGGGCGATCGAGGTGAAGGCGATGGAGGACTGGATCGTCGAGGGGACCAGGCAGAGGAAGAGGAGCCCGCCGTAGAGGGGCTGGGTCAGGAGGGTGGGGACGAGCGCGCGGGCGGCGAGGCCGAGGAGGGGGAAGAGGAGGAAGGTGCAGGCGAGCACGGTGAGGTGCAGCCGCCAGTGGCGCAGGCCGTCCAGGGCCTCGCGGGTGGAGAGCCTGGCGCCGTAGAGGAAGAAGAGCAGGGCCACGGCCGCGGTGGACGCGCCGTCGGCAGCGGTGGCGGCCGGGCCGCGGGCGGGGAGCAGTGCGGCGAGACCGACGGTGCCGAGCAGGGCCAGGACGTACGGGTCGAGGGGCAGCCAGGTGGGGAGGTGCGGGCGGCGCATGTGCGGGGGGCTCACTTGCTGTCGGTCGGCGTGGCGGGTCTCCTTCATGGTCGGGGACTGCCGGTGATCGGGAAACCCGTACACCGCGCTCACTGTCATCACGGATCGCGATGGACGTGGCTAGCATGGCGGTGTGTACGACCCTGTCCAGCTGCGTACGTTCCTCACGGTGGCCCAGACGCTGAGCTTCACCCAGGCCGCGGGGCGGCTCGGCATCCGGCAGTCCACGGTCAGCCAGCACGTGCGCCGGCTGGAGGAGGCGACCGGGCGGCCGCTGTTCACGCGCGATACGCACAGCGTGGAGCTGACGGAGGACGGCGAGGCGCTGCTGGGCTTCGCGCGGACGATCCTGGAGGCGCACGAACGGGCGGCGGCCTTCTTCGCGGGGACGCGGCTGCGGGGGCGGCTGCGGTTCGGGGCTTCGGAGGACTTCGTGCTGACGCGGCTGCCGGAAATCCTGGAGGGCTTCCGGCACGAGCACCCCGAGGTGGACCTGGAACTGTCGGTGGAGCTGTCGGGGACGCTGCACGAGCGGCTGGACGCGGGTCGGCTCGACCTGGTGCTGGCGAAGCGGAGGGGGCCGGAGGACGAGCGGGGGCGGCTGGTCTGGCGGGACCGGATGGTGTGGATCGGGGCGGAGGGGCTGCGGGTGGACCCGGAGCGGCCGGTGCCGCTGATCGTCTTCCCGCCGCCGGGGATCACTCGGGCGCGTGCGCTGGAAGTGCTGGAGCGGGAGGGGCGGGCGTGGCGGATCGCGTGCACGAGCGGGAGCCTGAGCGGGCTGATCGCGGCGGCGCGGGCGGGGCTGGGGGTGATGGCCCACACGCGGGGGCTGATTCCGCCGGGCCTGGTCCGGATCGGCGGGCTCCCGGAGCTGGGGCCGGTGGAGTTCGCGCTGCTGCAGGGGCGACGGCCGACGGCTGCCGCCGGGGCGTTGGCCGCGGCCGTTCTCGCCGGGGGCGACCGCCTCAGCCGACCGGCCTGACCGGCCCGGCCGCATGCTGCCGCCCGGCCGGGGGGCCACCGCTGCGCGGGCTTTCCCCCACCCCGCCCCTTCCCGAAACCGGGGGCTCCGCCCCCGGACCCCCGCGCCTCAAACGCCGGCGAGGCTGAGAGATGCCGCGCAGCGCACGTACGGGGTCCGGGGCGGAGCCCCGGTTTCGGGGAGGGGCGGGGTGGGGGAAGAGCCCGCGCAGCGGCACGCACACCCCCGGCACTGGGGAGGTCTTGTGGAGGTATTCGCAGGGTGATCAACCTCCGCCAGACTGAGCGGTACGTTCACCGCGGCGCGCGGAGAGGAGCGGGGCCTTGCGCGAGATCACCGTCCCACCCGTCGTCACGGGCCTGCCCGTCGGCGGGCTGGCCGACGTCGTGTTCCGGCACGCCGAGGAGGATCCGGGCCGGGTGGTTCTCGGCCGGAAGACCGACGGGGTCTGGCGGGACGTGACGTCCGGGCAGCTGGCCGCCGAGGTGCTCGCGCTCGCCAAGGGGCTGCTCGCCCAGGGGGTGCGGTTCGGGGACCGGGTCGCCGTCATGTCCCGCACCCGGTACGAGTGGACCCTCTTCGACTTCGCCCTGTGGGCGATCGGCGCCCAGCCGGTCCCCGTCTATCCGACCTCCTCCGCCGATCAGGTGCACTGGATCCTGTACGACTCCGATTGCACGGCCTGCGTCGTCGAGAACGAGGACCAGGCCATGACGGTGGGCTCGGTCATCGACCGGCTCCCCCACCTGCGCCTGCTGTGGCAGCTCGATGCCGGCGCCGTGGACGGGCTCGTCGCCGACGGGCTCGGCGTCGCCGAGGACGTCGTGCACCGCCATCGCGGGGCCGTGACCCCCGATGCGACCGCCACCGTCATCTACACCTCCGGCACCACCGGCCGGCCCAAGGGCTGCGTGCTCACCCACGCCAATTTCATGTTCGAGGCCGACACCATGGTGAGCCGCTGGGAGTCGGTCTTCCAGGCCGGTCCGGGCGAGCAGCCGTCGACCCTGCTCTTCCTGCCGCTGGCGCACGTGTTCGGGCGGATGGTGGAGGTGGCCGCCGTCCGGGCGCGGGTCAAGCTGGGGCACCAGCCCGTCCTCGCGGCGGCCGAGTTGCTGCCGGACCTCGCCGCGTTCCGGCCGACGTTCGTGCTCGGGGTGCCGTACGTCTTCGAGAAGGTCTTCGCCGCCGCCCGCCGCAAGGCCGAGGCACAGGGGCGTACGGGCCCCTTCGACCGGGCGGTGGAGGCGGCCGTACGGTACGCGGAGGCGCGCGAGCAAAAGGCCTTCGGCACCGGGCCGGGACCTTCGGCGGGGCTGCGGATGGAGCACCAGCTCTACGAGAAGCTCGTCTACGGGAAGGTCCGCGAGGCCATGGGCGGCCGGGTGCGGTACGCCATGTCCGGCGGGTCCGCGATGTCACGCCGCCTCGGGCTGTTCTTCGACGGCGCCGGGATCACGATCTTCGAGGGGTACGGGCTGACGGAGTCGTGCGCGGCGGCCACCGCCAATCCTCCGGGCGCGACGAAGTACGGCACCGTCGGCCCGCCGATCCCGGGTGGCACCGTGCACATCGCGGAGGACGGTGAGGTCTGGCTGCACGGCGGCCACGTCTTCTCGGGCTACCTCAACGACCCGCGCGCCACGGAGGCGGTGCTGCGCGGCGGCTGGCTGGCGACCGGGGACCTGGGGCGGCTGGACGAGGACGGCTACCTCACCATCACCGGCCGGAAGAAGGAGATCCTGGTGACCTCCAACGGCAAGAGCGTCGCGCCGACCGCGCTGGAGGAGCGGGTGCGCTCGCATCCGCTGGTGTCGCAGTGCGTGCTGGTGGGCAACGACCGGCCGTACATAGCGGCCCTGCTCACCCTGGACATGGAGGGGATCGCCCACTGGCTGTCGATGCGCGGCCGGCCGCAGCTGCCGGCGGCGCGGCTGGTGCACGACCCGGACCTGACGGCGGAGGTCCGCCGGGCGGTGGTGGCCGCGAACACCCTGGTCTCCCAGGCGGAGGCGATCCGCACCTTCCGGGTGCTCGCCGAGCAGTTCACGGAGGAGCGGGGGCTGCTGACGCCCTCGCTGAAGCTCAAGCGCCGGGCTATCGAGAAGGCGTACGCCAGGGAGGTCGCGGCCCTGTACGAGTCCTGACAGCCATCAACTGACGATCCGTCACTTCACGCCGCCGTTGATATTGACGATCCGTCAGGTCACGCACAGAATGCGGGGATTCCGACCGGAGGGGATCCCCGACATGTTGCGACCGATCCGCACCCTGGCCGCCGCGGCGGCGGCCCTCGCGCTCGTCTCCGCCTGCAACTCGGCCTCCGACCACACGGCCCCGGGCAAGCCCGGCGGGGCCGGCGACTCGCGCGGGGTGACCGCCGACTCCATCAAGGTCGGCGGCATCGTCTCGATGACGAGCGCCAGCGGCTACAGCAAGAAGGACACCGACCTCGGCGCCAAGGCCCGGTACCTCAGAGCCAACGCCGAGGGAGGCATCCACGGTCGCAGGATCGACTACCTCGGCGCGGAGGACGACGGCCAGGACCCGGCGAAGAACATGGCGGCCGCCCGCAAACTCGTCCAGCAGGACAAGGTCTTCGCGGTCTCTCCCATGAGCTCGGTGACCTTCTCGGGCGCCGACTTCCTCGAGCAGGAGAAGGTGCCCACCTTCGGCTGGGGCACGCTCCCCTCCTTCTGCGGGCCCAAGTACATCTACGGCTTCAACGGCTGCCTGGTCCCCACCCCCGGCGGCACCCTCAACCAGACCTGGCCCGAGGGCATCGGCAAGGTGCTCGGCGGGGCGCAGGGCAAGTCGGTCGCGATCATCGCGAACGACAGCGACGCCGGGAAGTTCGGCATCCGCACCTTCCAGCAGGGCTTCACCAGCGCCGGTTTCACGGTCTCCTACGCCAAGGCCTCCGTGCCCGGCACCGCCGTGCCGAGCGACTGGTCCGCGTACGTGAAGGACATCCTGGAGAGCAACGGCGGCAAGGCCCCGGACGCCGTCGTCTCCGTCATGCAGACCCCGAACAACATCGGACTGTTCACCGCGCTCAAGCGCAGCGGCTACAAGGGGCTGCTCTCCGACCCCACCGACTACGACCCCGGGCTGCTCGCCAAGGACGCCACCAAGCAGGCGCTCGACGGGGTGCACGTGCTGCTCCAGTTCGAGCCGTTCGAGTCGGACAACCCGAAGATGGCCCAGTTCAAGGCCGACATCAAGGCGGCGGCCGGGGGTCAGGACGTGCCGCTCAACATGCACATGATGACCGGGTACATGTCCGCCGACCTGTTCGTGTCCATCGCGCAGAAGGCCGGCAAGGACCTGACCGTCGAGTCCTTCCAGGCCGCCGCGCAGAGCTTCTCCGACACCGCCACGCTCGTCGGCGACCGTGCGGAGCCCAAGGGGCAGAAGGACAGCTTCGGCTGCGGGGCGCTCGTCCAGCTGAAGGACGGCGCGTACGGGGTCTCCGTCCCGTTCACGTGCTACGAGCCCATCCCCTTCAAGTAGGGGTGGGGTGACGGGATGGGGGATCTGCTCGTCTTCGTGCTGAGCGGTCTGGTCTCCGGGGCCCTGTACGCACTGCTCGCCACCGGGCTGGTGCTGTCGTACTCGGCGTCCGGGCTGTTCAACTTCGCGCACGGGGCCACCGCCTACCTGTGCGCGCTCACCTTCTACGAGCTGCACTCGGGCCTCGGCTGGCCGGCCGTCCCGGCGGCGCTGCTGGTGGTGTGCGTCCTGGCGCCCGGGCTCGGCTGGGGGCTGGACCGGCTGATGTTCCGCCGTCTCGCCAAGGTCGGCGAGACGGCGCAGATCGTGGCGACCATCGGGCTGCTGGTGGCGCTGCCCGCCGCCGGGCTGTGGGCGGTGGAGCTGCTGGCGGAGGCGGGCGCACCCGTCAAGCCCGCGGAGAACCAGTTCGGGCTGCCGGGGGTGGGGCCGAGTCCCGCGCGGTCCTGGCAGCTCGCGGAGGGCGTCGGCATCGACTCCGACCAGCTGATCACATGGGTGGCGACGGCGGTGGTGGCGGTGGCCCTGTGGGTGCTGATGCGGCACACACGGCTCGGGCTGCGGCTGCGGGCGGCCGTCGACAACCGCTCGCTGACCGAGCTGCGCGGGATCAGCGCGGACCGGTTGTCGTCGGTGGCCTGGATGATCGCCTCGGGGCTGGCCGGGCTGGCGGGCGTGCTCGCGACCCCGCTGCTGGGGCTGTCCGCGCACGATTTCACCCTCTTCCTGTTCGTGTCGGCGACGGCGGCGGTCATCGGGCGGTTCGCGTCGGTGCCGCTCGCCTTCGCGGGCGGCCTCGGGCTCGGGGTGCTGCAGAACCTGGTCGCCGGGTACGCCTCCTTCGCCGAAGGCATCACGGGGTTCCGTACGGCGGTGCCGTTCCTGATCCTGTTCGGCGGCCTGCTGGTGCTGACGCGGCGGGCCCGGACGGCGGGGATCGCGGCGGTGGACACCCCGCCGGTGGACCATCTGGCCGGGGCTTCGTGGGCACGACGGTGGGCGGTGTGGGCGGTCGGCGCGGCGGCACTGTGCGTCGCGCTCTACACGGTGACCACCCCCTTCTGGAGCGGGCTGCTGGCGCAGGGCCTGGCCATCTCGCTCGTGTTCATGTCCTTCACCGTGGTGACGGGACTGGGGGCGATGGTCTCGCTGGCCCAGGGCACCTTCGTGACCGGGGCCGCGCTGGTGGCCGGGCTGCTGATGAGCCGGGGCTGGCCGTTCGTGGCCGCGCTGGCGGTCGGGACGTGCGCGGCGGCCGTGCTGGGGGCGCTGGTCGCGCTGCCGGCGCTGCGGCTGGGCGGCCGGTCCCTGGCCCTGGCCACGCTGGCACTGGCGTTCCTGGCCGACCAGGTGCTCTTCCAGATGCGCTGGCTGCGGAACGGCGACTCGGGGTGGTCGATCCCGCGGCCGGTCTTCGGGCCGGTGGACCTGTCCGACGACCGGGCACTGGGGGTGGCGCTGGTGGTCCTGGTCGCCCTGTGCGCCGCCGGGCTGAGCGCGCTGCGGAACTCCCCGTCGGGGCGGGCGATGCTGGCCGTACGGTCGGCGCCGGCGGCGGCGATGGCGTCGGGGGTGTCCGTACTACGGACGAAGCTGCTGCTGTTCACGCTGTCGGCGGGGCTGGCCGGGTTCGGGGGCGTGATGTACGCGTCGTTCAACACCCGGATCACGGCGACGGACTTCACCGCGATGACGGGGCTGGTGTGGCTGGCCGTGGTCGTGGCGGCGGGGGTGCGGCGGCCCGCGTACGCGGTGGTGGCGGGGCTGGTGTTCGCCGTCGCGCCGCGGCTGCTGTCGGATTACGTGACGGCGTCCGCGCACCTGCCGGTGATTCTGTTCGGGCTGGCGGGGTTGGCTCTCGCCAATGATCCCGACGGATACTGCGCGGCTGTGCCGGTGCGGTGGGCTCGGCGGCGCGCCGGGGCCCTGACCGGGCCCGGGGCCCTGACCGGGCCCGGGGCCGGGGCCGGCCCTGCGGGGCTCTCCCCCACCCCGCCCCTTCCCGAAACCGGGGCTCCGCCCCGGACCCCGTACGTGCGCTGCGCGCCCGTGCCCTCAAACGCCGGGCGGGCTGAAGATGCCGCTGCGCGGCATCTCTCAGCCTCGCCGGCGTTTGAGGCGCGGGGGTCCGGGGGCGGAGCCCCCGCGGGGTCCGGGGCGGAGCCCCGGGACGGGGGGCCGGGGGCGGAGCCCCCGGTTTCGGGAAGGGGCGGGGTGGGGGAAAGCCCCGCAGGGACCGGCCCCGCCGCACGTCCCGACCCGGCAGGGGCCGGCCCCGCCGAGACTGCCCTGGAGCTGCGCGGCATCACGGCCGGGTACGACGGGGGACTCGTCCTGCACGGGGTGAACCTCGCCGTCCGGAAGGGGGAGATCCTGGCCGTGCTCGGGCCGAACGGGGCCGGGAAGAGCACCGCGTGCCGGGTGGCGGCCGGGCTGCTGCCCGCCACGGGCGGCGAGGTACGGATACGCGGCCGCGACGCCACCCGGGACGGGCCCGTGCGCCGGTCGCGGGCCGGGGTGCTGCTCGCCCCCGAAGGGCGGGGGATCTTCCCGGCGCTCACCATCGAGGAGAACCTGGCGCTGTACCTCCGGGAGCCCGACGCCCGGGCCGCCGTCTACGACCGCTTCCCCCGGCTGGGCGAGCGGCGCCGCGTGGCCGCCGGGGCGCTGTCCGGCGGGGAGCAGCAGATGCTGGCGCTGGCCCCTCTGCTGCAGCGGCCGCCCGAGGTGCTGATCGCCGACGAGCCCTCGCTCGGGCTCGCCCCGCGCGTCGTGGAGGAGGTGTACGCGCTGCTCACCGAACTCCGCGACGCCGGCACCGCGCTGCTGCTGGTGGAGGAGAAGGCGGCGGAGATCCTCGGGATCGCCGACACCGTCGCGTACCTCTCCCAGGGCCGGGTCTCCTGGTGCGGCCCGCGGGCCGAGGTGGAGGCGGACCGGCTCACCGAGGCCTACCTGGGCATGGCGACATGAGCGACGGCGAGGGATACGTGCTCCGGGCGAGCGGCATCAGCGTCCGGTTCGGCGGGGTCCGGGCGCTCACCGGGGTGGACCTGGGGATCCGGGCGGGCGAGGTGTGCGGTCTGATCGGGCCGAACGGCGCCGGGAAGACCACGCTGTTCGACGTCCTGTCCGGGATCCGCCGCCCCGACCGGGGCCGGCTGATGCTCGACGGGGCGGACATCACCCGCCGCTCCCCCGTCTGGCGGGCCCGGCACGGGATGCGCCGGACCTTCCAGCGACAGCAGTTGTTCGGCCAGCTGAGCGTCGCCGACAACGTGCTGGTGGCGCAGGAGTGGCGGGGCGGCGGGGGCGGGCTCGCCGCCGACCTGCTCGCCTTCCCGGCGCGGCGGTCCCGGGAGCGGGCGCGCCGGGAGCGCGGCGAGCGGGTGCTGGCCGACTGCGGGATCGGCGCGCTGGGGACGGCGTACGCGGGAGGGCTGCCCGTCGGCCAGGGCCGCATGGTGGAGCTGGCCCGCGCGGTGGCCGATCCGCCGCGGGTGCTGCTGCTGGACGAGCCGGCGTCCGGCATGTCGGCGCCGGAGCGCGCGCAGCTCGCCACGGTGGTCCGGCGGCTGGCCGAGGAGGAGGGCTGCGCGGTGCTGCTGGTGGAGCACAACGTGGCCTTCGTGATGGACCTCTGCACGCGGGTGGTCGTCCTCGACCTCGGAACGGTGCTCGCCGAGGGCACGGCCGCGCAGGTACGGGCGGACCCGCTGGTGCGGGAGGCGTATCTCGGGACCGCCTGAAGGCGCCTCGGATGGCGTACGGATCACGGCACGAGGGCGGGAATACCTCGTGCGGGAGGCCGGTTGTGGCCCCCCGTACGACGCCGTCCGACGCCGCACCACGATCCGAGGGAACGACCAGACGTGAACCAGGTCCCCACCGTCACGCTCAACAACGGCACCCGCATGCCCCGGCTCGGCTTCGGCGTCTGGCAGGTTCCGGACGCGGGGGCCGAGCGGGCCGTGGCGACCGCGCTGGAGGCGGGCTACCGCAGCATCGACACCGCGGCCGCCTACGGCAACGAGCGCGGCACGGGCAAGGGCATCGCCGCCTCGGGGATCGCGCGCGAGGAACTGTTCGTCACCACCAAGCTGTGGAACGGGCCTTCACGGAAGTGGGGCCGGGACCAGGTGCTGCGTGCCTTCGACAACTCGCTCGCCAAGCTGGGCCTCGACCACGTCGACCTGTACCTGATCCACTGGCCGCGCCCGATGCGCGACGACTTCGTCTCCATCTGGCAGACCTTCGAGGAGATCGCCGCGAGCGGCCGCGCCGGGGCCGTCGGCGTGTCGAACTTCCGTCCGGTGGACCTGGAGCGGCTCGCCGCCGAGAGCCCGCTGGTCCCGGCCGTCAACCAGATCGAGCTGCACCCGCTGTTCCCGCAGGCCGAGCTGCGCGCCGTACACGCCGAGCGCGGGATCGTCACCGAGGCCTGGTCCCCGCTGGGCCAGGGCAAGGGGCTGCTGACGCTCCCCGAAGTGACCGCGATCGCCGCCCGGCACGGCCGCAGCGCCGCGCAGGTGGTGCTGCGCTGGCACCTCCGGCTGGGGAACGTCGCGATCCCGAAGTCCGTGACGCCGGCGCGCATCCGGGAGAACCTGGACGTGTTCGACTTCGAGCTGGACGCCGCCGACATGGCGGCCCTGGACGCCCTGGGCACGGGCCCGGCGGCCCGCCGTATCGGGCCGGACCCGGCCCGCTTCGATGGCTGAGGCGCGCGTGAACCTTTCCGAAGGGCTCTACCGGATCCGCAACGCGGAGAGCGGGCTGGTGCTCCAGCTCGAGGGCGCCTCCCGGGTACGGGTGGGGCCCGACGGGCCGCCCGCGCCGGCGGCCGCCCGGCGCTGGCGCATCACGCCGGTCCACAGCGGCGGCGGGATCTTCCATGTGGTGAGCGAGGACAACGGCCGGCGCCTGGACGTCGCGAACGCCTCGCTGGACCGTGGTGCCCGGGTGCAGGTGTGGCGGGCCAACGCCTTCGGCGCGCAGGAGTGGCTGGTCGAGGAGCACCTGGACGATCCGGGGGTGGTCTCGCTGGTCGCGTGCATCAGCGGCCTGCTGCTGGAGACCGACGGGCAGGGCCGGGCGCGGCAGGGCGAGGACACCGACTCCCCGTCCCAGTGGTGGCGCCTGGAACCGGCCTGAGCCCGGGCGGGTGGGCGGGGAACGAGTAGGACCGCACCGCCGGGATCAGGCACCACCCCGGATCCGTACGAAGCCGCGCAGCCGGTACGTCGGTTCCGGGCGCGGGACGTCCTGGTCGGGCAGCAGCTCCAGCCGGGCCGCCAGTTCCGCCGCGGTGATGCCGCGCGGGACGACCCGCGAGGCGTACCGCCCCGCCAGCAGGGCCCGGGCGGCGCCGCGCGGGCTGCGGCCCTGGCCGTGCCCCGTGAAGCGGGCCTCGCCGATCGGGCGCAGGCCGGCCCGGGCCGCGTGGGCCTCGACCTCCCCGGAGGCGTCCGAGGGGGTGGGGGTCAGGTGCGCGGCGAAGACGGCGTCGATGTCGCTGCCGACGTCGTGGGCGGAGTCCTTGTCCACGGTGGTGACGAAGACCCCGCCGGGCCGCAGCACCCGGGCGGCCTCGGCGATCACCGCCGGCACCAGACCCGGTTCGCGCAGCAGGTGCAGCAGCCACACCGCGCTCACGGCGTCGAGCGAGCCCGACCGCACGGGCAGCCGGGTCGCGTCGGCGAGGGCCACAGGGACCCCGCGCCGCAGGGCCATGGCGGCCATGCCGTGGGAGGCGTCCGCGCCGATGACGTGCAGCCCGGGACGGGCCAGCCGGGTGGTGACGATGCCCGTGCCGCAGCCGAGGTCGAGGAGGGTGCTCGCGCGGGGCGGGAGCAGGCCGAGGACCGCCGCGGCGGCGGCCTCGGCGCGCGGGGTGCCGCCGCGGGTGGCGTCGTAGGCCTCGGCCTCCGCGTCGTAGTCGATCAGGGGTCCGGCGGATCGTATGTGCGGGGGCATCAGCTCGCGCCGTGGGCGGGGGCGAGGGATTCGACGCGTTCGGCGAGGGTGAAGTCCCGCTCGGTCACCACGCCTCCGGCGTCGTGGCTGTTGACCGACAGCCGGACGGTGTCGTAGCCGAGGGTCAGGTCGGAGTGGTGGTTCAACTCGTCCTGGACGGCGGCGATGTGGGCGACCAGGGCGCTCGCCGCGACGTGCGTGGCCAGCCGGTAGGTACGGAAGATCCGGTCGTCCTCGAAGGCCCAGCCGGGCAGTTCCCGCAACCGGTCCTCGATCTCCTTCTGCGACAGCGGCTCACTCGGCATGTACCGGCTCCTTTTCCCCGTGACGTGGTGTCAAGTTTCCCACAGTGCGCCGGAGCGAACCTTTCGCGCCATAGTGCGCCGGGGTACTTGTCCGGCCTTCCGTGCCCACCGCGC
Source organism: Streptomyces sp. NPDC088762 (assembly GCF_044750905.1). NCBI lineage: Bacteria > Bacillati > Actinomycetota > Actinomycetes > Kitasatosporales > Streptomycetaceae > Streptomyces > Streptomyces sp. NPDC088762. The sequence goes on from NZ_JBIVKT010000004.1 coordinate 138,012, forward strand.
CCCCCTTATGCTCCTGCGCCGGACGTGGCTGTTACCAACGGTAACCACACCGCTCACCACTCATCTGGGGGTACGGAATGACACGCACCGGAGCGCCGGGCACCGGCAGTTCCCGGCGTACGTTCATCGCGGGCGCCGGCGCGGCGGCCACCGCGGGAGCGCTGACCGCCGCCGGGGCCGCGGCCGCCCCCGCGGCCGCCGCGGGCACTCCGGGCGGCGCGGCCCCCGGGAACGGCCGGCGTGTCGCGGTCCTCGGCGGCGGGGTGGCCGGCCTGACCGCGGCGCACGAACTCGCCGAGCGGGGCTACGCCGTGACCGTGTACGAGCGCCGGGCGCTCGGCGGCAAGGCCCGCAGCATGGACGTGCCCGGCAGCGCGCGCGGCGGCCGCCGCCCGCTGCCCGCCGAGCACGGGTTCCGCTTCATCCCCGGGATCTACCACAACCTGCCCGACACGATGCGGCGCATCCCGTTCCCCGGCAACGCGAACGGCGTGTGGGACAACCTCGTCGCCCCGCGCGAGATGATGTTCGCCCGGGCGGGCGGCCGCGAGGACCTGCGCGGGCCCATCCCGTGGCCCGAGCACTCCCCCGCCGAGCTGACGCCGGAAGAGCTCCGCCGCGCCCTCACCGGGATCCTCCAGTCGCTGGTCCGGCTCCCGCTCCACGAGACGGCGTACTTCGTCGACCGGGCGCTCGTCTTCCTGACCAGCTGCGACGAGCGGCGCAACGAGGTGTGGGAGCGGACCCCGTGGTGGGAGTTCACCCGCGCCGCGCAGATGTCGAGCGAGTACCAGCGCATCCTCGCCGTCGGCATCACCCGCAACATCGTGGCGACCAAGGCCGAGGAGGCCTCCACCCGTACGGTCGGCACGCTCGGCGAGGCGTTCGTCTTCAACCTGCTGGGCCGGGGTGCGGACGGCCCGCCGGACCGGATCCTCAACCTGCCGACCAACGAGGCGTGGATCGACCCGTGGGAGGCGCACCTGCGCTCGCTGGGGGTGGAGTTCAGGATCGGCTGGACGGTACGGGAGGTCCAGTACGGGAACGGCCGGGTGAGCGGGGTCGTCGTCCTCGATCCGGCCGGCGCCCGGCAGACGATCACCGCCGACCACTACGTCTCGGCCCTGCCGGTCGAGCACGCCCGCCGCACCTGGAGCGCGGGGCTGCGGGCCGCCGATCCGATGCTGGTGCGCTGTGACGCGCTGGAGACCGACTGGATGACCGGGATCCAGTTCTACCTCACCGAACGGGCCCCGCTGGTGCACGGCCACCTCAACTGCATCGATTCACCCTGGTCGCTGACGGCGATCCAGCAGGCCGAGCACTGGCCGTCGCGGAACTTTCCCGCCGACTACGGGGACGGCTCGGCCGTCGACTGCCTGTCGGTGGACATCTCGGAGTGGGACAAGCCCGGGATCCTGTACGGGAAGACGGCCAAGCAGTGCACCCGCGAGGAGGTGGCGCGCGAGGTGTGGGCGCAGCTGAAGGCCTCCCTCAACGACACGGGGAAGACGCTGCTGAGCGACTCGTCCCTGCACTCCTGGTTCCTGGACCCCGGCGTGGACGGGCTGGGCACCCCCCACCCCACCAACGAGGACGAGCTGCTGATCCACCCGACCGGCACCTTCCACAACCGGCCGAGCGCGGGCACCCGCATCCCCAACTTCTTCCTCAGCGGGGACTACGTGGCGGTCGACATCGACCTGGCGACGATGGAGGGCGCCAACGCCTCCGCGCGGGCGGCGGTCAACTCGCTCCTGGACCGGGACGGTTCACCGGCGGCCCGGTGCACGATCCGGCCGCTCTACCGGGCGCCGGAGGTCGAGTCCGCGAAGCGGCACGACCTGTGGCGCTACCGTCTCGGTCTGCGGAACGTGTTCGACCTGGGATGACCCCTTTCGGCTAGCGTCGCGCCCATGACGACTGCCACCCCGGCCGTGGGCGCCCTGCTGCGCACCTGGCGCGAGCGGCGCGGCATCAGCCAGCTGGAGCTGGCGGGCCGCGCCGATTCCTCCTCCCGGCACATCAGCTTCATCGAGACGGGCCGGTCCCGGCCGAGCGAGGAGATGGTGCTGAAACTGGCCGAACACCTCGATGTGCCGATGCGCGAACGGAACTCACTTCTCCTGGCGGCCGGTTACGCCCCGCGGTACGCGCACACCCCACTCGACGACCCGTCGATGGGAACGCTGCGGCAGGGCCTGGAGCGGCTGCTGTCGGGCTACGAGCCCTACCCGGCACTGGTGGTGGACGCCACCTACCACGTCATCGCCGCCAACCGGGGCATCCTCATGCTGCTGGACGGCCTGCCCGAGCACCTGCTGGCCCCGCCGCTGAACGCGATGCGGATCACCCTGCATCCGGAGGGGCTGGCCCCCAGGATCCGCAACTTCAAGGAGTGGCGGGGGCACCTGCTGGCCCAGATGGAACGGCAGATCGCGCTGGCCCGGTCCGAGCCGCTGCGCGCGCTGTACGAGGAGGTGTCCGCGTATCCGGTTCCGGACCGTCCGGGGGACGCCGAACCCGACGATCCCGTGCCGTACTTCGCGCTGCCGCTGGTGATCGAACACGACGGGCACGTGCTGTCCTTCGTGTCGTCCATCTCCACCTTCAACACGCCGATGGACGTGACCGTCGCAGAGCTGGCCATCGAAACGATGCTCCCGGCCGACCCGGCGACGGTGAAGTACCTGCGCTCACTGAGCGGTTGAGCGCAGCGCGAGCTGCTGGGCCACGGCGAAACCGGCGACGGTGAGGGCCTGCGCCGGGATCCACACCGTCCCGGCGACGGTCGGCGAGAACCACACGAAGAGCGAGACCAGGCTCAGCGCGGCCCAGACGTAGTTGGTCTCGACCACCGCCTTCACCGCGAACGCGGACGGCCGGCGCCGCGAGGCGAGCAGCCCGACTGCGGACCCGTACACGGCGAGCAGGAGGCCGAGCTCCAGCAGCACCCCCTGCCCGACCCCCAGCAGCCGCCCGAGCGGCGCGGAGAAGGCCACGTAGGCGAGGCCGTTGGAACCGGTCACGACGGCGTCGAGGGCGAGGAACCGCCTCAGCACGGTCTGCGGCTCGGTGGTACGGGCGAGGGTGCCGAGAAGGGTTGCGGACATGGGGAACCAGCCTCCATCGAGGTCGAACACACGGACGGGGTACGGGTTCCGAGGCCGAGTGCGCGGCCTCGGAACCCGATGACCCCACTGTGCCGACCGGGCTCGAGGCGGTCGATTACCTCCGGGGTCATGCCGGCCGTCCCGGCCGCCGCCACGGTCTTCGGCACGGCCGCGGGCATGCCCACCTTTTTTGAGCTGTACGGCAGGAAAGGTGGGGGTTCCCCTGGTTCGGTGCGGGGTGGAGGGCTAGGCTTCACGCAGCCCTCTTCACTCGAACTCCCTGTCGACTTACGGAGAACCTGCCGGTGCGAGCCGACGCCCGAACCGACCTCGCCGCGCTCTGGCGTCGCGTCGGGGAACTGGCGGAGCGGTGCGGCCGGGACGCGGGCGAGGTGCTGGCCGTGGAGCGGCTGAGCCACCTGTCCGGGGTCGAACCGGGGCGCGTGCGGCGGGTGGTCGAGGGGACGGCCGCCGAGGTTCCGCTGGAGCGGCGCGTACACCGGCGGTTCCTGCTGCTGCGGCAGACCCGTCGCGACAAGCACGGGCGGGAGTGGCCGCTCGCCGCCATCGCCGACGACTTCGGCGCGCCCGGCGCCTCCCTCGGACCCCTCAACGCGGGCACCGGACTGCCCCGGCTGGGCCACGCGGCGGGCGTGCAACGCTTCTTCGGGGTGTACGCCGGTTTCCTGCTGGCCGACTCCAAGAGCGCGGTGGAGCGGGCCCTCGCTCTGTCGGCCGCGACCGGTGCCGCCGCGGACGGGCCGGACGGCCTGGAGGACCTCTCGTACCGCACCGGCATGACCCCGAAGGCCATCCGGCTCACTCTCGACGGCAGGCCGCCCCGGCTGCCCCTGAAGGAGCAGGTGCACCAGCGGTTCGAGCACCTGCGCCGCACCCGCTTGAGGGAGGACGGGCAGCCCCACTCGCTGGCGGCCATCGCCAAGTCCTTCGACGCGTCCGGGCAGTCGCTGACCCGGCTCGCCCGGGGCGAAGGCCTGCCCAATCTCGCGGCGGCCGCCGGGATCCAGCGCTTCTACGGGGTCGAGGGCGGCTTCCTGCTGGCCGACGACACCGAGGCGCTCGCCACCGCCCTCACCGGAATCGAGCGCGAGCTGGCGTCCGCGGAGCGGGAGGAGGAGAACCCGATGCTGGCCGTACTGCGGGCGCACGACGTCCGCAGCATCGTCACGCGCGCCGGCAGGCTCTCCCCGCGCGGCTGGAAGTCGCTCGCCGACCACCTGGACGACCTGCTGGCACGCGAAGGGCAGCTCGGCCGTGAGGGAGAAACGCCATGAGGACCACCCGGGTGATGCGCAGGCTCGCCGACGACCTGCTCGCGGACGTCGGCCTGACGCCGCCCTCCGAGGTCGCCTCGATCATCGGCGGTGTGTGCGCGGCGTACGGCCGCCGGCGCGGCGGCGACCGGACGATCGACTTTCATTTCGCCTCCTTCCCGGCCGGCACGGCCAGCGGGCTGTGGCTGGAGATGGACGACCGCGATCTGCTCGTCATCGAGAAGCACACCCGCCCCGAGCATCAGCTGGTCATCGCCTGCCATGAGCTGTGGCACGTGGCCGAGGGCACCTGCCACAGCCTCGGGCCGGGCATGGTGGTGGCCGCGCGCCTGGCCGAAGGCAACAGCGATCTCGCCCGCCTGCTGCACTCCGACACCGGGCTGAGGGCCGTGATCCGCCAGGCCGCCGCCCGCGCCGACCACGAAGACCCAGCGGAGACCAGGGCCGAGATCTTCGGCCTGCACCTGGGCAAACTCCTCAAGCCGTACCTGCCTCCACCCAGGGCAGAGCAGTTCCCCGAGGCGATCGAGCGCATCAACACCTCGCTCGGCTGGGGGCGTCCCGCGTCACCCCGGTGACCGCCGCCCGGCCGACCGCCGCACCCTTCGCGCCGATGCCTCCGCACGGCCCTGACAGAGAGCACGACACGATGCCCCAGTCCTCCCCTCCGCGCCGCCACGCCGTCGTCATCGGCGGCAGCATGTCCGGTCTCCTCGCCGCCGCCGTCCTGGCCGAGCACGCGGCGGTCACCGTCATCGACGCGGACACCCTGCCGGACAGCCCGGCGCCGCGCCGCGGCCTGCCCCAGGCCCGGCACGTGCACGTCATGTGGTCCGGCGGGGCCCGCGCCATCGAGGAGATCCTGCCGGGCATCACCGACGCGTGGACGGCGGCGGGAGCGATCCGCCGCAGCCTGCCCGCCGACCTGGTCACCAAGACCGCCCAGGGCTGGATCCCGCGCTTCGGGGAGAAGCAGTTCAACATCTCCTGCAGCCGCGACCTCCTCGACTCGGTGGTCCGCGCCCGGGTGACCGGCCTGGAGGGGGTCACCACCCTCCAGCAGAGCCGGGTCCGCGGCCTGGAGGGCACGGCGGCGCGCGTCACCGGCGTCCGCGTGGACACCCCCGAGGAGGAGGGCAGGCTGGTCTCCGCCGACCTGGTGATCGACGCGAGCGGGCGCGGCTCCCGCGCCCAGACCTGGCTGGCGGAGCTCGGCGTGAGCGGCATCCGGCAGGCCGAGGTCGACTCCGGCCTGGTCTACGCGACCCGGATCTTCGAGGCGCCCGCCGGAGCCCACGAGATGGGCTTCCCCATCGTCAACGTGCAGTCCGACCCGCGCGTGCCCGTACCCGGGCGGACGGCCACCATCGTGCCCATCGAGAACGGCCAGTGGCAGGCCACCCTGTCCGGCACCCGGGGCGGCCAGCCGACCGGCGACCCCGACGCGTTCGTCCCGTTCGCCAAGAGCGTGCGGGACCCGATCGTCGGCGAGCTCCTGGAGGGCCGCAAACCCCTCACGGACGTCGCCGTCACCCAGGGCACCGCCAACCGCCGGGTCTACTTCGAGAAGGCCGAGCTGCCCGACGGCTTCTTCGCCGTCGGCGATTCGGTCGCCACCTTCAACCCGCTCTACGGGCAGGGCATGACCGTCGCCGCGCAGGGGCTGCTGGCCGTCCGCGCCCTGCTCCGCGCCAAGGGCCTCGCCCACCCCGGCTTCGGCCGCGAGGCGCAGCGCGCGCTGGCCCCGCAGGTGGCCACCGCCTGGGAGCTCGCCACCTCGCAGGACATCCTCTACCCCGGCGCCACCGGAATGCGGCCGCGGACCGGGGCCGGACTGCTCAACGCGTACGTCAGCCGACTGATGACGGGGGCCACCACCCGGGAGACGCTCACGGCCGCCTTCCTCCAGGTCATCACCATGAGCAACCCGCCCACGTACTGGCTGCGCCCCTCGGTGGTCTGGCACGTACTGCGCGCGTCCGACCGGGGTGCGCTGAAGGCGCCGCCGCTCACGGCGGCCGAGCGGACGGTGGCCGGGCTGGACGCGGCGGACCCGGCCGCCGGCCGGACGGGCCCGGCCGACCCCGTCGGCCGGGTGCGATGACGGATGTCGAACGGCCTGATCCTCTACGGGCCGGGATCGCTGATGGTCCTGACCCTGCTCGTCAAGGCGCCGACGCTGCGCAAGTGCTGGGACCAGCCGCAGGTGCGGGCCGCGTGCGCGCTGCTCTCGGTCGCCGGCCTCACCGTGTTCCTGGCGGCCCCGCCGTCGATCGCCGCGGTCAACCGGCTCACGGGCGTGGTGAACTTCGCGGCGCCGCTGGTGTTCTGCGCGATCACCGCGTTCTCCGCCACGTGCGTCCTCCTGGTGGTGCAATGGGCCGGCGGGCCGCCCGCCGCGGTACGGCGGGCCACCCGGCTGACGCTGACCGGCTTCGGCGCCGTCTCGCTGGCGATCGTCACCCTGTTCGTGATCGGCGACGCACCGGTGGAACGGCTGCGGGACCTGGACACGTACTACGCCAACACACCCTGGATCCGGGAGATGATCGTCTGCTACCTGCTGGCGCACACCGTGGGCACCTCGGCGCTGACCGTGCTGGCCGGCAAGTGGCTGCTGCGCGCCGACCCCTCGCTGCGGGCGCTGCGGACCGGACTGGCCCTGATCACCGCGGGCGGGCTGCTCGACCTGGGCTACATCGTCGTGAAGTGGATCGCGCTGGGGGCCCGATGGAACGGTCGCGCCTGGGACGGCCTGTCCACGGACGTGGCGCCGCCCCTGGCCGCGGCGGCGGCCCTGCTGGTGGCGTCGGGGTTCATCGTTCCGCTGGTGGGCGGGTCGGCGGCCTGGCGTGACTACAGCCAGTACCGGCGGCTGCACCCGCTGTGGAAGGCGCTGCGGGGGTTCGCGGCGTCGAGCGTACGGACCGTGCCGCTGGCCTGGTGGTCGCCGGTGGGAGTCCGGCTGATCCACCGCGAGTCGGTCATCGACGACGGGATCCTGGCGCTGGCCGGCTGGTTCGACCCCGAGGTGCGCGGCGCCGCGTACGAGGCCGCACGCGGCCAGGGCCTGAGCGAGGCACGGGCCGCGGTGGTGGCGGACGCGGCGGTGCTGGCCTCGGCGTGCGCGCGCAGGGCGGCGGCCGGACCGGGGCATCCGGACCCGTACCGCATGGACTGCCGGTCGCTGGGCGCGCTGGCCCGGGAGTTCCGGGACTCGCCGATCGTCGCGACGGCCCGCCGGTCCGGGGCCGCCCGGGCCTGACGGCCCACGCCGAACGCCCCGGACCGCAGGGTCCGGGGCGTTCGGGGGCGTTCCGGGCGTTCCGGGGCGTTCGTCCCGTCCCGCCGGGACGCGCGCGGCGCCGGTCAGAGGTCAGCGAGGTCCAGCCCGGCCTGCGCGGCGGCGGCCTGGACGGTCTGCTCCAGCAGGACCGCGATGGTCATCGGGCCGACACCGCCCGGTACGGGCGTGATCAGCGAGGCGCGGGCCGCGGCCGACTCGAAGTGGACGTCGCCGACGTTGCCCTCGTTGTAGCCGGCGTCCAGGACCACGGCGCCCGGCTTGATGTCCTCGCCCCGGATGAATTCGGCCTTGCCGACGGCGGCGACCAGCACGTCGGCCTGGCGCACGATCGACGGCAGGTCCACGGTGCGCGAGTGGCAGTAGGTGACGGTGGCGTTCTGCTCCAGCAGCAGCATGCCGGCCGGCTTGCCCAGGATCGCGCTGCGGCCGACGACGACGGCGTGCTTGCCGGTCAGGTCCACGTCGTACTCGGCGAGCAGGCGCATGATGCCGCCCGGGGTGCAGGAGACGAAGCCCGGCAGCCCGAAGCCCATGGCGGCGAAGGAGTGCATGGTGACGCCGTCGACGTCCTTGCCCGGGGCGATGGCCTCGAAGGCGGCGCGCTCGTCGATGTGGTGCGGGACCGGGTGCTGGAGCAAGATGCCGCTGATCTCGGGGTCCTCGGAGAGCGCGGTGAGGGTCGCCACCAGTTCCTCGGTCGTGGTCGCGGCCGGCAGCTCCACGTGGCGGGAGGTGATCCCGGCCTTGGCGCAACGGTTCTGCTTCATGCGTACGTACGTGACGGACGCGGGGTCCTCGCCGACCAGCACGGTCGCGAGACAGGGGGCGGTACCGGTGCGCTCGGTGATCTTCGCCGCGAGGGCGGCGGTCTGCTCCGAGATGCGGCGGGCGAGGGCGGTGCCGTCCATCAGCCGGGCAGAGGCAGTCTGGGCAGTCGTCACGGGGTCTCCTGAACGTCGCTGCGGATCGCGGTTCGCCCAGGCGCGCGGCAGACGGCGTACGGGAGGTGCGCCGTACGCCGGGCCGCTCCCCGGTGGTGATCCACCCGAACGCCAGTCACGGCCCGCCGCCGAGTGTAGTCGACTCATCGGGTGGATGACCGGCGCGCGACCTGGGACGATCGAGACATGACGCGTACTTTCGACCATCTCGTCGCAGAGGCCGAATCCGTATCCGTGGACGGCTGGGACTTCTCCTGGCTGGACGGCCGGGCCACCGAGCAGCGTCCCTCCTGGGGCTACCAGGGCCTGCTGCGCGAACGTCTGGCGACGGTCCGTTCCGCCCTCGACATCCAGACCGGCGGTGGCGAGGTCCTCGCCGGGGCCGGCCCCCTGCCCCCGCTGATGGCGGCCACCGAGTCCTGGCCGCCCAACATCGACCGGGCGACGCGGCTGCTGCACCCGCTCGGGGCGGTGGTGGTCGCGGACTCCGACGAGCCGCCGCTGCCCTTCGGGGACGAGGCCTTCGAGCTGGTCGCCAGCCGGCACCCGGTGACCATCTGGTGGGACGAGGTCGCGCGGGTGCTGCGGCCCGGCGGCACCTACCTGTCGCAGCAGGTCGGGCCGGCGAGCGTCTTCGAGCTCGTCGAGTACTTCCTCGGACCCCAGCCGGAGGACGTACGGCGCGCCCGGCATCCCGACGACGCGGTCGCCGACGCCACGAAGGCCGGCCTCGAAGTCGTCGATCTGCGTTCGGAACGGCTGCGCACGGAGTTCCACGACATCGGAGCCGTGATCTACTTTCTCCGGAAGGTGATCTGGATGGTGCCCGGCTTCACGGTCGGGCAGTACCGGGACCGGTTGCGCGCGCTGCACGAACGGATCGAACACGAGGGCCCGTTCGTCGCGCACACCGCCCGCTTCCTCATCGAAGCCCGCAAAACGGGCTGACGGCGGAGGCGGACGGATCGGCGCCGGATCGGTTGCCCGGCCACAGCGTGGCGCAGGTCACTCAATTCAGCGCGTAACGAATCGACTCGGGCATGCGATGAACCGACAGGTGTCCTCGCGCGGCCCGGAATACAGACCCCACCCGGGTCTGTTTCCCGAGTTCGCGCGATGATGTCCCGCCCACCCTTATCTGTTCGCAACGAGAGGCTCCTTGTGTCGCTCAGCCCGTCCCGTACGTTCCCTCCGGAGATCGCCGAATCCGAGGCCCTGGTCGCGCTCGTCGAGCGCGGCCGCGAGCAGGGTCACATCAACGGTGACGACGTGCGCCAGGCCTTCGAGGCCGGCCGCATCCCGGTGGACCAGTGGAAGCGGGTCCTGCGCAGCCTGAACCAGGTCCTGGACGAGGAGGGTGTCGCCCTCCACGTCAGCGCCGCTCCCGCCACCAAGGCTGCCGCCAAGAAGCCCCGCAAGGCGGCTGCCGCCCCCGCCCGCACCGTGGCCAAGAAGGCCGCCGCCGCGCCGCGCCCCATCGGTGCGCGCAAGACGGCCGCCCCGGCCGTGACCACCACGACCACGACCACCGCCGCGGCGATATCCGCAGCGTCGGCCGGCTCCGTCGAGGACGAGGCGACGGCCGAGGCCACCGCCGAGCCGAAGAAGCGGACGGTCAAGAAGACCGCCACCGCGAAGAAGACCGCCACCAAGAAGACGGCGGCGAAGAAGACCGGCGCCAAGGACACCGACGAGGCCGAGGCCCCCGTGGCCGAGGGTGAGGACTGGGCTGCCGAGGACCTCGTCGACGAGGCCGAGGAGGAGACCCCCAAGGCCGGCGGCACGCAGGGCTTCGTCCTGTCCGACGACGACGAGGACGACGCCCCGGCCCAGACGGTCATGGTGGCCGGCGCCACCGCCGACCCCGTCAAGGACTACCTCAAGCTCATCGGCAAGGTGCCGCTCCTCAACGCCGAGCAGGAGGTCGAGCTCGCCAAGCGCATCGAGGCGGGCCTGTTCTCGGAGTACAAGCTCGAAGAGGAGGAGGACCACAAGCCCGCCTTCAAGCGGGAGCTGGAGATCCTCGTCGAGGACGGCCGCCGCGCCAAGAACCACCTGCTGGAGGCCAACCTCCGCCTCGTGGTCTCGCTGGCCAAGCGCTACACGGGCCGCGGCATGCTCTTCCTGGACCTGATCCAGGAGGGCAACGTCGGCCTGATCCGCGCCGTGGAGAAGTTCGACTACACCAAGGGCTTCAAGTTCTCCACGTACGCGACCTGGTGGATCCGGCAGGCGATCACGCGTGCCATGGCCGACCAGTCGCGCACCATCCGCATCCCCGTCCACATGGTCGAGATCATCAACAAGCTCGCCCGCGTGCAGCGCCAGATGCTCCAGGACCTCGGCCGGGAGCCCACTCCGGAGGAGCTGGGCAAGGAGCTCGACATGACCCCCGAGAAGGTCATCGAGGTCCAGAAGTACGGCCGTGAGCCGATCTCCCTGCACACCCCCCTGGGTGAGGAGGGCGACAGCGAGTTCGGTGACCTCATCGAGGACTCCGAGGCGGTCGTGCCCGCGGACGCGGTCTCCTTCACCTTCCTCCAGGAGCAGCTCCAGTCGATCCTGGGCACGCTCTCCGAGCGCGAGGCGGGCGTGGTCTCCATGCGCTACGGCCTCAACGACGGCCAGCCGAAGACGCTGGACGAGATCGGCCGCGTGTACGGGGTCACCCGTGAGCGCATCCGCCAGATCGAGTCCAAGACCATGTCGAAGCTGCGCCACCCGTCGCGTTCGCAGGTTCTGCGCGACTACCTCGACTGATCGAGTCGGGATCGGCCCGGGACGGTCGCAAGACCGCTCCCCCGGGCCCGAACGGCAGGGAGGCACCCTGCGGAACCGGTTGGCGTGCTCGCGCCGGATCCGCAGGGTGTCGTACCACCCGTCCGTGATCACCGGTACCGGGGCTCGTGCCTCCGGGATCAGAGCGAGTGCTCCAGCAGGTGCTTGAGCTTCTCCTCGCTGCGGGGCATCTCCTTGCGGAGCATGGGCTTCACGACGAGGGGGACCAGGCCCCTGCCCAGGCCGTGGCCCTCGAAGTCGACGGAAAGCGTGACGCGTGAGCGGGTCCCGTCGCCGAGGGGTTCGATCCTGCCCCGCACGTTCGGCCGGACCGGGCCGTCGACGCCGTGAAGGTGCCAGCTCCGCGGCGGGTCGAGTTCCGTGAACTCCACCGTCGAGGGGATCCTCCGCCTGCCGATCTGCCGGGTGATGAGGACCCGCGACCCGACGTGGACCGGGAGGTCGCCCATGGGAACGGCTGACACGGCGCTGTCCTGCCACTCCGGCAGGTGCGTGGGGTCCGTCACGTAGGCGTAGACGTCCTCGGGGCTGCGGTCGATGTCGATGGTGTTGCTGATCGCGGACATGGCGACCCCTTAGAGCCCCCCTGGCTGTCCTCTCCCTCCAAATTACCCCGCGGGTGAAACGGCCGCGCGACGCCTGCGGGCGGACATCACGGCGTACACGAGGACGCCCGCGAAGAGGAAGAGCACGCCCTGGTAGACGGCGGCGTAGCCGGCGCCGGCCACCAGCCACATCGAGAAGGCGAAGCCCAGGCAGGCGAGGGCCGCGTCGCGGGCCAGGCGGCCGCGGTCGACCCGCCCGGAGCGGCCCGAGAGCAGGAAGTGGACCTGCGCGGCGGTGGAGAGCAGGTAGGGGACGGTCGCGGTGAAGGTGGTGACCAGGACCAGGACCTCGAACACGCCCTCCGGGCCGGCCGTGTAGTTGTAGAGGGTCAGGGCCGAGGCCAGGACGACCGTGACGACCACGCCGGCCACCGGAACACCGCGCTTCTTCGTCTCGAAGGCCTTCGGGAAGAGCCCGTCCTTGGCGGCCGCGTACGGGGTCTGCGCGCTGAGCAGGGTCCAGCCGTTGAGGGCGCCGACCATCGAGATCACGGCGGCGCAGGCGACCGCCGTCCCGCCCCAGGTGCCGCCGAACATCGCGTTGACGGCGTCGGTGAAGGGGGCGTCGGAGGAGACCAGCTTCTCGTGCGCGACCAGGCCGAAGACGGAGAGGGTGCCGAGCAGGTACACGGTGGCGGCGCCGACGGTGCCCAGGATGGTGGCCCGGCCGACGTTGCGTGCCGGGTCGCGGACCTCGCCGGCGCTGACGGCGGCGGATTCGACGCCCAGGTAGCTGAAGAGCAGGATCGCGGCGGAGGCGGAGACGGCGCCGACCGGGCTCTGGTCGGTGGCCCGGAACGGGCCGAGGTTGGCCGGGTCGAAGAAGCACAGCCCGCCGACGGCCACGAGCAGCAGCGGGACGAACTTCAGCACGGTGGCGACCAGTTGGACGGCGCCGACGTAGCGGGTGCCGGCCAGGTTGGCGAGCGCCGGAAGCCACTGCACGAGGAGGGCGGCCAGGCACATGGACCACTGGTGGGCGCCGACGGCCGGGAAGAGCACGCCGAGGTAGCCGACGGCCGCCACGGCGAGGGCCGCGTTGGAGACCCAGGTGGTGATCCAGTAGCTCCAGGCGGCGAGGAAGCCGGCGAAGTCGCCGAAGGCGGCGCGGGCGTAGACGTAGGGGCCGCCGGTCTGCGGATGCCGCCGGGCGAGGCGCCCGAAGACGAGCGCCAGGGCGACCGCGCCGAGGGTCAGCACGGCGAAGGCGAGGAGGCTGATCGTGCCGAAGGGGGCCACCGAGGCGGGGAGCAGGAAGATTCCGCCGCCGATGATGTTGCCCATGACCAGGCAGGTGGCGACCGGCAGGCCGAAACGCTTCCGCTGCGGGGACGCATCGCCGGGCTCGGCACCCCTGCCGCTCTCGGCACCCGTTCCGGTCTCGGTGGGCAGGGTCGCGGTGCTGGTCATCGGTGGTGCGCCTCGGGGTGTCTCACATGGTGGGCAGGTCCACCCATGGTTGACCACCGCACGGGCGGCACCAAATCAACGGGTTTCGTCCGGCGCGGGGGCCTCTGCCGAGGGAAGGATTCCGTGCGGTGCGGCCTCCGGCCGGGAATCCTCCCGCAGCGGCTCCCGGGGCCGGCGCGCGATCTCCGGCCGACCGAGGCGGAGGCCGACCGGTACCTGCGGGCCGTCCGCCTCCCGCAGCCAGCGCCGCAGTACGCCGTGCACCGCCTCTGCGCCCACCAGGCCGGCGCCCGGCTCCGACAGTTCCGCCGGCCACATCAGGAACGGGTGCCCCTGCTCGCCCCCGAGACCGCCGTGCGAGCCGATCTGCTCCTCGAAGGCGTGCACGGCGCCCGTCGCCGGGTCGTACGCCGAGTTCACCATGATGTCGGCCACGTGCGGGAAGGCATCGGTCCGCCGGACCGCCTCGGCCGCGCCGGGCCCGAAGGGAGCCAGCAGCTCCTCCGCCTCCCCCGGGACGTCGAGGCGGGCCCGCGCCCCGCCGGGGCCCAGCACCACCCCGTCCACCAGCAGGAAGCCGACGCCGGGGTGGTCCGCCAGGGTCGCCAGCAGGGCCGGGTGCGCGCGTTCGATCTGCTCCCGCGAGGCCCGGCCGGGGACGTCCGGGAAGGAGACCAGCCCGAGGTTGCCCGAGGCCAGCACCACCGGTTCGGAACCGGGCCGCGGGTGGGCCTCCTCGCCCTCCTCCACCGGCCGGTGCAGGGCCGCCAGTACGGCCGCCCGCGCCTCGGCGCCGCTGTGCGTACGGCCGGCCCGGCGGGAGACCGGCAGCCCGCAGCCCGCCCTGACCAGGTCCTTCAGGGTCAGCCCGTACCGGGCGAGGAAGGTCTCCCCCGGGCTCTGGCCGTGGTCGGAGAGCAGCACGATCCGGTAGTCGCGCGGCGCGTGTTCGGCGACCCGGGCGATCAGGGCGATGCTCCGGTCCAGGCGCTCCAGCACCTGGTCGGTGTCCCGGCCGCGCGGGCCGGAGTGGTGGGCGACCTCGTCGTAGGCGACCAGGTCCGCGTAGACCGCGGCGCGGCCGGCGAGCATGTCCCCGATCACCGCCGCCACGACCACGTCCCGTTCCACGACCGTCGCGAAGGCACGGATCAGCGGGTACAGCCCGCCGCGGGCCACGCGCGGCCGGTCCCCGCGCAGCCGCGCCCGGAGCGACTGGACAACCTCCCGGCCGGCCTCGGCGACGAAGGACAGGGCGGTGCGCACGGCGTTGGCCGGATCGGAGAAGTACGCGAAGTAGCCCGCGCGGGAGCGGTTCGCCCGGCCCCGGCGGGCGGACACCGAGAGGACGAGCGCCAGCTGGTCCGCGCCCCCGCTGAAGAGGTTGCCCCGGCTGGCCCCGTCGAGGGTGAGCAGCCCCCCGTCCCCGGTGCGGGCGACGGCGCGCCGCTGGAGTTCGGCGGCGCTGGTGGGGCGGTTGCACACCACCACCTCGCCGGTGTCCTTCTCGTACCAGCGGAAGGCGGGCACGTCGAAGGTGGAGCCGTGCAGGATGCCCAGCTGGCTGGCGCCGGTCTGGCTGGACCAGTCGGTGCGCCAGGAGGTGATGCGGTGGCTGCCGTCCAGCCATTTGGCGACGGTCGGCATCAGCAGGTCGGCGCAGGCCTGGCGCAGCACCTCGTACCCGACCCCGTCGAGCTGGAGGAAGACCAGCCCTGGCGCGGCCTCCTTCGCGCCACGGGCCCCCGCCCCGGGCCGGCGTCGGCGCCGCCGGTCGGCGAGCCGGTAGAGCCGGCGCCGGTAGGCCTCGTCGTCGCGTACCGCGAGCGCGGTGGACGTCGCCGAGGCCACCGCGGACATCGCCGCGGCCACGACCACCGCCGTCTCGGGGGCCGCCCCGCCGTGCCCGGCCGGGGTCAGGCTGAGGGCCAGCAGCAGGAGCGAACCATTGAGGAAGAAGACGAGCAGCCCGAGTACGAGGGCGGGCACGAGCAGCAGGGCGCGGACGAGCACGGGCCAGACGAGCGCGCTCAGCAGGCCGAAGGCTCCGGCGCCCCAGGCGGCGGTGAGGCCTGCCTGCGTGATGCTGTCGCCTTCGCCGTCGCCGGACCGGAGCCGGAAGTCCGGCAGGATCCCCGCCAGGGCGAGCATGGTCAGCGCCGACGCGGCCCAGACGAGCACCACCCGTACCAGTGCGCCGCCCGCGGTCCG
Organism: Streptomyces sp. NPDC088762; assembly: GCF_044750905.1. NCBI lineage: Bacteria > Bacillati > Actinomycetota > Actinomycetes > Kitasatosporales > Streptomycetaceae > Streptomyces > Streptomyces sp. NPDC088762. The sequence continues at coordinate 153,693 of NZ_JBIVKT010000004.1, forward strand.
CCACCGTCCTCGCGCCACGCCGCACCCGCCTCACCGATCCGGCCCACGACGCGCCCGCGAGCCCCCGTCCCGCTCTCCAGGCTCGCACAACGCGACCCGTCGGGGATGCGGCACGGGTGGGCGTACGGTCGCGCGGCCGGGGGCGCCGGGCGGGTGGCCCGCCTCAGGTGCCGTCGTAGCCGGCGGTCGGCATGGACAGCCGGCGGTGCACCTCGGCCTTCATGGCGGAGGTGTAGCGCGGCTCTTCGTGCCCGGCGGTCTCCAGCCGTACGCCGCGCCGCTCGCACTCGGCGGTGAACTCCTCGACGGAGCGCAGGGCGCGGGCCAGCACCCGGTGGTTGGCGGCGACGAACAGGTCGACCTGCCCGGCGTCGACGTCGGACCACAACCCGAAGTGGTCGGGGCGCAGCCCGTAGACGAGCAGGTGCCGCGTCACGACGTAGCCGCGGTCGGCGGCCCACCGCGCGCACATGGCGTGCTGGCTGCGGGTGTCGACGGCGAAGGGGTCGGCGTCGAGGTCTTCGAGCGGGGCCAGGCTGGCGATCGCGGCCACGCGCAGCTCTTCCATGCCGCCCGACCCTACTCCGATCCGCCGCCGGGGAGGAGGGGGCGGCGGGATCCGGTTCCGGGCGGACCGGCGGGGCAGTCTCCGGGGGTGTCCTGCCGCCCGGGGGTGCTCGCCGGTCCGGCCCGATCCGCAGGACAGGCCCTAGGCTCGGTGGGGGACGCGCGAGGGAGGGAGGCCGGGTGTCGGTGGAGATCACCTGGTGGGGGCATGCCACGTGCACGGTCGAGGACTCCGGGGTACGGGTGCTGACGGACCCGCTGTTCGCGCGGCGGCTCGCGCACCTGCGGCGGCGGCGCGGGGCGGTGCCCCCGGCGCGGGCGGCGGTCGCGGACGTGGTGCTGGTGTCGCACCTGCACGCCGACCACATGCACCTGCCGTCGCTGGCGGCGCTCGCGCCCGGGACGCGGCTGCTGGTGCCGCGCGGTGCGCGCCGGGCGGTGCCGGGTCTGGCCCGGCTCGCGGGAGTGCGGGGGCTGTCGGTGACGGAGATGGTGCCGGGCGAGGAGGCCGACGTGGGAGGCGGCGTACGGGTGCGCGCGGTCCGTGCCCGGCACGACGGGCGGCGGCTGCCGTTCGGGCCGCAGCTCGCGCCGGCCCTCGGGTACGTGGTCCAGGGCTCGGCGCGGACGTACTTCGCGGGGGACACGGGGCTGTTCGACGCCATGGCCGCGGAGGTCGGGCCGGTGGACGTGGCGCTGCTGCCGGTGGGCGGCTGGGGCCCGTACCTGGGACCGGGCCACCTGGACGCGGGACGGGCGGCGCGGGCGCTGGCCGACCTGGCTCCGGCGGCGGCGGTCCCGGTGCACTACGGAACGTACTGGCCGATCGGGCTGGACGCGGTGCGGCCGCACGAATTCCACGCGCCGGGCGAGGAGTTCGAGCGCTGGGCGCGGCGGCTCGCCCCGAAGGTGACGGTCCGGGTACCCGGCCACGGCGAACGGGTGCGGCTGCCGTGACGTGGCAGGACGTCGCGGCGGCGGCCGGTCGGGTCCCGCCGGAGACCACCCAGCAGGCGGTGGGTTACCCGGCGTTGTTCGTCCTGGTGGCGCTGGGCGCGCTGGTGCCGGTGATCCCCACCGGGGCGCTGGTGAGCACGGCGGCCGTGGTGGCGTTCCATCAGCGGTCGTTGCCCTTCGGGGTGTTGCTCGTGTTCGCGGTGGCGGCGCTGGCGGCGTTCACCGGGGACGTCGCGCTGTACTGGCTCGGCCGCCGCGGGGTGCGGTCCCGGGGCGGCTCGCGGTGGCTGGAGGCGTTGCGCGCCCGGGCCGCGCCCGAACGGCTGGAGCAGGCGCGGACGAGGCTGGACGAGCACGGGGTGCTCGTCCTGGTGGTGTCACGGCTGCTCCCGGCGGGCCGGATCCCCGTCATGCTGGCCTGCCTGCTGGCGCAGTGGCCGCTGCGCCGCTTCGCCCGCGGCGACGCCCCGGCCTGCTTGGCGTGGGCGGCTACGTACGGCCTGATCGGCATCCTGGGCGGCTCCCTCTTCGCGGAGCCCTGGAAGGGCGTTGCCCTGGCGGTGGGCCTGACCCTCCTGATCAGCGCCGGCCCTTCGCTGTGGCGCCGGATCCGGCGTCCCCGGAGGCCTGCCCGCCCCCGGTGAGGGGCGTGGAGGGTTCCGGAACCGTCGCCGGATCCGCGGCTGCGCCGGACCGCGAGCCCGGCCGGTTCCGAAAAACTAGCGGCCCTCCAGGGTGCGGGAGGCGCCGATCGGGAGGTCCCAGAGGTCGTCGCGGGGCAGGCCGGCGCGGGCCCAGGCGGCCCGGACGCGGTCCAGGGGTTCCATGACGGGCTCGGCGGAGAGGACGAAGGTGGCCCAGTGCATGGGGGCCATCCGGCGGGCACCGAGGTCGAGGCAGGCCTGGACGGCCTCCTCCGGGTCGGCGTGGACGTCGCTGAGCCACCAGCGCGGGGCGTAGGCCCCGATCGGGAGGAGGGCGAGGTCGATGCCGGGGTGGCGGCGGCCGATCTCGGCGAACCAGTGGCCGTAGCCGGTGTCGCCCGCGAAGTAGAGCCGCTTCGGCTCGGGGCTCCGGGTGTCGGTGAGGATCCAGCCGCCCCACAGGGACCGGCAGGTGTCGATCAGGGAGCGCTTCGACCAGTGGTGGGCCGGCACGAACTCGAAGCGGACGCCGTCGAGTTCGGCGGCCTCCCACCAGTCGAGCTCGGTGACCCGGGTGAAGCCCCGGCGGCGGAACCAGCCGGCCAGGCCGGCCGGGACGAAGAGCGCGGTGTGCCGGGGCAGCCGCTTGAGGGTGGGCGCGTCGAGGTGGTCGTAGTGGTTGTGGCTAATGACCACCGCGTCCACCGGCGGCAGGTCCGCCCAGCGCACGCCCACGGGCGTCATCCGGCTCGGCGTCCCGAGGATCCGCCGGGACCAGACGGGGTCGGTCAGTACGGTCAGCCCGCCGGTCCGCAGCACCCAGCTGGCGTGCCCCGCCCAGGTGACCGAGACGGTGCCGGGGGGCGCGGGTGGCAGCGGTGCGGGGGCGTAGGGCAGATCGGGGATGCCGCGCAGCCCCTCGGGGCCGGGCCGGAAGGCGCCTTCGCGGGCGAGCCGGGCGATGCCGCGGACGCCGGGCAGCGGGGTGGTGAGCCGGTCCGCGAAGGAACGGGGCCAGCGCCGGTGCTCCCCGAGCGGCCGCGGCTCGGCGGGGGCCGTCGGCGCTGCCGGGGCCGGGGCGGGTGCCGTGAGGGCGCGGGCGTCGGGGGCCGCGAGGGCCCGGGTCGCCGCCTCCTGGGCTGCGGGGCCTGCGACTGCGGACCCTGCGGCAGGTGCGGGGGGCGCGGCCGCGGCCGCCGCGGGCACGGGGCCCGCCGCGGGTGGGGCGGCGGCGGGTGACGGGCCGGGCGTGGGACGGGGAGCGGGGGTGGGCCGTGGAGGGGCCGGGGAGGCGGGGGCGTCGGTCCCGTTCCTCATCAGGAAGTCTCCGTTCACCGGTTCGGGCATCAGGCCAGCCCGGCCAGGACTGACCCGAGGCGGTCCAGGGAGCTCCGTACGTGCGGCAGCGCGAGCGGATCGCCGGCGGTGAGCGCGGCCAGCCGCTCCTCGGGGGTGGCGCCCAGCAGCGGCCCGGTGGACAACCGCACCCGCAGCGCGCCCAGTTCGTCGGCGAACCGCTGCCCGCCGGGGGTGGCGGCGCCGAGCCGGCCGCCGAGCCAGTCCTCCAGCTCCATGGCGTCGCCGACCCCGTGCCGCGCGAGTCCGGCGCGCAGCGGGGTCAGGTCGGCGTAGAGGTGGCGCCCGGCCTCCGGAGGCCGGGCCAGCGCCCCGGCCGCGAGGAGCTCGCGGTGCGCGGCGGCGGCGACCACGCCGTGCAGGACGGCGGCCGCGCGGGCCCGGGCGGCGACGGCTTCGGGTTCGTCGAGTGCGTGCGCGGCTGCTCCGGCGACCGGTCCGGCGACCAGCGCACCGGTGGCGGTGAGGACGTCGAGGGTACGGGCGCGCAGCCAGGTGCCGCGCGAGGTGTCGGGGAAGCGGACCACGGCGGCGGGCCAGCCGGCGGGCAGCAGTGCGCCGGACAGGTCGACGAGGACGGCCGCCCGCTCGGGCAGCATCTCGGCGGGGCTCAGCACCAGGGTGTCGTGCGGCCGGTGGACGGTGTCGCGCCAGCTCTCGTCGCTGACGACGAAGAGCCCGGCGGCTTCGGCGGCCTCACAGGCCTCGCGCAGCGTCTCGGGCGGCGGCACGGTCGCGGTGGGGTCGTCGGCCACCGACAGGAGCAGGACGCGCGGGTCGCCGCCCTCGGCGCGCACCCGCCGTACGGTCTCCAGCAGCGCGTAGGGGTCGGGTACGCCGCCGCACTCGGCCGGGGTCGGCACGTGGTAGGCGCGCCGTCCCAGCAGCCGGACCTGCGGGGTCCACGAGGCGGGACAGGGCCGGGGCAGCATGACGTCGCCCCCGTACGCGCCGATCAGCGCGAGCAGCAGCGCGGGTGCGCCGGGCCCGGCGGCCACGGCCTCGGGGGCAGTGGGCAGCCCGCGGCGGCCCCAGTACCGGCAGGCGGCCTCGCGTACGGGTGGGCCGCCGCCGGGGGGTTCGGGCGCGGAGCGTCCGGCGGCCGCGGCGAGGACGGAGAGCAGCTCGGGCAGGACGGGCAGGCCGGGCTGGGGCGCGGGGGGACCGTACCGGACCGGACCACGGCCTTCCGCCGCCGTGCGCTGCATCGCCGCCACCCCTTCCCGCATTCCGCGCTCACCGCCCGCTGACCCTTTATACGATTATTCGCCGAGAAATGCCCGTTATCGGCCCCCGGCGGCCGATACGCCGCTCAGCCCCGCCTCCCCAGCAGCGCGAGCAGCCTGGTCTGCGCGTTCGCACCCGCCGGAACCTCCAGCGGTTCGGCGTACATCCCGCTCGCGGCCAGCCCGTCGGCATACGGCATGACCTCTTTGATCGAGAACTCGACGAGCCCGTCCGGCAGCCGGTCGTCGGCCCCGATGCCACGGGAGAGGTCCCAGGTGTGCACGACGCAGTCGGCGGTCAGTTCGGAGCAGTACGCCGAACCGAGCGCGGGCCCGTACGAGAGCCGGACGGTCCGCTCCAGCGCCCCGGGCGCGGCGAAGGCGGCGTGCGCCGCGGCCGAGGCCTCCTCCCAGGCGGCGACCGGGTCCCCGCCGAGCACGTCGCCGGAGAACGCGTCGCCCATCTCCTCGACCGTACGACCCTCGGCGACCAGCGGCGGGATCCAGAGCTGCTCGCCGGTGACGTGGTTGACCAGGTCCCGCACGGTCCACTCCGTGCACGGGGTGGGCGCGTCCCACTGGTCGTCGGCGACGGCGCGCAGCCGCTCGCCGAAGAGCCGCAGCGCCGCGGCGTGTTGTTCGAGCAGCGTGTCCGGCATGGCCCTCACCGTCCTGTGCCAGGGGCGTCCCCCTCTTGAGCCCACTGTCCTCGCACCTCCATTGCCCTGCCACCGACATGCCCAATCCCCTTTGCCTGCACGGGGAGTGTCCACATGGCGAAACGCATATCTCACAGACCGAACTGATCATCTACGCTGTGGTCACGCTTCGACGAGGAGGGGTCACGACATGAACGCCGCCCGGAACACCGCCAAGGAGACCGCCGTGTACACCCACGGCCACCACGAGTCGGTGCTGCGCTCGCACCGCTGGCGCACGGCCGCGAACTCCGCCGCGTACCTGATCGGCGACCTGCGCCCGGGGATGTCCGTCCTGGACGTGGGCTGCGGTCCGGGCACCATCACCGCCGACCTGGCGGAGCTGGTCGCGCCGGGCGGCCGGGTCACCGCCGTCGACGCCTCGGCGGACGTGGTCGCGCAGGCCCGGGCCCACGCGGAGGAACGCGGGGTGACCACCATCGAGTTCGGCACGGCGGACGTCCACGCGCTGGACTTCCCGGACGACTCCTTCGACGTGGTCCACGCCCACCAGGTGCTCCAGCACGTGGGCGACCCGGTGCAGGCGCTGCGCGAGATGCGGCGGGTGTGCCGGCCGGGCGGGATCGTGGCGGCGCGCGACGCCGACTACGCGGCGATGACCTGGTACCCGGCCGCGCCGGGCGTGGAGGCGTGGCAGAGCCTGTACCGGCGGGTCGCCCGCGCCAACGGCGGCGAACCGGACGCGGGCCGCCGCCTGCGGGCCTGGGCCCGCGCGGCGGGCTTCGAGGAGGTGACCGCGTCCGCGACGGCCTGGTGCTACGCCACCCCCGAGGAGACCGCCTGGTGGTCGGCCCTGTGGGCGGACCGCACCACGTCCTCCGCCTACGCCGAAACCGCCGCCGCGGGTGGCCACGCGACCCCGGCGGAGCTGGCCCACATGGCCGAGGCCTGGCGCGCCTGGGGCCAGGACCCCGACGCCTGGTTCTCGGTCCTGCACGGCGAAATCCTCTGCCGGGCCTAGGGGGTGCCGGCGCGTCCGGCCCCGCCGGGGCTCCGCCCCGCACCCCGCGCCTCGAACGCCGGTGAGGCTGCAATGGCCTGGCGCCGGCCACGTCCGGCCCCGCCCCCCGTTCGAGGCGCGGGGGCTGGGGCGGAGCCGGCAGCGGCGCTGTTGCCCTACGGGGACGGCCGCATGCGGAAGTCGTAGTGGGGTGGGAGGGGTCGGTCGGTGAGGGCCGACCACGCTTCCGAGAGGGTCTCCTCGCCCTCGCGCAGGTCCGGGATGTCGAAGCCGTCCTCGAAGACCCGGCGGGCCGCGGCCACATGGCCCTCCGCGGCCAGCAGCCGGGCGGCGAGGAGGCGGAAGCGGCCGTGTTCCCGCAGGGCCGGCCGGAGCCGGTCCCAGACGCGGCGGGCCTCCGGGAGGCGGCCGGCGGCCAGCAGGGCCGCCATCGCCTCGCGGCCCAGCGCGGCCTCCGCGGCCGCCCACCGCTCGCCGTCCCGGCTCTCTCCCGCCAGGTCCTCGAAGGCCTCCGCGAAGCCGGCGGCCGCCCGCAGGGGATCCCCGGCCAGCTCGTCCGCCACCGCCAGGCACCTCAGCAGCGGCCACCGCGACGGGGCCGACGCCAGTCCGCGCTCCCAGCTCCGTACCGCCTGGGCGATGTCACCGGCGTGCCACTGCGCCACCCCGAGGTGGTACTCCGTCAGCGGTTCCGCCGGGGCCGTCTCCAGCATGTCCCGCCAGTGCGCCGCGACCAGGCTCGGCCCCGGCGGCGCCGCCCGGCGCGGCTTCGGGAAGACACCCGTGCGCCACAGCTCCAGCCAGGGCTCCTGCTCCTCCCCGAGCGTGGACTGCTCGAAGGGGGTGCCCGGCAGGACCAAGCCCCCGCACAGCACCTCCAGCGCGCCCCACCCCGAGCCCTCCGCCAGCCGTTCCCCGGGTTCGGTGTCGGCGCAGCCGAGCCACGCCTTGTACGCCGCCTCCACCCGGTCGGCCGGCAGTGCCCGCGCCAGGGCTTCCTCCGCCGCGCCGCGGGCCGCCTTCCAGTCGGCGCCGTGCACGGCCGCCGGGTCCGCGGCCAGCGGCCCGTACGCCTCCAGCCAGCAGAACTCCGCCCCGGCGTCCAGCCGTACGTGCTCCAGCTGGGTACGGGCCAGCCCGGCCTGGATCTCCGCGTAACCGCCGGTGCCCGGCTCGGTGAGCCATTCCTGCCAGCGCCGGCCGCCGCCGCCCGCGCCCCACACGAACAGCTTGCGCCCGCGCAGCCGCCGCGTGGACGTCTGGACGAGCCCCTGCCCGCCGGCGTCCAGCGAGGCGATCCAGGGCCGGGCCCCGTCCGGGACCTCGTAGAAGAAGTCCGCCGGGTACTCGCTGCGCAGCGGGTACGTACGGTCCGCGCCCTGCCACTCCGGTACGGGGATGCGGCGCAGCGAACGCTCGTAGCCGAAGTGCCAGGCCTCGTCGGCGGGGACCAGGACGCGGGTGCCCGCGTCCTCGGGGACGGCGATGTTGGACCACCAGTACACGGGCGCGGGCCGCTCGTGCGGATTGCGCACGCGGACGCCGACGTAGAGGAACTCCGAGTCCTCCGGCAGCCACAGGTCCACCTGGAAGGGCAGGTCGCGCAGCCGCTCCCACTCCCACAGCCGCACCATCACTCCCCCGTCGGGGGCGGGGACGAGGGCGGCGTGCAGCGGGGCGCAGGAGAGGGTGGTGTGCCCGGTCGCGCCGGTGTTCCACTCGATGCCGCCGGAGAACCAGGCGCCGTTGAGGGCGAAGTTGGCCGGCTGGAACACCGGGTTGCGGTAGAGCAGTTCACGCCCGGTCGGCAGGTGGACGAGGGAGTGCACGCGCCCGCCCAGCCCCGGCAGGACGGTGACCCGCAGGTGCGCGTTCTCGATGACGATCGACTCGAACTCCAGCTCTGCGCGCGACCGTCCGTACCCGTCGAGGATCCGGACGGGCAGCAGCGAGCGCAGCGGCTCGTAGCCGATCTGCCGCGCCATGTCACGCGGCAGACCCTCGCGCGCCCGCTCGTCGAGTACGTGCACGCCGTCGGGCGCGCGCAGCGCGGGCAGCGGGTTCTCGGGCCCCAACGGGGCAGCCGGAAGAGTCAGTACGGCACGTCGGACGGTGGTGGCCATGAGGAAATGGAACACGCCACGGCGGCCGGTGCACAGGGGTTCCGCGGATCACCACCGGTCAGGATTACGCAAAGACCCTGCGGGGGTCTCGGCGGATCACGGCCGGGCGCGGGGCATTTCGGCGGTGAGCGCCCAGCGCTCGTGGTCGCGCCAGGCACCGTCGACGTACAGGAAGTCCGGGGAGAACCCCTCCAGCCGGAAGCCCGCCCCGCGCACCAGGGCGATCGAGGCCGCGTTGCCCGGCTGGATGTTGGCCTCCAGACGGTGCAGCCCGAGGCCGCCTTCCCCGGCCGGGGCGAAGGCATGCGTGAGGACCAGGCCGAGGGCCTCCCGCAGCAGCCCGCGCCCGGCGGCGTGCGCGAAGGCCCCGTAGCCGAGGGCCCCGCACCTGAAGGCGCCGTGCACGATGTTGTTGACGTTGACGAAGCCGGCGATGGCTCCGGTCTCCCGCTCGCAGACCAGGAACCCGGCCCGGGGTCCTTCCTCGATGAGCCCGGTCGCGTACGGCTCGTACTCCTCGACGGTGACGGGCGGGAACAGCCACGGGTGGTGGAGTTCGCGGCTCTCGTGCGCGCGTGCGGTGAACTCGGGGCCGTCGGCGAGCCGGAAGGGCCGCAGGCCCACCCGCTCGCCCTCGCGGAGGTACGCGGAAAAGATCATCCGCCCAGGCTAGGGGTATGCGAGCATCATCCGCGTGATCGAGAACCCCGACCGGACGAACGTGCTCCTGGCAGCGGCCCGCAACAACGCCGCCTGGTGCGACGCGGTCTGCCGCGCCCACGGCCTGCCCACGCACCTCGGCGAGGAGCTGTGGACCAGCGCCGGCCGGACCCCGCCGTTCTACCCCGACGCCGTGACGCTGGACGAGGCGGTGAGCGCGCCCGTGCTGCTCGCGGGGATCGACACCGAGAGCCCCGGCTGCTCGGTGAAGGACAGCTTCGCGGGCCTGGACCTGGCCGGGGACGGTTTCGAGGTGTTGTTCGACGCGCAGTGGATCCACCGTCCGGCCGGAGCCGCCGCCGCAGACCACGGTTCGCGGCTGGAGTGGTCCGCGGTGACCGCCCCGGAGGAGCTGGAGGCCTGGGAGGCGGCCCGGGACGGCGGGGAGAGCGGCGGCGTGTTCCGCCCGGCGCTGCTGACCGGGCGCATCGCCTTCCTCGCGGGCCGCGCGGGCGGCCGGATCGTCGCCGGGGCCGTCGCCAACGCGGACGCCGGAGTCGTCGGCCTGTCGAACGTGTTCGCGCACGACGACGCGGACACCGACGCGGCCTGGGCGGGCGCCCTCGCCGCGATCGCCGTCCGGTGGCCGGACCTGGACGTCGTCGGTTACGAGTCGGGCGCCGACGTGGACACGGCGCTGCGGCACGGCTTCACCGCCATCGGCCCGCTCCGGATCTGGTTGCACACCGCCTGACCCTCACCCGCCGGTGAAGAAGTCCGGTTTCCGCACCTCGAGCGACTCGGCCATGGCCCGCACGTCACTCTCGGGAACGATCGGACCGATGGTGGTGAAGGCCACGATGACGCCCTGGCGCTTGGCGATGTACCAGGTGGAGTCGTACCGGGAGGAGCGCCAGGTGTCGGGTGCCACCTGCTCACAGGGGGCCGCGTGGACCAGCCCGCCCAATCCCTCGAACTCGCAGGCGTCCGGCGGCGCGAAGCCGGCCACCATCGGTGCGACCTTCACCCAGACACCGCGCTTCTCCCGGTCGTCGGCGCCGGGCTTCACGGACGGCGGAAGCAGCAGGTAGTCGAAGGTGCCGCTGTACTTCCCGGCCGTGGGGAAGAGGATCCGGTAGCCCTTCAGGTCCGGGGCCAGCAACGGGACCCGGGAAGCCGCCAGTTCCCGCTCCACTCCGTCGGACACGCTCTTGTCGCCCATGACACCCGTCAGCGGCCACAGCAGCAGAAGGGCGGCGCCGAGCACCGCCCAGCGCCGGGGCGAAGCGGTACCGGGCAGGGTGACGGCGGCCGCGGCCGCGTACGACGCTGCCAGCAGGAGCGGAAGCGCGAGTGAGCCCGCCGGGCCCCCGGCCCCCACCCCCGCCCGGGAGAGCAGGTAGCCGGCCAGCACGGCCAGCAGGCCGCCGAGGAAGGCCACCCGCCCTGCGGGGCGGACACCCGCCACCCGCAGCAGCGCCCACCCGAGCAGCGTGCCGGCGAGCGGCACGGCGGCGAGCAGCAGCAGGCCGACCCCCAGACAGCCCCAGGGCTCCTCACTCCGGCAGAGGTCGTCGGAGTCCCATGGCAGCAGGGCGATCACCAGCCACACGACACCCAGCAGAGCCCCTGTGCCGGCGGGTCTGAGCAACGGTCGGAACACATCGCCCCCGCGCCGCGCCGCCGTGCCGCCCGCGCTGCCGTCTTCCCCCACCGTCACACCCGTCCCCGCCGTTCCACTCGTTGAGATCCGTTCCGGGAACCCATCGTGGTCGCGACGCCCCTGCCGCACCATGAGTACGGATACTCATCCGGCCGGCTAGAAGTCCAGGTCCAGGTTCAGGTCCAAGTCCAGGTCCAGCCGGGGTACATCGGGGCGGTCGAGTCCGAACACCTGGGCGTACAGGGAGAGTTCTGCCTCCAGCGCACGGATCATCGTGTCCGCCCGGCGGAAGCCGTGGCCCTCGCCCTCGAAGGCCACGTACGCGTGGGGTACGGACCGGCCGCGCAGGGCGGCCAGGAAGCGCTCCGCCTGGGCCGGCGGGCAGACCGGGTCGTCCAGGCCCTGGAGCAGGACGAACGGCGCCGTGATCCGGTCGGCGCGGGCCACCGGCGAGCGCTCGCGGCCGCGGACGGCCAGGGTCTGTGCCGGTCCGGCCAGGCTCTCGACGTAGCGGGACTCCAGATCGTGGGTCTCCTCGGCGAAGCCGAGCAGGTCCAGCACCGGGTAGATGATCGCCGCGCAGGCGTACAGGTCGGTGGCGGCCAGGGAGGCGGCCGCCGTCCAGCCGCCCGCGCTGCCACCGCGGATGGCGAGCCGGCGGGGGTCGGCGGTGCCCTCGGCGGCCAGTGCCCGGGCCACCGCCGCGCAGTCCTCCACGTCCACCACGCCCCACTGCTCGCGCAGCCGCTCCCGGTAGGCGCGGCCGTATCCGCTCGAGCCGCCGTAGTTGACCTCGACCACGCCGATGCCGCGCGAGGTGAAGTAGGCGATGTGGAGGTCGAGTACGGGCGGTACGTGGTCGGTGGGGCCGCCGTGCGCCCACACCACGTACGGGGGCAGCTCGTCGGCGGCGGCCCGTACGGCCGGGTGGTGCGGCGGGTAGACGTGGGCGTGGATCTCCCGGTCGTCGGGGCCGAGGAAGGTCCGGCTCTGGGGTTCCGGGTAGTAGGCCGGGTCCACCGGGTGCACGCCCTGTGCGCCGACGACCCGGGCGTGCCCGCTCGCGGTGTCGAGTTCGACGACCTCGTACGCGCTGCGCGGGCTGGCGGCGACCCCGTAGACGCGGGTCCCGTTGACGGCGAGGGTCGGCTGCCAGGCCGTCCAGGGTCCGGCCGCGTCGACGAGGTCCCCGCTCTCCGGGTCGAGGATGCCGAGCACCGAGGAGCCCTGGCCGTGCAGGACGGCGACGAGCCCGTCGGGGAGCGGCGCGAACCAGCGCAGTCCGGGCTTCCACAGGGGGCCGCCGAACTCCTCTTCCCGGGGGCACAGGTTGACGGCGTCGCCCGTTGTGGGGTCCACCCGGTACGGGTTCCACCAGCCGCTGCGGTCGCTCACCGCGAGGAGGGTTCCGCCGGCCGTCCACTCCACCTGGGCAATGGCCTCGTCGGGGCCGCCGATGAGGGTGCGCGGCCCGGCGAGGTTTCCGTCCGCGGTGATCTCGGCCAGCCGGAGCTCGGTGCCGTCCCAGGGCATCCGGGGGTGGTCCCAGACGAGCCAGGCCGCCCGCCGGCCGTCCGGGGAGATCCGGGGACCGGTGGTGAACCGGTGCCGGTCGTCCGTCAACTCCCTTACCGCAGAACGGTCTTGGGCCGCCGTTCCGTCCAGCGGTACGGCGGCCAGGACGCGGCGTACGTCGGTCGGCGCGGGTCCGGTGAACTCCTCGAGCACGCACCAGACCTCGGTGCCGCGCAGCACCGGATCGGCCCAGCGCAGTCCGCCGCCGACGGCGGAGACGGGCGTGAGGGGCCGCGGGCCGGGGGCGCCAGGCGCGTCGGGCTCGTAGGCGTACAGCCGCTGGTCGGCGAAGTGGACGAAGACCACCAGGGGCCCTCCGGCGGGCCGTCCGGTGCCGGCCCACGGACTGCCGCCGTATTCGGTGACCCGGCTGCGCACGTTCCAGGGGGCGGGCAGCACGGTGGTCTGCGGGCCGCCGTCGGCGGGGCGGCGCACCAGGGCCCGGCGGCCGCCCTCCTGCGGCCGGGGTTCGGTCCACCACACCTCGGGGCCGACCGTGCCGACGTACTCGGGGCGTCCGTCGAGGGAGGCGGCGAGCCCCGCGCCGATGGGCGAGGGCCAGCTTCCGTAGGGCAGGGTCACCGCCGCCATCACCGGACCCCGCTCACAGGATGCGCAGCGCGTGGTCGAGGACGCGGACGCCGAAGTGGAGCGCCTCGACGGGGACCCGCTCGTCGACGCCGTGGAAGAGCGCCCAGTAGTCGAAGCCCGGCGGCAGCTTGAGCGGGGAGAAGCCGTAGCCGGTGACGCCGAGGCGGGAGAACTGCTTCGCGTCGGTACCGCCCGCCATGCAGAAGGGCACCACGTGCCCGGCCGGGTCGAACCGCTCGACGGACTCGCGCAGGATCCGGTACGTCCGCCCGTCCACGGGGGCTTCGAGCGCCACCTCCCGGTGGTGGAACTCCCAGGTCACGTCGGGGCCGGTGAGTTCGTCCAGGGTGGCGATGAACTCGGCCTCGCCGCCCGGCAGCATCCGCCCGTCCACGTAGGCCGTGGCCTGGCCGGGGATCACGTTGAGCTTGTAACCGGCGCTCAGCATGGTGGGGTTGGCACTGTTGCGCACGGTCGCCTCGACCAGGACGGCGGCGGGCCCGAGTTCGGCGAGGACCGCGTCGAGGTCGAAGCCGGGGGCGCGCGGGTCGACCGACAGGCCGTGTGCGGCGGCGAGCTGGGTGATGCAGGCGGTGACGGTTTCGGTGAGCCGGACGGGCCAGTCGTACGCGCCGATGCGCGCCACGGCCGCGGCGAGGCGGCTGACGGCATTGGCCTTGTTGGGCTTGGAGCCGTGGCCGGCGGTGCCGTGCGCGGTGAGCTTCAGCCAGGCCGTGCCGCGTTCGCCTGCCGCGATGGGGTAGAGGGTCCGGCCGGGGCCGGTGTGCACGGTGAAGGCGCCGGATTCGCTGATGCCCTCCGTGCAGCCCTCGAAGAGGTGCGGGTGCCGGTCGGCGAGGAAGCCGGAGCCGTCAACGGCGCTGTCCTCCTCGTCGGCGGTGAAGGCGATCACGATGTCCCGGCGCGGCTTCACCCCCGTGCGCGCCCAGGACCGTACGACGGCCAGCACCATCGCGTCCATGTCCTTCATGTCCACGGCGCCGCGGCCCCAGACGACGCCGTCGCGGACCTCCCCGGAGAAGGGGTCGACGCTCCAGTCGGCGGCCTCGGCCGGGACCACGTCGAGGTGTCCGTGGACGAGCAGCGCCTCGGCGTCGCGGTCGGTGCCCTCGATGCGGGCGACGACATTGGTGCGGCCGGGGGTGCGCTCCAGGAGCACCGGCTCCAGCCCGGCGGCGGCGAGGCGCTCGGCGGCGTACTCGGCGGCGGGGCGCTCGCGGCAGTCGCCGCCGCCCCGGTTGGTGGTGTCGATCCGGATGAGGTCCGAGGTGAACTCGACGACCTCGTCGAGGGCGAGCGCGTCCACGCCGTCGGCCGGCGCCTCGGTTGTCAGAGTGTGCATGTCAGCCATACTGCTCCTCCACGGCCGCCGAGACGACCGTCGTCACTGCCTTGAACGTCCGGATCCCCTCGTACATCGTGCCGCTGGTGTACGAGACCCTGCGCTCCCCGCACCGCTCCGTGCCCGGGACCACCGTGGCGGCCAGGGCCAGGTGTTCGGCGTCGAACTCCAGCTCCACGGTGAAGGGGCCGCGGTGCACGGGATCGCGGCGGACCGCCAGGGCCATGGCCGCCTTGGCCGCGGCGCGGATGTCGGCGGCGGTGCGGGCCGGAGTCCGGCACACGGCGGCGTAGCGCGAGACGTGGTCCTTCACGGCGACGGTCACGGCGTCGGGAGCGTAGCCGGCGGCGTCGGCGCAGGTCAGGTCGTCGCCGGTGACCAGGATGACGGGGACCCCGAACTCGGCGACGACGTGGGCGTTGAGCAGTCCCTCGCTCGCGCGGACCCCGTTGACCCAGACGCCGGTGATGGAGTTGGCGAGGTAGGTGTGGGCGAGGACCCCCTCGGAGCCGGCTCCCGTGTGGTAGCCGACGAAGGCGATGCCGTCGACGTCTCCGTGCTGGACGCCCTCGACCATGGAGAGCGACTTGTGGCGGCCGGTGAGCATCTCGACGCGGGGGTCGAGCTTCTCCAGCAGCAGGTTCCGCATGGTCCAGTGGGCCTCGTTGACGAGGACCTGATCCGCCCCGCCGTCGTGGAAGCCGAGGACGGCCGCGTTGACGTCGGAGGTGAACATCGCCCGGCAGCGCTCCCACTGCGGGGTGCCGGGGAGCACGTCCGCGGGCCAGGTGACGCCCGTGGCGCCTTCCATGTCGGCGGAGATGAGGATCTTCATCGGGCCCCCGGGCGGTCGGTGGCGCGCGGCGCGGTGGCGCCCGGCGCGAACTCCACCCTAGCCCTCGGCACCCCGGCGGGCCCGGGGCCACGCCCGCTGCCGCGGGCCCGGCCGCCGCGGTCCGGGGGGCCGGTTCACCCGATCCGGTGAGGCCGTGTGCCCGGCCTCACCGTCAACGGACGGGCTCAGGACTCGACTTCGGCGGCGAGGTTGGCCAGCACGGTGTCGTAGATCCGGCCGAGGCCCTTGGGGGCGAAGGTGCGCTCGAAGAAGCCGCCGATGCCGCCGGCGCCGTTCCACACGGTGGTGACGACGGCCTTGGACTTGCCCTCGCCGGCCGGGGTGACCACCCAGGTGGTGACCATGGAGGAGTTGCGGTCCTTCTCCACCAGCTGGCCGTCGGTGGGCTCGGTGACCTCCAGCAGGCAGTCCCGCACGCGCTTGCTGGTGGCCTGGAGCTTCCAGTGCACCAGGGTCCCCTCGCCGTCGCCGCCCTCGCGCACCTCGTACTCGCTGAAGTGCTCGGGCAGCAGCTTCCCGCGGGTCCCGGTGTAGTCCGCCAGCGCGTCGAACACGGTCTCCGCGTCGGCCGCGATGATCCGCTCCGTGGTGGCCTCGACCTGCGCCATGGCTATTCCTCCAGCAGTTGTGATCGCTCGTCACGGCGAAGCCAACCACCTCCGGCGCGGTGGCCCAAATCCGGGTCGGACGTGGCAGCGGACGGACACCGGCAGGGTGTCGGCCGGCAGCCCCGCCAGGCCGGGTCGACGAGCCGGGGCGCGGCTCTGCGCGTCCGGGTCGAGCCGCAGCCCCCGCGGGCCACGGCCGGACGGGCGGCTCGCTGACCAGCTGCTTCCTCCCTCCGCACGATCATGGGAACGTTTGTTCTATTCTCGGGGGAGAGCTACCGAGGGAGGCGCTCATGCGCTGGGACAACCTGACCGAGGGCCCCACGGGTCCGGCCGCGCTCTTCGGGGCCGACGCCGTCGTGACGCGTACCTTCGACACGCCCGAGTTCCGCGGGATCACCTTCCACGAGGTGCGGGCGCGTTCGATCGTCAACCGGGTGCCCGGCGCCTCGCGCATGCCGTTCGAATGGACGGTCAATCCGTACAGGGGGTGCTCACACGCCTGCGTGTACTGCTTCGCCCGCAAGACCCACAGCTACCTCGACCTCGACACCGGCCTCGGCTTCGACTCGCAGATCGTCGTCAAGACGAACGCCCCCGACCTCCTGCGCCGCGAGCTCGCCGCACCCCGCTGGACCGGCGCGCACATCGCCATGGGCACCAACGTCGACTGCTACCAGCGCGCCGAGGGCCGCTACCGGCTCATGCCCGGGATCATCGAGGCACTGCGCGACCACGCCAACCCCTTCTCGATCCTCACCAAGGGCACGCTGATCCTGCGCGACCTCCCCCTCCTCCAGGAGGCCGCCGAGGTCACCGAGGTCGGGATCTCCGTCTCCGTCGGCTTCACCGACACCGGCCTGTGGCGGACCGTGGAGCCCGGCACGCCCTCCCCCGCCGCCCGGCTGGCGGCCGTACGGACGCTGACGGACGCCGGCATCGAGTGCGGGGTGCTCATGGCCCCGGTGATCCCCTTCCTCGGGGACGCGCCGGAGCAGCTGCGGGAGACGGTGCGCGCCATCGCCGCGTCGGGCGCGACCTCCGTGACACCCCTGGTACTCCATCTGCGGCCCGGAGCCCGCGAGTGGTTCACCGCCTGGCTGGGCGAGCACCACCCCGGGCTGGTGGAGCGGTACGAGCGGATGTACGCGGGCGGCTCCTACGCGCCCACCTGGTACCAGCGCCAGATCACCCGCCAAGTCCACCGGCTGGCCGCCGAATTCGGCATCGGCCCGACCGGCCGCGGGGCGGCCCGCCGGCTCGTCACCCCCGAGCGGCCCCCGGTGGGCGAGTCCGCCGAACCGACGCAGCTGACCCTCCTGTGACGCGCGCGACCCGCTGAAGGGTCATCACATCGGGCCAATAGGCAGCCCAATCCCGCCTTCCAGGCGTGGTTTCCGGGACGATTCCGCCCAGAACCCTCGGCTGGGAGGCCCCATGCTGCACCCCTTGAAGAAGCGCGCCGCTGTCCTGCTGTCGATCTCCACCGCCGTCGCCGCCGCCACGCTGGCGAGCCCGGTCACCGCCGCACCGGCGGCCCCGGCCCCCTCCAAGGCGGCCCTGCGCTGGACCGGCTGCGCGACCCCCCGCTACCCGACCCTCCAGTGCGCTTCCCTCAAGGTCCCCCTCGACCACGCCCGTCCCGCCGGCCGGCAGATCGCCCTCGCCCTGACCCGGGTGCCCCACACCGCGGCGACCTCCCAGGGCCCGCTGCTGGTCAACCCCGGCGGGCCGGGCGGCAGCGGCCGTACGCTCGCCGGGTTCGTCGCCTCCGCGCTCCCCAAGGACGTGGCCGCACAGTACGACGTGATCGGCTTTGACCCCCGCGGTGTGGGCAAGAGCGAGCCGGCCCTCGACTGCGGGGCCGGCCACTTCTCCCCCGTCCGGCCGGACTCCGTACCGCGCGACGAGGCCACCGAGGAGGCCAACCTGGACCGGGTGCGCTCCTTCGCCGAGTCCTGCCGGACGAAGTACGCGGAGGTGCTGCCGCACATCGACACCGTCTCGGCCGCCCGCGACCTCGAGGTGCTGCGCGGCGCGCTCGGAGCCGAGCGGATCAGCTACTTCGGCTACTCGTACGGGACCTACCTGGGCGCGGTGTACGCCAAGCTCCACCCCGGCCGGGTGCACCGGCTGGTCCTGGACTCCGTGGTCGACCCGGGCGGGGTCTGGTACGAGGACAACCTCTCCCAGGACCGTGCCTTCGACGCCCGCCACAAGGCCTTCCTGGCCTGGGTGGCGACGTACGACGAGACCTACCGGCTCGGCACCGATCCGGCGGAGGTCGAGGAGCGCTGGTACGCGATGCGGGAGGCCCTGCGCGAGACACCGGCGGGCGGGAAGGTGGGCCCGGCCGAGCTGGAGGACACCTTCATGCCGGGCAGCTACTTCAACGGCTACTGGCCCCACCTCGCCGAGGCCTTCGCGGCGTACGCGGTGAAGGCGGACCCCAAGCCGCTGGTGGCGGCGTACGAGCGGTTCGGCGCGGTGGAGCCCTCCGCGGGCAACGGCTACAGCGTCTACACGGCGGTGCAGTGCCGGGACTCGGCCTGGCCCAAGGACTGGAACCAGTGGCGCGCGGACATGTGGCGCACGCACGCCGAGGCGCCCTTCATGACCTGGAACAACGCCTGGTACAATGCCCCGTGCGCGTTCTGGCCGACGGAACCGCTCCAGGCCCCGGACGTGACCAACGCCGACCTGCCGCCGGCCCTCCTGCTCCAGGCGACGGAGGACGCGGCCACCCCGTTCGGCGGGGCGCTCAGCATGCGGGAGAAGCTGAAGGGCGCGGCCCTGGTGGTGGAGGAGGGCGGCGGCAACCACGGCATCTCGCTCAGCGGCAACAAGTGCCTGGACGAGAAGGTGTCGGCCTACCTGAAGACGGGCACGGCCGCGGACGCCACCTGCCCCGCCCAGCCGGCCCCGAAGCCGGCGGCGGCGACCCGCGCGGTCCCGTCTTCGGCGGGCGGCGCTGCCCTGCACGGCCTGCTGGGCTTCCGCGGCTGATCTTCAGCGGGCAGGATCCCGCATATGACCACGACTCCCGAGCGCAGCCACCTCACCCGCGTCCACGCCCCGGAGGGCGTCAGTCCCGGGACCGGATACAGCCACGTCGTCTGGGGCACCGGCCGGTTCGTCGCCGTATCCGGCCAGTGCGCCTTCGACGAGCGGGGCGAGGTGGTCGGCGAGGGCGACGCCGCCGCCCAGGCCCGGCAGGTGTTCGAGAACCTGCGCCGGTGCCTGGCGGCGGCCGGCGCCACGTTCGACGACGTCGTGAAGCTGACGTACTTCGTCACGGACGTGGCCCACCTCCCGGCGGTACGGGCGGCCCGCGACGCCGTCATCCCGGCGGACCGCCTGCCGGCCTCCTCGGCGGTCCAGGTCGCGGCGCTGTTCCGGCCCGACCTGCTGCTGGAGGTGGAGGCCTTCGCCGTCGTCCCGGTCGCCGGTGCCGGCGGGAACTAGTCCGCGGGAAGACCGCGCAGCGCGGCCGTCGCCGCCACCGCCAGCCGGGGGTGGGACTGGGCGCGGGTGAGGACTTCGCGGGCCCGGGGGTCGCCCAGGGCGCCGAGACCCTCGACGCAGGCGAGGGCGATCCGCCAGTACGGGTCGTGCGGGGACAACAGCCGGGACAGCGTCGCCATCAGTGCGGGGGCCGATTCCGGGGCCCGCAGCGCGGTGAGCAGCCGGACGGGCTGGAGGGCGTAGGCCGTGCGCAGGCCGTTGGTGGCCAGGGCGGCCGCAGCGCGGGCGGTGCGGGGGTCGCCCAGCGCGGCCAGCGCCTCGGCGGCGGCCGCGCAGCGCGGCGGGTCGCGGTGGTTGAGCAGCAGCACCAGGGACTCGAAGGCACGGCGGTCCCCCGCCAGTCCCAGCCGGTACGCGGCCAGTTCGCGGGCCCACAGGGGCAGCCCGGCCGAGGTCAGGGAGGCCGCCAGTTCGTCGGGGCCCGCCGCGAGGAGGACCTCGTACTCCGCACACTCCGGCGAACCGGCGGCTTCCGCCCGCAGTCGCTCCAGCACGTCGCTCACACCGCCACCCTAGGGCAGCCGTGTGATCGATGATCGATGATCGGTACATTTGGGCGGTACAGGTCACATCTCCGCACACTGGCGCGTCAGTTACCGACGGGTTACTGTCCTGGTAACACGCACGGGGACGGCCTGGTGACGCAGCCGCCTCGTGCCAGTCGGTTCATTCCGCACCGCCCCCACGGCGTGACCCCGGGACAGGGTTCCGCCGCCCGGGCCCGCCGGGTCCTCCCCTCCGGGCCCTCCGTACGGCTTCGTACGCCCCGTACGTTCCGCACGGCTGCTCCGTACGACCCGCACGGCTGTCCGCAACGGCTGTTCCGTTCGGATCCCCGTACGCCCTCCGTACGTTCCGCACGGCTCTTCCGTACGGCATTCCGCGCGCTGTGCACCGCGCGTCCCCCAGTCGTCACCCTCATCCACTGGAGTCCCTCGATGGACCGTCCGTCCAGTCACCCCACCCTCCAGACCATCGCCGTCGTCGGTCTCGGCACGATGGGCACCGGCATCGCCGAGGTCCTCGCCCGGGCCGGCCGCGAGGTCATCGGCATCGACATCAGCGAGGCCGCCGCCCGCCGGGCCGTGGCCTCCCTCGCCGCCGCCACCGCGCGCTCCGTCACCCGGGAGCTGCTCACCGAGCAGGAGCGGGCGGACGTCCTCGCCCGCTTCCGCACCTTCGGCGACCTCGCCGCGGCGGCCGAGGCGGACCTCGTCATCGAGGTCGTGCCCGAGTCGTACGAGCTCAAGCAGCAGGTGTTCCGGGAGCTCGACGCGATCGTGCGTCCCGACACGATCCTGGCCACCGGCACCAACGCCCTGTCGGTGACCCGCATGGCCGCCGAGTCGCAGCGCCCCGAGCGCGTGCTGGGCCTGCACTTCTTCAACCCGGCCCCGGCGATGAAGCTGGTCGAGGTCGTCTCCAGCGTGCTGACCGCCCCGCCGGCCGTCGAGGCGGTCACCGAACTGGCCCGCGAGCTCGGCAAGGAGCCCGTCTCGGTCGGCGACCGGCCCGGCTTCGTCGCCGACGGCCTGCTCTTCGGCTACCTCAACCAGGCCGCGGCCATGTACGAGGCCAAGTACGCCTCCCGCGAGGACATCGACGCGGCGATGCGGCTGGGCTGCGGCCTGCCCATGGGCCCGCTCGCGCTGCTCGACCTGATCGGCGTGGACACCGCCCGCACCGTCCTGGAGGCCATGTACTCGTCCTCCGGCGACCGGCTGCACGCCCCGGCCCCGATCCTCGGGCAGCTCGCCGAGGCCGGCCTGACCGGACAGAAGTCCGGGCGAGGCTTCTACACGTACGAGGCGCCGGGCAGCTCGGTGATCGTCCGCGACCTCCAGACCCCGCCCGACGGCGCTCTGCTCGGCGCGGGCCGCCCCGTCACCTCGGTCGGCGTGGCCGGCTCGGGCACGATGGCGAGCGGGATCGCGCAGGTCTTCGCGCAGGCCGGCTTCGCGGTCGTGCTCGCGGCCCGCAGCCAGGAGAAGGCGGAGGCGGCGAAGGCCGCGATCGGCAAGTCCCTGGGCCGTGCGGTGGCCAAGGGCAAGCTGACGGACGAGGCCGCGGCGCGGACGCTGGACCTGATCACCCCGGCCGGTTCGCTGGACGCCTTCGCCGAGGTGGACCTGGCCGTCGAGGCGGTGGCCGAGGACCTGGCCGTGAAGCAGGAGCTGTTCGCGGCCCTGGACAAGGTCTGCAAGCCGGGCGCCGTGCTGGCGACGACCACCTCCTCGCTGCCGGTGATCGCGGTGGCCCGCGTGACCTCGCGTCCGCAGGACGTGATCGGCATGCACTTCTTCAACCCGGCCCCGGCGATGAAGCTGGTCGAGGTGGTCCGCACGGTCCTGACGGCCGACGACGTGCACGCCACGGTCCGCGAGATCTGCGTGAAGGTGCGCAAGCACCCGGTGGACTGCGGGGACCGGGCCGGCTTCATCGTGAACGCGCTGCTGTTCCCGTACCTGAACAACGCGATCAAGATGGTCGAGCAGCACTACGCGAGCCTCGACCAGATCGACGCGGCGATGAAGCTGGGCGGCGGCTACCCGATGGGGCCCTTCGAGCTCCTCGACGTGGTCGGCCTCGACGTCTCGCTGGCCATCGAGAAGGTCCTCCACAAGGAGTTCCGCGACCCGGGTCTGGCCCCTTCCCCGCTGCTCGAGTTCCTGGTGGCGGCGGGCTGCCTGGGCCGGAAGACCGGCCGCGGATTCCGTGAGTACGCCCGCCGGTAACCGGACGCCCCCCGACCCCCGGCCGGGCCCTGAACCGGATGCGTGGGGAGGGCTCCTCGGGCCCGCCGGACCCTCACGGCGGGCAAACCCTCCCGACGAGCACTGTGTGCCCAGTGCCTGCCCTCCCCCGCATCCACCCGATCCCCGTCCGCCCGGCCCGCGGCCGCCCACCCCTGATCCACCCCTGTCCCACCCCCCTCAGGCGCGCTCACCCGCGCGAATGAAGTACTTTCGCTCTATGTCCCAGCCCGCCAAGACCTCGCCCCGCGCCTCCTCGGCCGCCGATGCCCCGGAGAGCGCGGCCGGCACCCGGGCTGCCGCTCAGCGGCTCAAGATGCGCCGCGAGCTCGCCGCGGCCGCCATGGAGCTGTTCGCGACCAAGGGGTACGAGGCGACGACGGTCGACGAGATCGCCGCGACCGCCGGGGTGGCCCGCCGGACCTTCTTCCGGCACTTCCGCTCCAAGGAAGAGGCGATCTTCCCCGACCACGACGACACCCTGACCCGCGCCGAGGCCGTCCTCGACGTGGCCCCCGCGCACGAGCACCCGCTCGACACGGTGTGCCGGGGGATCAAGGAAGTCATGAAGATGTACGCCGCCTCGCCGGCGGTGTCGGTGGAGCGCTACCGGCTGACCCGTGAGGTGCCGGCGCTGCGGGAGCGGGAGATCGCCTCGGTGGCCCGGTACGAGCGGCTGTTCACCCGCTACCTGCTGGCCCACTTCGACGAGACCGACCACCACGACGGCAACGACGATCCGCTGCTGGCCGAGGTGGCCGCCTCGGCGGTGGTGACCGCCCACAACCACGTCCTGCGGCGCTGGCTGCGGGCGGGCGGCCAGGGGGACGTGGAGGCGCAGCTGGACCACGCCTTCTCGATCGTCCGCAAGACCTTCGGCACGGGCATCGGCGCGGGCCGCACCCTGAGCACGGCCGCGCCGGCCGCCGCCCCGGCGGCGGTCCGCACGGAGGGCGAGGTGCTGGTGGCGGTGGCCCGCACCGACGCCCCGCTGGACGAGGTCATGCGGACCATCGAAGAGGCACTGCGCAACAAGTAGTCGGACCGCGCCCCGCGCGACCCTCGTCACACAGGCCGCCCCCGGACCCCCGGGGGCGGCCTTTTTATGCCCGACTTGTCCCTACTCGCGGGTAACTCTGATCGATCATCGCTCATATGCGCAGGTCAATAGGCAAATGAGAGAAAGTTTTGGCACGCGGTGCCTTGTCGAGTGACACGGGGTGCCATACGTTGAATCCCGTCCGGACGTCCCCGCGGTCCACGCCCCACCCGGCGAAGACCGCGCCCCGGATGCCTGCGTCACCAGGCCCCCGCACGCCCCACCACGGGCGCGCCCGCACCACAGCTCCGCCGAACCGACGGCACCCACACCACCCGCTCCACGCACCTGCGTATCCCTCAGCGCACCCTCATCAGCGCTAGCCGGAGGCTCTACCGTGAAGGACATCCTGGACGCGATCCAGTCGCAGGCCGCTACGGCCGCCGACTTCGCGGCCCTGCCGCTCCCCGACTCGTACCGCGCGATCACCGTGCACAAGGACGAGGTGGAGATGTTCGCCGGGCTCACCACCCGCGAGAAGGACCCGCGCAAGTCCCTGCACCTCGACGAGGTCCCGCTGCCCGAGCTGGGCCCGGGCGAGGCCCTGGTGGCCGTGATGGCCTCCTCGGTCAACTACAACTCCGTGTGGACCTCGATCTTCGAGCCGGTGTCCACCTTCAGCTTCCTGGAGCGGTACGGGAAGCTCAGCGAGCTCACCAAGCGCCACGACCTCCCGTACCACATCATCGGCTCCGACCTCGCGGGCGTCGTGCTGCGCACAGGCCCCGGCGTCAACGCCTGGAAGCCGGGCGACGAGGTCGTCGCGCACTGCCTGTCGGTCGAGCTGGAGTCCTCCGACGGCCACAACGACACGATGCTCGACCCCGAGCAGCGCATCTGGGGCTTCGAGACCAACTTCGGCGGTCTGGCCGAGATCGCGCTCGTCAAGTCGAACCAGCTGATGCCCAAGCCCGGCCACCTCAGCTGGGAGGAGGCCGCCTCCCCCGGCCTGGTCAACTCCACCGCCTACCGCCAGCTGGTCTCCCGCAACGGCGCCGGCATGAAGCAGGGCGACAACGTCCTGATCTGGGGCGCCAGCGGCGGACTCGGCTCCTACGCCACCCAGTTCGCCCTGGCCGGCGGTGCCAACCCGATCTGCGTGGTCTCCAGCCCCGAGAAGGCGGACATCTGCCGCGCGATGGGCGCGGAGGCGGTCATCGACCGCAACGCCGAGGGCTACAAGTTCTGGAAGGACGAGCACACCCAGGACCCGAAGGAGTGGAAGCGCTTCGGCAAGCGCATCCGCGAGCTGACCGGCGGCGAGGACATCGACATCGTCTTCGAGCACCCGGGCCGCGAGACCTTCGGCGCCTCGGTCTACGTCACCCGCAAGGGCGGCACCATCACCACCTGTGCCTCCACCTCGGGCTACATGCACGAGTACGACAACCGGTACCTGTGGATGTCGCTCAAGCGGATCATCGGCTCGCACTTCGCGAACTACCGCGAGGCGTGGGAGGCCAACCGCCTCATCGCCAAGGGCAAGATCCACCCCACCCTGTCGAAGGTCTACTCGCTGGAGGAGACCGGCCAGGCCGCCTACGACGTCCACCGCAACCTCCACCAGGGCAAGGTCGGCGTCCTCGCGCTGGCCCCCGAGGAGGGCCTGGGCGTGCGCGACCCCGAGATGCGCGAGAAGCACCTCGACGCCATCAACCGCTTCCGCAACATCTGAGACCGTTCAAGGGCCAAAGGGACAGCCTGAGATGACAGAGCGCCAGAAAGACCGTCCGTGGCTCATGCGGACGTACGCCGGCCACTCCACGGCCGAGGCGTCCAACGAGCTGTACCGCCGCAACCTCGCCAAGGGCCAGACCGGCCTGTCGGTCGCGTTCGACCTGCCGACGCAGACCGGCTACGACCCCGACCACATCCTCGCCCGCGGCGAGGTGGGCCGGGTCGGGGTCCCGGTCTCCCATCTGGGCGACATGCGGCGGCTGTTCCAGGACATACCCCTGGAGCAGATGAACACCTCGATGACGATCAACGCCACCGCCATGTGGCTGCTGGCGCTCTACCAGGTGGCCGCCGAGGAGCAGGGGGCGGACATCTCCCTGCTCCAGGGCACCACCCAGAACGACATCGTCAAGGAGTACCTCTCGCGCGGGACGCACGTCTTCCCGCCCGGGCCGTCCCTCCGCCTGACGACGGACATGATCGCGTACACGGTCAACCACATCCCGAAGTGGAACCCGATCAACATCTGCTCGTACCACCTCCAGGAGGCGGGGGCGACCCCGGTCCAGGAGATCTCGTACGCGATGTCGACCGCGATCGCCGTGCTGGACTCGGTGCGCGACTCGGGCCAGGTGCCCGAGGAACGCTTCGGCGAGGTGGTCGCCCGTATCTCCTTCTTCGTGAACGCGGGCGTCCGCTTCATCGAGGAGATGTGCAAGATGCGCGCCTTCGGCCGCATCTGGGACCGGATCACCCACGAGCGCTACGGCATCGAGAACGAGAAGCAGCGCCGCTTCCGGTACGGCGTCCAGGTCAACTCGCTGGGCCTGACCGAGGCGCAGCCGGAGAACAACGTCCAGCGCATCGTGCTGGAGATGCTGGCGGTCACCCTCTCCAAGGACGCCCGGGCCCGGGCGGTCCAGCTGCCCGCCTGGAACGAGGCGCTGGGCCTGCCCCGGCCCTGGGACCAGCAGTGGTCGCTGCGCATCCAGCAGGTCCTGGCGCACGAGAGCGACCTGCTGGAGTACGAGGACATCTTCGCGGGGTCCCACGTCATCGAGGCCAAAGTCGACTCCCTGGTCGCCGACTGCCTGGCCGAGATCGACCGGATCCAGGAGATGGGCGGCGCGATGGCCGCCGTCGAGTCCGGGTACCTGAAGTCCCAGCTGGTCTCCTCGCACGCCGAGCGCCGCGCCCGGATCGAGGCCGGCGAGGACAAGATCGTCGGCGTCAACTGCTTCCAGCAGACCGAGGAGAACCCGCTCACCGCCGACCTCGACGGCGCCATCATGACGGTGGACCCGGCCGTGGAGGCGCTGACCGTCGAGCGCATCGGCCGCTGGCGGACCGAGCGCGAGGAGTCCTCGCAGCGGCAGGGGGGCGGCGACCCGTTCGTCTTCCCCACCACCCGGCAGGCGCTGGAGCGCCTCAAGGAGGCCGCGGCGGGCACCGAGAACCTGATGGAGGCCACCCTGGAGTGCGCCCGGGCCGGTGTCACCACCGGCGAGTGGGCGAGTGCGCTCCGCGAGGTGTTCGGCGAGTTCCGCGCCCCGACCGGGGTCTCCTCGGCCCCGGTGGCGGTCACCGCCGAGCCGGGCACGCCGATGGCCCTGGTGCGCGAGAAGGTCTCCCGTACGGCCGACGAGCTCGGCTCCGGCCGGCTGCGCCTGCTGGTCGGCAAGCCCGGCCTGGACGGGCACTCCAACGGCGCCGAGCAGATCGCCGTGCGGGCCCGCGACGCGGGCTTCGAGGTGGTCTACCAGGGCATCCGGCTGACACCGGAGGAGATCTCCTCGGCCGCGCTGGCCGAGGACGTGCACTGCGTGGGACTGTCCATCCTGTCCGGCTCGCACAGCGCGCTCGTGCCGGACGTACTGGAAAGGCTCCGCGCGGCGGGGGCGGGTGACATTCCCGTCATCGTCGGCGGCATCATTCCGAACGCCGATGCCGTGGCGCTGAAGGCGGCCGGTGTGGCCGCCGTCTTCACGCCGAAGGACTTCGGCATCACGGAGATCATCGGCCGTATCGTCGACGAGATCCGCAAGGCCAACAAGCTCCATCCTCTCGAAATCGTTGCAAGCACGGAGGTCCCCGCATGACCACGCCAGTCCACCCGGTGAACCGCCTTCGCCCGCGTCGCTCCTGCCTCGCGGTGCCCGGCTCGAACCCGCGGTTCCTCGAGAAGGCCCAGGGGCTGCCGGCCGACCAGGTCTTCCTCGACCTGGAGGACGCCTGCGCGCCGCTCGCCAAGCCGGAGGCCCGGCACACCATCGTCAAGTTCCTGAACGAGGGTGACTGGACCGGCAAGACCCGTGTGGTCCGCGTCAACGACTGGACGACCCACTGGACCTACCGCGACGTGGTCACCGTCGTCGAGGGGGCCGGCCAGAACCTCGACTGCATCATGCTGCCGAAGGTCCAGAACGCCGAGCAGATCGTGGCGCTGGACCTGCTGCTGACGCAGATCGAGAAGACGATGGGCTTCGAGGTCGGCAAGATCGGCATCGAGGCGCAGATCGAGAACGCCCAGGGCCTCAACAACGTCAACGCGATCGCCCAGGCCTCGCCGCGCGTCGAGACGATCATCTTCGGCCCGGCCGACTTCATGGCCTCCATCAACATGAAGTCCCTGGTCGTCGGCGAGCAGCCGCCCGGCTACCCGGCGGACGCCTACCACTTCATCCTGATGAAGATCCTGATGGCGGCCCGCGCCAACAACCTCCAGGCGATCGACGGCCCCTACCTCCAGATCAAGAACGTGGACGGCTACCGCGAGGTGGCCGGCCGCGCCGCCGCCCTCGGCTTCGACGGCAAGTGGGTGCTGCACCCGGGCCAGGTCGACGCGGCGAACGAGGTCTTCTCCCCCTCGCAGGCCGACTACGACCACGCCGAGCTGATCCTCGACGCGTACGAGTGGTGCACCTCCGAGGCCGGCGGCAAGAAGGGCTCCGCGATGCTCGGCGACGAGATGATCGACGAGGCCAGCCGCAAGATGGCCCTGGTCATCGCGGGCAAGGGCCGCGCCGCCGGCATGCAGCGCACGTCCAAGTTCGAGATCCCGGAGGCCTAGGACCATGCAGTTCGGACGCACGTACGAGGAGTTCGAGGTCGGCGCGGTCTACAAGCACTGGCCCGGAAAGACGGTCACGGAGTACGACGACCACCTCTTCTGTCTGCTGACCATGAACCACCACCCGCTCCACATGGACAGCAATTACGCCGAGAACACCACGGACTTCGGCAAGAACGTGGTCGTGGGCAACTACATCTACTCGCTGCTGCTCGGCATGTCCGTGCCGGACGTCTCCGGGAAGGCCATCGCCAACCTGGAGATCGAGTCCCTGCGGCACGTGGCGCCGACCTTCCACGGCGACACCATCTACGGCGAGACCACGGTCCTCGACAAGACCCCCTCGAAGTCGAAGAACGACCGCGGGATCGTCTACGTCGAGACCAAGGGCTACAAGCAGGACGGCACCCTCGTCTGCGTCTTCCGGCGCAAGGTGATGGTCCCGACCGAGACGTACATCAAGGAGCGCGGCGGCGAGCAGCCCGGCCGCCCGCAGCTGAAGGAACAGGGGAAGTAGCCATGGCCCGACTCGCCCAGACCGCCGGGCTGAACGACGTCCAGCGGGAGATCCTCAAGACCGTCCGCGAGTTCGTCGACAAGGAGATCATCCCGGTCGCGACCGAGCTGGAGCACCGCGACGAGTACCCGCAGCAGATCGTCGACGGCCTCAAGGAGCTCGGCCTCTTCGGGCTGATGATCCCGGAGGAGTACGGCGGCCTGGGTGAGTCGCTGCTCACCTACGCGCTGTGCGTGGAGGAGATAGCGCGGGGCTGGATGTCCGTCTCGGGCATCATCAACACGCACTTCATCGTGGCGTACATGCTCAAGCAGCACGGCACGCAGGAGCAGAAGGACTACTTCCTGCCCCGCATGGCGCTGGGCGAGGTGCGCGGCGCGTTCTCGATGTCCGAGCCGGGGCTGGGCTCCGACGTGTCGGCCATCACCTCGAAGGCGGTGAAGGACGGCGACGAGTACGTCCTGAACGGCCAGAAGATGTGGCTGACGAACGGCGGCAGCTCCACGCTGGTGGCCGTCCTCGTCCGGAGTGACGAAGGACACCCCGAGGGCACGGCGCCCCACAAGTCGATGACGACCTTCCTCGTCGAGAAGGAGCCCGGCTTCGGTGAGGTCCGCCCCGGCCTGACCATCCCCGGCAAGATCGACAAGATGGGCTACAAGGGCGTCGACACGACCGAGCTCATCATGGACGGACTGCGCATTCCGGCCAATCGTGTCCTCGGCGGCCAGACCGGCCGAGGGTTTTACCAAATGATGGACGGGGTCGAGGTCGGCCGCGTCAACGTGGCGGCGCGTGGCTGCGGCGTCGCTCAGCGTGCGTTCGAACTGGGTGTCTCGTATGCCCAGCAACGTCACACTTTCGGCAAGGCGATCGCCGAGCACCAGGCCATCCAGTTCAAGCTGGCCGAGATGGCTACCAAGGTCGAGGCCGCCCATGCCATGATGGTCAACGCAGCACGCAAAAAGGACTCCGGGGAACGAAACGACCTCGAAGCAGGGATGGCGAAGTACCTCGCCTCCGAGTACTGCAAGGAGGTCGTGGAGGACGCCTTCCGTATCCATGGCGGCTACGGGTTCTCGAAGGAGTACGAGATCGAGCGCCTCTACCGGGAGGCTCCGATGCTGCTGATCGGTGAAGGTACCGCCGAGATTCAGAAAATGATCATCGGGCGACGCCTGCTCGAGGAGTACCGACTCCAGGGCTGAAAGTACCTTTTGCGGCGGATCCTCCCCGGATCCGTCGCAGAAGTGTCACTGGCAGTCACTGGCCGACGGCCATCGACTCGGCTTCTGGCTTGCCCAGTTGTTGCGTGCAACCGATAGCATTCCAGTAAGCCGCCGTCCCGTCCCCCTGTTTGCGGCGCGGCAATCACCCCGCTACGAAGGTCATCCATGCCCCACAGCCAAACCTCTGCACCTCGCGACAGCCTCCTTGGCGTACGCCTCGCGCGCGGAGCATCGCCGTGGCTTCTGCCGACCGTCGCCACCGCGGCGCTCAGCCTCACCCGGGCCCGCAAGTCCGGACGCTGGGCCGCGGCAGCCGTGCCCGCCACCGCTCTCGCGGCGGGCATGCTGTGGTTCTTCCGCGACCCCGAGCGTGAGATCGCCCAGGGCCGTGTCATCTCGCCCGCCGACGGTGTGGTGCAGAGCATCATGCCGTGGAAGGACGGGCGGACCCGGGTCGCGATCTTCATGAGCCCGCTGAACGTCCACGTCAACCGCGCGCCCCTCGCGGGCACGGTGACGTCCGTGGAGCACATCCCCGGCGGATTCGTCCCGGCGTTCAACAAGGAGAGCGAGAACAACGAGCGCGTCGTCTGGCACTTCGACACCGAGCTCGGTGACATCGAGATGGTGCAGATCGCCGGTGCGGTGGCCCGCCGCATCGTCCCGTACCTGCCGGCCGGCACCAAGGTCGAGCAGGGCGAGCGCATCGGTCTGATCCGCTTCGGTTCGCGCGTCGACATCTACCTCCCGGAGGGCGTCGAGGTCGCGGTCGAGGTCGGTCAGGCCACCACCGCGGGGGTGACCCGAATTGACCGTGACTGACCCTGAGACTCCCGCCGCAGGCTGGGTTCCGGAGTCCGCCGAGGAGGAGTCCGCCGAGGACGACATGCCGCTGTCGCTGCGGCTGTCGATAGCGGACACCCTCACCCTCGGCAACGCGACGTGCGGATTCATGGCGGTGTACTTCACCACCACCGGGATCCTCATTCCGCACCTCACCGGCAGCGGCGAGTCGGGCATGGCCCGCAGCAGCGCCGCCACGGCGGTGATACTGATGCTCCTCGCCGCGGTGTTCGACCTCTTCGACGGCATCGTGGCCCGCAAGCTGCGCAGCTCGCCGATGGGTGCCGAGCTGGACAACCTGTCCGACCTGATCAGCTTCGGGCTGGCGCCCGCCTACTTCGTGCTCGTCTACGGCATGGTCGCCGTCGACGCGCACCAGAAGATGTCGGCGCTGGCCGCGATCGTGGTCCTGCTGGCAGTGGTGCTCAGGCTCGCGAGATTCAGCTGCGTGACGATGAAGGACGGCATGTTCCAGGGCATGCCGAGCCCCTTCGGCGCGCTGACGGTCGTCTCGATCGTGCTGCTGGAACTGCCGTTCGTCCCGACGCTGCTGGCGATCATCGGCGTGGCCTGGCTGATGGTGAGCCGGGTCGAGTACCCGAAGCCGCGGGGTGTCCTCGCGGTGGCGATGCTCAGCTGGATCGTCGGGGCCATGGGGCTCCTGGCGGCCTGGGCGTTCGACGCGCCGGGCGGCCAGCTGCTGCTCCAGACCGGCTGCGCGCTGCAGATCGCTATGGCGGCGACGATTCCACTGTTCGCGACGACCCGCCGGGCGAACACGTTCCGGCACAACCGCCGCGAGGCCCGCGCCGCGACGCGCTGACGCCGCGCCGGCCGTACCAGGAGGGCCCCCGGATGCCATCGGCATCCGGGGGCCCTCCCCCCTTTTCCCGTCCCACCGGCTGCGGGGGCCGAGCCCGGCTCGCACGGGAAGGCCTCCCGCCTAACTATTCGGTGGTGCGATGTTGAACGACCCATGCTTGTCCCACGGCCCGTTGTCCCAGGTCCCGTCCCACCACTGCGACCGCACCGAACCGTCCGGACCGAGCCAGAAGACGTC
>NZ_JBIVKT010000004.1:185428-598470 GCF_044750905.1 Streptomyces sp. NPDC088762
ACGTCGAGGTGGTTGTCCCGCTGGGAGACCGAAGCGATCCCCGAATTCGCCGCCGCACTACCCGCAGGCGCGATGTTGAACGACCCGTGCTTGTCCCACGGCCCGTTATCCCACTTCCCATCCCACCACTGCGACCGCACCGAACCGTCCGGACCGAGCCAGAAGACGTCGAGGTGGTTGTCCCGCTGGGAGACCGAAGCGATCCCCGAATTCGCCGCCGCACTACCCGCAGGCGCGATGTTGAACGACCCGTGCTTGTCCCAAGCCCCGTTATCCCACTTCCCATCCCACCACTGCGACCGCACCGAACCATCCGGACCCACCCAGAACACATCAAGGTGATCGTCCCGCTGAGAAACCGAAGCGATCCCCGAATTCGCCGCCGCACTACCCGCAGGCGCGATGTTGAACGACCCGTGCTTGTCCCACGCCCCGTTGCCCCACTTCCCATCCCACCACTGCGACCGCACCGAACCATCCGGACCCACCCAGAACACATCAAGGTGATCGTCCCGCTGAGAGACGCTGCTGATGCCACGGAAGGGTTGCGTGGCCGGGGGCCGGGGAGGCGGCGGGGGCTGTGGGACCGGAGCGGCGCCCCCGGGCGGAATGGCCCGCTCGCCGCCGATGTTGCCTGCGGCGGTGTACCGGCACACCACGACCCACCCCGTGGTGTCACCCACGGGGACGCCCTCCTTTACGCCACAACCGACCGCAGTCGTGGACGACGAGGGGGACATCCACACCATCTGGGAGTAATGGCCCCACGCACGGTAATTGGTTCCGGGGGCCGCCTTGCTGTCGACCGGGGCGTTGTTGTCCGCGTCGAATTTGGATTTCTCGGCCAGCCAGCTGTCCAACGCCCTCACCGGACGCGCCGGTCCGGGGAAAGCGCTGAAAAGGTTCTCCCCCTCGTGGCCGTTGGTCTCCCGGTTGCTGTGGTGGAGCCGGCCGCCCTGAGTGGACTCGGGGTCATCGGCCCACGCCTGCGCGTCGCAGGCGAGTCTGGCGTTCCAGACAACGGAAACCACGGGAAGGCCGGGGTTGTATTTCTGGATGGCCGCTCGGCGGGCTTCGTTGTGGACACGGACGATCTCGGCGGCGTCGGCGGAACTGACCGCCGAGCCCGTGCCGGGCGGGGGGTCGGAGGAAGGGCAGAGGGGAGCTTTCCGCTCGGACGCGGGCACCGGGACAGCAGCTGCATAGGCGGAGGCAGCCGTGGTCGAGCCCATCATGGCGAGGCCGCAGATGACCGCGGCGGCTGTGGCGAAGGCGTTGCGTTTCATCGGCCACCTCGATGCGGGTTTCGTCGAAGGACAGCGTTCCGGGATGCCGTGCTTCGGCGCCCGCGCCGCCAGACCTGGCTGCCCTCGGGCGCGGATCATCCGCGGACCGCGAGTCATCGCACGCCGGTCGATGGGATGATCTTCACCCGTTCGGCGTAGACGTGCACGCTCAGCGGCCACCCAATTGCTCCGTCCGGGTGAATCTCCGGCCTGCGGTTGCGAACAGACCGGTATCGCGCGACGGCCGGCGCAGGCTGCCGCCGGACCGTGCGAGCCGACGGGGCCCGCTACGCTTGATGTCGGAAAACGGCCAGCCGGTGGGGGGCGGACCCCGGATGCTGGAGCCATGCACACCGACACCGAGCGCTGCGTCAGAGCCGTGCAGTCGAAGGACGCCCGCTTCGACGGATGGTTCTTCACCGCCGTCCTGACCACCCGGATCTACTGCCGGCCCAGCTGCCCCGCCGTGCCGCCCAAGGTCGAGAACATGACCTTCCTGCCCAGCGCCGCCGCCTGCCAGCAGGCCGGCTTCCGGGCCTGCAAGCGGTGCCGGCCCGACACCAGCCCCGGCTCCCCCGAGTGGAACGCCCGCGCCGATGCGGTCGCGCGCGCGATGCGGCTGATCCAGGACGGGGTCGTGGACCGGGAGGGGGTCCCGGGCCTCGCCGTCCGGCTGGGGTACTCCACCCGCCAGGTGGAACGGCAGCTCAACGCCGAGCTCGGCGCCGGCCCGCTCGCCCTCGCCAGGGCCCAGCGCGCGCAGACCGCCCGGCTGCTCATCGAGACCTCCGAGCTCCCGATGGGCGACGTGGCCTTCGCGGCCGGGTTCTCCTCCATCCGCACCTTCAACGACACCGTCCGCGAGGTCTTCGCCGTGGCCCCGAGCGAGCTGCGGCAGCGGGCGGTGAAGGCGAGCCGCGCCAAGAACGCCGCGCCCCGGATCCCGGGGACCATCGGTCTGCGGCTGCCGTTCCGGGCCCCGCTCAACCCGGACAACCTCTTCGGGCACCTCGCCGCGACCGCCGTCCCCGGCGTCGAGGAGTGGCGCGACGGCGCCTACCGCCGGACCCTGCGCCTCCCCTACGGCACCGGCGTCGTCGCACTCACCCCGCAGCCCGACCACATCGGCTGCCGCCTCGCCCTGACCGACCTGCGCGACCTCACCATCGCCATCAGCCGCTGCCGCTGGATGCTCGACCTGGACGCCGACCCCGAGGCCGTGGACGGGCAGCTGCGCTCCGACCCGCTGCTGGCCCCCCTGGTGGACAAGGCCCCCGGCCGCCGGGTTCCCCGTACGGTCGACGCACAGGAGTTCGCCGTACGGGCGGTCCTCGGCCAGCAGGTCTCCACGGCGGCGGCGCGCACGCACGCGGCCCGCCTGGTCACCGCCCACGGGGAGCGGGTCGAGGACCCGCTGGGCGGGCTGACGCACCTCTTCCCCTCCCCGCAGGCGCTCGCCGCCCTCGACCCCGAGTCCCTGGCCCTGCCGCGCAGCCGGCGCGCCACGCTCACCACCCTGGTGTCGGCGCTCGGCGACGGCTCGCTGCCGCTCGGCATCGACAGCGACTGGGAGGCCGCGCGTGCGCAGCTCTCGGCGCTGCCGGGCTTCGGCCCCTGGACCACCGAGGTCATCGCGATGCGGGCGCTCGGCGACCCCGACGCGTTCCTCCCGTCCGACCTCGGCGTACGGCGCTCCGCGCGGCGGCTGGGGCTGCCCTCCACCCCGTCCGCGCTGACCGCCCGCGCGGCCGGCTGGCGGCCCTGGCGCGCGTACGCCGTGCAGTACCTGTGGGCCACCGAGGACCACGCCATCAACCACCTGCCCGTCTGAGGAGCATCCAGCCATGAGCGTCAAGCAGCACACCGTCGTCGACAGCCCCTACGGCCCGCTCACCCTGGTCTCCACGGACGGCGTCCTCAGCGGCCTCTACATGGTCGGGCAGCGCCACCGCCCGGCCGAGGAGTCCTTCGGGGAGCGGGTCGCGCCCACCGAGGAGCCCTTCCCGGCGGTGACCCGTCAGTTGACCGCGTACTTCGCCGGGGAGCTCACCGCGTTCGACCTCCCGCTCCGGCTGGAGGGCACCGACTTCCAGCGCAGCGTGTGGGACCAGCTGGTGCGGATCCCCTACGGCGAGACGTGGTCGTACGGGCGGCTCGCCGCCGAGCTCGGCAAGCCGAACGCCTCGCGCGCGGTGGGCCTGGCCAACGGGAGGAACCCGATCGGGATCATCGTCCCCTGCCACCGGGTGATCGGGGCCTCGGGCGGCATGACCGGCTACGGCGGCGGGGTCGAGCGCAAGGTGCGGCTGCTGGCGTTCGAGTCCGGGAGCGGCGTCCTGGTCCCGGCCTACACCACGAGCAGCGGGACGAGCAGCGCGAAGGCGGCGCCCGCCTCGACGGCGTAGCCGTAGAGCGAGGGGTGCTGGACGGGGGCGGCGAGCAGGACCACGCTCTGCCGGGCGGCGGCGGCCTCGACCCAGTCGGCGTCGGCGCCGAGGTTGCCCTGGTACCAGCCCTCGCAGGAGCCGGGGCCGCTGACGGCGAAGAGGTCGTCCTCGCGGCGGTAGAAGGCCTGCCACTGGGGGGAGGGCACGGACCAGCCCTCGAAGTCGGTGAACTGGGCCCAGCCGCCGTCGCGGATCGCGGTGTCGAACAGCCAGACCGGCGTCCCCTCGGGGGTGACTTCACCGCCGGCCTGCTGGTCGGTGGTGAAGTGGACCATGGGCAGGGCGTCGGGCCCGTCGGCGGTGCTGGGCCAGGCGTACATCGTGATCATCAGCTGATTCTGTCCTGCTCGCAGTAAGCCCGGTGTTACGAGGGGAGCGGGCGCCGGCCGTTCTCCAGCTCCGCGGCGCCCTCGCCCGACCGCAGGACCCGGTAGGCCTCTTCGATGCGCAGCCCGAGCGCGAGGGGGAGGTACGCGGTGAGTTCGGAGGGCTCGACCAGCCGCCAGGAGATCAGCTCCTCCTCCTGGAGCCTGATGGAGGCGAGCCGGTCGGCGTCCAGCACCCCGCCGTCGTACACGTAGGCGACGAGCGGCGGGCGGCCCGGGCCGAGGGTCCAGTCGACGGCGAGGAGGCGGCCGAGCGGTACGTCGATGCCGATCTCCTCGGCGCTCTCGCGGCGGGCGGCCGCGCGCGGTGACTCGCCCCGGTCCGACTCGATGGTGCCGCCCGGCAGGGCCCAGCCCTCGCGGTAGTTGGGCTCGACGAGCAGGACGCGGCCCTCGGTGTCCCGGTAGAGGGCGGCCGCGCCGGCCAGCACCCGGGGCAGGCTCGCGATGTACGTGGCGTAGTCATCGGTGGTGGTCACCCGGTCACCCTACCGAGGGCCGGGCGCCGGGTCCGCCGGTCCGTCGGGCCCGCCCGGCCCGTCCTCGCGGTCCCGGCCCTTCGACTCCGCGACGCGCCGCAGCCGCGGGTGGCGGGCGGGCGCCCGCTCGGTGACGGCGTCGCCGACCACGGCCCGGACCGCGTCGCCCAGCCCGTGCAGCGCGTGGTGGCGGCCCGGTCCGGCGCCGGGGTCCTCCCGGAGTTCCTTCACCAGGGCCCAGCAGAGCACCAGCATGACGATGACGAACGGCAGTGCGACCAGGATGGTGGCGGTCTGGAGGGATGTGAGGCCGCCCGCGACGAGGAGTACGGCGGCGACGGCGGCCATCAGCACGCCCCAGGTGACGACCAGCCAGGTCGGCGGGTGGAGGGAGCCGCCGCTGGTGAGCGAGCCCATGACCAGGGAGGCGGAGTCGGCGCTGGTGACGAAGTAGGTCATGACCAGGGCCATGGCGACCCACGAGGTGAGCGTGGGGACCGGCAGCGCGTCCAGCATGGCGAAGAGCGAGGCCTCGGTGCCGTCCTTGATCGTGGCGGCGAAGTCCACGGCACCGGTGGAGTCGAGGCGGATGGCGGTGCCGCCCATGACGCAGAACCAGACGATCGTGGCGCCGCTGGGGACGAGGAGCACGCCGATGAGGAACTCGCGGATGGTGCGGCCGCGCGAGATGCGGGCGATGAAGGTGCCGACGAAGGGCGCCCAGGAGAGCCACCACGCCCAGTAGAAGATCGTCCAGGCGCCGAGCCACGTGGCGTCGGTGAAGGCGCCGGTGCGGCTGGCCATGGGGAGGAGCTCGTCCAGGTAGCCGCCGACGCCGGCGGGGATCACGTCCAGGATGTGGACGGAGGGGCCGAGGACGAAGACGAACAGCATCAGGCCGGCGGCGAGCACGATGTTGATGGTGCTCAGCCACTTCACGCCCTTGTGGAGGCCGGAGAAGGCGGAGAGCACGAAGGCCGCCGAGAGCGAACCGATGATGACCAGCCGGACGGTGGTGGAGTCCTGGACTCCGGTGGTGATGCCCAGCCCCTTGGAGACCTGGAGCGCGCCGAGCCCGAGGCTGGTCGCGGTTCCGAAGACGGTGGCGAACACGGCCAGCAGGTCGATGGCCTTGCCGGGCGGGCCACCCGCCCGCTCCTCGCCCATCAGGGGCACGAAGGCGGAGCTGAGACGGTTGCCGCGCCCCTTGCGGAAGGTGGCGTAGGCGAGGGCGAGGCCGGTGATGCCGTAGATCGCCCAGGGGGTGAGGGTCCAGTGGAAGAAGGAGTACTCCATGGCCGCGAGGGCGGCGCCGCCGGTGCGGGGGGCGGCCCCGGAGGCGGGGGGCGGGTTCAGGTAGTGGGTGAGCGGCTCCCCCACCCCGTAGAACATCAGGCCGATGCCCATGCCGGCGCTGAACATCATGGCGATCCAGGCGAGATGGGTGAACTCCGGCTCGGAGCCGTCGGCGCCGAGCCGGATCCGGCCGAAGCGGCTGACGGCGAGGACGACGCACATCACGAGGAAGAGGTCGGCGGCGATCACGAACAGCCACGCGAAGTTGTCCAGGACCCAGGCGAGTGCGGTGCTCGACGCGGTGTCGAAGGAGCCCTTGGCCAGGGCGGCCCACGCGACGACGGCCAGCACGGCGATCACGCCGACCGCGACGACGGTACGGTCGGGCGCGGCGTCGGCCACGCCGTCCGCGGGGCCTTCCGGGGGCCCGCCTGGGGAATCCGGACGTGGCTGTTCCAGTGAATCCGCGATCATGTGGCCCCACTATGGGGGCGTATATCCGTATTTAGCGCCATGGCGCGCCGGGTGTGTCCCAGGCCACGCATGGGCATAGGAGGATCCTCCGGATACCCTCAGGGTGGCGCGACTGCACTGTTCGATAGCAAGGGATTAGCAAGGTGACGGACGGAGCAGTAACTGAGGCCGCGCGCGTGCTCATCGCCGCGGACAAATTCAAGGGCTCGCTCACGGCCGTTCAGGTCGCGGAGCGGGTGACGGCAGGCCTTCGCAGGGCCGTACCGGGCGTGGAGATCGAGACCCTCCCCGTCGCGGACGGCGGCGACGGCACGGTCGCGGCCGCTGTGGCGGCCGGTTTCGAACGCCGGGAGGTACGGGTCACCGGGCCCCTCGGCGACCAGGTCACGGCCGCTTTCGCCCTGCGCGACGGCACCGCCGTGGTCGAGATGGCGGAGGCCTCCGGCCTGCAGCTGCTGCCGAAGGGCACCTTCGCCCCGCTGACGGCCACCACGTACGGCTCGGGCGAGCTGCTGAAGGCCGCGCTGGACGCGGGCGCGCGCTCGATCGTCTTCGGCGTGGGCGGCAGCGCCACCACGGACGGCGGCGCGGGCATGCTGGCGGCGCTGGGCGCGGTGTTCCTGGACGCGAACGGCGAACCGGTCGGCCCGGGCGGCGGCGCGCTGGCGTCCCTGGCCTCGGCGGACCTGTCCGGGGTCGACCCCCGTTTCGCGGAGGTGGAGTTCGTCCTCGCGAGCGACGTGGACAACCCGCTGACCGGCCCGAAGGGCTGCGCGGCGGTCTACGGCCCGCAGAAGGGGGCCTCCCCGCAGGACGTGGCGACGCTGGACGCCGCGCTGGCGCACTTCGCGGTGGTGCTGGAGAAGTCGATCGGCGCGAAGGCGGCCGAGTGCGCGGTGCTGCCGGGCGCGGGTGGCGCGGGCGGCATCGGCTACGGGGCGCTGCTCCTCGGTGCGACGTTCCGTCCCGGGATCGAGCTGATGCTGGAGGTGCTGGGCTTCGCTCCGGCGCTGGAGCGGGCCACGCTGGTCATCACCGGCGAGGGCTCGCTGGACGAGCAGACGCTGCACGGCAAGGCCCCGGCGGGTGTCGCGGCCGCCGCGCGCGCCGCGGGCAAGCCGGTGGTGGCGGTCTGCGGGCGGCTGCTGCTGAGCCAGGAGGCCCTGGAGGCGGCCGGCATCCGCCGCGCCTACCCGCTGACGGACCTGGAGCCCGACCCGGCCAAGTCCATCCCGAACGCGGGTCCGCTGCTGGAGCGCGTCGCGGCCGGGATCGCCGCCGACATCCTCTGACCCCCGATCCCTCGAGGCCCGGTCCCCCGCGTGGGGGTACCGGGCCTCACCCGTTCCCCGCCGTCCCCGGGCGCCGCTGCCGCGTGCGGCCGGGGACGTCGTCGAACCGCACCCGGAGGGCCGGGGAGGCCGTGCGCGGCAGGGGCGCCTGCGGAGCCGCTCCCAAACCCCCTGGACAGTGTTAGAAATGGCTCATGACCGGACGATTTGGTCGTCAGCCGACCGGATGGGGCCCGCGACTGCGCGCGCGCCTGGCCCGGGGGCTGCACAGCGTCGCCGGTCAGGTCTTCGCCCTCCAGGCGGTGATCGTGCTGCTGCTGATCACCGCAGCGGCCGTGGCCCTGGT
This sequence comes from Streptomyces sp. NPDC088762, assembly GCF_044750905.1. Taxonomy (NCBI): domain Bacteria; kingdom Bacillati; phylum Actinomycetota; class Actinomycetes; order Kitasatosporales; family Streptomycetaceae; genus Streptomyces; species Streptomyces sp. NPDC088762. Next base: position 193,435 of record NZ_JBIVKT010000004.1, read on the forward strand.
GGTCCAGGCCCGCTACGACAGCACGCGCGAGGCGCGCAACCGTTCCCTCGCCGCCGCCGAGGCCTTCGCCCACGCCCCCGGCCTGCCCGCCGCGCTGAAGTCGGCGGACCCGACCGCCGAGCTCCAGCCGCTGGCCGATGCCGCCCGCAGGGCCTCCGGCGTCGACTTCATCGCCGTGATGAGCACCGACGGGGTCCGCTACACCGACTCCCGGCCCGAGCTGATCGGTCAGCGGGCCACCGGCGACCTGGCCCGCGCCGCCGCCGGGGAGTCCTTCACCGAGAGCTTCCGGGGCGAGCCGAGCGACGCGGTGCGGGCCATCGTGCCCGTACGGGACGCGAGCGGCGCGGTCATCGGCCTGGTCGGCACGGGCATCGAGGTGGTCAACGTCAGCGACGCGGTCGCGGACCAGCTCCCGCTGCTCCTCGGCGCGGCCGCCGGGGCCCTGCTGCTCGGCACCGGAGGCGCGGCCCTGGTCAGCAATCGGCTGCGGCGCCAGACCCACGGCTGGGGCGTCGCCGAGATGACCCGGATGAACGAACACCACGAGGCCGTCCTGCACGCCGTACGCGAGGGCGTGCTCATCATCGGCGCCGACCGGCGGCTGGTCCTCGCCAACGACGAGGCCCGCCGGCTGCTCGACCTGCCGCCCGACGCCGAACAGCGGCACGTCGGCGATCTCGGTCTGGACCCGCGCACCGCCGAGCTGCTCGCCTCGGGCCGGTCCGCCACGGACGAGGTGCACCTGGCGGGCGACCGGCTGCTCGCGGTCAACGTCCGCCCCACCAAGCCGTACGCCGGCCAGCCCTCCGGCACCGTCATGACCCTGCGCGACACCACCGAGCTCGCCGCGCTCTCCGGCCGGGCCGAGGTGGCCCGCGAGCGGCTCCAGATGCTCTACGAGGCGGGCGTGCGGATCGGGACGACCCTGGACGTGGTCCGCACCGCCGAGGAGCTGTCGGAGGTCGCCGTGCCGCGCTTCGCGGACTTCGTCACCGTGGAGCTGCTGGAACCGGTGCTGCGCGGCGACGAGCCCTCGTCGGCCGACGGCGTGTACACCGAGATGCGGCGGACGGCCATGACGGCCGTCCGCACCGACCACCCGCTCCAGCCGGTCGGCGACGTCGTCCGGTTCGACGTGGCGACCGCGCCGATGGCGGCCGCCCTGCACGCCGGACACGCGGTGCTCGCCGCCGACCTGAACGCAGCGATGGGCTGGCGGGCCCAGGACGCCGACGGGACCCGGGTCGCCCTCGACTACGGGCTCCATTCGCTGATCTCCGTACCGCTCCAGGCCCGCGGCGTGGTGCTGGGCATGGCCAACTTCTGGCGGGCCGCCGACACCGCGGAGTCCTTCGACGAGGAGGACCTGTCCTTCGCGGAGGAGCTGGGGGCGCGCGCGGCCGTCTCCATCGACAACGCCCGGCGCTTCACGCGCGAGCACGCGACGGCCGTGGCCCTCCAGCGCAGCCTGCTGCCGCGGGTGCTGCCCGACCAGACCGCCGTGGAGGTCGCCTTCCGCTACCTGCCGGCGAAGGCGGGGGTGGGCGGGGACTGGTTCGACGTGATCGCGCTGCCGGGGGCGCGGGTGGCGCTGGTCGTGGGCGATGTCGTCGGTCACGGGGTGCACGCCGCGGCCACGATGGGGCGGCTGCGGACCGCCGTGCACAACTTCTCCACCCTGGACCTGCCGCCGGACGAGCTGCTCGGGCACCTGGACGAGCTGATCAACCGGATCGACCAGGACGAGACCGGAGACCGCGGCGGCGGCGAGGAGGGCGCGGACGGGGTGGGCGAAGCCGCCGGGATCACCGGCGCCACCTGCCTGTACGCGATCTACGACCCGGTGTCCGGGCGGTGCGTGATGGCCAGCGCCGGGCACCCCGGGCCGGCGCTCGTCTCCGAGGGCGGCGAGGTGGAGTTCCCCGAGCTGCCGGCCGGGTTGCCGCTGGGCGTGGGCGGCATGCCCTTCGAGGCCACCGAGCTGCAGCTGCCCGAGGGGAGCCGGCTCGTGCTGTTCACCGACGGCCTCGTGGAGGACCGCCACCGGGACTACGACTCCGGCGTGACCCTGCTCGCCGAGACCCTTGCCCGGTCCGGCCGCAGCCCCGAACAGGCCTGCGCGGACGTGCTCGGCGCGATGCTGTACCCGGTGCAGAGCGACGACATCGCCCTGCTGATCGCCGACACCCGGCTGCTGGAGCGGGACCGGATCGCGGAGTGGGAGGTGCCGGGCGACCCGTCGGCCGTATCGCGGGTGCGCAACGCCGGGGCCGCGCAGCTCATGGCCTGGGGCCTGGAGGACATCTCCTTCACCACCGAGCTGATCCTCAGCGAGCTGATCACCAACGCCATCCGGTACGGGAGCGCGCCCGTCCGGGTCCGGCTGCTGCGCGACCGCAGTCTGATCTGCGAGGTCTCCGACGGCAGCAGCACCGCCCCGCACCTGCGCTACGCGGCCACCACCGACGAGGGCGGGCGCGGGCTGTTCCTCGTGGCGCAGTACTCCGAGCGGTGGGGCACCCGCTACACGGAGCGCGGCAAGGTCATCTGGGCCGAGCTGCCGCTGACCGGCGGCGCCGAACCGCCGGCGCCGGTCCCGTTGGACCTGGACGCGCTGGAGGACCTGGCCTGGTGAGCGGGTGAGCCGCGTGAGCCGGCCCCCGGACGGACCCGGGCGTGGCGCAGGCCGTTGAGGCCGGCGGCGCAGGGGTCACACGGGCCGGGTCCGGGCCAGCAGGACCGCCACGTCGTCCTGCGGGGCGCGCGGCAGCAGGCTGTCCAGGATCCCGTCGCACAGTTCCTCCAGCGGCCGCTCCACCCCGCGCAGGGCCCGCCCCAGACGGTCCATGCCCTCGTCGAGGTCCCGGTCGCGGGCTTCGATGAGGCCGTCGGTGTAGAGCACGAGCAGGCTTCCCGGGGGCAGCGGCACCTCCTCGGTGCGGAAGTCCCGGCCGCCGGTGCCCAGCGGGGTTCCGGGCGGGCCGTGGAGGAAGGTGATGGTGCCGTCGGCGGCGGCCACGGCTGGGGGCGGGTGTCCGGCGCGGGCGATCACGCAGCCGCCCGATGCCGGGTCGTGGACGGCGTAGACGCAGGTGGCCATCTCGTCCTCGCCCAGGTCGGCCACGACGGCGTCGAGCGAGCGGAGCATCCGCGCCGGGGGCACGTCGAGGCGCGCGAGGGTGCGTACGGCGGTGCGCAGCTGTCCCATGACGGCGGCCGCGTGCACGCCGTGGCCCATGACGTCCCCGATGACCAGCCCGGTGCGGCCGCCGGGCAGCCGGATGACGTCGAACCAGTCGCCGCCGACGTCCTGGTCGCTGGCCGGCAGGTAGCGGCCTGTGAGCTCGAGGCCGGTGACCGCCGGCAGCGCGCTGTTGGTGAGGCTGCGCTGGAGGGTGAGGGCGGCCTGCCGCTGCCGGGTGTACATCCGGGCGTTGTCGATGTTGAGGGCGGCGCGGGCGACGAGTTCGTCGAGGAGGACGCGGTCCTCCTCGTCGAAGGGCTCGCGGTCCCGGAGCCGGGTGACGGCGACCGCACCCAGTACGGTGCCGCGCGCGACCAGCGGGATCATGCGCGCGGAGCCCAGGGTGGCGAGGTAGCCGCGCAGGGCCCCGGCGCGCGGGTCGGTGATCAGCGCCGGGACGTCGGAGGCGTAGAGGTTCATGGGCCGGCCCTCCGCGATCACCCGTTCGTAGACCGAGTCCGGGGGGATCCGGAAGGTCTGGCCGGGGGCGAGTTTCGCGGTGGGGGCGTCCGGGTCGGGGAAGGAGGCCGCCAGCCGGCGCATCAGCCCGCGCGTGGAGGCGGTGGCGACGGCGCTCTCGTCGGGGCCGAGGACCGCTTCGAGGAGCTGTACGTCGGCCGAGTCCGCGAGCTGCGGTACCAGGAAGTCGACGATCTCCTGGGCGGTCTGCCGCAGATCCAGGGTGGTGCCGATGCGGGTGCCCGCCTCGGCCAGCAGGGCGAACCGCTGGCGGGCCCGTTCGGCGTCGGCCTGGGCCCGCTGGCCCTCGGTGATGTCGATGAGGGAGGCGATGAGGCCGAGGCGGCGCCCGGAGCCGTCGAGCAGCGGCGCGTAGGAGCAGGACCAGGTCCGGTCGTGCTCCGGGTCGGCGGGGGTGCGCCCGGTGCGCCGCACGTCGACGACGGCCGTGCCCCGGTCGAGCACCCGCTGCATCATCGCCTCCAGCGCGGTGGCGTTGACCCCCGGCACCACCTCGGTGAGCCGTCGGCCGAGGTGTTCGGCGGCGGAGACGCCGTTCATCCGGGCGAGGGCGTCGTTGACCCGCAGGAAGCGCAGGTCGGGGCCGAGGGTGGCGAGCCCGATGGGCGACTGGGTGAAGAGGCTCTGGAGGGCGGCCAGGGAGTCGCGCATGTGGAGGACCTCGGAGGTCTCCACGGCGATGAGCATGGCCCCCGTGCGGCCCTTCGGGTCGGCGGCGGGGACGATCCACATCTCCATCGCGACGCGGTGGCCGTCGCGGTGGCGCACGGGCAGGGTGCCGACGACGGTCTCGCCCGCCTGGACCCGGCGGGTCAGCTGGTCGGCGAGCTCGCGGTTGGCCTCGGGGACGAGGACGGCGGTGCCGCGGCGGCCGAGGACGTCCTCGGGGCGGTGGCCGAGCAGGTCCTGGGCGGCGAGCGACCACTCCACGACCCGGCCGTCCGCGTCCTCCCGCCAGAGGGCGATCGGCAGCAGCTCGCGGAGCACGCCCGCATAGCCGACAGCCGCCACCGGCGGGTCCGGCAGCGCGCTCGTCGACTGGTACGTGTCCAATGCACCGACCTCACCGCGGGGGGCCCGATTCCTACCGATTCACCCTATCTGAGGCGTCGACGCCGGGCTCTCCGTCCGGCGCTTCCGGGCAGTCCACTCCCAGGTCTTGACTCCGGAGAAATAGGGAGGAAACTCATCAATACACCGGAATACCGGAAAGAGCCGCACCTCCCTTTGGAGACGTCCAGAGGCCCGCGTGACCCTGTTCCAGGCTCTGGCCAGGCCCCCGGCAGCACTTGCGAGCCACGGGAGCCATCGGCGACGGCGGATGGCTCATGGCATCGACGAGACTGCCGGGGACTGTCGTGTCCGGGCACCTTCGCCCGCCCCCGCATCCACGCCCGGACCCGTACCGGTCCCCGTCCCGAGGACGACCGCCGCGATACCCTGCGCCAGGAACGGGATGCGGTGCGCCGGGATCCCCGCGATGTTGATCCGCCCCGATGTCGTCCCGTAGATCGCGAACTGCCTGCGCAGCCGGAGCATCTGCTCGGCCGAGAGCGGCAGCATCGAGAACATGCCCTTCTGCCGCGCCAGCGACCGGGCCTGCGCCTCGCAGCCCAGGGCGCTCAGGTGGGTGGTCAGGTCGGTGCGGTTGGCCGCGATACGGCCCCGCATGACGTCCAGTTCCGCGCGCCACAGGGCATGCAGCCGCTCGTCCTCCAGGATCGTCGTCACGACGGCCGCCCCGTGCTCGGGCGGCATCGAGTAGAGCGTCCGGGCGGCGTTCTGGAGGGTCGTCTCGGCGTGCCGCACGGCCCGGCCCGACGCGCCGAGGACGATCGCGCAGCCGGTGCGGTCGCTGTAGAGGCCGAAGTTCTTCGAGCAGCTGACGGCTATGAGCATCTCCGGGACCCGCGCGGCGAGCATGCGGGTGGCCGCCAGGTCGGCTTCCAGGCCCCCGCCGAGTCCGTGGTAGGCGAGGTCGACGAAGGGCACCCAGCCGTCCCGGACGGCCAGGTCGGCCAGCGCCGCCCAGTCCTGCGGCGACGGGTCGACGCCCGAGGGGTTGTGGCAGCAGCCCTGGAGCAGCACCACGTCGTCCCGGCGGGCCGCGCTCAGCTCGCGCAGCACTCCCGCCGCGTCGAAGCCTCCCTCCGCGTCGACCCACCCGAACGGACGCACCCGCAGCCCGGCGGCCTCCAGGATGGGCCGGTGGTTGACGTAGGCCGGGTCGCTGATCCAGACCGTGGTGCCCGGGCGGGTCCGGCAGATCAAGTCGGCCAGCAGCCGCAGCGCGCCGGAGCCCGCGACGGTCTGGACGGCGGCGGCCCGGCCCGCGGCGCCGTCGCCCGCGCCCAGGACCATCTCCACCAGGGCGCGGTTGAACCCGGTGTTGCCGGACAGGCCCCGGTACTCCTTGGACGCGGAGCGTTCCGCCAGGCGGATCTCCGCCTCGCGGACGGCCGCCATGACGGGCGTGCGGCCGGCGGCGTCGCGGTAGACGCCGAGGACGAGGTTGAGGCGCTCGGGCCGCTCGTCGGCCGCGTACTCGGCGGTCAGGTCCCACAGCGGGTCGGTGGGCGGCGGCGGGAGGAGCTCAAGCATCTGCGGGAACCTCGGGGCGGGGGTGGGGGCGGACGGGGGAACGGCGGTTGGCGAGGACCACGCCGGCGGTGATGAGGGGTACGCCGATGAGGACGGCGAGGGTGGGCGACTCGTCGAGCAGCGGGATGGCGAGCAGCACGACGGCGACGGGGCTGAGGCTGCCGACGACGGCGCTGCGCTCGGCGCCCAGCCGGCGGATGGCGTAGGCGTACAGCAGGCCGGCGCACAGGCCGACCCCCAGCCCCTGCACCACGAGGAAGAGGGCGATGTCGCCGACCGCCGCGTGGGCGAGACCGGTGGGGAGCATCCCGGTCAGGACCAGGAGCCCGATCACCGCGAAGGAGGGCAGGCACAGCAGGCCGATGGAGCCGACCGGATCGAGGTCCACGTCGCGCAGGCCCACGGTGTACAGGGCCCACAGGCCGCTGGCCACGAGCAGCGTGCCCGCGCCGGCCAGGACACCGGTGTCCACGGGGACGACGTAGCGCCAGACGAGGGCGATGACGCCGACCGCGATCAGCGCGAGCCCGGCCGCCTGGGTGCCGCGGGGCGCGCGGTGGCCGCGGGCGACCATGAGGGCGGAGACGAAGAGCGGGACCATGCCGGGCACGATCGAGCCGACGAAGGCGGCCGAGGTCAGGGCGCCGCCGTGCATCGCGGCGAGGAAGAACGGCACCCCCGCCCCGCAGATGATCTTCACCGCGGCGCCCGGCCGGACCGCCGCGATGCGCCGGCGGCGGCGCCACAGCGCGGGCGCCAAGGCCACGAGCGGGACGCCGAACCGCAGCAGGGCCGCGTCGGCGGGCAGCAGGGTGGACGCGCTCAGCGCGCGGGCGCTGAGCGCGAAGGCGGCCCAGATCGACACGGTCACCAGCAGCGCCAGGGTGCCCCGGGCCTGGGAGGAGAGCCCGCGCCGGCTGGGGTGTCCGGCGCGCGGGCCCGCCACATCGGGAGGCGCGGCCGCTGGGGAGGTGTTCGTCGCGACCAAGGGAAAGTGCTCCAGCCTCTGAGACCGGACCGGTCTGGTCCGTCCCTGGCAACGCTAGGGCTTCGGGCGGGGCAGCCGATTGCCAGTTCTGCCGCTCGGACATACGTTTGGGGCAGAATCTGCCAAGGAGTGGGCGTGGACGCAGTCGATCTGCAGATCATCCGGGAATTGCAGGCCGACGGACGCCTGACCAACCAGGAGCTCGCCGACCGGGTCCGGCTCTCCCCGTCGCCCTGCCTGCGCCGGGTCCGGCGCCTGGAGGAGGCGGGCCTCATCCGCGGCTACACGGCCATGGTCGACCAGGTCGCCTTCGGGCTCCCGGTCACGGTCTTCGTCCGGATCAGGCTGGAGCGGCACACGGCGGAGGCGGTCCGGCTCTTCGAGGAGCACGTCGCGGTCATCGAGCACATCCAGGACTGCTACCTGATGGCGGGCAGCAGCGACTACCTGCTCCGCGTCGTCATCGAGGACCTGGAAGCCTACGAGGCGCTGGTGCGCCACCGGATCCACGCCATTCCCGGCATCGCCTCGATCGAGTCGAGCTTCGCCTTCGGCAGCGTCAAGCAGTCGAGGACGTACCCGCGCCCGGCTCCGGGCAGGACGCGCTGATCACGGGCCGGCGCAGGGCGGGCCTTCACCGGGGAGGTCGGCCCCTCAGGGTGCGGGCGGCCCCTCAGGGGTGCCGGTGCCGGCCTGGCCGGCGAAGGCCGCGTAGGCCTTCTCGTCGAAGAGGACGAACCGGACCTCCTCCACCGCGGTCCGGGCCTCCCGTACGGTCTGCACCGCGATCCGCGCCCCGTCGTCCATGGGCCACCCGTAGATGCCGGTGGAGATGGCCGGGAAGGCGACCGTACGGGCCCCCAACTCATCGGCGACCCGCAGGGATTCGCGGTAGCAGGAGGCGAGCAGCTCCGAGCGGTCCTCCTCGCGGGACCAGACGGGGCCGACGGTGTGGATGACGTGCTCGGCGGGGAGGCGGCCGGCCGTGGTGGCGACGGCCCGGCCCGTCGGCAGACCCTTGCCGTAGTGCGAGCGGCGCAGGTCCTCGCAGGCGGCCAGGATCTCCGGTCCCCCGCGCCGGTGGATGGCGCCGTCGACTCCGCCGCCGCCGAGCAGCGAGGAGTTCGCGGCGTTGACGATCGCGTCGGCCTTCTCGGCGGTGATGTCGCCGCGGACCAGGGTGATGCGGACCATCACGAGTCCTTTCGCAGGTGGCGCCAGACGGCCTTGGCCGCGTTGTGCCCGGACATGCCGTGGACCCCCGGGCCGGGCGGGGTCGCCGAGGAGCAGATGAAGACGGCCGGGTGGGCGGTGGCGTACGGGAAGAGGGAGAGCCTGGGGCGCAGCAGGAGCTGGAGTCCCGACGCGGCGCCGCAGGCGATGTCCCCGCCGACGTAGTTGGGGTTGCGGGCGGCGATCTCGGGCGGGCCGGCGGTGGCGCGGGCCAGGACCAGGTCGCGGAAGCCCGGGGCGAAGCGCTCCAGTTGGCGTTCGACGGCGTCGGTGAGGTCTCCGCCCCAGCCCGCGGGGACGTGGCCGTACGCCCAGAACACGTGCTTGCCCGCCGGTGCGCGGCCGGGGTCGGCGAGGCTGGGCTGCGCGGTGATGAGGAAGGGATTGCGCGGGGCGCGGCCGCCTGTGGCGAGCTGGAGGGCGGCGTCGATGTCGCGGGCGCGCGGGCCGATCTGGACGGTGCCGGCCCGGCGGGGCTCCTCGGCGGTCCAGGGGACGGGGCCGTCCAGGGCGTAGTCGATCTTGAACGCGGCGGCGCCGTACCGGTAGCCGTCGTAGGCCCGCCCCAGCCGGGCGATCCGGGCCAGCGCCGTCGGTGAGGTGTCGAAGACGTAGGTGCGGGCGGGCGGGAGGTCGTCGAGCCGTTTGACCTCGAAGCCGGTGTGGACGACGCCTCCGAGGTCACGCAGGTAGGCGGCGAGGGCGTCGGAGATGGACTGCGAACCGCCGCGCGGCATCGGCCAGCCGTTGGCGTGCGCGGCGAGTGCGAAGACCAGGCCGACGGCGCCGGTGGCGATCCCGTCGAGAGGGGCCATGACGTGCGCGACGAGCCCCGCGAACAGGGCGCGCGCCCGCTCGTCGCGGAACCGGCGCAGGAGCCAGGTGGAGGGGGGCAGTCCGGCCAGCCCGAAGCGGGCGAGGGTGAGCGGGTCGCGGGGCAGCGCGGTGCTCGGCAGGGACATGAAGTCCCGGGCCAGGGTGTCCCACTTGCCGAGGAACGGCTCGACGAGCCGCCGGTAGGTGCCCGCGTCCCGGGGCCCCAGGGACGCCGCCGTCTCCGCGACCGAGCGGGACAGGACGGCGGCGGTGCCGTCGTCGAAGGGGTGCGCCATCGGCAGCGGGGCGTGCAGCCACTCCAGCCCGTACCGCTGCAGCGGCATGGTGGCGAAGACCGGCGAGCCGACGCCGAGCGGGTGCACCGCCGAACAGGGGTCGTGCCGGAAGCCGGGCAGGGTGAGCTCCTCGGTCCGGGCTCCCCCGCCGACCGTGTCGGCGGCTTCGAAGACGGCCACCGAGAAGCCGCGCCGGGCCAGTTCGACGGCGGCCGTCAGCCCGTTGGGCCCCGCCCCCACCACGACCGCATCGAGAATCGACGGCACTTGCGACTCCTTCGTCCGGCGGCGCCTGCATTCCCACCATATTCCGCCCGCCCGGGCGGACCGACCGCGTCCACGGCCGGAGAACCCCTATGCGCCCCGGAGCAGATCCCGGATCCGTACGGCGGTGGCCTCGTCCCGTCCGACGGCGAACGGCAGCTCGTTGTCCCGGTCCACCCGGAAGGGAACCCCGGCGACGGTGCTCTGCGCCCCGCCCGCCTCGGCGACCAGCAGCAGACCGGCCGCGTGGTCCCAGGCCGAGGGCCAGGTGAAGGCCAGGCCGTCCACCTCGCCGCGGGCCACCCTCAGGTACTCCAGGCCCGCCGAACCGCACGGGCGGGCGGCGACCCCGGGCACGTCCAGGCGGCTCAGGGCCCGCTTGTCCGCCTCGGAGGTGTACAGCGGGTGGGCCATGGCCACGCGCAGCTCGGCACCCGGCTCGGGGGAGCCGCTGTGGATCCGCTCGCCGTTGACGTACGCGCCCTGCCCGCGCACGGCGGTGGCCATGTCCTCCAGGGCCGGGGCGTAGGTCCAGGAGGCGAGGATCTCCCCGCGCAGGGCCAGCGCCACCAGGGTGCAGAAGGCCGGGTCCCCGTTCACGAACTGCCGCGTGCCGTCGACCGGGTCCACGATCCACACCGGCGCGTCGGCGCGCAGCGCCCCGTAGACGGTCGGGTCGGCGTGCACGGCCTCCTCGCCGACGACGGCCGAGCCGGGCAGCAGCCGGGTCAGGGCGGCCGTGAGGTGCTCCTCCGCCCTGCGGTCGGCGATGGTCACCAGGTCGTGCGGGCCGCTCTTCTGGTCCACCTCGTGCTCGGCGAGCTGCCGGAACCTCGGCATGATCTCGACCGCCGCCGCCTTGCGGACGGCTTCTTCCACGTCGGACAGGCCCTGGGCCAGGAACTCATCGATCATGCCCCCATCACACCACGCCCCGCCGACAATCCCCACCGCCGGTCCGCGGCGCCCGGCCGGACACCGGGTGGACTTCCGGTGAACCGGCCCGTCCCGGCGGCGCGGCGCAGGTCAGCGGGAGGGGCGGCTGTGCCACATGAGCGCCGTGTACAGGAGCAGGGACGACGCCAGGCCCACCGCCCAGCCGTAGTCCGCCAGCGGGCGCAGGAGCGGGATCAGGCCGTCCTCGGGGAAGGGGCCCTTGCCGGGGGCCGAGTGGGAGCCGCCGATGGCCAGGACGCCGCCGACGAGGAAGGCGGCGACCGCCCGCGGGTTCCAGCCGTTGGCGTACCAGTACGGCCCTTCCGCCCGGTAGAGGTCGGGCAGCGACAGCCGGGTGCGCCGCAGGATCCAGTAGTCGGCGATCAGGATGCCGGCGACCGTGCCGAGCAGACCGCCGACGAGACCGAGCCAGGTGAAGATGTACAGCTCGGGGGTGGAAGTCAGCTTCCACGGCATGATCAGTACGCCGACCACTCCCGTGATCAGCGCCCCCCTGCGGAAGTTGACGAGCCGGGGCGCCAGGTTGGCGAGGTCGTACGCCGGGGAGACCACGTTCGCCGCGATGTTGACCGAGATGGTCGCGACGAGCACCGTCACCAGGGCGTAGAGCAGCCCGAAGACGTTGTCGGTCTTGCCGACCAGCTCCACCGGGTCCCAGATCGGCGTGCCGTACACCGCTTCCGAGCCGGAGGTCACGAAGACCGACAGCAGCGCGAAGAGGGTCATCGTCGTCGGCAGCCCCAGGGACTGGCCGAGGATCTGGGAGCGCTGTCCGGCTCCGAAGCGCGTGAAGTCCGGGATGTTGAGCGAGAGGGTGGACCAGAAGGCGATCATCCCCATCAGCGAGGGGAAGAAGACCGGCCAGAAGTCCGCGCCCCAGCCGAGCCGGGACGGCTGGTCGAGCAGTTCGCCGAAGCCGCCGGCCTTCACCCCGATCCACACCAGCAGCACCAGGGCCCCGACGATGACGAAGGGCGCGGCCCAGTTCTCGAAGCGCCGCAGGGTCTCCATCCCCCGGTAGATGATGGCGAGTTCGAGGGCCCAGAAGAGCACGAAGCACAGCCACAGCGTCCAGGGCTGGCCGGCGATCTCCCCGGCGTCCGCCCAGCCGCCGAAGATCTTGCCGAGCAGGACGAAGATCCCCGAGCCGCCGATCCAGGTCTGGATCCCGAACCAGGCGCAGGCCACGGCCGCCCGGATGAGCGCGGCCAGATTGGCCCCGCGCACTCCGAAGGAGGCCCGCGCCAGCACCGGGAACGGGATCCCGTACTTGGGGCCGGCGTGCCCGGTGAGCAGCATGGGCACCAGCACGATCAGGTTGGCCAGGGCGATGGTGAAGACGGCCTGTTTCCAGTCCATCCCGAGGGCCACCAGGCCGGAGGCGAGCAGCCAGGAGGGGATGTTGTGCGCCATGCCGACCCACAGGGCCGTGAAGTTGTACGTCGTCCAGCGCCTGCCCTCGACCGGTACGGGGAGCAGGTCGGTGTTGGCGAACCGGCCGTCGGAGGGGATGTCGCCGGGCGCGAGCTCGACGCGGTCCCCCGTGCCGCCGGTGTCGCCCGTGCCGCCGGTGTGGCCGATCGTGTGGTCCCGCATGCGCGCGCGTCCCTTCGGGTGGGAGGGGTCAGGATCTGAAGGCGGGGATGACGTGCAGGCCGTAGGCGTCGATGGTGGCCTCCCTCGCGTCGTGCATGTCGTAGAGGGCGAACTGGTCGACGCCGAGGTCCTGCAGGGCCCGCAGTTTCTCGATGTGGGCCTCGACCGGTCCCAGCAGGCAGAAGCGGTCCACGATCTCGTCGGGGACGAAGTCGGTCGACGGGTTCCCGGCTCGGCCGTGGTGGCTGTAGTCGTATCCCTCGCGGGCCTTGATGTACTCGGTGAGTTCGTCCGGGACCATGGAGGAGTGCTCCCCGTAGCGGCCGACCAGGTCGGCGACGTGGTTGCCGACCATGCCGCCGAACCAGCGGCACTGGTCGCGGGCGTGCGCGAGGTCGTCGCCCACGTACGCGGGGGCCGCCACGCAGATGGTGATCTCGGCCGGGTCGCGGCCGGCCGCCGTCGCGGCTTCGCGGACCGCCTTGACCATCCACTCGGTGAGGTAGAGGTCGGCGAGCTGGAGGATGAACCCGTCCGCCTTCTCGCCGGCGAGCGCGAGCGCCTTGGGCCCGTACGCCGCCATCCAGACCGGGAGGCGGCCGTCCCGGACCCACGGGAGGCGCACCGGGTTGCCGTCGACGAACGCCTCGCGGCCCTCCGCCAGGTCGCGGATGACCTCGATGGCCTCGCCGAGGCGGGCCAGGGTGTTCGGTTTGCGCCCGGCGACCCGCATCGCCGAGTCCCCGCGGCCGATCCCGCACACGGTGCGGTTGCCGAACATGTCGTTGAGGGTGGCGAAGGTGGAGGCGGTCACCTCCCAGGTGCGGGTGCCCGGGTTGGTGACCATCGGGCCGACGTGCAGCTTGCGGGTGTGCTCCAGGATCTGGCTGTAGATGACGAACGGCTCCTGCCACAGCACGGCGGAGTCGAAGGTCCAGCCGTAGCGGAAGCCGTTGCGCTCCGCGCGGCGCATCAGGCTGATGACCTGCGAGGCGGGCGGGTCGGTTTGCAGGACGAGGCCGAAATCCATGGCTGGCTGCTCCTTGCGTGCGCTTGGGGGGTGTCCGGTGGATCAGGGGCGGACCCGGGCCCGGCCCTGATCCACCGGACACCCCTACAGGTACTGGCAGGTGGAGCGGTGGACGAAGGCACCGTGTCCGGCCCGGCCGGTGAACTCGCGCCGGTCGATGACGAGTTCGCCGCGCGAGAGGACCGTGTCGACGCGTCCGGTGATCCGCTTGCCCTCGTACGCCGAGTAGTCCACGTTCATGTGGTGCGTCTCGGCGGAGATGACCTGCTCGGCGTGCGGATCGTAGAGGACGATGTCGGCGTCGGAACCGGGCGCGATGGTGCCCTTGCGGGGATACAGGCCGAACATCCGGGCCGGGGTCGCGCAGGCGATCTCGATCCAGCGGCGGCGGCTGATGTGCCCGTCCAGGACGGCCTGGTGGAGGAGGTCCATCCGGTTCTCCACCCCCGGCAGCCCGTTGGGGATCTTGGAGAAGTCGCCGCGGCCCAGCTCCTTCTGGCCGCGGAAGCAGAAGGGGCAGTGGTCGGTGGAGACCACCTGCAGGTCGTTGGTCCGCAGCCCCCGCCACAGCGCCGCCTGGTGTTCGCGGGGGCGCAGCGGGGTGGAGCAGACGTACTTGGCGCCCTGGAAGTCGGGCTCGGCGAGGTTGTCGGTGGACAGGAACAGGTACTGCGGACAGGTTTCCCCGAAGACGGGCAGGCCCTTGTCGCGGGCCGCGGCGAGCTCGGCCACCGCCTCCTCGGCCGAGACGTGGACGACGTACAGCGGGGAGCCGGCGACGCGCGCCAGCTGGATGGCACGGTGCGTGGCCTCCGCCTCGAGGAGCACCTTGCGGACCTCGCCGTGGTGGCGGGGGTCGGTCTCCCCGCGAGCCAGCGCCTGTTCGACGAGGACGTCGATCGCGATGCCGTTCTCGGCGTGCATCATGATCAGCCCGCCGTTGGAGGAGGCCCGCTGCATGGCGCGCAGGATCTGCCCGTCGTCGCTGTAGAACACACCCGGATAGGCCATGAACAGCTTGAAGGAGGTGATGCCTTCCCCGACGAGGAGGTCCATCTCCTTCAGGGTGCCCTCGTTGACGTCCGAGAGGATCATGTGGAACGCGTAGTCGACGGCGCAGTGGCCGTCGGCCTTGTCGTACCAGGTGTCGAGCCCGGCGCGCAGGGGCCGGCCCACACTCTGCACGGCGAAGTCGACGATGGTGGTGGTGCCGCCCCAGGCGGCGGCCCGGGTCCCGGTCTCGAAGGTGTCCGAGGCGGAGGTGCCGCCGAAGGGGAGCTCCATGTGGGTGTGCGCGTCGACCCCGCCCGGGATGACGTACTTCCCGCTGGCGTCGATCGTACGGTCGGCCGTCCAGGCCTCGGCGGCGGCCGAGCCGTGCGCGGCCAGGGCCGCCACGCGGCCGTCCTCGATCAGGACGTCCGCGTGCAGTTCGTCGGCGGCGGTGAGGACCAGGCCGTCGCGGATCAGGGTGCGGGTGCTCATCGGAATCCCCCTACTCGATGCTGCGGAGCGCCTGTTCGAGGATGTCGGCGCCCTCTTCCGCCTCGGCGACGGTCAGGGAGAGCGGCGGCGCGATGCGCAGCACGCTGGTGTTGTACCCGCCGCCCTTGCCGAGGAGCAGACCGCCCGCGCGGGCGGCTTCCAGGACGGCGGCGGCCGCGTCCGGGTCGGCCCGGTCGGTGCCGGGCTCCGTCAGCTCCAGACCGGCCATCAGGCCCCGGCCGCGCACTTCCCGTACGGCGGGCGCGTGGGCGGCGATGGCGCGCAGCCGCTCCAGCAGGAGGCCGCCGACGCGGCGGGCGTTGCCCTGGAGGTCGTGTTCCAGCAGGTAGGCGAGGTTGGCGTTGCCCGCCGCCATGGTGACCGGGGAGCCGCCGAAGGTGGAGATGGAGTTGGAGTCGAGGCAGTTCATCACCTCGGCGCGGGCGACGACCCCGCCGATGGACATGCCGTTGCCGATGCCCTTGGCGAAGGTGAGGATGTCCGGCGGGCCGCTCTGGGCGTGGGCCTGCCAGCCCCAGAAGTGGTCGCCCGTACGTCCCCAGCCGGTCTGCACCTCGTCGCTGATCCAGAGGATGCCGTGGCGGTTCAGGACCTCGCGGAAGGCGCCGTAGAGGCCGTCGGGCGGGGAAGTGAAGCCGCCGACGCCCTGGACGGGCTCGGCGATGAGGGCGGCCACTCCCCCGCGGGCCTGGCCGAGGACGTCTTCGAGGTCCGCGACGGCGGCGGCGGTGAAGTCGGCGTCGGAGAGGTGCGCGAAGGGGCCGCGGGTGCGGACGGCGCCGTGGACGTAGTAGGTCTGGAGCGGCGAGAGGCTGGTCGGGGACCAGCCGCGGTTGCCGGTGATCGACACGGTGGAGAAGGACCGGCCGTGGTAGCTGTTGCGCATCGCCAGGATCTGGTTGGAGCGGCGGTACGCCGTCGCCAGCAGCAGGGCGGTGTCGTTGGCCTCGGTGCCGGAGGTGGTGAAGAAGACCCGGGCGTCGGGGATGCCGGACAGGGCGGCGATCCGCTCGGCCAGCTCGATCATCGGCCGGTTGAGGTAGAGGGTGGAGGAGTGGATGATCCGTCCGGCCTGTTCGGAGACGGCCTTGGTGACCTCGGGCAGGGCGTGGGCGGTCATGGTGGTGAGGATGCCGCCGAAGAAGTCGAGGTAGCGGTTGCCGTCGGCGTCCCAGACGTGGCGGCCCTCGCCGTGGGTCAGCTCGATGGGGCGGTCGTAGTAGAGCGTCAGCCATTCGGGCAGGACGGAACGGTGGCGGCTGTGCAGGGGAATGGGGTTGCTCACGGCTGTACGAGTCCTCCGTAGGCGTCGGGGCGGCGGTCGCGGTAGAAGGCCCACTGGGTGCGGACCTCTTCGATGAGTCCGAAGTCGAGGTCGCGGACCAGGAGTTCCTCCTCCTTGTCGCTGGCGAGCTCACCGACGAACTGGCCGCGCGGATCGACGAAGTAGCTGGTGCCGTAGAAGTCGTTGTCGCCGTACTCCTCCCGGCCCACGCGGTTGATGGCGGCGACGAAGTACTCGTTGGCGACGGCGGAGGCGGGCTGTTCCAGCTGCCACAGGTGCGAGGAGAGGCCGCGGTGGGTGGCGGACGGGTTGTAGACCAACTGGGCTCCTGCCAGCCCCAGTTGCCGCCAGCCCTCCGGGAAGTGGCGGTCGTAGCAGATGTACACGCCGACCCGGCCGACGGCGGTGTCGAAGACGGGCCAGCCGAGGTTGCCGGGGCGGAAGTAGTACTTCTCCCAGAAGCCCTTGACCTGGGGGATGTGGTGTTTGCGGTACTTGCCGAGGTAGCTGCCGTCGGCGTCGATGACGGCGGCGGTGTTGTAGTAGAAGCCCTCGCTCTCCCGCTCGAAGACGGGGACCACGACCACCATGCCGGTCTCGCGGGCGAGGTCCTGCATGCGGCGGACGGTCGGGCCGTCGGGGACGGGCTCGGCCCAGCGGTAGTGCTCGGGCTCCTGGACCTGGCAGAAGTAGGGGGCGTTGAACACCTCCTGGAAGCCGATGACCTTCGCGCCCTGGGCGGCGGCCCGGCGGGCGTGCTCCTCGTGTTTGGCGATCATCGACTCGGTGTCTCCGGTCCAGGTGGCCTGGACCAGCGCGGCGCGGACGACTTGGGCCATGAGCTGCTCCTCGCGACGGGCGACGGGCGACGGGAACGCCGGTTCTACGCACGTAGACGGAGTACGTAGGGAGTAGAACGTAGGCCTCGTCACAGCGTGGGGCAAGAGCGCCGTGCGCGGTTGGAGTAGTTGATCAGGTTAGGTCGTCCCGTGGTCGTTTGCGGTCAGGAGACGGGCGGTTTACGCCGCTGCGATGCCGGCCACGCGGAGGGCGTGGGCCAGGTCCCGGTGGTGGGTCGCGGACAGGGAGGCGGCGGCGTCGAGCAGGCGCGGGGCGAACCGGCCGGGGTCGCGGCGGGCGAGGTCGGCCGCCTCCTCCGCGGTGCGGGCCCGGAGGAAGGCGTCGAGCAGGGCGGCGGCCTCCCGGGGGCGGCCGGCCGCGTCCAGGGCGAGGGCCGCGTCGGCGATCTCGGAGGTGGGACGGGAGAGGCCCTGACGGAGCATGCGGTCACTGTCGGCCTCCCGGCCGGCCTCGCCGAGGGCGGCGGCGGCCGCGGCGAGCCGGTCGGGGGGCAGCGAGGCCGCCTCCCACAGCAGGGTGCCCCAGTCGGCCGCGAGCCCGGCGCGGGCCAGCTCCGCGGCGAGCCCGGGCAGCCGCTCTGCGGGCCAGCCCGCGGCCTCGCAGAGCAGGGCGTGCGCCTCGCCGCCCCGCCCTTGCGCGCGCAGCGCGACCAGCTCCCCGACGGCGTCCCGCGTGGTCCGGGCCTCCGCACTCCCGGCGGGGAACTCGGCTCGGCCGGCGTCGCCGGGGGCAGCCGGGGTGGGGACTGCGGGGGCCGGGGCCGCCTGGGCGGTGGTGCCGGGGGTGTCCGGGGTCCCGGGGGTGTCCGGGGTCCCGGGGGCCGCCGGGGTGGTTCCGGTGGGGCCGGGCGCGCGCCGGGGCACCTCCTCGGGCGCCGAACGTGGCCAGGGGTCGGAGAGTGGGAGCGGTACTGCGTTCGGCGCCCTGCGGGGGCGCCCCGGCACACGCCCGGCCCCACCGGAACCCGCGGCGTACGAAGCGGCCTGGGCACCCCCGGTCGACCCGGGCTCGGATGCGCGGGCGGGGGTTCGGGGCTCGGGGCGGCCGAAGCGGGCGCCGCGCGGGGCGGGGAAGCCGGCCTGGGACGGGGGTGTGCCGGCGCCGCCCGGGTGGCCCGGGGGTGGGGTGAAGACCGGGGCTTCGGGAGGCGGGGAGCCCGCGTATCGGGCTCCCCCGGTCCGCCGCGAACCGCGCAGCCATCGCCCCTCGGCGCGCCCGACGGGCTGCCGCTCGGCCTGCGGGACGCGTTGCCGGGGCAGCCCCGGCAACGGCTCGGCCGTCTTCGGCCCCGTGGGCCACTCCTGCCGAGGGGCCCCGGGGAACGGGTCGGCCGTCTTCGGCCCCGTGGGCCACTCCTGCCGAGGAGCCCCGGGGGACGGCTCGGCCGGCTTCGGCCCCGTGGGCCACTCCTGCCGAGGAGCCCCGGGGGACGGCTCGGCCGGCTTCGGCCCCGTGGGCCACTGCTGCCGAGAGGGCCCGGGGAACGGGTCGGCCGGCTTCGGCCCCGTGGGCCACTGCTGCCGAGGGGGCCCGGGGGACGGGTCGGCCGGCTTCGGCCCGGTGGGCCGTGGCGGGCCGGGGTGGTGCGGGGCTGCGGGTGGGGTGGTGGGGAGGCCGGGCGCAGGGGGTGCCGGGGCAGGGCCGGTGGTCGGCCGGCCGGGGGCGTGGAGCGCCGACAGGCGGGAGGTCAGGTCCGCGTGGCGGGAGGTGGCGCGGGCGGCGTCGTCCTGGGTCCAGGCGAGCTCCCGGGACAGCGCGTCCGCCGCGGCCGGGTCGGTGGTGGTGCCGAGTCGTGCGCTGAGGGCGCGCAGGGTCGCCTCCGACTCGGCCCTACGGGCGGCCGACTCCGCCAGCATGGTCCGCAGTTCCTCCGCCCCGCCCGGCAGCCTGTCCCACGCGGCGACCGCCGCACCCCGCAGCCGCGCCGCGTAGGCGGTCTCCCGGGCGGCCGGCTCCGCGCCCCACGCCGCCGCCAAGTCCCTCAGCAGGGATTCCAGTACGTCCCACGGCGGGATCGCGACCCCGTCGAGACAGGCCTGCACGCCCTCCGGATCCCGGCGCAGGAACTCCCCGTACCAGCCTGCCCCGGGATCCAGCCTCTGGGTCAACCCCCGGAGGTATCCCGCCAGTTGAGTGATCACCAGCGAAGTCGCGGTCTCCATGACCGCATTGCACCCCACCAGTGTTACGGGCGGGCTACGGGCGCCTCAAAGCTTCACGGCGATCCCGGTGTGCGGCCGCTTCCCCCGCCGCGCCACCGAGGCGGGCAGGTCCACCGCCCAGAACTGCCAGGTGTACTTCCGGGACATCAGCTTGCGGACCCGCTTCAGCCCGGCCTCGTCCAGCAGCCGCGCCTCGCCCTCCAGCACGGGCGCCCCTTCCGCCAGGCGCCCCCGTACGTCGCACGCGGCGACGGTGACCCGCCCGTTGTTGCGTATCCGCTTCACCTTCCAGGAATCGCTGCGCGTCCACACGTACAGCTCGCCGCCGTCGGCCACCGCCCACACCGGAGTGGCCACGGGCGTGCCGTCCTTCCGGAAGGTGGTGAGGCTGACGTACCTGCCCCGGTTCAGCTCTTCAAGAGTCATGACCGGAGCCTAAGGGGGGCGGCGCCCGGGTGGTGGAGGACCCCGTCGCGCGGGCCTTCGTGACGGTCCCGGTCCTCGGGGACGGCGCAGGCCGCCAGCAGGAGACCGATCGCGAGCAGCGCGCCGAGGAGTCCGAGACCGAGTCGTTTGGATGCGTGGGTGGCTGACACGCCTTCACGCTTGCCCCGCGCCCCGGCGGCCCCACCGCCGATTGGTCCGTTCGGCCGCCGCTCCCGCCCGAACGACGGGGCCGGTGGGGCCGGTCGGACCCGGCGGGAAGGGGGCGCGAGCCTAGGCGGGAACGGCGGCGCAGCGCCTCAGCAGCTCGTCCAGGGAGAGTCCGAGCGCCTCCGCGAGGGCCGCGACCGTGAAGAAGGCGGGGGTGGGCGCCCTGCCGGTCTCGATCTTGCGGAGGGTCTCGGCGGAGAGCCCGGCGCCGGCCGCGACCTCGACCATGCTGCGGCTGCCGCGGGCTTCGCGCAGCAGGGCGCCCAGCCGCTCGCCGCGCTCGCGCTCTTCGGGGGTGAGGGGGGTACGGACCATGCCCCCATGCTACCCCGGCACCCAATAAGTATCCCGTGATAGTTATACCGGTATAGTTATTGGCATGGTGGAACTGAAGACGGACCGACAGATCGACGAGATGCGCGCCGCGGGCCGGGTGGTCGCCCACGCCCTGGCGGCCGTACGGGAGGCTGCGCGGGTCGGCGTCAGCCTGGAGGAGCTGGACCGGGTGGCCCGCACGGTGCTCCGCGAGGCCGGAGCGAGCTCACCCTTCCTGGGCTACCGGCCCCGGTTCGCGCCCGTGCCCTTCCCCGCCGTGGTGTGCGCCTCGGTCAACGACGCGATCGTGCACGGCATCCCGGACGGGTACCGGCTGCGCGACGGCGACCTGGTCAGCATCGACTGCGGGGCCCGGCTCGGCGGCTGGGTCGGGGACGCGGCCGTGAGCTTCACGGTCGGCCGGGCCCGCCCCGCCGACCTCCGGCTCATCGAAGCCGCCGAGGCCGCCTTGGCGGCCGGGATCGCCGCCGCCGTGCCCGGCAACAGGATCGGGGACATCGCCCACGCCGTCGGCTCGGTCGGCCGCGCCGCCGGGTACGGCATCCCGGACGGCTTCGGCGGTCACGGCGTCGGCCGCGGCATGCACGAGGACCCGGGCGTGCCCAACGAGGGCCGGCCGGGCCGCGGCATGAAGCTGCGGCCCGGCATGGTCCTCGCGATCGAGCCGATGCTGATCGCCGGCGGTACGGACGACTACCGGTGCGACGGCGACGGCTGGACCCTGCGCACCCTCGACGGCAGCCGGGCCGCGCACGCGGAGCACACGGTCGCCGTCACCGCCGAGGGCCCGAGGATCCTCACCTCCCTGTGACCGCCGGGCCCCCGCTACGGCCGCCCGTGCGGGTGGACCACCATGGCCGATCCGCCGCCCCTCCGGCTCGTTTCGGCCGCCGCCAGCCAGCGGCCGTCCGGCAGCCGCTGCACGCCGGTCGCGGCGCCGATCTCCGGGTTCTGCCGGAAGCCCTGGCCGAGCGCCTCCAGCTCCGCGCGCAACGGGCTGTTCCACAGGCCCGGCTCCAGCTCGGTGGTGGTCTGGTTGCGCTGGCTGGCCCGCGGCGCGGCGATGGCGTCGACCAGCGGCAGGCCCCGGTCGAGGTGGCCGGTCAGGGTCTGCAGGACGGTGGTGATGATGGTGGCGCCGCCCGGGGAGCCCACCGCGAGGACCGGCCGTCCGTCGTCGAGCACGATGGTCGGGGACATGGAGGAGCGCGGCCGCTTGCCCGGGCCGGGCAGGTTCGGGTCCGGGACGCCGGGCGCGGCCGGTGCGAAGGAGAAGTCCGTCAGCTCGTTGTTGAGCAGGAAGCCGCGGCCCGGGACGGTGATCGCGCTGCCGCCGGTGGACTCGATGGTCAGGGTGTAGGAGACCACGTTGCCCCAGCGGTCGGCGACCGTCAGGTGGGTGGTGTTCTCCCCCTCGTAGGTGGTCGGGGCGGTCTGCCCGGTGGTGGCGCAGGGCACGGGGTTGCGCGGGTCCCCGGGGGCCAGCGGACTGGTCAGCGCCCGGTCCGGGCTGATCAGGCAGGCGCGCGAGTCGGCGAAGCGCTGGGACAGCAGTTCGCGCGTGGGCACGTCCTCGGCGGCGGGGTCGCCGACCCAGCGGCCCCGGTCGGCGAAGGAGATCCGGGAGGCCTCGATGAACCGGTGCAGGTACTGCGCCTCGGACAGCTCCGAGAGGTCGGTCCGCTCCAGGATGTTCAGCGCCTCGCCGACGGTGGTGCCGCCGGAGGAGGAGGGCGCCATGCTGTAGACGTCCAGGCCGCGGTAGCCGATCCGGGTCGGGGCCTGCCGCTTGGTCTCGTACGCGCGCAGGTCGGCGGTGGTGAGGTCGCCGGGCCGGACCTTGCGGGTGGCCGCCGGGTCGACGGGGGGCTTGCGGACCGCCTGGACGATGTCGTCGGCGATGGGACCGTTGTAGAGGGCGCCGGTTCCCTTGCGGCCGAGCTCCGCGTACGTGGCGGCGAGGTCCGGGTTCTTGAAGGTGGAGCCGACCACGGGCAGGGCGCCGCCGGGCAGGAAGAGCTTCGCGGTGTCCGGAAAGTCCTTGAACCGGTCCTGGTTGGCCTCCGTCTGGGCCCGGAAGGTGGCGTCGACGGTGAACCCGTCCCGGGCCAGTTTCTCGGCGGGCTTGAGGAGCCGGCCGAGCGGCCGGGTGCCCCAGGAGTCGAGCGCGCTCTTCCAGGTGGCGGGGGTGCCGGGGACGCCGACCCCGCGCCCGCTGGTCTGGCCCTCGGCGAAGGGGATCGGAACCCCGTTCTCCTGGAAGAGGCCGGCGGTGGCCGTGGCCGGGGCGGTCTCGCGGCCGTCGATCGTCTGTACGCGGCGGGACCCTGCGTCGTAGTAGACGAAGTAGCCGCCTCCGCCGATGCCGGCCGAGTAGGGCTCGGTGACGCCGAGCGCGGCGGCGGTGGCGACGGCCGCGTCGACGGCGTTGCCGCCGGACCTCAGGACGGCGATGCCGGCGGCGGAGGCGTCCGCGTCGACGCTGGCGACGGCCCCGCCGTAGCCCGCGGCGACCGGCACCTTGGGCGGGGCGGCCGGGGCCTGGGGCGGAGCGGCGGCTCCGGTCGAGACGAGCGCGGCGGCGACGGCCAGCAGCGGTAACGTACGGGCGGCGGGACGGTGCATCCGGACCTCCAGTGGCAGCGTGCGCCGAGCCTAGCGGCCTGCCCGCCGCGCCGTCAGGACGTCGGCGTGGCCGTGGCGTTCGGCACCCCTGCACCGTTGGTGACCCCTCGGCAGGGGATGGCCTAGCATCCGGCGCATGAACGACGACGTGCGCAACATCGTGCTCGGGGTGATAGCCACCGCCTGCAGCGGCGGGTTCGGCTGGTTCACCCGGACCTACGTCTGGCGGCGCGCGCTGCGCCGCAAGCAGGCCTTCTTCGGCCTGCCGACCGGGTCCGACTGTCTGTTCGTGGTCAACCGCCAGATGGGCGGCACCGATTCCTCCCTGCACCGCAACGACGCCTTCGCCCTTCTGGAGATATCCGCCCTGATCAAGGACTGCGGGGCGAACGTGCAGATCGTCACCCACGACACGGCCCGCCAGGGCTTCGGCGAGCGGGCCGAGTTCTGCGTCGGCGGCCCCGTGTCCAACGCCCGTACGACGGCGCACCTGGACTCCATGCTGCCGGGGGTGCGCACCGACGTGGGCCTCGAGACGGGCCATCCCGATCGCGGGGCCATTCGCGTGGGCGAGGAGACCTACCGCTGGGAGAAGGGCCGGGTCGAGCACGTCCTGCTGGCGCGGCTGACGACCGGGCAGGGCTCGCGGCCGGTGTTCCTGCTGTCGGGACAGACCGCCAACAGCAACCAGGCGGCCGCCCGTTACCTGGCCAGGCACCATGTGCAGCTGGCCCGCACGTACGGCAACGAGTCGTTCTGCCTGATGCTGAAGGTGATCAACTCCGATGCCTACGGACCGGACGTCACGGAGCTGGTGGCCGATGTCACCCGGGCGGCCCGGACACCCGTAGCGGCAGCCGCGTGATCCCGTTGATGAAGTTGGAGACCAGCCGCCTCGGCGGGCCCGCGAGTTCGGGCACCGGCATGGCAGCGCGCCACTCCTCGTAGAGGGTGCGCAGCTGGAGCCGGGCGAAGTGGGCGCCGAGGCAGACGTGCGGGCCGTCACCGAAGGAGACGTGCGGGTTGGGCGCCCGGCCGAGGTCGAGCAGGCCCGGTGCGGTGAAGACGCGCTCGTCGTGGTTGGCGGACGCGTGGAAGACGACCACCTTGTCCCCGGCCCGGATCGGCTGCCCGGCGAGCTGCGTGTCGGCGGCGGCCGTGCGGCGGAAGCTGAGCACCGGCGGGTGGACGCGCAGGAGTTCCTCGACGGCCCGGTCCACCGGGGCGTCCCCCGCGGCGAGTTGCCGGTAGGCGTCCGGGGCCCCCGCGAGGGCGAGCAGGCCGCCGGGGGCGGCGCTGCGGACGGTGTCGTTGCCGGCGACGGTGAGCAGGAAGAAGAACATCTCCAGCTCGGCGTCGTCCAGTCCGGCGTGCGCCAGGGCGGTCATCACGTCGTCGCCCGGTCGCGCCCGCTTGTGGGCGGCCAGTTCGCGGGCGTACGCGAACATCTCGCCGAGCAGCGCCGGAGAGCGCGGGTTCAGCGGCTTGCCGTCGGGGCCGAGCAGGGGCGCGGGCGCGTCCTCGGGGTCCTGGTAGCCGATGATCCGTACGGTCCACTCCAGCAGCAGCGCCCGGTCGGCGGGCGGGACGCCCAGCAGGTCGGTGAGGTTGAGCAGGGCGTATTCGTCGGTGACCGTGTGCACCACGTCCGCGGCCCCGTCCTCGGCACCGTCCCGGGCGGCGGCCAGCAGGGTGCGGGCCCGCTCGCGCACCCGCCCGGCGAAGGCCTCGACGCGGGCGGGGGTGAAGGCGCGCGAGACCAGCCGGCGCAGCCGCCCGTGGTCCCCGGAGGTCTTCGCCGGGTCCTGGTTCAGCATGGTCCGGCGCAGGAAGGACAGGTCGCCCGGGTCGGGGTCGCGGATCTGGGTGGCGCCGAGCCAGGAGGAGTACGTGCGGTGGTCACGCAGGACACGCACGACATCGGCGTGCCGGGTGACCGCCCAGAAGCCGGGGCCGGCGGGCCAGCCCTGGATCTCCGGCTCCGCCTGCCAGGCGACCGGGTGCCGGTCCCGCAGCAGCCGGTAGCTCTCGTACGGGATGCCGGCGGCGTAGAGCCGGGGGTCGAAGACGTCGGGGACGTGGTCGGCGGGGTCCATGCGGTCACGGTGGCGAGCGCACCCGGAGTTCCGCAAGGGGACGATCAGCGGTCGAGTTGGCAGCGGGCGGGTTCGAGATCGGTGTCCGGGCCGCGCAAGGCCACCCGGTACTGCGGGTGGGTGGAGGCCACCGTGCACACCAGTTGGAGGCGGGCCGGCTCGGACAGGCCGGCGACGTTGAACGGCACGCCGACCTCGACGGTGTCCGGCGACACGATGCCGACTCCCGCGCCCGCGCCCTGTTTCCTGGGATCCGTCACGGGCAGCCGGGTGTCCATGCCCGCGGCCCTTTCCTCGTCGGTGGGGCCCGCGAGCAGCCGCACCAGATTGGCGGTCGCGGACGTCGACGGCTGGTCCTTGTCGGGTACGGGAGCGAGGCGCCCGTCGGACAGCACGAAGTACACCGTCCCCTTGGTGTGGGGGTCGGGGAAGACCACCTTCGCGGCGTCCCCGCTCTCGATGACCCCGGTGGGCTTGATGCCGCAGCCGGTGAGCAGCGGAAGGCCCAGCAGCAGGGCGGCCGAGGCCGCCCGTACCGGGGTCATGGCGGCCGCGGCCGCCCGTACCCGGGTCATCCGTCGGCCTCCAGGGGCATGTCGAGGGTGAACACGGCTCCCCCGGCGGGGCCGTTCGCGGCGTGCAGGGTGCCACCGTGCAGCCGTACGTTCTCCAGGGTGATGGCGAGGCCCAGGCCGCTGCCCGCCGAGCGGGTACGGGCGGCGTCGGCCTTGAAGAACCGGTCGAAGATGTGCGGCAGCACCTCGGGGGCGATGCCGGGCCCGCTGTCGGCGACCTCGATCAGCAGCCGGGGGCCGCCGGGCCGTGGTTCGGTGCGCACGGTGACGTGGACCGGAGCGCCGCCGTGCCGCAGGGCGTTGCCGACGAGGTTGGCGAGGACCACGTCGAAGCGGCGCGGGTCGAGCCGGGCCCGGACCTGGCGCGGCAGTCGGGTGATCACCCGCTCGTCGTCCCAGTGGCGCAGTTCGAGGCTCTTGCCCACCGCCTCGGCCACGTCCACGTCGTCGAGGTTGAGCCCGGCCGCACGGGCGTCGAAGCGGGAGATCTCCATGAGGTCCTCGACGAGGACCGCGAGCTTGCCGGTTTCGGCGCTGACCAGTCGCAGGGCGGCGGCCGTGTCGGGATCGAGGCGGTCGGCGTCCTCGTCCAGGACCTCGGTGACGGCGAGCATCCCGGCGAGCGGGGTGCGCAGTTCGTGCGACACGTCGGCGGCGAAGCGGCGGGCCCGGGCCTCGGCGTCCCGCAGTTCGCTCACGGACCGTTCGAGCGCACC
The DNA here is from genome assembly GCF_044750905.1 of Streptomyces sp. NPDC088762. Taxonomy (NCBI): domain Bacteria; kingdom Bacillati; phylum Actinomycetota; class Actinomycetes; order Kitasatosporales; family Streptomycetaceae; genus Streptomyces; species Streptomyces sp. NPDC088762. The sequence continues at coordinate 219,759 of NZ_JBIVKT010000004.1, forward strand.
GGCGGTCTCGTTGAAGGTGCGGGCCAGTCCGGCGAGTTCGTCGGCTCCGCGGACCTCGATCCGGGTGTCGAGGCGGCCCCGGCCGAGGCGCTGGGCGGCGCGGCGCATGTCCCGTACGGGGCGCAGGACGCTGCGCGCGGCGAGCAGGGCGGGGACGACCGCGATGGCCAGGCCGGGGACGGCGCCGCGCTGGGCGGCTTCCACCATGGCCTCGACCGTCTTCCCCTCGGTGGTGAGGCGCATCGTCGCGAAAACCACCAGGCCGGTGGGTTCACGGGTCTCGTTGTGGAGGAAGACGGCCGGCATGCCGACGGTGAGGTAGGGGGTGCCGGAGGCATCGGTCACCCGCTGGAAGGCCGCGTGCGGATGGGCCGTCACCTGGCGGCGGAGCTCCTCGGTCACCACGGTGGAGGTGGGCGCGCTGGTGCTGGAGGCCCGCAGGACGCCGTACTCGGCGAAGACGTTCCACGGGTTCGGCCTTCCCTTCTTGCCGATCTCGTTGACGATGCGCTGGAGCTGCGCCTGGTCCAGCGGCAGGTCGAGGGGCTGACTGCCCACGAGGTCGCGCAGGGTGATGACCGCGGTGTCCTGGCTCTGCTTGAGGATCGCGGTGCGGGCCTGCTGGTAGGTCAGTGCGGCCGTGGTCACCGCGCTGATCGCGGCGACCAGCAGGAAGGCGGCGATCAGCCGGGTGCGCAGCCCCAGCGGCGCGAAGCGCCTCACAGCGGCCCGAAGCGGTAGCCGAAGCCGCGCACGGTCTGTATGTAGCGGGGGCTGCCGTCGGAGTCCTCGATCTTGGTCCGCAGGCGGCGGACGCAGGCGTCCACGAGCCGGGCGTCGGCGTGGTAGCTGTGGTCCCACACGCTTTCGAGGAGCTGCTGGCGGGAGAAGACCTGCTCGGGCGAGGCCGACAGGTGCAGCAGGAGTTTGATCTCGCTGGGGGCGAGGGCGACCCGCTCACCGCTCTTGGCGACGGTCAGCCCGGCGCGGTCGATGGCGAGCCGGCCGTGGAACTCGACTTCGGGGCGCAGCCCCACCGGGTCGCTGAGCCGGCGCAGCACGGCCCTGATCCGGGCCTCTATGACCTCGGTGCGGGCGGGCTTGACGATGTAGTCGTCGGCGCCGGCCTCCAGGCCGACGACTATGTCGAAGTCGTCGCCGCGCGCGGTGAGCATGATGATCGGCACTTCGCTGTTTTCGCGGATGCGGTGGCAGACCTGTACGCCGTTCATTCCCGGCAGCATGAGGTCGAGCAGGACGAGTTCGGGGTGGAAGTCCGCCATCAGGGCGAGTCCGTCCTCCCCGGTCTCGGCGGCGCTCACCTCGTGGCCGCGGCGGCGCAGGCCGAGGCCCACCCCCTCCCGGATGGAAGGGTCGTCCTCGATCAGCAGTACGCGTGGCATCGGGTCAGTATCCAGGGTGTTCGATCGGCTTTTCCTCGCTCTTGCGGCCGAGCCTGCGCCGCAGGGAGTCCAGCTGGTCGGTGATCTCCGTCAGGCGCAGCGGGCGCGCAAGGAGGACGACGACGAGCACCAGTGCGACGGTTCCCGCCCCGACCGCGGCGAAGTCGCCGAGGGGATCCGCGGCGCGGGCGGCGGCGTACCCGGCGGCTGCCGCCGGTGTGCAGGCGGCGAGCAGCCGCAGGTGGGTCCGTACGGCGGTCGCGCGCCGCCGTGTACGCGTGCCCGGGTGCGGGCCGAGCCGCCGGGAGAGGGTGACGGCGGTCACGGCGGCGCCGGCGAGGAACGCGACGGACGTGGCCGCGGCCATGCCGGTGACCGCCCAGCGCGGGCTCAGCAGGAAGTACGCGGCGGCGGACAGGCCGGCGTTCAGCGCGGCGATGACCAGGTTCAGGAAGAAGGGGGTGCGGGTGTCGGAGAGGGCGTAGAAGCCGCGGGAGAGCACGTACTGGGCGGAGTAGGCGATCAGGCCGGGCGCGAAGGCCACGAGGATGCCCGCCATGACCTCGACGTCGGCGGCGCCGGTGCGGCCGTACTCGAAGACGCTGCCGATCACCCACGGGGCGAGGGCGGCGAAGAGCGCGGCGGCGGGGACGACGAGCGCGGCGCTGGAGCGCAGGGCGTAGGAGATGTCGCGGCGGACGGCGCCGAGGTCGGCGTCGGAGGCGGCGGCGCTCATCCGGGGCATCAGGGCGGTGACGAGGGAGACGGTGATGATGCCCTGGGGGACGATCCACAGCTGGTAGGCGTTGCTGTAGGCGGTGTAGCCGGCGCCGCCCGCGAGGCCGGCCTCGACGGCGTGCTGTCCGGTGGCGGTCGAGAGCCGGGTGACGACCCAGTAGGCGATCTGGTTGGTGAAGACGAGCAGCACCAGCCAGCCGGCGTTGCGCAGCGGGCGGCCCAGACCGCTGCCGCGCCAGTCGAAGCGGGGGCGCCAGCGGAAGCCGGCGGCGCGCAGCGAGGGGACCAGGGCGAGGGCCTGCAGGACTATTCCGGCGGTGGTGCCGAGGCCGAGCAGCCGGGTGTCGGCGGCGGTCAGGCCGTGCGCGGCGTCGTGGGAGAGGTGGAGGAAGAGCCCGAAGACGCCGATGATCACGAAGTTGTTGAGGACCGGGGTCCACATCATCGCGCCGAACCGGCCGCGGGCGTTCAGCACCTGGCCGAGCAGGGTGAAGAGGCCGTAGAAGAGGATCTGCGGCAGGCAGTACCGGGCCAGCGCCACGGTGGTGTCGGCCTGGGCTCCGCTGTAGTCGGTGTACGTGGAGACGATGAGCGGGGCGGCGAGGACCGCAACGGCGGTGAGCGCGACGAGGGCTGCGGTGCAGGCGGTGAGCAGCCGGTCGGTGTAGGCGGAACCGCCGTCGGCGTGCTCCTTGGCGGCGCGGACCAGCTCGGGGACGAAGACCGCGTTGAGGGCGCCGCCGATGAGCAGCATGTAGATGATGTTCGGGACCGTGTTGGCGACGGCGTAGCTGTCGCCGAGCAGTGCGGTACCGAGCGCCGCGACGACGACCGCCGAGCGGACGAAGCCGGTGGCGCGGGAGACGATCGAGCCGGCCGCCATGAGCGCGCCGCTGCGCAGTACGGAGGCCTTCTTCGGCGCCCTGCTGCCGGCGCCCGCCCCGGCGGGTGCGGCTTCGCCGGCCGGGCCGGTGGCCGTGTCGCCGACCGGGCCGGTGGCCGTTCCGGTGGCCGTCACCGGCGGGCCATATAGGCCTGGAAGGCCTTGTAGAGCGCCGTGTTGGTGTAGCCGTCCATCGGGGTCTCCCACTCTCCGAGCGTCTCGACGACCTGTCCGCCGGTGCCGAGCTTCCAGCGCAGCAGCCCGAAAGAGCGTTCGTCGGGGTCGAGGGTGGAGGGTACCCCGCGCATGTCGTATTCGTCCGCTCCGAGGGCATGTGCGTCGCGCATCATGCGCCACTGAAGGGCGTTGCTGGGGCGGACCTCGCGGCGGTGGTCGGCGGAGGCGCCGGTCTGGTACCAGACCCGGCTGCCGGCGACGATCATCGTGTGGGCGGCGAGTATCTCGCCCTGGTGGATGCCCAGGTAGAGCCGCATCCGGCCGGGCTGCTCGGCGTTGAGGACCTCGTACTGCCGCTCGTAGTAGGCGAGGGAGCGGCCCAGCCGGAAACCGTCGCGCTCCTCGGTGATCCGCAGCAGCCGGTAGAACTCGGGCAGGTCGGCGGAGGTGCCGAGGACCGTCTCCACGCCCGCTTTCGCGGCCTTGCGCACATTGCGCCGCCACTCCTGGTTCAGGCCCGACCACAGGTCTTCGGGAGTGCGGCCGGCCAGCGGCACGCGGAAGACGTGGCGCGGCTGGGCGTCGCCGTCGTCCTCGCCGCCGCAGCGCCTCCAGCCACGGGTGCGCAGCCGGTCGGCGAGGGCGGCGCCGACGGGGTCGACCTCGGTGGCGAGGACGTCGGACACCTGCCGGCCGGGGCCGGTGGCCGATTTGACGGTGGCGGCGTCCCAGCGGCGGTAGGCGGGCGTGGGGCCGATGCGGACCGCGAAGGCTCCGGCGGCCTTCAGGTGGCGCGTGAGGGGGGTGAGCCAGCGGTCGATGTGCGGATCGGACCAGTCGGCGACGGGCCCCTCGGGAAGGTAGGCGAAATATTTGCGGGTGCCGGGGAATTGGCGATAGAGAACGAGCCCGGCGCCGACGAGGGTCCCGTCGGGCCCGTGCCAACCGACCCTTTCCGAGCGCCACAGGTCTTTTACCCCGGCCCAGGACGGGTACTGGAGGAAACTCGCCCGCCGGTGCCGCAGAAGGAACCACTGGTATTCGGAGACGGACAGGGTGCGCACGCCGAACTCCTGGTCCTGGTGCTGCTGATGGCTGGTCACGAGCAGTGCACACACGGCCGACGGCCTTCCTGTCCGGTCCGGAGGGATACGCACAGGACTCTCACAGCCACCCGTGACCGCAGTGCGCGGCGCATGTGACCGGACGATGACCGTTTCGCTGCGGTCCACGTCACAGCCGCGCGGGCGGTCTTTTTCCCGGCTGCCGGAACCTAAAGTCGGTTTGTCCGCTCCTACTTTGCGAACGTTCACAGCCACAACCATCTGAAGGGGCCTTCGTTGAGCCGCACACGTCACACCGCCATGGCCGGCACCGCACTTCTGGTCCTCGCGCTGACCGCCTGCGGGGGCGGCTCGGGAGCCGCCGGGAGCGGGGCCGGTCAGGCGGACTCGAAGCAGAAACCGGACATGGCCCTTTCGGTGAACCTCACGGGCGATCAGGTCAAGGCCGGAGAGCCGGTGAAGGTGACCCTCGCCGACGGCAAGCTGTCCCTGGTGAAGGTCACGGACGGCAAGGGCGGGGAACTGGCCGGCCGGATATCCGCCGACGGCAGGACTTGGACCTCGGAGCGCAGCGCCCCGCCCGGCACGGACTACAAGGTGGAGGCGCAGAACACCGACAGCCAGAGCGCGGCCCTGCAGTTCAAGACCTCCGCCGCCGACAAGGTGAACAAGGTCTCGATCAACGTGGCCAAGGGCAGCACCGTGGGCGTGGCCATGCCCGTCTCCCTGGTCTTCGACAATCCGGTCCGGAACAAGGCCGAGGTGGAGAAGCAGCTGAAGGTCACCACCTCGGACAACACCGAGGGGTCCTGGGGCTGGTTCAAGGACTACTCCGGAAACGACCGGGTGGACTGGCGGCCGAAGGACTACTGGAAGTCCGGCACCGACGTGAAGGTCGAGATGAACCTGAACGGCGTGGACTCCGGCCCGGGGGGCGGGCTCTTCGCCCGGGACTACACCACCGAGTTCAAGATCGGCAAGGACCGCCGGATGGAGGTCAGCCTCGACACCAAGAAGATGAAGGTGACCGAGGACGGCCAGGCGGTGAGCACCATCCCGATCTCGGCCGGCACCCCCGGCGGCAAGAAGGCCTCCTGGTCCGGGAAGATGGCGCTGATGGCCAAGGAGGGCACCATCCGGATGGACTCCCAGACGGTGGGCCTGGGCGATGCCTACGACAAGATGGTCGACTACTCGATGCGGCTGACCTGGTCGGGCATGTACGCGCACGCCGCGCCGTGGAACAGCGCCAACTTCGGAAGGGCCAACGCCAGTTCCGGCTGCGTGGGGATGAGTGACGCGGACGCCGCCTCCTTCTACGCCCGGGTGCAGGTCGGCGACCCCTTCGAGGTCGTCGGCGAGGGCTCGAAGGGCAACGCCGACATCGGCAACGGCTACGGCGAGTGGAACCTCTCCTGGGACCAGTGGAAGGCCAAGAGCGCCCTGTCCGGCGCCCCTCAGAACGGCTGAACGCTCCACTGACTCTTGTTCAATCGTTACCAGTGCGTAACTTACCGGCGGGTTACCCCCGGTAATCCCCTCCGGTTACCGTCGGGTCACTTTGACAACCCCGGCGTACGCGAGGAGCGATTGAATGCAACGCACCACCACCGCCGCGGCCGTGGCGGCGCTGCTGGCGGCAGCCGCCCTGGGCCTGGCCCCCCACCAGGCCCAGGCGGCTCCCACGGCTTCCGCGCCGGCCTCCGCCGACGCCTCCCCGGAGCTGCGGTTCCACGACATCCCCGGCTCCGGAGGCATCACCCTCAAGGGCAACGTCTTCACCCCGGCGGGCGCCCGCGCGGGCCAGAAGTACCCCCTGATCGTGCTGCCCACCAGCTGGGGCATGCCGCAGATCGAATACGTCGCCCAGGCCAGGCAGCTCGCCGACTCCGGCTACGTGGTGGTCAGTTACACCTCCCGCGGCTTCTGGCTCTCCGGCGGACAGATCGAGGTGGCCGGCCCGCCGGACATCGCCGATGTCTCCGCGGTCATCGACTGGGCGCTGGCGACCACCCCCGCCGACCCCGGCCGCGTCGGCCTCGGCGGCGTCTCGTACGGCGCGGGCATCAGTCTGCTGGCCTCCGCGCACGACCCGCGCGTCAAGGCCGTCGTCGCGCTCAGCGGCTGGGCCGACCTCATCGACTCCATCTACTCCGGCCGCACCCAGCACCTCCAGGCCGCCGGCATGCTGGGCGCCGCCGGCTACCTCACCGGCCGCCCCGGCCCCGAACTGCAGCAGATCCTCGGCGACTTCCTCGGCTCGAAGCTGGAGAAGGAGCAGGCGATGATCGAATGGGGCAGGAAGCGATCGGCCGCCGAGCAGGTGGACCTGATCAACGCCAACGGCGCCGCGATCATGCTGGGCAACGCCTGGGGCGACACCATCTTCCCGCCCAACCAGTACGCGGAGTTCTTCGAGCAGCTGACCGGCCCCAAGCGCCTCGAGTTCCGGCCCGGCGACCACGCCACCGCCGAGGCCACCGGTCTGCTCGGCCTGCCCAACGACACCTGGACCCACGCCCACCGCTGGTTCGACCGCTACCTCAAGGGCGAGCGCAACGGCGTGGACACCGAGGCCCCGGTGCAGATCAAGTCCCGCAGCCAGGAGGGCTACGAGGGCTACGCCGACTGGAAGTCGGTCGGTTCCGGCGACACCGAGAGGATCGCGCTCTCCGACGGCGAGCACCTCTTCGCCAACGTGGACTCCGGCGCCAACGGCGGGATCATCTTCCTCTCCAGCGTCCTCGACCAGTTCGTCAAAGCGCCCCCCGCCGCCTCCATCCCGCTCCTCCCCCGCGCCTTCGCGGCGGTCTGGCAGTCCGAGCGCTACGGCGAGGACCGCCGGGTGCGCGGCACGGCCCGGCTGCACACCACCGTCACACCCACGAAGGCCGACGGCACCTTCGTCGCGTACCTCTACGACGTGGGCCCGCTCGGCATCGGCAAGCTGGTCAGCAACGCCCCGTACACCTTCCACGGCCGCACCCCGGGGCAGGCGTTCGGCGTGGACCTCGAGCTCTTCTCCACCGCCTACGACGTGCCCGCGGGCCACCGGCTCGCCCTCGTCGTCGACACCGTGGACCCGCTCTACATCGAGCACAACCCCACCGGCGCGCAGCTGACCTTCTCCTCGCCGCGCACCGATCCCTCGTACGTCTCGGTGCCGCTGCGCGAGCAGTGATCCACGGCTGCTGCCGGACCGGGGGTCGCCCCGCGCCCCCGGCTCGCAGGGGCGCAAGGGTCCTTGGGGGCGTCCTACTCCCGGCCCTGCAGCACCATGCCCGGATCGGGCGGCGCGACCTCCACGGCCTCGGTCTTGAGGTTGCGCCGCTCCCGCCGGGCCACCCAGGTGGCGAACCAGGACAGCAGCATGCACATCCCGATGTAGACGGGCGAGATGATCATCACGACGGGGATGAAGGGCAGGTCGTAGTCGAGGTTGGAGGCGATCAGCTTGCCCGCGTGCAGGAACTCCTCGTAGGTGATCAGGAAACCGAGGGAGGTGTCCTTCAGGGCCACCACCAGCTGGCTGATGATGGCGGGGAGCATCGCCCGGACCGCCTGCGGGGCGAGGACGTGCGTCATCACCTGCGTCTTGCGCATGCCGAGCGCGTACGCGGCCTCGCGCTGCCCTGCGGCCACCGCGTTGATGCCCGTACGGAAGACCTCCGCGAGCACCGAGCCGTTGTACAGGGTCAGTCCCGCCACCAGCGCGGGCAGCGGCTGGACCTTCAGCGCGACGAAGATGAAGAAGATCATCACCAGCACCGGCATGGCCCGGAAGAACTCCACGCACAGCGTCGACAGCCAGCGCACCGGCCGGTGGACCGAGAGCCTGCCGGTCGCGAGCACCGCGCCGAGCACGAGCGAGAGCACCGAGGCGTAGGCGAAGGCCTTGAGGGTGTTGCCCAGGCCCTTGAGCAGCAGGTCCTGGATGCCCTCGTAGGCGAAGGGCCGCCACTTGGCGTCGGTGAACTGGCGGGTGTCGAAGAGCAGGTAGAGGATCCAGGCCAGCAGGCCGAGGATCAGCGCGGTCGACAGGATCCCGTAGAGGAAGTGCCGGCGCCGGGCCTGGGGGCCGGGGATGTCGTAGAGGGCGGTGGACTGCGTGTCCCCGTGGAGCGCGTGCGCGGTCATCGGGCGACTCCGAAGCGCTTCTCCAGCACGTTGAAGAGCGCGCTGATGGACAGGGTGATGATCAGGTAGCCGACGGCGATCCAGACGAAGGTCCAGATGATGCTGTAGCCCAGCTCGTTGAGGGTCTTGTACGTGCCCAGCAGCTCGGTGACGCTGAAGGCGCCGGCGATCGCGGAGTTCTTGGCGAGGGCGATCAGGGTGGAGCCGATGGGCGGGATGACGGAGCGGAAGGCCTGCGGGAGGACCACCGCGGCGAGCGTCTGGCCGAAGGACATCCCCAGGCTGCGGGCCGCCTCGCCCTGGCCCTTGGGCACGGTGTTGATGCCCGACCGCAGCACCTCGCAGATGAAGGCGGACGTGTAGCAGCCCAGAGCGAGGACGGCGAAGAGCTGGAAGGGCAGGACCAGCCCGAAGCGGGGCAGGCCCAGCAGGACGGCGAAGAAGAGCAGGGTGAGCGGGGTGTTGCGCAGGACGGTGACCCAGACCGTGCCGAAGACCCGGAAGGAGCCGACGGGTGCGACGCGGAAGGAGGCCATGACGAAGCCCAGGACCAGGGCGAGGAGAGAGGCGTAGACGGTCAGCTCGACCGTGCCGAGGAACCCCTTCCCGTAGAGCGAGAAGTTCTCGGTGAGTACGTCCATGGCGGTGTCCTCTCCCTCAGCCCGCCGGGTAGCGGTCGATGGGCGGCGGAGTGGGGGCGGGCACGCCGGACAGGCCGAGCGTGGCCTCGTAGGCCTTCTTCCAGTTGCCGTTCTTCTCGTTCGCCTCCAGGGCGTCGTCGAGCGCGAAGCGCAGGGCGTTGTCGCCGCGTGGGACGCCGATGCCGTAGGGCTCCTCGGAGAACGGCCTGCCGACCACCTTGAGCTCCTCGGGGACCTTGGCCGCGTAGCCGAGGAGGATCGAGTCGTCGGTGGAGACGGCGTCGACCTGGTAGGTGAGCAGGTTGTCCACGCAGACCGAGTAGGTGTCGTAGGCGACGAGGACCGCCTTGGGGAACTCCCGCTGGAGGCGCTGGTACGGGGTGGAGCCGGCGGCCGAGCAGACCTTCTTGCCCGCGAGGTCCTCGGGGCCCTTGACGGCCTTCTCGCTCCTGCGGACCAGGAGGGACTGGCCGGCCATGAAATAGGGGCCGGCGAAGCCGACCTGCTTCTTGCGGTTGTCGTTGATCGTGTAGGTGCCGACGTAGTAGTCGATCTGGCCGTTCTGCAGGGCCGTCTCGCGGTTGGCGGAGGCGATCGTACGGAACTCGATCGTCTTGGGGGCGAAGCCGAGCGAGGCGGACATCATCTTCGCGATCTCGATGTCGAAGCCGGAGTAGCCGCCGCTCGCGGGGTCCTTCTCCCCCATGTACGGCTGGTCCTCCTTGGCGCCCACCACGAGGTGGCCGCGCCTGCGCGCCTTCTCCCAGGTCGGGGAGGCGGGCAGCCGGAAGCCGGTGTCGACCTCGTACGCGGGCAGGTCCTCCGGCTGGGGCCCCTTGACCGGTGGGCTGCCGGACCTGCCGCATCCGGTGGCGGCGGCGAGCAGGACGGCGACGAGGGCCAGGGGGCGCAGGTGTCTCATGCGCAGGTGTCTCACGCGCAGGTGTCTCATCGGTCGGGCCCCCTCAGTGCTTGAGGATCTTGGAAAGGAAGTCCCTGGCCCGCGCGCTCTCGGGCGCCGTGAAGAACTCCTCCGGGGTCCGGTCCTCGACGATCCTCCCGTCGGCCATGAACACGACGCGGTTGGCGGCGGAGCGGGCGAAGCCCATTTCATGGGTGACCACGACCATGGTCATGCCCTCCCTGGCCAGCTGCTGCATGACCTCCAGCACCTCGTTGATCATCTCGGGGTCGAGCGCGGAGGTGGGCTCGTCGAACAGCAGGGCCTTGGGGTCCATGGCGAGGGCGCGGGCGATGGCGACGCGCTGCTGCTGGCCGCCGGAGAGCTGGGCGGGGTACTTGCCGGCCTGGTCGGCGAGGCCGACCCGGTCCAGGAGCTCCCGGGAACGTTTGTCCGCCTCCTCCCTGCGGCGCTTGCGGACCTTGACCTGCGCGAGGGAGATGTTCGCCAGGACGGTCTTGTGCGCGAAGAGGTTGAAGGACTGGAAGACCATCCCGACCTCGGCGCGCAGGTGGGCCAGTTCCCTGCCCTCGGCGGGGAGCGGGTGTCCGTCGAGGAGGATCGTGCCCGACTCGACGGTCTCCAGCCGGTTCATGGCCCGGCACAGGGTCGATTTGCCCGACCCGGAGGGGCCGATGACCACCACCACCTCCCCGCGGCCGACGGTGAGGTTGATGTCTTGTAGTACGTGCAACTGCCCGAAGTGTTTGTTGACGTCCCGCAGCTCGATCAACGGATCGACGGCCATGCGCTGCCCTGCCCACTTGTCGGTGTCGAGGTCAGCGCAAACTATCCAGCCCGGGAAGGGCACTTCACCTCGACACGCCTAAAGGGGACATAAAGCTGGCCGGGGTCAGCCCTCCGAGGCTTCGGCATAGGCCTGGCTGAGCTCGGGGGAGCCGGTCATCGCCCAGGAAACCCCTGATTCGATCACGTTCAGCTCGCGTCCCGAGGCCAGCCGGATCACCGGCTGGCCGTTGGGCCACACCTGCCAGGCGGCGCCGGGGGTGGTGCGGATGATCACCGTCCCCAGATAGAAGCCCGCGTCGTTGCCGAGCCACGGCACGATCTCGGGATCCCGCCGCCAGCGGGGCATCAGCTGGTCGAGCGCCTCCAAAGACTCCTGGCTCCCGTCCAGTTCGAGCCCGGCCGACCTCGCCTGGACGCGCAGCATCTCGCACTCCGAGAACAACTCGGCGACGCCCTCGGGATCGTCCGCGAGGGCGGCGGCGAGACCCGCGCCCTGTTCCGATTCGTGCCGGTTCAGCCAGTTGCCCAGGAAAGGGATGTTCATACCGCCCAGCGTCGCACCAGGATCCGCCATCGGCCATAGGGCGCGCCTGGACGGGCTTCAGCCGTCGACGTCCAGGTCCAGGTCGACGACCACCGGGGCGTGGTCGGAGGCACCCTTGCCCTTGCGCTCCTCGCGGTCGACGTAGGCGTCGGTGACGGCCTTGGAGAAGGGCGCGTTCCCGTACACCAGGTCGATGCGCATGCCCCTGTTCTTGGGGAAGGCGAGCTGGCGGTAGTCCCAGTACGTGTACGGGCGGTCGTACTTGAGCGGACGCGGCAGCACATCGGAGAGCCCGGCGGCCCGCAGCGCCTCCAGGGCGGCCCGCTCGGCGGGCGTGACGTGGGTGAGGCCCGCGAAGACGGCCGGGTCGTAGACGTCCTCGTCGGTCGGGGCCACGTTGAAGTCGCCGAGCACGGCGAAGGGGCGGGGCCCTGCCGCGTCCTCGGCGACGGCGGCGGTCAGGGCGCGGAACCAGTCCAGCTTGTAGCCGTAGTGGTCGTGCTCGACCTCGCGGCCGTTGGGCACGTACACCGACCAGAGGCGGACCCCGCCGCAGGTCGCGGAGATCGCGCGGGGTTCGTCGACCCCCTCGTAGGCGGGTCCGCCGGGCAGCCCCATGACCACGTCGTCGAGGCCGACCTTCGAGAGCAGGGCCACGCCGTTCCACCGGCCGGTGGCGTTGACGGCCGACTCGTAGCCCAGCTCGCGCAGCTCGGCGTGCGGGAACTGCTCCGCGGAGCACTTGGTCTCCTGGACGCACAGGACGTCCGTGCCGGAGCTCTCCAGCCAGGCGAGCAGACGGGGCAGCCGGGCGGTGATGGAGTTGACGTTGAACGTGGCAATACGCATGCCTCCCAACCTACCGCCCGGCACCGACAGTCATAGCCGGGCGCTGTCCCCGGCGCCGAGCCGGCCGTGATCGGTGCGGCCGAGGGTGTCCAGGGCGAAGTCGTAGATCGGCCGTGCGATGTCGGAGAGGTAGGCGTCGTGGATGTCGATGGCCCGGCGCGGCTTGACCTCGCGGACGTAGTCGATGACCTCGGAGACCTTGTTCCAGGGCGCGTGCACGGGGAGCATCAGGGCCTCCACCGGGGCGCCGGGCACGGTCAGGGCGTCCCCGGGGTGGAAGAGGGAGGCGTCCACCAGGTAGCCGACGTTCGTGACCCGCGGCAGGTCCGGGTGGATCACCGCGTGCAGTTCACCGTGCACCTGGACGTCGAATCCGGCGGCGGTGAAGGCGTCGCCGTGGCCCACGGTGTGCACCCGGCCCGGATAGGCGGGGGCCAGCTTCTCCGCGACGCTGCGCAGGGTCCACAGCCCGGCTGCCGGATTCGCGTCGAGGGCGGCCCGCAGCCGGCCCTCCTCGAAGTGGTCGGGGTGTTCGTGCGTGACCAGCAGGACGTCCGCCCCGAGGCCCGCGTCCGGTTCGCTGAAGGCGCCCGGGTCGATGACGAGCGTGCGCCCGTCCTTCTCCAGCTGGACGCAGGAGTGCAGCCGCTTGGTGAGCTTCATGATCCAAGGCTAGGGGGTGTCTTACGGGGTCGTGGTGGAAACCACGTAGACCCTGGGGTGCTCCGGGTGCGTCATGTCGACCGTGATGTCCCGGGTGGGCCGCGGGTCCGGCTGCTCCAGGGTGATCCCGTACCAGGTGGCCTTGGGGCTCCAGCTCCAGCCCGCGACTTCGGCGTCGTGCGGGGAGATCGCGACTTCGCCCGGGTTCAGCGCGGCCCGGCTGGTGCCGACGGAAGCGAGGAAGGCGTCCAGGTCCTCCGGGGTGACCGCGAAGGCGGTGAAGAGCCGGCTGGTGCGCCAGTTGTTGGTCTCCAGGAACCCGACCCGCCAGGCCTTGTCCGGGATGGGGACCTCGTAGATGCTGCGCTGCACCTTCGAGGGCCAGCCGGGCCGCACCTTGGTGGCGCCGATCTTCGCGGCCTTGTCGCGGCCGCTCTCGCGGCTCTGCTGGGTGGAGATCGCCAGGTAGCCCGCGGGTACGCCGATCAGCAGCACGATGATGATCGCGGTGATCCAGCGCCGCCGGACGACGTGTCTGCGGTCCTCGGCGGGGGGCACCGGCGCGCCGCCCTCGTCGGGGGCGGACGCCTGGCGGGGCAGGGAGTGCGGTGTCACGCTTTCGGTTCCTGGTCGTCGGGGCCGGTGGTCTCGCGCCGGCCCAGCTGCTGCGCGTAGCGCTCGTACCGTTCGTAGCGCTCCACGCGGCGGCGGGTGGCGCGGCGGAAGCGGCGGGCGACCAATCGGGCGAGGTCGGCGGCTCCGACCATACCCGCCTCGGGGCCGAGCTGGGCCTTGGCGATCCGGGCCTCGGGCCGGTAGCCGCGCCCGGTGAGGTGGCGGCGGAAGGCGTCCCGGGCGGGTCCGATCAGCAGGTCGTCGGCGGCGCTGACGCCTCCGCCGATGACGAAGCAGGAGGGGTCGAGGGCGGCCGCGAGGTTGGCGATGCCGACGCCGAGCCACTGGCCGATGTCCTGGAGGAGCTCGACGCACATCGCGTCGCCCTCCCGCGCCAGCTCGGTGATGAGCGGGCCGGTGATCTCCGAGACGTTGCCGCCGACCCTGGCGATGATGTTGTACGCGACCGGGGAGTCGGCGGCGGCGAGCTCGCGGGCCTCGCGGACCAGGGCGTTGCCGGAGCTGTACTGCTCCCAGCAGCCGCGGTTGCCGCAAGGGCAGCGGTGGCCGCCGGGGACGACCTGCATGTGGCCGAACTCTCCGGCGACCCCGTACCGCCCGCGCTTGACCTGGCCGCCTTCGAGGATGGCCCCGCCGATGCCGGTGCCCAGCGTGATCATGACGAGGTGGTCCTCGCCGCGGCCGGCGCCGAAGCGCCACTCCGCCCAGGCGGCGGTGTTGGCATCGTTGTCGACCATGACCGGGACCGCGAGCCGGGACTGCAGGGCGTCGCGCAGCGGCTCGTCGCGCCAGGCCAGGTGCGGGGCGAACAGGACGCGGGAGCGGTCGGCGTCGACCCAGCCGGCCGCCCCGATGCCCACCGCGTGCACGTCGTGCCGGTCGGAGAGGTCCAGGACCAGTTCGACGATGGTGTCCTCGACGACCTTGGGGCTCTTGGACTTGTCCGGGGTCTCGGTGCGGATCTTCTCCAGGATGATGCCGTCGGCGTCGACGACACCGGCCATCACCTTGGTGCCGCCGATGTCGATGCCGACGGTCGGGACGCGCGGGGCGGTCAGGTGCGACCGGCGCTCACGGGTTCCCACGGTCCGCAGGACGGTGCCCCGCGCCGACCCCCGGTGGGCGAGCGAGAAGTCCCGGTACGTGCTCATCGAGTCGTGTCGTCCCTCGTGGGTGCGGTGGTGCCGGAGGCGTCGGGTGACCGTGATGGGCCTGATTCTGCCACCCGCTCCAGTTCGTGGCTCAGTTCCTCCAGCTCGGAGCCGCCCGCCATCTGCCGGGTGAGCTCGTCGAGGGTGATCGAGTCGCGCGTGTGGCTGCCCGCCATGGTGCCGCGCTTGAGGAGGACGAACCGGTCCCCGACCAGGTGGGCGTGGTGCGGGTTGTGGGTGATCAGGACCACGCCGAGGCCCGCGTCGCGGGCGGCGGCGACGTACTTGAGGACGACGCCGGACTGCTTGACGCCGAGGGCCGCGGTGGGCTCGTCCAGTACGAGGACCTTCGCGCCGAAGTACACCGCGCGGGCGATGGCCACGCACTGCCGCTCGCCGCCGGAGAGGGTGCCGATGGGCTGGTCGACGTCGCGCAGGTCGATGCCCATGCGCAGCAGCTCGGCGCGGGTGGTCTCGCGCATGAGCTCCACGTCGAGGCGGCGGAAGGGGCCGCGGCCCCTGGTCGGCTCGGAGCCGAGGAAGAAGTTGCGCCAGACCGGCATCAGGGGGACGACGGCCAGGTCCTGGTAGACGGTGGCGATTCCCCGGTCGAGGGCCGCGCGCGGGTTGGCGAGGACGGTTTCCTCCCCCTCGATCTCGAAGGATCCGGCGTCGTGCCGGTGCAGGCCCGCGATGATCTTGATGAGGGTGGACTTGCCGGCGCCGTTGTCGCCCAGGACGCAGGTGATCTCGCCCGCCGACACCTCCAGTGAGACCTCCTGGAGGGCGCGGATGTTGCCGTAGTACTTGCTGACGCCGGTCAGCCTCACCAGGGCGGCAGTGCCCTTCCCGTCGGACACGGTCATGGTCACTTCGCCTCCGCCCGCTTGCGGACCCATGCGTTGAGCAGCGTCGCGAGCAGCAGCATCGCGCCGAGGAAGAACTTGAACCAGTCCGGGTTCCACTGGGCGTAGACGATGCCGTTGCTGGTCATGCCGAAGATGAACGCGCCGACCGCCGAGCCGATCGCCGAGCCGTAGCCGCCGGTCATCAGACAGCCGCCGATCACGGCCGCGATGATGTAGAGGAACTCGTTGCCGACTCCCTCGCCCGACTGGACCACGTCGAAGGAGAAGAGGATGTGCTGGCCGGAGATCCAGGCGCACAGGGCGACGCCCATGTAGAGGCCGATGCGGGTCTTCACGACGGGCACGCCGGTCGCCCGGGCCGCGTCGGCTCCGCCGCCCACCGCGAAGATCCAGTTGCCGGCGCGGGTGCGCAGCAGGATCCAGGTGGCGACGGCCACCAGGGCCAGCCACCACAGGATGGTGACCTTGAGGGTGACCGAGCCGGCGTTCCACTGCGAGGCGAAGAGGGCACGGGCGGAGGGGAAGCCCTCCATGTCGGCGATGGTCTTGGTGGAGACCGAGCCGCTGATCAGCTTGGTGAAGCCGAGGTTCAGGCCGGTGAGCATCAGGAAGGTGCCGAGCGTGATGATGAAGCTCGGCAGCTTGGTGCGGGTCAGCATGAAGCCGTTGAAGAAGCCGACGGCCAGGGTGACGGCCAGGGAGACCAGTACGCCGACCCAGACGTTGGCGGTCATCTGGTAGCTGAACATCGAGCTCAGCAGCGCCGAGGTGGTGACCAGGACACCGGCGGAGAGGTCGAACTCGCCGCCGATCATCAGCAGCGCCACGGGGACGGCCATGATCCCGATGGTGGAGGCCGAGTACAGGATCGTGCTGAGGCTGGAGGCCTGCAGGAAGCTGTCGGCGGCGAAGGAGAAGAAGACGAAGACGGCGGCGGCGCCGACGACCGCGCCGAGCTCGGGGCGGCCCAGCAGCCTGCGGACGAGCGAGGTGGGCGCCAGCCGTTCGTCGACGGCGGTGGCGGCGCTCATCGGCTGCCCCGCTTGATGAACTCCTCCAGCTTGGCGGACTCGGCGCCGGTGACGATCTGCGGCCCGGTGAGGACCGGGCGGCCGCCGCCGAGCACGTCCGCGTTGTAGCGGTGGAGCCAGAGCAGGTCGATGGCCTCGTAGCCCTGGAGGTAGGGCTGCTGGTCGACGGCGAAGCCGAGGGCGCCGGACTTCAGGTCGCGGGCGACGGACTCGTTGAGGTCGAAGGTGTCCACCTCGGCCTTGCTCGCGGCCGCGTCCTTGGCCTTGATCGCGGTCGGGGCGAAGGGCGCGCCGAGGGTGAGGACCGCGTCGACGGAGGGGTCGGCCTGGAGCTTCGCCTGGATGGCCGCCTGCACCGAGGGCATGTTGGTGCCCTCGACGTACAGGTTCTCCATCGTCCCGCTGAAGGTCTTCTTCGCCCCGGCGCAGCGCTGTTCGTGGCCGACGTTGCCCTGCTCGTGCAGGACGCAGACGGCCTTCTTGCGGCCGCGCTTGCCCAGCTCCGCACCGACCGCCTCGCCCGCGATCTGCTCGTCCTGGCCGATGTGCGTCAGCGCCCCGTACTCGGCGGACTGGGCGGATCCGGAGTTGACCGTGACCACCGGGATGCCGGCCTTGACGGCTTTGGCGATGACGTCCTTGAGGGCTTCCGGCTTGGCGAGGCTGACGACGATCCCGTCGACCTTCTGGTCGATGGCGTTCTGGACGAACTGCGCCTGCTGCTGCGCCTGGTCGTCGTGGGCGTAGACGAAGTTGATGTTGTCCTTCGCCGCGGCCTCCTTGGCGCCCTTCTGGACGATGTCCCAGAAGGTGTCGCCGTCGCCCGCGTGGGTGACCATCGCGAAGGTCCAGCGCGGGGTCGACACGGCGGGCCGGCCCGCCTCGGCGGCCTTCGCACGCTCCTCGGCGCGCTTGCCGCCCGTACTGCTGCAGCCCGCGAGCGAGGCCCCCAGTACCGCCGCGAGCACGGCGCCCACGACCCGTACCCCTGTCCGAACCCTAGCCACGTCGCCGCGCCCTTCCCTCATCCGTCTCGTCCGTCTCGTCCGTCATGGTCCGCCGTCGTCCCCCGGCCGTCATCATTCGGTCATTCCGGATCCATCCGGTTCCATCCGGTTCCAGCCGCCCAGTATCCGCCACAGTGGACCATGCGGGGCCATCGGGGCATGCGCGGGCAGATTGACAGGTACCCCGTACGGGGCCACGTTGAGTGCATGCGCATCGGGCTCATCGGAACGGGCCGGATCGGCTCCTTCCACGCGGCGGCCCTGGCCCGCCACCCGGAGGCGGGCTCGCTCCTGCTCGCGGACGCCGTCCCCGCGCGGGCGGCACGCCTCGCCGACCGGCTCGGGGCCACCGCCGCGCCCTCGGTGGAGCAGGTGTTCACCTGGGGCGTGGACGCGGTGGTCGTGGCCTGCGCCACCGAGGGGCACGCGGAGCTGGTCGTGCGGGCCGTGCGCGGCGGGCTGCCGGTGTTCTGCGAGAAGCCGGTGGCCCCGGACCTGGCCCGCTCCCTGACCGTGCTGCGCGAGGTGGAGGCCGGGGGCGGGCTGCTCCAGGTGGGCTTCATGCGCCGCTTCGACGCGGGCTACCGCACCGCGCGCGAGCTGGTCCGTTCGGGCGCCCTGGGGCGGCTGCACACCGTACGGACGATGACGGCCGATCCCGCGCCGCCGGCCGCCGAGTACCTGGCGAAGTCCGGCGGGCTGTACCGCGACTGCCTGGTGCACGACTTCGACATGGTGCGCTGGGTGACCGGGCACGAGGTGACGGAGGTGTACGCGGCCGGGTCGGACGCCGGTCCCGCGCTCTTCCGGGAGACGGGTGACATCGACACGGCGGCGGCCCTGCTGACCCTGGACGACGGGACCCTGGTCACGGCCACCGGCACCCGGTGCAACGGCGCCGGCTACGACGTGCGGATGGAGCTGGCCGGTGAGCTGGACCAGGTCTCCGCAGGGCTGGACGACCGTACGCCCATCGCCTCGACGGAGCCGCACGGCCCGCCCCCGGCGAGCAAGCCGTGGACGGGGTTCCTGGAGCGGTTCGGCCCGGCGTACGAGGCGGAGCTGGCGGCCTTCGTCCGTCTGGTGCGCGGCGAGGGGCCGAACCCGTGCGACGGCCGCGAGGCACTGGCCGCGCTGCGGATCGCGGAGGCGTGCGAGCTGTCGCGCCGCGAGCGGCGCCGGGTCCGGATGGAGGAGCTGCCGGCCCTGTGAGCGGGCCCGGGTCCCCCTGCCGGGGACGTACCGCACGGGCGGCGGGTACGGAATGCGGCACATGGACGGCTACCAGCGCACCGGCAGCTGTTTCACGCCCCGGATCAGAGTGCCGGGAATCCACTCCCGGGGGCCGGCGCCCGGATCCTCGGCCAGCCCGGGGAAACGTTCCAGCAGGCTCCGGATCGCGATGCGGCCCTCCATGCGGGCCAGCGGGGCGCCGATGCAGAAGTGGATGCCGTGGCCGAAGGCCAGGTGGCTCGGGCCGGTGCGGCGGATGTCGAAGGCGTCGGGCTGCGGGAAGCGCCCCGGATCGCGGTCGGCGGCGGCGAGGGCGACCACGACGGGAGAACCGGCCTCGATGAAGGTGTCGCCGATCTCGAGGTCGGCGCTCGCGAAACGGAAGGTGGCGCTCTCGAGGGGGCCGTCGTAGCGGAGCATCTCCTCGACCGCGCCGTCGGTCAGCCCGTCGGGATCGGCGCGCAGGGCGGCCAGCTGGTCGGGGTGGGCGAGCAGGGCCCGTACGCCGTTGCCGATGAGGTTCACGGTGGTCTCGTGGCCCGCGACGAGCAGCAGGAAGGCCATGCCGACCAGCTCCTGCGGGGACAGCCGGTCGCCGTCCTCGTCGCGCGTACGGATGAGGGCGCTGAGCAGGTCCTCGCCGGGGGTGTCGCGCTTGGCGTCGATGAGCTCGGCGAGGTAGCCGGACATGGCGCGCAGGGCGGCGGTCTCGGCCTCCTTGCCGGTGGGCGCGACGATCTCGGCGGACCACCGGCGGAAGGAGCCCCGTTCGAGGTCGGGGACGCCGAGGAGCTCGCAGATGACGGTCATCGGCAGCGGCACGGCGAAGGACCGGATCAGGTCGGCGCGGCGGTCCGGGGCGGCGGCCATCGCGTCGAGCAGTGCGTCCGTGACCTGCTGGACGCGCGGCCGCAGGGCCTCGACCCGGCGGGAGGTGAACTCGCGGGCCACCAGACGGCGCAGCCGGGTGTGGTGGGGCGGGTCGGAGCGGAGCATGTTGGTGCTGAGGGTGGTGGTGGTGCGGTCGGCGTAGAGGCCGGCGGACTGCCAGTTCTTCGACACGTCGGGGTGGGCGAGGGCCTGCCGGGCCTCGTCGTGGCCGACGATCAGCCAGATCTTCTCCCCGTCGGCCGTCTTGACGCGGTGGACGGGGCCGCTCTCCCTCAAGCGGGCGTAGTGCGGGTACGGGTTCTCGTTGAAGTCGTCGGCGAGGTTGCCGAGGTCCAGAACGGGCATGGGGGCCAGCGTAGGCCCGCAATTGACCTTGGACAGGGGCCCGTTTCAGACATTCGGACGCTCGGTGGACCGGGCGCCCGGGCACTCAGGCGGCGGCCCGGCGGCCCCACGCGGTGCCGGCCAGGACGAGGGCCGCACCCGCGAGGCCGAGGGCGCCCAGGTGCTCGCCGCCGATGACGATGCCGGCGGCCGCCGCCCACAGGGGCTCGGTGCCGAGCAGCAGGCTGACGCGGGACGGCGAGCTGCGGCGCACGGCCCACATCTGCACGAAGAAGGCGAAGAGGGTGCAGAAGACGGAGAGGAAGGCGAGCCCCGCCCACTCGGCCGCCCCGAAGCCGGCGGCGGCGGCCCACGGGCTGTCCCCGGTTCCCGGCACGGCGGCCAGCACGGCGAACACGAGGACGGCGCTCCCCAGCTGCACGGTGGTCAGGGACAGCGAGTCGGCGTCCTGGACGGCCTTGATGCGCGCCATCAGCAGG
This sequence comes from Streptomyces sp. NPDC088762, assembly GCF_044750905.1. Lineage (NCBI taxonomy): Bacteria > Bacillati > Actinomycetota > Actinomycetes > Kitasatosporales > Streptomycetaceae > Streptomyces > Streptomyces sp. NPDC088762. The sequence goes on from NZ_JBIVKT010000004.1 coordinate 240,211, forward strand.
ACGTGCAGCGTGCGGGCGAGGGCGGCGCAGAGGATGAGCAGGTCACCGAGGCTGGGCGCGGTGAATCCGCCCCCCTGGGTCAGCAGCACCACCCCGGCCACGGAGACGGCGGCGGCCGCGAGGAAGGCGGCGGAAGGCGCCTCCCGGCGTACGGCGGCTTCGGCCGGCGGCGTGAAGATCATGGTCAGACTGATGATCAGCCCGGCGTTGGTGGCGGAGGTGTGCACGACCCCGTAGGTCTCCAGGAGGAAGATCCCGCCGAGCACGAGCCCCAGCAGCCCGGCTCCGCGCAGCTGACCGGCGCTCAGCGCCCGCAGCCGCGACCACCCGGCGAGCACCAGCACGGGCAGGACCAGCGCGAACCGCAGCACGAGCACGGCGATCACGGTGTGCGTGGCGGTGATGCCCTTGGCGGCGAGATAACTGCCGCCCCAGACGACCGCGACGGCCAGGACCGGCAGGTCGGTGAGCCAGGTCCGGCGGGGGGCGGCGAGGGCGGGTGCGGCAAGGGTCACCGGGAGCTCCAAGGGCATGTGGGGAGTGGAGACTTCGGCGGCTCGCACGGTGCCCGTCACGCTACCGGAGCCGATCTTGCCGGTCGACCCCGTTTCCGGGCCGTCCGCGCCGGACCCGTAGGATCGGCCGCATGGCTGATCTCTACGCCCTGGACCTCGCCTTCGACCTCGTGGAAGGCACCCCGGAGGCAGTCCTCGCGGAGATCCGGCGCCAGCTCGCGCCGGACCGCGAGAACGACGGCGACGACTGGCGCCTCCTGTCGTCCCGCGGCCCTGCGTGGCGCGTCGGCGGCATGCTCGTGGGCGAGTTCGCCCCGACCGACCGGGGCGGCTGGGCCCTGACCGCCCGCCAGGAGATCCACGAGGAACAGCTCCCGGACCTGGAGGACTTCCTCATGGCCATCGCGCCGCACATCCGCCCGCCGGGCCCGGTCGGCCGCATCCGCCACTACGAGTGCGAATCGCCCGACCTGCTCGTCCTCCGCGAGGGCCGGGTGGTCCAGCTGTCACTCGACCCGCGCTAGACGACCTGAGGGGCGTCCTGGCGCCGGCCCTTCTGCTCAGTCGACGAACGAGCCGAAGGTGGCCCGGCCCTTCGGCCGGTACGAATGGATGGCCGTGCCGGCCGACGTCGTACGGGAAGCGGTCAGCTCGAAGGCCGTCGGCAGCCCGCCCGTCGGGAACAGCCTGCGCCCGGCACCGAGGAACACCGGGAACACCAGCAGGTTCATCTCGTCCACGAGGTCCCGGGCCAGCAGCCACTGCGCGAGCGCGCCGCTGCCGTGCACCTGGAGCTCCCCCTCCAGCGTGTCCTTCACCCGCACGATCTCGCTCTGCAGCTGCTCCCCGTCGAGCACGGTGGCCGGCCCCCACTGCGGCTCCTTGAGCGTCGTCGAGGCCACGTACTTGGGCAGCCGGTTCAGGTTGCCCGCGACCGGGTCGGCGGGGTCGTCGTGCTGCGGCCAGTACGAGGCGAAGATCTCGTACGTGCGCCGCCCGAGCAGAAACGCCTCGACCCGGCCGAAGACCTCGGTGATGAACTGCCCCATCTCCTCGTCGGCGAACGGCACCAGCCACCCGCCGTACTCGAACCCCCCGCTGCGGTCCTCGTCCGGCCCGCCGGGTGCCTGCATCACCCCGTCGAGGGTCACAAAGGTGGTCAGGGTCAGCTTCCCCATGGCTCCGCGCTCCTTGCTCGTCCGTCCTTACACGGGTTCAGACTCCCGGACCCCCGGAAACTCATCGCCGCGCCACGCGGTACCGCGAGGGCGTTGCGGTGCGGGGGCCCGGCCTCCGGAACGCCGTGCCGGATTCCTGCCAGCGGAGAGCGCCCCACTCCCGTTTCATTGAACGCGCAACGAAGTTTGGCCACGAAAGGGGAGGAAACACATGACCGGCAGCAGCATGGTGGCGCTCGTGACCGGGGGGAGCCGGGGGATCGGGGCCGCTGCCGCGGTGCGGTTGGCCGAGGGCGGGGCGGACGTGGCGATCACGTACGTCTCCGACGCCGCGGCCGCGGCGGGCGTCGTCAAGGAGGTCGAGGCGCTCGGGCGGCGGGCCGTGGCCCTTCGGGCCGACGCCGGGGACGCCGACGAGGTGGTGAACGCCGTCGGGGAGACCGTACGGCGGTTCGGGCGGATCGACGTGCTCGTGAACAACGCCGGGATCGGGGTGCTCGGGCCGCTGGAGGGACTCGGGCTCGCCGACGTGGACCGGGTGCTCGACGTGAACGTGCGCGGAGCGTTCCTCGCCACCCAGGCCGCGGCCGGGCGGATGGGCTCCGGCGGGCGGATCATCACCATCGGCAGCTGCATCACCCAGCGGGTCCCCGGGCCGGGAGGCACCCTGTACGCGATGAGCAAGGCGGCACTGACCGGGCTGACCAAGGCGCTGGCCCGGGAACTCGGCGGACGCGGGATCACCGCGAACCTCGTGCACCCCGGGCCCGTGGACACCGACATGAACCCCGCCGACGGGCCCTACGCCGGCCCCCAGGCGGAGATGACGGCCCTGGGCCGCTTCGGCACGGCGGCCGAGGTGGCCGACATGGTGGCGTTCCTCGCCGGGCCGGGAGCCGCGTACGTCACCGGGGCGGAGTTCGCCGTGGACGGCGGTCACGCGGCCTGATCGGGGTGGGGTGAGGAGACGCCCGAGGGGGCGCGCCGTCGTGGACGGTGCGCCCCCTCGGGGCCGTGCGCGCCCCGGGGGTGTCGGCCCCCGGGGCAGTCCGCGGTGGACGGCGTCAGCCGCCCAGCTCCTGGTGGCGGGCGGTCAGCGCGGCCGCGCCGGCCTCCGTCAGGGAGCCGAACAGGCGCAGGCGGGAGAAGCCGCCGTCCGGAAAGATGTCGATCCGGACGTGCGTGCCGACCGCCGGCGCGTCCAGTACGAAGCGGTGGTTGGTGTCGGGCTGCAGGCGGGTGCGCGGCAGGAACTCCTCCCACTCGCCCTCCTCGCCCGTCTTGATGGAGAGCGAGGCCCAGCCCGCGGAGTTGCCCTTGAGGTAGGCGGTGTCGATCTCGACGGCGCGGATCTCGGACTCGGTGACGAGCTGGTAGCGGATCCAGTCGTTGCCGTTGTCACGGCGACGGGCGGTCTCCCAGCCGTCGTCCATCTTGCGGGAGCGGCCCGGGTTGATGGTGTTGGTCGGCGGGGAGTAGAAGCGGTTGGAGGCGTCCTGGACGGAGCCGCCGTTCTCCAGGGCCACCACGTCGAACGAGCCCAGCGCGGCCAGCCACTTCGGGTCCGGCAGGACCTCGCCGTAGACGCGCAGGCGGGCGATGCCGCCGTCGGGGTGCTGGTTGACGCGCAGGTGCGTGAAGCGCTGCTCGACGTTCACCTCGAAGCCGTTGGCCGCGTGGCCGCCGACCGGGGTGCGGGGGACGATGGTCGTCCACTTGACGTCGTCGCCCTGGAGCTCCGCCGGGGTCGGCGCGAGGGCGCCCTCCCAGTTGGTGGCCTCGATGGAGACGGCCTGCGGCATGTTGCCGCGGAAGTGGGCGGTGTCGACGACGATGCCGCGGATGACGCCGGGGGCGCCCAGGCGCACCAGCGCCCAGTCGTGGTCCTCGGCGGTCGGCCAGGGCTGGGTGGCGGAGACGCCGCGGCGGCGGCGGGTCTCCCAGCCGTCCATGACCTTGCCCTTGTGACCGAAGTGCTCGGGGTCGAAGTGGGCGGCCTCGGAGATCAGCAGGTTCTCGCGCTGGGCGAAGAACTCGTCGTTGGCCTCGATGACACCGGCGCCCAGCTCACGGGCGGCGAGGTTCGCGTACTGGGTGAACGGGAAGTCCGCGGTGCGGTAGTCCGCGTACGGGTCGCCGCCTCCGTACGGGTTCGCGTTACCGGTGAAGGAGGGAATCGCCACTGTCAGTTCTGCCTTTCGAGGAGGAGGCCCGTGGGCTCGGTCGGGGTGCCGTGGTCGGCGATCTGCGTACCGCGCAGCCAGGTGGACTTCACGACGCCGTGCAGGGTCTTGCCCGCGTACGCCGTGACCCGGTTGCGGTGGTGGAGCTCGGCCGGGTCCACAGTGAACGTTTCTTCGGGGGCCAGGACGGCGAAGTCGGCGTCGCGGCCCACCTCGATCGCGCCCTTCTGCGCCAGGCCGGCGAGGGCGGCCGGGGCGGCGGACATCCAGCGGACGACGTCCTCGAGGGTGCGGCCGCGGCGGCGCGCCTCGGTCCAGATGGCCGGCAGGCCGAGCTGGAGGGAGGAGATGCCGCCCCAGGCGGTGGAGAAGTCGCTGGTCTTCAGGTCCGCCGTGGAGGGCGAGTGGTCCGAGACGATGCAGTCGATGGTGCCGTCGGCGAGCGCGTCCCACAGGAGGTCCTGGTTGGCGGCCTCGCGGATGGGCGGGCAGCACTTGAACTCGCTGGCGCCGTCCGGGACTTCCTCGGCCGTGAGGGTGAGGTAGTGCGGGCAGGACTCGACGGTGATCTTGACGCCCTCGGCCTTGGCGGCGGCGATCAGCGGCAGCGCGTCGGAGGAGGACAGGTGCAGGACGTGGACGCGGGCGTTCAGCCGCTTCGCCTGGGCGATCAGGTTCCCGATCGCGGTGTTCTCGGCGTCGCGGGGACGGGAGGCGAGGAAGTCGGCGTACTTGGGGCCCGGGACGACGGGCGCGGCATCGAGGTGGTGCGGGTCCTCGGCGTGCACGATCATCAGGCCGCCGAAGCCGGTGATCTCGGCGAGGGAGGCGGCGAGCTGGTCCTGGTCGAGCTCGGGGAACTCGTCCACGCCGGAGGGCGACAGGAAGCACTTGAAGCCGTACACGCCGGCGTCGTGCAGCGGTCGCAGGTCCTTGACGTTGTCCGGCAGGGCGCCGCCCCAGAAGCCGACGTCCACGTGCGCCTTGGCGCGGGCGACCTCCTGCTTGACGCGCAGGTTCTCCGTCGTGGTGGTGGGGGGCAGGGAGTTGAGCGGCATGTCGAGGATCGTGGTGATGCCTCCAGCCGCGGCGGCGCGGGTGGCCGTCCAGAACCCTTCCCACTCGGTGCGGCCCGGGTCGTTCACGTGGACGTGGGTGTCGACCAGGCCGGGGAGCAGGACGTCGTCGCCGAAGTCCTCCAGCCGGGCTCCGGCCGGTACCTCGGCGTCGTGCGGCAGCACGGCCGTGATCTTCCCGCCGGCGACGGCCACCGAGGCGGCGCGCGTCCCCTCGGGGGTGATGACGCGCGTCGAGCGCAGTACCAGTTCCACAGCCACGTCGGCCACCGGAACCTCCCCATCTACTTCCACAGAGCGAAATTCAACGTTCTGTTGACGGAGTCTTCACCCCGATCCGGGGCCAGTCAAGAGCGCCCGGACGGACTGCTGACACGCAGGGACCGCAATTGGATGTTTCCACAGGATGGAATTAAGATTTCACTATCCAGAATGTAGCTACCGCCACCATGTACCGGGGAGGTAACTTCCCGAGGACGTCCGCCCCCGGACAAACCGCCTCTGACCGGCGGGGACGGTTGTCGCCCCGGCTCTAGGGCCGACGCCGACCGACCGGTAGGCTGCTTCCTTGCCTGCCAGCACCGAAAGGACCGCGCCGTGCCGACGTCCAGCGCCAGCACCACCGACGCTTCCGCCAAGCCCACTGCCGCCAGCGGTGGCGTCCAGTCCCTTGAGCGCGCCTTCGATCTGCTTGAACGCATGGCCGACGCCGGAGGCGAAGTCGGCCTCAGCGAGCTCTCCGCCGCCAGCGGACTGCCGCTGCCGACCATCCACCGTCTCATGCGCACGCTCGTCGCGTGCGGCTACGTCCGCCAGCAGCCCAACCGACGGTACTCCCTCGGCCCGCGCCTGATCCGCCTCGGCGAGTCCGCGTCGCGGCTGCTGGGCACCTGGGCGCGCCCCTACCTCGCCCGCCTCGTCGAGGAGACCGGCGAGACGGCGAACATGGCCCTGCTCGACGGGGACGAGATCGTCTACGTGGCCCAGGTCCCGTCCAAGCACTCCATGCGCATGTTCACCGAAGTCGGCCGGCGCGTGCTGCCGCACTCCACCGGCGTGGGCAAGGCGCTGCTGGCCTACACTCCCGCCGAGGAGGTACGGGCCCTCCTCGCCCGCACCGGGATGCCGGCGGCCACCGAGAAGACCATCACCACGCCCGAGGGCTTCCTCGACGCGCTGGAGCAGGTCCGCAGGGCGGGCTACGCGGTCGACGACAACGAGCAGGAGATAGGGGTCCGCTGCCTCGCCGTGTCGGTGCCCAATTCGCCGACCGCCGCCGCGATCTCCATCTCGGGTCCGGCGGGCCGGGTGACCGAGGCGGTGGCCGAGTCCTTCGTGCCGATCCTCCAGGGGGTCGCCGAGGAGCTGTCGGTCGCCCTGGCCAACCAGAGCCCTGCCTAGGCCCTCTGGGCACCTCCCCGCGTACGCAGCGCTGCGCCCCGCCGAGCGGTCAAGGACCCGGCGGGGCGCAGCCGCGCGCAGGGCCCGTATGCGCTGCCCCCGCCCCGGTCTGCGCGGCTAGCGCGCCTGCCTGGCCCCCTCCGCCCGCGCCGCCCCCTGAACGGCGGCAGCGGGGGCCTCGGTGAGGCGGCCGTCGGCCATCGTGGCCGTACGGTCCATCCGGTCCAGGTGCGCGTGGTCGTGCGTGACCAGCACCGTGGCGGTGGAGCGCTCGCGGGTCAGGGTGACCAGCAGGTCGAGCACCGCCGCGCCGCGCTCGTGGTCGAGGGCGCTGGTCGGCTCGTCGACCAGCAGCACGGCGGGCTCGTTCATCAGGGCGCGGGCGATGTTGATCCGCTGCCGCTGGCCGCCGGAGAGCTGATGGGGCCGCTTGTCGGCCTTGTCCGCCAGCCCCACGGCGTCCAGCAGCTCGAGCGCGCGCCGGCGCAGCGCCTTGGAGGGGCGGCCGGAGAGGTGCGCCATGACCTGGAGCTGCTCGGCGGCGGTGAGCGAGGCGAGCAGGTTCGGCTGCTGGAAGACGATGCCGATCTTCTCCCGGCGCAGGGCCGACTTCTCGGCGGCGCCGAGCCCGGAGGTCTCCTGGCCCGCGACGACGACCCGGCCCGCGTCCGGGGTGACCAGGGTGGCGGCCACCGCGAGCAGGCTGGACTTGCCGGAGCCCGAGGGTCCGATCACCGCCGTCAGCGTGCCCGCGGGCACCTCCAGGCCGACGGCGTCGAGGGCGGTGAGCCGGCCGTCGCCGTCCGGGTAGGTCAGGGTGACGTCGTGGACGAGGAGGGTCATCGGGCGCTCCCGAGGGCGGTCAGCGGGTCTACGGCGGTGATCCGCCGGATGGACAGGGCCGCGCCCAGCACGCCCAGCACGATCATGATCGCGGCCGGTACGAGCACGGTGGCGGGGTCGAGGACGAAGGGCACGTTCCCGCCGCTGATCAGCGCGCCGAAGCCGACGGCGAGCGCGGTGCCCAGGCCGGTGCCGATGGCGAGCATGACCACGGCCTGCCCGAGGGCGTCCCTGAGGAGGTAGGGGGTGGAGGCACCCAGTGCCTTCAGCACGGCGATGTCCCCGCTGCGCTGGATCGTCCACACGGTGAAGAAGGCCCCTATCACCAGGGCCGAGATCGCGAAGAGGAAGCCGCGCATCAGCTGGAGCGAGCCGTTCTCCGCCTGGTACGAGCCGATCGCGCCCAGGGCCTCGTCCACGGTCTGGGCCTTCGTGCCCGAGGCCTCGCCGGCGGCGTCGAGGTCCAGGCCGCCGCCGTCGGCCGCGGACACGGCGACGACGGTGGCGAGGGCGTCGGCGGAGGGGCCCGGGTTGCCGAGGCGCTGCCAGTCGTCGAGATCCGTCCAGACGACCGGGGTGTGGCTGTAGGAGGCGGTACCGGACACGGCGGCCACGGTCAGCTCCAGCGGGCCGATCCTGAGCTTCGCGCCGGCGGTGAGCCCGCCGAGCTCCTTCGCGGCCTTCTCGGTGAGGACCGCCCGGCCCCGGCCGAGGCCGCCGCCGCGCGGGCCGAGCTTCCCGGCCGGGTCGACGCCGAAGACGGAGACGGCCGCGGTGCGCCCGTCCGCGGCGGCGTTGGTGGTGCGGATGCCGAGCGGCTCCGCGGACGCCACCCCGGGCCGGGCCCGCCAGGCCTGCCAGGCCGATTCGGGGACCTGGGAGTTGGTGAAGGACACCTTCTGGTCACCGGCGGGCGCGGCGAAGGCCAGGTGCGTGGCGGGCAGGCCGGTGATGGCCGAGACGTTCTCCCGGGCCAGGCCGGAGGTGAGCCCGGACAGGAGGCCGACCAGCAGGGTGATGAGCAGTACGACCGAGCCCATGAGGGCGAACCGGCCCTTGGCGAACCGTAGATCTCTCCATGCGACGAACATGGTCCCCACCTTGGTCTTCGGCGGGAAGCGGAGGCATCGCGCCACGGTAGCGATCCTGGTATCGAAGGGTGCACGCGGACATCGAACTTTCGGTTGACCGGGGGCGTCCGGGGCCCGCTTACGCTGGTCGGGCCATGACTGCACGCGCCCCTGCTCCCGCCCCCGCCGCGGATCCCCCGGTCCCCCGCGCCCCCACCCCCGTATCGAAGGTGCTGCGGCTGTGCCTGCACGCGCTGCTGCTCGGGCTGCTCGGGCTGGCCGCCGGGCGGGCCGTCGCCGACTCCGCGCCCCGGGCCGGGTGGGTGGTGGCCGTGTGCGCCGTGCTGGCCGCCGTGTACGCGGGCGGCGTACGGGCCCCCTCGGTGCACCGCTCGGCGCGCGCGGCGGCGGTGTGGCTGGCCGGGCTCGGCGCGGCCTGGGCGGCGCTGCTGGCGGTCTCCCCCGACGGGCTGTGGATCGCCTTCCCGCTGTACTTCCTGGAGCTGCACCTGCTGCGGCTGCGCTGGGGGATCGCGGCCGTCGCGGTGACCGCCTGCGCGGCGATCGGCGGCTTCTTGGGACACAACGGCCTCGCGCACGGCGGCGCGGTTCCCCCCGGGGCCTTCCTCGGGCCACTGCTGGGCGGGGCCGTGGCGGTGGCGACCGTACTGGGCTACCAGGCGCTGTACCGCGAGAGCGAGCGCCGCCGGGAGCTGATCGAGGAGCTCATCACGACCCGGGCCGAGCTGGCCGCCGCCGAGCGGGGCGCGGGGATCCTCGCCGAGCGGGAGCGGCTCGCGCGGGAGATCCACGACACCCTGGCGCAGGGCTTGTCCTCGATCCAGCTGCTGCTGCGGGCCGCCGAGCGGTCCCTCTCCGAGGGCCGCCCGGGGGCTGAGGCCGCCGGCGCCTCCTCCGCGGCGGCGCTCGCGCACATCGCCCGGGCCCGGGAGGCCGCCCAGGAGAACCTCGCCGAGGCGCGCCGGTTCGTACGGGCCCTCACGCCGCCGGACCTGGAGCACGGGTCGCTCGCCGGGGCGCTGGAGCGCTTGTGCTCCGGGGTGCCGGGGCCGCGGGTGCGGTTCTCGCTGAGCGGCAGGCCGCGGGTGCTGCCCACGCCCTACGAGGTGGCCCTGCTGCGGATCGCGCAGTCGGCGCTGGCCAATGTGGTGCGGCACGCCCGCGCCGGGCGTGCCGAGATCACCCTGACCTTCATGGACGCCTCGGTCACGCTGGACATCGTGGACGACGGGCACGGCTTCGATCCCTCCTCGGCGGCGCCGGGCGCACCGGGCGCGCCCCGTCCCGGCGGCGGAGGCTTCGGTCTTCCGGCGATGCGCTCGCGCGCCGAGACCCTGGGCGGGCTGTTCACCGTGGAGTCCGCGCCCGGCCAGGGCACCGCCGTGGCCGTCACCCTGCCGTTGCCGCTGGAACCCCTGGAACCCCTGGAGCCCGTGGAGGCCCGGCCATGACCATCCGCCTGCTGCTCGCCGATGACCACCCGGTGGTCCGGGCCGGGCTGCGCGCCGTACTGGACACCGAGCCGGACTTCACGGTCGTCGCCGAGGCCGCGACCGCCGAACGGGCGGTGGAGCTGGCCGCCGCCGAGCCGGTGGACGTGGTCCTGATGGACCTGCAGTTCGGCGCGGGGATGCACGGCTCGGCGGCGACGGCGGCGATCACCGCCCGGCCCGGGGCGCCCCGGGTGCTGGTGCTGACCACGTACGACACGGACGCGGACATCCTGGCGGCGGTGGAGGCCGGCGCCTCGGGCTACCTGCTCAAGGACGCCCCGCCGGAGGAACTGGCGGCGGCGGTCCGTACGGCCGCGGCGGGCCAGTCGGCGCTGGCACCGGCGGTGGCGCTGCGCCTGATGGACCGGATGCGGACCCCGGCGGAGGCGCTGACGAAGCGGGAGCTGGAGGTGCTGCAGCTGGTCGCGGACGGCCTGTCGAACCAGCAGATCTCCAAGAAGCTCTTCCTCAGCCAGGCCACGGTCAAGTCCCACCTCGTGCACGTCTACGCCAAGCTCGGCGTCGACTCCCGCACCTCGGCGGTCGCGGCGGCGGCCACCCGCCGCCTGATCCGCACGCCGTAGGCTCCCGTCCCGGCCGCTCAGGCCACCCAGTGAGGGCGCTCCACGGCCGGGGTCAGGGGGACCCCCTCGTGGAAGGCCGCCGCGAGTCGGCGCACGCCCTCGTCCAGGCGGGCCTCGGGGAGGGTGTACGGGATCCGCAGCCGGTGTTCGAAGGTGCCCGGGTCCACCCCGAAGCGGGCCCCGCGGCCGATGTGGACCCCCGCGTCGGCGGCGCGCTCGGACAGGGCGGAGCTCACGGGCTCGCCGAGGTCCACCCAGAGCGAGAGCCCGCCCGGCGGGAGCTGCCAGGACCATTCGGGGGTGTGCCGCTGGAGGGACCGCACCAGGGCCTCGCGCCGGCTCCGGAGCTCGGCGAGGCGCCCGGGCAGGGACCGCTCCAGGCTCTCCATGAGCGGGAGGGCGACCAGCTGGTCGAGGACCGAGCCGGTCATGTCCGCGGAGACCCGCAGGGCCGTCACCTCGGTGATCATCTTGGCGGTGGCCCGGATCCAGCCCACCCGCAGGCCGCCCCAGTGGGTCTTGCTGAGCGACCCGATGGTGATCACGTGGTCGGCGCCGCCGCGCGGGGCGAGGGAGGCCAGGGGCGCGGGCGCGGGGACGTCCAGGGCGATGTCGGCGATCGTCTCGTCCACCACCAGCCAGGTGCCGGTGGCGCGGGTGGCCGCGAGCAGCCGCAGCCGCTGCTCCGGCGGCATCAGGGCGCCCGTGGGGTTGTGGAAGTCGGGGATCACGTACGCCAGCCTGGGCACGGTCTGGCGCAGGGTGGACTCGGCTATCTCCATGTCCCAGCCCGCGTCGGAGACGGCGATGGAGCCGGTGCGCACCCGCGCGTGGCGCAGGGCGTCGAGGGCGTTGGCGTAGGTGGGGTTCTCGGTGACCACCCGGTCCCCGGCCCGGCAGAGCAGGCCGACGACGAGGGCGAAGGCCTGCTGGGCGCCCGCGGTGATCAGGATCTGCTCGGGGCGGGTGGGCAGCCCGCGCCGCGTGAACCGGTCGGCGACGGCCGTGCGCAGGTCGGGCAGGCCGAAGGGGTGGTAGCCGGGCGAGCGGGCGAGTTCGGGCAGGCGCGGGGCGGCCCAGGCGAAGGCCTCGGCGAGGCTGCCGGCCGGGGCGCCCATGGCGGCGATGGCCAGGTCGATCCCGGGGTCGCCGTCGGGCCGGCCGCCGGTGCCACCTCCGATGAGGGCGGACGCGCCGACCGCCCCGTGCCCGTCGGGGAGCTCGGTCCAGGTGCCGGAGCCGCGCCGGCTGCGGACGTAGCCGCTCTCGCGCAGCAGGTCGTAGGCGCCGGTGACGGTGGCCCGGCTGGCGCCGACGGCCTCGGCGAGCTCGCGTTCGGCGGGCAGCCGGACGTGCAGGGCGATCCGGCCGTCGAGGATCAGCGTGCGCACGGCGTCGGCGAGCGCCCGGTAGCCGGGCCGGGCCAGCACTTCGGCGGGGAGCAGGGCCGCGAGCTGGCGGCTGCCGATGGTTCTGTCCGCTGTCTGGACCACTCGCCCGTTTGCCATGCCAACCTCCCCTGATTGGCTCTGCCCGCCAGGCCAATCGAGGACCAGACTCGCCGTATTGGCCCCCGATTGGCAAGGAGACGCCGAGATGCTGACCGACCGTGACGAACGTGCCCTGCTGGCCGCCGCGGAGAACCGGATCTCCGAGCCACTGCGGATCGGGGCGGCGCTGGCCTCCGTACGGCGCGCGCTGAGGCGGCGCCCGCCGGTCCCGGCCACGGCCACCACGACCACGGCCCCGGAACAGGAGCGAGAATCGGCGGCATGTCCTCCCCCTCCGGCCACACCGGCGCCCCGGGTCCGGCCCGCTCAGGCACTCCATCCGATCCGGCCCGGTCTGCCGACGCACCGGTGATCGCGGGCCTGCTCCTCGCGGCCGGCGGCGGCCGGCGCCTCGGCGGGCGGCCCAAGGCCCTGCTCCCCTACCGGGGCCGCCCGCTGGTGGAGAACGCCGTACGGGTGCTGCGCGAGGGGGGCTGCGGCCCGGTGCACGTGGTGCTCGGCGCGTCCGCCGCCGAGGTACGCGAGCGGGCGGACCTGGCCGGCTGCGTGGTCGTGGACAACCCGGACTGGGCGGAGGGGATGGGCTCCTCTCTGCGGGTCGGCCTCGCCTCGCTGGCCAGTACGCGGGCCCGCGCGGCCCTGGTCTCGCTGGTGGACCAGCCGGGCATCGGGCCGGCGGCCGTGGCCCGGGTGCGGGAGGCGTACCGCTCCCCCGCGAGTCTGGTGGCGGCGGCGTACGACGGGGAGCGCGGTCATCCGGTGCTGTTCGGCGCGGACCGGTGGGCGGACATCGCTGCGACGGCGACCGGCGACAAGGGCGCGCGGGTGCATCTCACCCGGCATGCGGGTGAGCTCGTCCTGGTGGAGTGCGCGGACATCGCGGAGGCCTATGACATCGACACCCCGCCCGACCTGGCACGACTTGTCTGAGCACGGCGTGACGACGGTGGCACTGAGGGCCACCGAGGAGCGGAATCTGTCGACTCAGAGAATCTTGACATCAACAAACCATTGAACTTCCACCATGAGGAAATTACTATCCACTGGTCAGAAGCGCCCTGAACCCATAGACGGCGCCCGCGACCGTATCCCGGAACTCTCCACACCCGACGGCACTGCGTGCCGTCTCGCGCGAGCATTCCCACGCGGCCGCCAGGCACCGCCGCTGAAGGAGTGACAGATATGTCCGCACCAGCGCCGTCCCCGCTGGCCATCGTCGACGCCGAGCCCCTGCCCCGGCAGGACGAAGTCCTCACCGAAGCGGCCCTCGCCTTCGTGGCCGAGCTCCACCGGCGGTTCGCCCCCCGCCGCGCCGAGCTGCTGGCCCGCCGCGCCGAGCGCCGCGCCGAGATCGCCCGGACCTCCACCCTCGACTTCCTCCCGGACACCGCACAGGTCCGCGAGGGGGACTGGAAGGTGGCCCCGGCTCCGGCCGCGCTGAACGACCGCCGTGTGGAGATCACCGGTCCGACGGACCGCAAGATGACCATCAACGCCCTGAACTCGGGCGCCAAGGTCTGGCTCGCCGACTTCGAGGACGCATCGGCTCCCACCTGGGAGAACGTCGTCCTTGGCCAGCTCAACCTCATCGACGCCTACGAGCGTCGCATCGACTTCACCGACGCGCGCACCGGCAAGTCGTACGCCCTTAAGCCCGCCGCCGAGCTGGCGACCGTCGTCATGCGGCCGCGCGGCTGGCACCTCCAGGAGCGCCACCTGCAGTTCGAGGGCGCCCCGGCCTCCGGCTCGCTCGTCGACTTCGGCCTGTACTTCTTCCACAACGCGCAGCGCCTGATCGACCTGGGCAAGGGCCCGTACTTCTACCTGCCGAAGACGGAGTCGCACCTGGAGGCGCGCCTCTGGAACGACATCTTCGTCTTCGCCCAGGACTACGTCGGCATCCCGCAGGGCACCGTCCGCGCGACGGTCCTCATCGAGACCATCACCGCCGCGTACGAGATGGAGGAGATCCTCTACGAGCTGCGCGACCACGCGGCCGGCCTGAACGCGGGCCGCTGGGACTACCTCTTCTCGATCGTCAAGAACTTCCGGGACGGCGGCGAGAAGTTCGTCCTGCCGGACCGCAACGCGGTGACGATGACCGCCCCGTTCATGCGCGCCTACACCGAACTGCTGGTCCGCACCTGCCACAAGCGCGGCGCGCACGCGATCGGCGGCATGGCGGCCTTCATTCCGTCCCGCAAGGACGCCGAGATCAACAAGGTCGCGTTCGAGAAGGTCAAGGCCGACAAGGACCGCGAGGCGAACGACGGCTTCGACGGCTCCTGGGTCGCCCACCCCGACCTGGTCCCGATCGCGATGGCCTCCTTCGACGCGGTGCTCGGCGACAAGCCGAACCAGAAGGACCGGCTGCGCGAGGACGTCTCGGTGGCCCCGGGCGAGCTCATCGCGATCGACTCCCTGGACGCGAAGCCGACGTACGAGGGCCTGCGCAACGCGGTCCAGGTCGGCACCCGCTACATCGAGGCCTGGCTGCGCGGCCTCGGCGCCGTCGGCATCTTCGGCCTGATGGAGGACGCGGCCACCGCCGAGATCTCGCGCTCGCAGATCTGGCAGTGGATCAACGCGGGCGTCGTCTTCGAGAACGGCGAGCGGGCCACGGCCGAGCTGACCCGCAAGATCGCGGCGGAGGAACTGGCCGCCATCCGCGCCGAGATCGGCGAAGAGGCCTTCGCGGCCGGCAAGTGGCAGCAGGCACACGACCTCCTCCTCCAGGTCTCCCTGGACGCCGACTACGCCGACTTCCTGACCCTCCCCGCATACGACCAGCTCGTCGGCTGACACCGAATTCGGCTGTCCCGCACAGCAGTCGAAAACCACCGCCTCCGCCCCTGCCGCCCACGCGCCGGGGGCGGAGGCGTTTTCACGCCGGGGTCACAACCGGCGAGGGGCCCAGCAGCCGCTGCAGGAGGTCTTCCGCGGCGGCGCCAGGCCGGAGCGCGCCGCGAGTGCGCCGCGGCGGACGGGAATGGCCGGTTGGGGAACAGCGGGATTCGGCCACTTCCGAGCGGGTCTGTCCCGAACGACCGGTCGGTTGTTACTTGTTCGTAACTTGCCTGTACCTAGCGGTAACAAGTGGGCGCGTGTCACCTTTCCGATGCCACCGGCCGGCGGTACCCCCACTTTCCCAGCCATGCACCGGAGTTCGTCACCGGCTCCCGCATGGCCGAACGCAGGAGTTCCGCCGTGATCGGATTCCGCACCGCCAGCAAGGACCGGGCCCGCCGTCGCGTGCGACGACTGGGTGGGGCCGGGATGATTCTGCCGCTCGCCGTCGGGGCGCTGCTGGCCGCCGGGGCAGGGACCTCCGCGGCCAGCCCCGGAGCCGGGCCGACCGCCGTGGTCTCCATGGGCGACAGCTACATATCCGGTGAGGCCGGGCGCTGGAAGGGCAACAGCCTCACCAACACCGGCAGCCGGAACGGGACCGACCGGGCCTGGGTGAGCGGCAGCACCTACGATCCCGCCAAGGTGTACGGGACCACCGCGGGCGGCTGCCACCGGTCCGACTCCGCCGAGGTGATCAGCGCGGGCGCCCTCGCCGAGAAGGCCGTGAACCTGGCCTGCTCCGGGGCGACGTCCGCGAACGTGTTCCGCGCCTCCAGCGGCGGCGTCGCCTTCAAGGGCGAGGCCCCGCAGGCCGATCAGCTCGCCGCCGTCGCCGCGAGCAACAACGTCAAGGTCATCGCGCTGTCCATCGGCGGCAACGACCTCGGCTTCGCCGACATCATCAAGGAATGCGCGCTCGACTTCACCCTCTGGTACTCGTACTGCTACGACGACCAGCAGGCCGAGGTCGACGCGAAGATCGACTCGGTCATGGCGAACGTCGGCAAGTCGGTGGACGAGGTGCGGGCCGTGATGCGCGGCGCCGGGTACGCCGACTCCTCCTACCGGATCGTGCTCCAGTCCTACCCTTCGCCGATCCCGCGCGGCGCGGAGAACCGGTACACGCAAAGCGACTGGAGCCGCCTCAACACCGGCGGCTGCCCCTTCTGGAACCGGGACTCGGACTGGGCGCGGGATTCCCTCGTGCCGCAGATAGCGGGCCGGCTCAAGGGTGTCGCCGCCGCCAAGGGCGTGCAGTTCCTGGACCTGCGGGACATGCTGCAGGGGCGCGAGGTGTGCGCGAAGGCGAGCAAGCAGGTGAGTTCCACGGTGCCCGCGTCGGCCCAGACGAGCGAGTGGGCTCGCTGGATCGACAACAACGAGTCGCAGGGCCTCATCCAGGAGTCCATGCACCCGAACCACTTCGGCCAGCTGGCCGCCGGACGCTGCCTGTCCCTGGCGGTCGCGCAGCCCGCGAACTCCGCGGTCGGCTGCAAGAACACCGCCGGGGCGGACCAGACGGGCATGTTCCTGACGCCGGCTCCGTAAGCCGCGGCCGCAGGCCGGGAACCGCATACGGACGCGGCGGTGCGCACGCCACACCCGCAGTGGGTGGCGTGCGCACCGCCGTGAAGCGTCCGGCCGGGCCGGGAGTCGGCGCACCGGATCAGTGCACCGGGTCGGCCCACCCGGGCAGCGCACCGGGTCAGTGCACCGGCACCGGCTCCGGGCTTGCGGCCGCGGCCGCGCCCTTCTTGGCGCCGAGGTGGTTGAAGGCGAGGTTCAGCACGATGGCCACCACGCAGCCGGTGCTGATGCCGGAGTCGAGGACGACCAGCAGGTCCTTCGGGAAGGCGTGGTAGAACTCCGGCGCGGCGATCGGGATCAGGCCGATGCCCACCGAGGCGGCGACGATCAGGGCGTTCTCGCCCTTCTCCATGGCCGCGCCCGCCAGGGTCTGGATGCCGCTGGCCGCGACCGACCCGAAGAGGACGATGCCGGCGCCGCCGAGGACCGGCAGCGGGACCACGCCGATGACGGAGGCCGCCATCGGACACAGCCCCAGCAGGATCAGGATGCCGCCGCCGGCCGCGACGACGAACCGGCTGCGCACCTTGGTCATGGCGACGAGCCCGATGTTCTGGGCGAAGGCGCTGCACATGAAGCCGTTGAACAGCGGGCTGAGCGCGCTGCCGAGGGTGTCGGCGCGCAGACCGCCCTCGATGACCTTCGCGTCGGCCGGCCGGCCGACGATCTTGCCCAGGGCCAGGATGTCGGCCGTGGACTCGGTCATGCAGACGAGCATGACGATGCACATCGAGATGATGGCGGCGACCTGGAACTGCGGGGCGCCGAAGTGGAACGGGGTCGGGAAGCCGACCACCGAGGCGTTCTTGACGGCGTCGAAATTGGTCATGCCCAGCGGCAGGGCGATGAGCGTACCGGCGACCAGGCCGAGCAGGATCGAGATCTGCTGCAGGAAGCCGCGCAGGAACTTGCGCATCAGCAGGACGATGACGAGCGTGAGCGCCGCCATGCCGATGTTCTGCATCGAGCCGTAGTCGGTGGCGGTGCGGTTCCCGCCCTGCGACCAGTTGAAGGCGACGGGCAGGAGCGAGACGCCGATCAGGGTGATGACCGTGCCCGTGACGACCGGTGGGAAGAACCGGACCAGTTTGCCGAAGTAGGGGGCGGCGAAGAAGCCGATGACTCCGGCGACGATGATCGCGCCGAAGATGATGGGGATCGCGTTGTCCCCCTCCCCCTTGCCTATGGCGATCATCGGGGTCACACCGGCGAAGGAAACACCGTTGACGAAGGGGAGCTTGGCGCCGATCTTCCAGAAGCCGAGGGTCTGGAGGAGGGTGGCGAGCCCCGCGGTGAAGAGCGAGGCGCCCATCAGGAAGGCGGTCTCGGTGGCGGACAGACCGACGGCGGGGCCGACGATCATCGGGGGTGCGACGACACCCGCGTACATGGCGGCGACGTGCTGGAGGCCGCTGGTGAACATCTTCAGCGGGGGAAGGGTCTCGTCGACCGGGTGTTTCTCCCCGGAGCCCTCCGGTACTGCGACTGCGTCTTTGCGAAACCTGGGCGGCAGGGCCACGGCTTCCTCCGGTCGTTGTTTAAACACGCCGCCAGCGACGTGGGTTCAGGGAGGTGGTGCGAAAGCTGTGCGAGTCGAGCCTGTATGGAGTTGTGGTGAAGCGAATGCGTTTCCCAAGGGGCGTCGAAACGACGGCAGAACGGTTCGCCCAAACGGTTCTGCTGCTGTTTTCGCGCAGGACGAAGCCACGCGGCAGCGCTGTCGTGATGCCGTGCGGCGGTAAGAGCCACCGCACCCGGGAGCGCCCGTGGAATTCCTCGGGCGCTCCCGGAAGCGGCTGCCGACGGACCCCGCTCGGGTCCGCGGCTGCCGGCCGGGGGCCGTCCCCCCCGGCCGGACTCCGTGGGTCAGGCCTGCGCGGAAATCCGCGCGAGGCGCTGGGCCTCTTCCCGCGTGGACACGGCGATCGCGTCCTCGTCTGCGAAGAGGAGTCGGTTGTTCTCCACGATCTGCTTCCCGTTGACGAACGAGGCGGTCACCGGGGCGGCCGCACCGAAGACCAGCGCGGTCACCGGGTCGGCGATCGAGGAGTGGAGGAAGGTGCTCACGTTCCACAGCACGAGGTCGGCGCACTTGCCGACCTCCAGCGAACCGATGTTGTCGGCGCGGCCGAGGACCTGAGCGCCACCGTACGTACCCAGGCGCAGGGCCTGGCGCGCGTTCAGTGCACGCTCGCGGTGGACCGGGTTCAGGCGGTTGATCAGCAGCGCGTTGCGCAGCTCGGTGTGCAGCTCACCGGACTCGTTGGAGGCGGTGCCGTCCACCCCGAGGCCGACCGGGACACCGGCGGCCAGCATGTCCGGGACGCGGGCGATGCCGGCGGCCAGACGGGCGTTGGAGGACGGGCAGTGCGCGACACCGGTCTTGGTACGGGCGAACGCGGCGATGTCGGAGTCGTTCATGTGGACGCTGTGCGCCATCCACACGTCCTCGCCGAGCCAGCCGGTCGACTCGAAGTAGTCGGTCGGGCCCATGCCGAAGAGCTCGTGGCAGAACTTCTCTTCCTCGACGGTCTCCGAGCCGTGCGTGTGCATGCGCACACCCAGGCGGCGGGCCAGCTCGGCGCCCTGCTTCAGCAGCTCGGTGGAGACCGAGAAGGGGGAGCACGGGGCGACGGCGACCTGGGTCATCGCGTCGAAGGAGGCGTCGTGGTACTTCTTCACGGTCGCCTCGGTGTCCGCGAGGGCACCTTCGAGGGTCTCGACCGCGTGGTCCGGCGGCAGGCCGCCGTCCTTCACGCTGCGATCCATGGAACCGCGGGCGAGGGTGAAGCGGACACCCATCTCGGAGGCGGCGCGGATGATCGAGCCGGAGAGGTCGCCCGCACCCCGGGGGTAGACGTAATGGTGGTCCATCGCAGTGGTGACACCGCCACGGGCCATCGCGGCGAGGGAGCCCTGGGCGGCCGTGTAGGCCATCTGCTCGTCGATGCGCGCCCACGTCGGGTACAGCGCGACGAGCCAGTCGAAGAGGTTGTGGTCGGTGGCCAGGCCGCGCGTGATCCACTGGTAGAAGTGGTGGTGCGTGTTGACCAGACCGGGGGTCACGAGGTGCCCGGTGCCGTCGATGCGGCGGACGACGTTCTCGAGGTTCTCGGGGGCATCGCCCGCGCCGACGAACTCGATCTTGTTTCCGGCGACGACCACGTGACCCGAGGCGTACTCGGTGTCATTTGAATCGACGGTTGCAATCGCACAGTTTTCGATGACGATGCGCTCAACCGAGCCGTCATGCGAGGAGGAAGCTGCCATGACACATCCTTGTGCTTTCGTGGCGGTGCGGGCACGGCAAAACCCTGGGGATTTGAGTGCCGGAGCCGGGGGCCTTGGCAGCTGACAGTACTGCCGCCCCATATGTTGCTACCGGGTGCCGATTCATGAGCATGATCATGAAATTGAAGGGTGTCGCGCTGTCCCGGGGCCACTGCGGAGCCCCGGGACGACACGTACCGAGCTTCGACCGGACCCTTAGAGGTTGGTCATGTCCACGGGAATGCGGGCATCCACACCGTCGCGGAGGATCGTGGCCTCGATGAGACCGTACGGACGGTCCGCGGCGAAGTACACCTCATTGTCGTTCTTGAGGCCGAAGGGCTCAAGGTCGACCAGGAAGTGGTGCTTGTTCGGGAGCGAGAAGCGGACCTCGTCGATCTCCGAACGGTGGTTGATGATGCGCGAACCCATCTGGTACAGGGTCTGCTGCAGCGAGAGGGAGTAGGTCTCCGCGAAGGCCTGAAGCATGTGCTTCTTGGTCTCGGCGTAGGACTTCTCCCAGTTCGGCATCCGCTGCTCGTCGTCCGACCAGTTGAAGCGCCAGCGACCCGACACCTGGGTGGCCAGGATGCGGTCGTACGCCTCCTGCAGGGTCGTGTACTTGTCCTTCACGTAACCCCAGAACTCGGAGTTCGTGGAGTTCATGACGACCAGGTCCTTGAGGCCGGAGATGACCTCCCAGTTCTGACCGTCGTACGTGACCTGGGTGACGCGGGTCTCCATGCCCTTGCGGACGAAGGAGTGGTTCACCTCGTCGGCGCCGATGAACTTGGAGTTGGCGTCGGACGTGGCGATCCGGTCCCAGGCGTACTCCTCGATGCGGATACGCGCACGCTTGATCGGCTCCTGGCTGGTGACGAACCAGCGCGCCAGGTGGATGCCGAACTGCTCGGCGGACTCGATGCCGTACTCCTTGGCGAACGCGTACACCGTGTTCTTGGTGGTGTCCGTCGGAAGGCAGTTGGCGTTCGAGCCGGAGTAGTGGACGTCGTCCATGTCGCCGGAGAGGGCGACCGAGACGTTCAGGTCCTTGATGTGGTGCGTGTCGCCGTCCCGCGTGATCTTGACGACGCGGTTCTCTGCTTTGCCGTACTGGTTCTGGCCCAGAATCGTGGCCATGCTAGCTCCCTCGGTAAACGGAGTAGCCGAACGGGTTGAGCAGCAGCGGTACGTGGTAATGCTCGCCCGGGTTCACCGCAAACGTGATGGTGACCTCGGGGAAGAACGCACCGCTGTCCCTTACGCGGGGGGCGTCCTGCTGCGCCTCGGCTTGCTTCTTGGAGAAGTACGTCTCGGTCTCGAAGTCGAGACGCACGTGTGTGGTGCCCTCCGGCAGGGCCGGCAGGTCCTTGCAGCGCCCGTCCGCATCGGTGGCGGAGCCGCCCAGGGCCGCCCACTCACCGTCGAGGCCCGTACGGGCCGACAGGGAGATGGCGACGCCCTCGGCGGGCTTGCCGATGCTGGTGTCCAGGATGTGCGTGGACACCGACGCGGTGGTCTCAGTGCTCATGCTCACTCTCCTTCTACGAGTCGGGTCAGGCGGATCTTGTTGATCTTGACAAGCTCACCGCGAGCGATCTCTCGCTCCTGCTCCGGCGAGTTGTCGATCCGGACCTTGACCGCGTCCCGCATGAACTCACCGGTCGCACCGGTGGCGCAGATGAGGAAGACGTGGCCGAACTTCTCCTGGTACGCCAGGTTCAGTTCGAGGAGTTCGTTCTTGAGCTCCTCCGAGGCACCGGCCATGCCACGCTGCTCGCGGGCGGAGGTCGGGTCTCCCGGCTTCGGGCGGCCGATCGGCGCGTGGCCTCCCATCGCTTCGCCCAGGTCCTCCGCGGTGAGCTCCGCCATGGCGGACTCGTTCGCGGCGAACAGGGACTCGGCGTTGGCGAAGGGGCGCTGGGCGAGCAGCTTGCTCACCCATGCCGAGCTGGCGCACACCTCGTGCAGCTCGGCCGTGGCCGCGCTGTCGTCCAAGGCGTTGAACCGGGTGAGACCCGGGGTCGGACTCGAAGTCACGGTAGGCCTCCGTGGCCTGTTGTTGCTTTGACGGGCTGCGCATAGCTAACGCCCTCCACAACACGGCGTCAACACTTTGTTGAAACTTCCCGTACACAAAAGCCGCCGCCCGGATGAATTGGGCGGCGGCTCGTCACTGTGGGTCAGAGTTGACTCACTCTGGGCTTCACTCTTGCGGGGTCTTGTTCGGATTTTCCCGGTTGAGGTAGTTGTACACCGTGAAGCGGCTTACGCCCAGGGCGCCCGCGACCGTTTCCACGCCGTGCCGGACCGAGAAGGCGCCCCGCGCCTCCAGTATCCGCACGACGTCCTGCTTGGTCTTCCGGTCGAGCTGGGCCAACGGTACGCCGTGCCGGCGCTCCAGCGCGGCCAGGATGTGGTCCAGCGAGTCCGACAGCTGGGGCAGCCGCACGGCCAGCACGTCCTCGCCCTCCCAGCTGAGCACGACGTCGTCGGGCTGCGCCTGGGCCGGATCCATCAGCTCGCCGCCCATCGCGTCCACCAGCGGCTTGACCGCGGCGACGAAGGGGTGGTCGCGGGGTTCGGTCATGGCGTGTCCTCCCCCAGCACATTGACCTGGAGCGACACGCGCGTGGCGCCGGCCTCCAGGGAATTGCGCAGCAGCGCGCCCACCGCGTCCAGCACCCGGTCGGCCTCGCCTTCCGCGGTGTTGCCGAACGGGCCGACGTCCACCGCGTCCAGCTGGGCCTTCTGGATGACCTCGCGAGCGGCCACGGCATGGGCGGGGGCCTCTTCGAGATCGAAGGGCTCGGTCGTGAACTCCACTCTCAATCGCACGCTGGCCAAGCTACCTGGCACTCAGGACTTTTCGGGAGTCCGTACTTGACAGCCGCGCGAACCTCGATGCAGTCTTCCATCAAGCAGAAACTAACTTCCGCAATACGGAAGGAGCGCACACCCCTCATGGGATACACGGACCAGCGCTTCGATGTAAACCTTTCGATCCTCTTCACGGAACTCCCGCTCCTGGAGCGACCTGCGGCTGCCGCCGCGGCCGGCTTCACGGCGGTCGAGCTGTGGTGGCCCTGGATCGAGACCCCCACTCCCGCCCAGGAGGAGCTCGACGCCCTCAAGAAGGCTCTTGAGGACGCCGGCACCCAGCTGGTGGGCCTGAACTTCTACGCCGGCCAGCTGCCGGGCCCGGACCGCGGTGCGGTCTCGGTTCCCGGTGAGGAGTCGGAGCGCTTCCGCGCCAACATCGACATCGCGGCGGACTTCGCCCAGTCGGTGGGCTGCAAGGCGCTGAACGCCCTCTACGGCAACCGCGTCGAGGGCGTGGACCCGGCGGTCCAGGACGAGCTCGCCCTGGAGAACCTCGTCGTGGCGGCCCGCGCAGCGGACCGCGTCGGCGCGATCCTCCTGATCGAGACCCTGAACAAGCCCGAGTCGCCGCTCTACCCGCTGGTGAGCGCCCCGGCCGCCATCGAGATCGTGGACAAGGTCAACGCGGCCACCGGTCTCGGGAACGCCAAGTTCCTGCTCGACCTGTACCACCTGGCGATGAACGATGAGGACCTCTCCGAGGTCATCGAAAAGTACGCCGCCAAGACCGGGCACGTCCAGATCGCGGACAAGCCGGGCCGCGGTGCCCCCGGCACCGGCGAGCTGCCCCTCGAGGAGCTGCTCGACCAGCTGAAGAAGGCCGGATACGAGGGCTACGTAGGCCTGGAGTACAAGGCCGCCGACGCCGCCGCGTCCTTCGCGTGGCTGCCGGCCGAGGCCCGCGCCGCCAAGTAGGCGGACAAAGTCCAGGCGATCCGCCAGGCACGTCACGAACTTTTCGTACAAAGCATTAAGAGAAGGACCCTCATCATGAGCAACCTCCCCAAGATCGCGTGGATCGGTCTCGGCATCATGGGCTCCCCCATGGCCGAGAACCTCCTGAAGGCCGGTTACTCGGTCACCGGCTTCACCCTGGAGCAGGACAAGCTGGACCGCCTGGCCGCCGCCGGCGGTACCGCGGCCGGCTCGATCGCCGAGGCCGTCAAGGACGCCGACGTCATCATCACGATGGTGCCCGCCTCCCCGCAGGTCGAGGCCATCTCCTACGGTGAGAACGGCATCCTCGAGAACGCGAAGTCCGGCGCGCTGATCATCGACATGTCGTCGATCACCCCGCAGACCTCGATCGACCTCGCGAAGAACGCCGCCGAGAAGGGCATCCGCGTCATCGACGCCCCGGTGTCCGGCGGCGAGGCCGGCGCCATCGAGGCCGTCCTGTCGATCATGGTGGGTGGCGAGCAGGCCGACTTCGACGAGGCCCTCCCGGTCCTCCAGGCCCTCGGCAAGACCATCGTGCTCTGCGGTCCGCACGGCTCCGGCCAGACGGTGAAGGCCGCCAACCAGCTCATCGTCGCGGTGAACATCCAGGCGTGCGCCGAGGCCGTCGTCTTCCTCGAGAAGTCCGGCGTCGACCTCCAGGCCGCACTGGACGTCCTCAACGGCGGTCTGGCCGGCTCCACGGTCCTGACCCGCAAGAAGGACAACTTCCTGAACCGCGACTTCAAGCCCGGTTTCCGGATCGACCTGCACCACAAGGACATGGGCATCGTCACCGACGCCGCCCGCAACGTCGGTGCCGCCCTTCCGGTCGGCGCGGTCGTCGCCCAGCTGGTCGCCTCGCTGCGCGCCCAGGGTGACGGCGGCCTGGACCACTCCGCCCTGCTCCGCGCGGTCGAGCGCCTCTCCGGCGCTCAGATCTGAGCCCGCGGCCCGCATGCCGGGCCGCACCTCCCCCTGACGGGGGCCTGAGTTTCCGGATGGTGCCGGTGCTGACACCTGTCCTGTCGCGCCCAAGCGCCGGCACCGTCCGGATTACCTCTCACCATCTTTGTTCAACAAACTGTTGACGTTTAGTTCTCGCCGAAATTAGGCTCTGTTCCGCATGACGGAAGGCTCTTTTCGTCAGCAGTTACCGTATGGAAGGTCACCATGTCGAAGCGCACGCTGACGACCGAGTCCGGCGCCCCGGTCGCCGACAACCAGAACTCCGCCACCGCCGGCGTCGGTGGCCCGCTCCTGGTCCAGGACCAGCAGCTCCTTGAGAAGCTTGCCCGCTTCAACCGTGAGCGCATCCCGGAGCGTGTGGTGCACGCCCGCGGCTCGGCCGCGTACGGCTACTTCGAGGTGACCGACGACGTCACCGCGTACACCAGCGCCGCGTTCCTGAACACGGTCGGCAAGAAGACCGAGACCTTCCTGCGGTTCTCCACCGTCGCCGACTCGCTGGGTGGCGCGGACGCGGTCCGCGACCCGCGCGGCTTCGCGCTGAAGTTCTACACCGAAGAGGGCAACTACGACCTCGTCGGCAACAACACCCCGGTGTTCTTCATCAAGGACCCGATCAAGTTCCCCGACTTCATCCACTCCCAGAAGCGCGACCCCTTCACGGGCAAGCAGGAGCCGGACAACGTCTGGGACTTCTGGGCGCACGCCCCCGAGGCGACGCACCAGATCACCTGGCTGATGGGTGACCGCGGTATCCCGGCGTCGTACCGTCACATGAACGGCTACGGCTCCCACACCTACCAGTGGACCAACGCCCAGGGCGAGGCCTTCTTCGTCAAGTACCACTTCAAGACGAACCAGGGCATCCGCTGCCTGTCCGCCGAGCAGGCCGCCGAGCTCGTCGGCAAGGACGCCAACTCGCACCAGACCGACCTGCTCCAGGCGATCGAGCGCGGCGTGAACCCGAGCTGGACCCTCTACGTCCAGATCATGCCCGCCGCCGAGGCCGCGGACTACCGCTTCAACCCGTTCGACCTCACCAAGGTGTGGCCGCACGCCGACTACCCGCTGCAGCGCGTGGGCCGTCTGGTCCTCGACCGCAACCCGGACAACGTCTTCGCCGAGGTCGAGCAGTCCGCCTTCTCCCCGAACAACTTCGTCCCGGGCATCACCGCCTCGCCGGACAAGATGCTCCAGGGCCGTCTGTTCGCGTACGCCGACGCCCAGCGTTACCGCCTCGGTGTGAACCACACCCAGCTGCCGGTCAACGCCCCGAAGGCGACGAAGGCCGACAACTACGGCCGCGACGGTGTCATGGCGCTGCGCAACGGCTCGCGCCACGACAAGAACTACGAGCCCAACTCGTACCAGGGCCCGGCCGAGACCGGTCTGGCGCTGGGCGCCCCGAAGGCCGTCTCCGGCTACACGGGTACCCACGAGGCCCCGGCCCACACCAAGGACGACGACTTCTTCCAGGCCGGTGAGCTCTACCGCCTGATGTCGGAGGCCGAGAAGCAGCGTCTGGTGGCGAACATCGCCGGCGGCCTGTCTCAGGTCACCCTCGAGGACGTCATCGAGAAGAACCTGGCTCACTTCCACGCCGCCGACGCCGACTACGGCCGTCGCGTCGAGGAGGCCGTGCGCGCCCTGCGCGACGCCTGAGCCGCACAGCTGTACCGGGGGTCTGACGGGAGGTCAGGCCCCGGGTACTAGCCCGAGCTGCTTACCCGGATGAGGGGTGGTACGCAGTAAGGGCAGGACGAGGACCGTGGCGGGCGTGCGAGCCAGTGCGGTGGTAATGGGTTCCGAGGCCCGTCTCTTGACCTGAGGGAGACGAAGCCGGAGTTCTCGTCGCCGACCGCCACGGTCCCAGCCACTCCTCTATATACAGGGGCTACGCACAGAGTCCCCTGTATATAGAGGAGAACACCTCCCCACTCACTCCGCCCGGCGGTGCGAACGTCCTGTCGCGCCAGCCTCGCCCCGTCGGGCGGTAACAACCAGAGCGCCGAGTCACGGACGGTCCCGTGACTCGGCGCTTTGTCGTTCCCGGCTTCATCGGCTGGAGGCCTCGAGGGGGCCTCCAGCCGGGGAGGGGCCGGGGGCCGGACGGTGGTTGCCCACCCGCCTCCCGGGGCGCTGGTCGGGGTCCGGGGGCGGGGTGCCGGCTGGGCCGGGTCAGAGCAGGTTTGGGGGTTTCCCGGCAGTCCATCGTCCTTCCGTGTCGGGCCGGCCTGTCAAGGGCGCTCCCTGCGGTCGCGTCACTACGTGATCGCCTTCGGCGACCCTTGACAGACCGACCCGCCCCGGAAAGCCGAAAGACTGCCGGGAAACCCCCAAAAGAACGGTCACGGGGCAGGAAGACAGCAACGGGTCCGCCAGAGACGAGGCGAGGGGCCGGGCATCGGCCGACCGGGCATCCGGCCCCCTGAATTCCTGACCCAGCGCCAGGGGCCCGGCTACCCGCACCAAAAGGTGGATTGAGCAGCCTGAGGACCGGATGGGCGCCGCAGATCGCTACGCGCTCCTCATCGCCTGGCGTCCAGCGGCCCGCCGGTGGCTGATACCCGCACCGAAAGGCGGCCAGTGCGCCCTGCGGAGCCCCAGGCGCCGCAGATCGCTACGCGCTCCTCATTGCCTGGCGTCCAGCGGCCCGCCTGTGGCTGATACCCGCACCAGAGAACGAACAGAGCAGCCCAGGGAGCGCGTGGGCGCATGAGATCGCTACGCGCTCTTCTGGTCTCGGCGACTGACGGCCGCCTGGGGCCGTGATGGGCGGAGAGGTCCGCTGTGCGGCTGCATGACCAACCTGACCGTCTCAAGACGACCGCCGGACGCCAAACCGGGAGGAGCGCGTAGCGATCTGCCGCGCCCATCCGCTCCCCAGGCCGCTCATTCCACCCTTCGGTGTGGGTATCGGCCCCGGACGGCCGTCGGACGCTGAGACGGGAGGAGCGCGTAGCGATCTGCTGCGCCCATCCGCTCCCCAGGCCGCTCATTCCACCCTTCGGTGTGGGTATCGGTCCCGGACGGTCGCCGGACGCTGAGACGGGAGGAGCGCGTAGCGATCTGCTGCGCCTGGGGGCTCCGCAGGGGCTTCTGGTCGCCTTTTGGTGCGGGTAGCCGGGCCGCCGGCCCTGGGCAGGGATCGGTGGGCCCGGATGCCCGGTCGGCCGACGCCCGGCCCCTCGCCTCGTCTCTGGCGGACCCGTTGCTGTCTTCCTGCCCCGTGACCGTTCTTTTGGGGGCTTCCCGGCAGTCTTTCGGCTTTCCGGGGCGGGTCGGTCTGTCAAGGGTCGCCGAAGGCGATCACGTAGTGACGCGACCGCAGGGAGCGCCCTTGACAGGCCGGCCCGACACGGAAGGACGATGGACTGCCGGGAAACCCCCAAACCTGCTCTGACCCGGTCCAGCCGGCACCCCGCCCAGTGCAGTTGCCTTTGAGTCGGGGAGACTGTTGCCCGTGTGTGAAAAGGTCCGCCCGTGGAGTGTGACGTGTGCGGAGAAGCGATGCGGCAGTGGCCTGTGCCGCTGACGGCTTGGGCGGAGCAGATCTGGTCCTGCCCCTGGTGCTACGCCACGACGCATGGTGGCGGCGAGTGGTTCGAGATCTCGCGACCGCCGCACCAGCCCTTGAACATACGCTAGGAGGCAGCTGTCGCTGACAGCCTTCCCTCCGACGTCTCCCATGCCTTCGGGGCCTACGACGCGACGCTGTGCGGGGTCCAGGAAGCCGGCATGGCGCCCTCCGACTACTGGTGGCTGCCAGAGACGGATGACCCTGTGACGACTGCCGAACGACGGCGAGTGTCATCGACGGTCGCCGGCCGCAGATCATGAGAGGCGAGAAGGCGCGCGTCAGCGTGCCCCGACCGTGAACCGCTGGGTAGGTCGGCCGGCGCCGGACCGTCTCCTATGCTCTGGCCGTGGATGGATATCAGGCGCTGACGGCATTGATCGAATCAGCCTGGACGGAGCTGAACGGCTCCGATGCGTCCCACCGGGACTTCTGCCTCGATGTCGTAAGCGACGTCCTGGAGACGGGTCGCCTGACGCAGGACGACGCCGAGCGGGCCGTCGAGCGCCTTGTGACCGTCGCGCTCTCTGAGTGAGGGCTACCAGGTGCGGGAGTCCGCACTGCACGCGGTCTGCACGGCCTCCACGCACTACGAGCTTCCCTATCGGGTGGTGGAGCCGCTCGCTGTCGGTGCGGATGGCTTCGAACCGTTGCTCCTGGAGTACGTCCTGGGCGTCCTGGGCTCGACTCACGACCAAGCGGCACTCCCAGTCGTTGAGAGGTACCTCCAGCACCCCCAGTCCGATGTACGCAGTGAGGCGGCGGATGCAGTGCGCGAGCTGCACTGGAGCCGGGCATCCCAGGGAGAGACGGTCTAGCTTCCGGGAATCAGCGGCTCGGTCGTTAAGGCAACTGCATCGCCCCGAGCCGCGGGCGGCGGGTGCCGCCTGGGTCTCACCCCGCGAAGGCCGCGCCCGCCGCGGCACGGGGCGACGTACTCACGTACTCACCCACCCGCACCCAGAGAGGCGGGCGGGCAACCACCGCCCCGCGCCGGCGCCTCGAGGGGGAGATGGCGGGCCCCCGGCGGCGAACGCGGAGCGGCCCCCGCTCCTCCTGAGAAGGAGGAGCGGGGGCCGCTCGGGTCATGCGGGTGATCAGACCTTGAGGGCCTTGATCGCGGTCGGGGCGTGGCCCGGCTCGGTCGCGAGCTCTTCGAACTCGGTGACGTCGCTCATGTCGACCGTCTTGCTCATCGCGATGTTGGTGACGCGCTCCAGGATGGCCTCGACGACGACCGGAACCTGGAACTCCTGGGACAGCTTCTTGGCCTCCTCGAAGGCCTCGCCCAGCTTCTCCGGGTCGGTGACGCGGATGGCCTTGACGCCCAGGCCCTCGGCGACCTTGACGTGGTCGACGCCGTAGACGCCGATCTCCGGGGTGTTGATGTTCTCGAACTCGAGGTTGACCTCGAAGTTGATGCCGAGACCACCCTGCGCCTGACGGATCAGACCCAGGTAGGCGTTGTTCACCAGGACGTGGACGTACGGGACCTTGTGCTGCGCGGCGACGGCCAGCTCTTCGATCATGAACTGGAAGTCGTAGTCGCCGGAGAGCGCGACGACCGGGGTCTCGGGCTGCGCGGTGGCGGCGCCGATCGCGGCCGGGATGGTCCAGCCGAGCGGGCCGGCCTGGCCGCAGTTGACCCAGTGGCGCGGCTTGTAGACGTGCAGGAACTGCGCGGCCGCGATCTGGGAGAGACCGATGGTGGTGACGTAGCGGGTCTCCGGGCCGAAGACCCGGTTCATCTCCTCGTAGACGCGCTGCGGCTTCATCGGGATGTTCTCGAAGTGCGTACGGCGCTGCAGGGTGGCCTTGCGCTCCTGCGCGGAGGCGGCCCAGGCGGAGAAGTCCGGGAGCTTGCCCTCGGCCTTGAGCTCCTTGGCGACCTCGATGAACAGCTCGAGGGCGACCTTGGCGTCGGAGGCGATGCCGAAGTCCGGGGCGAAGATCTTGCCCAGCTGGGTCGGCTCGATGTCGACGTGGACGAACTTGCGGCCCTTGGTGTAGGCGTCCAGGTTGTAACCGGTGTGACGGTTGGCCCAGCGGTTGCCGATACCGATGACGGTGTCCGACTCGAGGAAGGTCGCGTTGCCGTAGCGGTGAGCGGTCTGTACACCGACCATGCCGGCGGCCAGCTCGTGGTCGTCCGGGATGGTGCCCCAGCCCATCAGGGTGGAGATGACCGGGATGTTGGTCAGCTCGGCGAACTCGACCAGCAGGTCGGACGCGTCAGCGTTGATGATGCCGCCACCGGCGACGATCAGCGGACGCTCGGCCTCCAGCAGGAAGCTCAGGGCCTTCTCGGCCTGGGCGCGGCTGGCCTGCGGCTTGTAGACCGGCAGCGGGGTGTAGGTCTCGGGGTCGAACTCGATCTCGGTCAGCTGGACGTCGATCGGCAGGTCGATGAGGACCGGGCCCGGACGGCCGGAGCGCATCAGGTGGAAGGCCTGCTGGAAGACACCGGGGACCTGCGCGGCCTCGAGGACCGTGGTGGCGGCCTTGGTGACGGGCTTGGCGATGCTCGCGATGTCGACGGCCTGGAAGTCCTCCTTGTGGAGCTTCGAGACCGGGGCCTGACCGGTGATGCAGAGGATCGGGATCGAGTCCGCGATCGCGGAGTACAGGCCGGTGATCATGTCGGTGCCGGCCGGACCCGAGGTGCCGATGCAGACGCCGATGTTGCCCGCCTTGGCCCGGGTGTAGCCCTCGGCCATGTGGGACGCGCCCTCGACGTGACGGGCGAGCGTGTGGCTGATGCCGCCCACGTTCTTGAGCTCGCGGTAGAAGGGGTTGATCGCAGCGCCGGGCACGCCGAACGCTTGTTCGACACCCTCGAGCTTGAGGATCTCAACTGCAGCGGCTGCGGCTGTCATACGAGGCATCAGGGTCTCCTGCGGGTCTGGCGGTCAGACTTTTTCCGTCATCCGGAATTATTGTTCTGCTATACGGAACAAGCTAAGCGGCCGCCTCGCGCACGTCAAGGCGGTTCGGTACCTCGGAACCCACCAAAAGCCGCATCTCGTTTGACGAGTTGCACAAATGTCCGCATCGGCGGGTCGGATCGGCTCTGAATCCGCGATCACGCTCGCCCCGGCGGTCGCCGGTGGTGGAGCATGTACCTACGCACAGCGACGGAGGGGGTTCGGCTCTCATGGCGGAAGCGGTACCGGTGCGCTGCCCGGCGTGCCTGCGCGAGAACGGCTACACCGTTCCGGTCTTCCCCTGCGCCTGCGGGAGCCCGGTGCGTCCGCCGCTGGATCTGGCGGCGCCGCCCGTGCCGCTGACCCACCAGACGTGGTCGGACGCCTGGGTGACGGTGCGCTGCGGGGCCTGCGGGCGGGAGAGCGAGTGGCCGCATCCGGAGGTGGGGTGCGGCTCGTGCGGGACGGTGGTGCGGCTCCCGGTGCACCCGGTGGATGTGGTGCGTCCGGCGGGGGGAGCCGGTACGGGCCCTGACCGCGGGGCGGCCTCGGCGGATCCCGCGGCGACGGCCCGACCCGATTCTACTCGGGACGGCGGGGGCGGGCCGGAGCCGCACGCGCCCGGCGCACGGCCCGGCGCAGGGCCGGACGCGCGGCCGGACGCACGGCCCGACTCCGGGCGGGACGGCCTTCGGGAGGCCCGGCCGGCCCACGTACCGGTCCCGCCGACCGCGCCGGTGCCCCGCCCCGCGTTCCGGCCGGTGACCATCCGTACGGCCCGGGACGCGGTGGCCACCGCCGCGCTGTACCTGCGCT
The DNA here is from genome assembly GCF_044750905.1 of Streptomyces sp. NPDC088762. Classification (NCBI taxonomy): domain Bacteria; kingdom Bacillati; phylum Actinomycetota; class Actinomycetes; order Kitasatosporales; family Streptomycetaceae; genus Streptomyces; species Streptomyces sp. NPDC088762. The sequence continues at coordinate 271,898 of NZ_JBIVKT010000004.1, forward strand.
GGCTCGGCTTCCAGGACGTACGGCAGCCCGACGCGCGCCCCATCCCCTCGGCCGCCGTGGACCTGCGGGCTCCGGGGCTGGTGGCGCAGGTGGACCCGACCACCGCGCCGGCCGGGCTGCGGGCGGTGGAGTGCGTCTGGCTGAACGGACTCACGGCTTCCGCGACCAGCGTCTACTTCTCCCTCGCCGGGTACACGGAGGACGCCCGCGCCCGCGCGGACGATCTGGGGATACCGCTCTTCGTCATGGACCTCACGGGCATGCCGCAGCCGGTCAACGACCCGGCGGACGAACTGATCGGCAGCGGGGCGTAGGAACCGTCCCGGACGCGGCATGGAGATCGGCACCGGCACCGGTACCGGCATCGCCTACGCTCGGAGGCGTTATCCGCTGCTTGCCAGCCGTTGCCCTTCCTGCCAGGAGAGCCCGATGAGCCTGTACGACATCCCGCTGACCACCCTGTCCGACGAGCCCACCACCCTCGGGGCCCACAAGGGCAAGGCGATCCTGCTGGTGAACACCGCCTCGCAGTGCGGGCTCACCCCGCAGTACTCGGGACTGGCCCGGCTGCAGTTCAAGTACGAGGGGAAGGGCTTCACCGTCGTCGGCGTGCCCTGCAACCAGTTCGGAGGGCAGGAGCCCGGCAACGCCGAGGACATCCAGACCTTCTGCGCGGCCGGTTTCGGCGTCACCTTCCCGATGCTGGAGAAGTCCGAGGTCAACGGGGAGAACCGGCACCCCCTCTACCAGGAGCTCGTGAAGGTGCCCGACGCCGAGGGCGAGGCGGGGGACATCCAGTGGAACTTCGAGAAGTTCCTGATCTCCCCGGCCGGTGAGGTCGTGGCCCGCTTCCGCCCGCGCACCGAGCCCGAGGCCCCGGAGGTCATCGCCGCGATCGAGGCGCACCTGCCTGCGTAAGGGAGCGAGCCCGTACGGGAGCCGGGCCGTACGGCGGCCGAGCCCGTACGGCGGCCGGGCCGTACGGCGGCCGAGCCCGTACGGCGGCCGAGCCCGTACGGCAGCGGGCTCGTACGGCGGCCGAGCCCGTACGGCAGCCCGCCCCGGTCCGGGGCGGGCGACGCCCCCGGTCAGTTGACCTCGCGGTCCAGCCCCGACCAGTACGGCTCCCTCAGCTTGAACTTCTGGATCTTGCCGGTGGCCGTGCGCGGGATGGCTTCGCGGAATTCGACGGACGTCGGGGCCTTGTAGCCGGCCATCCGCTGCTTGCAGTGGGCGATGATGTCGGCCTCCTCGGCCGTCGCGCCCTCGGCGAGGACCACGAGGGCCTTGATCGTCTCGCCCCACTTCTCGTCGGGCACACCGATGACGGCGACCTCCGCGACCGCCGGATGGCTGAAGATCGTGTCCTCCACCTCGATCGACGACACGTTCTCGCCGCCCGTGATGATCACGTCCTTCTTCCGGTCGGAGATCGTCAGGTGGCCGTCGGCCTCGTCCAGCGTGCCGCCGTCGCCGGTGTGGAACCAGCCGTCCTGGAGCGCCGCCGCGGTCTCCTCGGGCTTGTCCCAGTAGCCGTCGAGCACGACGTTCGACCGGGCCAGCACCTCGCCGGACCCCGAAACCCTCAGTTTGACGCCGAGCGCGGGCAGGCCCGCCCGGGACAGCTTGCGCGCCCGCTCCTCGGCGGGCAGCCCGGCGTCGGCCGGCCGGGCCCGGTTGAAGGTGAGCAGCGGCGAGGTCTCGGTCAGGCCGTAGATCTGCGTGAACTCCCAGCCGAGCTCCTCGCCCACCCGCTGGATCGTCCTGCTCGGCGGCGGCGCCCCGGCGCAGACGATGCGCACCTTGTCCCGGCCCGGGATCTCGCCCTCCCACGTCGCCGCCGCGTCGAGCACCGCGTTCCACACGGCGGGCGCGCCGCACATGAGCGTGACCCCGTGCTCGTCGACGCGGCGCAGGATCTCGGCGCCGTCGACCTTGCGGAGCACCACCTGCTTGACCCCGAGCCCGGCCATCACGTACGGCATGCCCCAGCCGTTGCAGTGGAACATCGGCAGCGTGTGCATGTAGACGTCGCGCTCCCACACACGGGTGTGCAGCCCGAAGGTGAGCCCGTTGACCCAGATGTTGCGGTGCGTCAGCTGGACGCCCTTGGGCCGGGCGGTGGTGCCGGACGTGTAGTTGATCGTCGCGGTGGCGTCCTCGTCGGGGTGCGACCACGGGCGCGGTTCGATGCCGAACCGCATCAGCTCCTGATCGGTCTGCTCGCCCAGGACGAACCGGTGGCGTGCCGTGACGCCGGAGAGCGCCTCGTCCAGCTCGGGGTCGAGGAGCAGGACCGAGGCCCCGCTCTGGTGGACCACGTACTCGACCTCCTCCGGCATGAGGCGGAAGTTGACGGGTACGCAGATACGGCCGCTCATCGGCACCGCGAACAACAGCTCCAGCATGCGGGCCGAGTTGTGGCTGACCACCGCCACGCGTTCGCCCTCGCCGACACCGAGCGCGTCGAAGCCCGCCTGCCACGCCCGTACCCGCTCGCCCAGCCGCCCGTACGTCGACTCCGGTACGGGCGGGGCCGGTTGACTCGGCTCGTCGACGACACCGGGGCTGGAGGCGAAGCCCAGCTCCGCCCGGTCGAGGAAGTCCGTGACGGTCATCGGAATCCGCATTGCTCTCTCCTGATCGGGACGACGAGTTCAGGTGGTACCGAGTGTCCGCAGTCTGGCACGGACGGCCTGCGGCGGGGTCAGCCGCGAATCGGCCCGAAGCGTACGGAGCCCCGTCCGGGCTCGCCCCCCGAACCGGCCATCGCGGAGATCATCAGCTCTCCCTCGGCGACGATCTCCTCCCTCCATGCCGCCGGAACCTCCCGGAACAGCTCCACGGTGACCCCGTTTCCCTCCTCCGCCTTCCAGAGGCCCGCGACGAAGCCGTCGACGAGCAGGGTGCAGTGGGCCTGATTGCCCGTCCACGTACGCCCCTTGACCTCCGGAGGGACCACACGGCTACGGTCGGCATGCGAGAGCAGGAGGTTGTCGAATTCGGGGAGGAAGCGGGGCGGCGCCGGCGTCCGCGCATCGGGCCGCGGAGCGTCGGGCAGGTCGAACAGCTCCACGCCGTTCTCGTCCCGGAAGACGGCCAGTCCGGGCCGCAGCCGCTCGAAGGCCTCGCGCAGTCGGGTGAGCCCGGCCCACACCTGCATGTCCTTGACGGAGGCGGGCCCGAAGGCGCCGAGGTAGCGCAGGACGACATCGTCCACGGACTGCTCCGCCGCCTCGCCGGCGGGGCGCCCTCCGACCCATTCCTCGAGGGTGGTGAGGCGCACCTGCCCGCTGCGCCCCCACACCCCGCGGGGCGTGACCTGGACCAGCGGCAGCCGGCAGCGGGCCGCGACGGACAGGGACTGCGGGTCGGCGTCGGGCCAGTGCCTGAGCAGTTCCCCGCGGATCTCTGCCATGGTGCGCGGCTCGCTCTCGACGAAGGCGCGGGCGCGCTCGGCGAGCCGGTCCAGGTCCACCCCGGCGAGGCCCTTGCGGAAGTGGTTCACCTCCCGGTCACGGGCGGGCTGGACGAGCGGACGCAGCGTCAGGGCGTCGTGCACGGTGTGGGCATGGATCGTCGAGCGCATGGTGACCATCCGGACCACCTCGCGGGACTCCATGAGCCCGGCGAGCTCGACGGGGCGGAAGCGGGCGAGGCGGGCGTGGAGCTGGTAGTACGGGGGCTTCACGTTCTGCGCCTGCAGCCCGAGCAGATGCCCGACGGCGTCCGCGGCTGACGTCTCGGCGCGGCTCAGGAGCAGCTGGCGGGCCAGCGTGGCACGGTTCAGAGTCCGGGTGTCGAGTACGGGATGCGTCGTCCTGGAGGCCATGCCAGCAAACTAACCGCCCCAGCGGCCGCTCCCTGTCCGCAACGGAAACCCGGCGCACTCGTACGCACCGTGCACACCCTTTCCGCCCTATATCCTGCACCTTGCCCGTAAACAGACGTTCGTTCGACCGGGAGCTGACCTGCGATGTCGGAGCGCCCAGACCGCCACACCCCGCCGTCCGGCGCCAAGCGCCCGCCGTGGCGCCGCCCCGCCTCCCAGGCCGCCACGCCCCCGCCGGGCACCCAGCCTCCCCCCTCGCAGCCCGCCCCTGCCGCCGCCACTCCCCCGAACCACCGCAGCGTGATCGATTCGGCCGTCTACCGCGACGGCCGCCGCGTCGCCTCCCCCGCCACCCTCTCCGACACCTTCCGGCAGCTGCGCGAAGAGCCCGACGGCATGGCGTGGATCGGCCTGCACCGCCCGACCGAACCCGAACTCCACTCCCTCGCCACCGAGTTCAACCTCCACGAACTGGCCGTCGAAGACGCCCTGGAGGCCCACCAGCGCCCCAAGCTGGAGCGCTACGGCGAGACCCTCTTCGTCGTCCTGCGCGCCGCCCGCTACCTCGACGCCCAGGAGGAGGTGGAGTTCGGCGAGCTCCACGTCTTCGTCGGCCCGGACTTCCTGATCACCGTCCGCCACGGTGGAGCCCCGGACCTCTCCAGCGTCCGCCGACGCATGGAGGCCACCCCGGAGCTCCTCTCCCTCGGCCCTGAGGCCGCTCTGTACGCCATCCTCGACGCGGTGGTCGACGGCTACGCCCCGGTCGTCGAGGGCGTCCAGACCGACATCGACGAAATCGAGACGGAGGTTTTCCGCGGCGACCCGGCGGTCTCCCGCCGCATCTACGAACTCTCCCGGGAAATGGTCGAGTTCCAGCGCGCCACCCGCCCCCTGGTCGGCATGCTCCACGGCCTGATGGCCGGCTTCGCGAAATACGGCACGGACGAGGAACTCCAGCGCTACCTCCGCGACGTGGCGGACCACGTCACCCACACCAGCGAACGCGTCGACGGCTTCCGCCAGGCCCTCACCGAAATCCTGACGGTCAACGCCACCCTGGTCTCCCAACAACAGAACGCCGAAATGCGCGCCCTCGCCGAAGCCGGCTTCGAACAGAACGAGGAGATCAAGAAGATCTCCTCCTGGGCCGCCATCCTCTTCGCCCCCACCCTGGTGGGCACCATCTACGGCATGAACTTCGAGACCATGCCGGAACTGAAGTGGGCAGCCGGCTACCCCTTCGCGATCCTGCTGATGGCGGTGGTCTGCGTCAGCCTCTACGTCGTCTTCAAGAAGCGCGACTGGCTGTAGACCGCGCGCGCAGGCACCCACCGAGGCACTCCCCCGCCCGGGGCGCTCGGCGGAGGGCCGGCCGGCGCCCGGGCGGGGAACGCTTGGTGTGCATGGCCGACGTGACCGGGTAACGTCTTTGTCATGTTCTTCCAAGCCGATTTACGAGTGAGAGCGTGACGGGCCCCCGCTAACGTACTTCGACGTCGCCGCGCCCGTCCCCCACCGATGAATCCGTAGATCACTTCACATCATTACCGGGAGAACCCGTGACCGACAGCAAGAACATCAACAACCCCGTGGGCCAGGGCGGCGGCCAGCGCAAGAGGCAGTCCCGCGCCGAACGGCAGAACAACGGTCCGCACCGCAACCTCGACCGCCAGAGCGCCGCCGACAAGAAGGCGGAGCTGGTGCGCAAGATGCGCGAGAAGGCCCGCGCAGCCGAGACTGCCGCCGGGCAGACGAGCGACGGCACCGCACAGAGCTGACGCACCGCCGCCGCAGGGCGGCACCGCACGGGGCAGGGCCCGGACCGCGACGCGTGGTCGGGGCCCTGCCCCCCGTTTATGGGCTTGTAGCCGTGGTCCGCGTGGAGCTTGCCGGCCCGCGGCGGTCGCCTGGGCAGCTGTTCGGTTCACCCAAGGCCGGTTAGGGGTGCAGCAGGGACGGTAACCGGCCGCTGCCGCGCTCACTGGCAGCGCTTTTCGCTCAAGATCAACGCTAGGCTGCTCTCTGCTATTTAAGGGGGGGAGGACCACATGGTCGACCTGGGGAAGCAGATGAACACCATGGCCGACAACCTCCACACCACGGCCAACGCCTACGACACCACGGACGCACAGGCGAGGGACGCGTTCAACCGGCTCCAGAGCGGCCTCGCCGACTTCGGGAGGAACTGACCGGTGGTCAACTACCACGACCTGTACGCCTCCCGGGTGGACCAGTGGCAAAAGGCCGCGGACGACTGGGTCGACCTCGCCCGGCGCTCCTCCTCCGCCTGCGAGGACATCCGCGCACAGGGCAAGAAGCCGCTCGACGACCACTGGGCGGACGCCACCGGCAAAACGGCCGGCAAGCGCCTGGAAGACCTCGCCGACCGCCTTGAATCCGGCGGCGACATCATGAAGGGCGTCGCCATGGTCCTCGACGCCCTCGCCCATTCCATGGGCTACGCCCAGCGCACCCTCTTCCACGCGATCGAGCTGGCGAACGAGAACGGGCTGAGCATCCAGGACGGCCGCGCCGTCGGCAGCTACACCGGCGCCGTGCCCACCGGACCGAACGTCCCGCAGAACGTCCGCGACGCCTACACCAAGGAACAGGGACACATATCCACGGTCAACGCACTCATAGACGAAGCCCTGCGCGAAGCCTCCCCGGCGGACACGAAGGCCTCCGCCGAACTGGACAAGCTCGCGAAGACCATCAACGTCTCCGACACCTCACAGGCGCACAACGAGATCCTTGTCGAGGCGTCCCACGTCGAATTCGAGATACTCCGGGCTGACATTCCCGTCGGGAAGGACCCGCAGCTCGTCCACGCCTGGTGGGGCGGCCTAACTCCGCAGCAGCAGAAGGACCTCATGCGGGCCGATCCCGTGACCACGTGAGCCTGGACAGCCGGGAACACATCGCGAACAGGAACGGGGGCGAGCAGCGTATCCGCATCGTCCGCCCGGAACCGGATTGATACTGATGGCCGCCAACTCGCCCTCCCCCGCCCCGAGCGACGGCAGCGCGCGCCCGCGTGCCGTCACGTTCGGCACCGTGACGGCAGCACTGATGGTGCCGCTCTTGATCGTGGCCGGTGTGGCGATCTCCCTGCACACGCAGGAGATCCAGCACGAGTGGGCCGACCAGCAGCGGGCAGCCTGTCGGGCATTGCCCTTCCCCATGGCGGAGTATGCCGCCGGGTGGGGCGGCGTGGTCGCCGGCGTGGCGGCGGTGGGGGTGTGCCTGCTGCTCGCGCGGCGGTTGAGCGGCCAGTACGGTCTCCGGCTCGGGGAGACCTGGCCGGGTCTCCTCGCCGGCACCACCGTGTGGTTCAGCGTCCTCGCGATTCCGATGGAACTGATCCAGCTGTACGTCGTGTACTCGGCCGCCGCGTCGGGGATCAACCTCGGCGACGGGTGTTAGCCGCGCGCGGCACGCCGGGCGCCCTTGGCCGCGTGGTCCGCCTGGGGACCGGCCCGCCAGGTCAGCGGCTCTCCTTCGTCGTGATCTGTTCGAGAACCTCTGTGTAGAGGGGCCGTTTGTCGGGACGGGCGTGGACTGCGGCATGTCTGAGAGCGGGGATCGCCGGTGCTCCCATTGCGATGAGCCCCTCGGCCGCGGCCTTGCGGACGGCGGGGTGGGAGTGTTCCAGCGTTGCGGTGACGGCAGGGATCGCGGGGGCCCAGTTCGCGTGGCAGAGGGTTCGGATCGCCCTGCGCACCAGGTCCGGCTGGGGGTCGTTCAGCAGGAGCGACGTGTGGTGCAGGTAGGTCTGCCGGTCCAGCATCGCCCGCGACGTTCGCTGGGCGTGCAGGCGGACCTTGGGCTTGGGGTGACGCAGCAGCTCACCGATCAGGTCGCGTAGGGCGGGGTCCCGGTCCGGGTCGGCGCTGCTGTGCCCCTCGGACAGTCGGGTGAGTGCTCGGCGTATGTGCACCGGATCGCCGGTACGGGCCAGGGCCAACAGTGTGTGGCGGGAAGCGGGTTGAGGCGTTCCTGTCGGCTCGGCCGGGGAACGGTCGCGGAGCGCTGCCAGCGCGGCGGCGTCCTGGCGTGCGGCGTCCGGGCGGCGGAGCGGGCCCTCGACGAGCAGCAGCCTGTCCGCGAGGTCGTCGCGGCCTTCGGCGCTCAGCCGCCGGCAGGTCTCGGTCAGCGCAGGGGTGCGCAGCAGGGGGCGCCCGCGGAGCAGGTCGAGGAAGCCCCAGGCGCCGGCGGCGAGGCGGGCTCCGAGGTGCTCCGCGAGCACGTCGGCGGGAACCCGGCGCAGCGCCCGCGCGGCTGCGGAGCTGCCGGGCGCGGGATCGTGCTCCCACCATTCCAGCAGCAGCGGGATCAGCGGTTCCAGGTCCCACGGGTCGAGTCGGCCGGCGACGAGGGCGACCCTGTCGTGCAGGACGTCGTCGGCGCGGAGTTCCGTCTCACCGATGGCGCGCAGTGCGCGGGCCAGGCCGGCACCGACGGGTATGTCGATGCGGCCCCGCAGAAACGCTCGGAGCACGGGAAGCGCGGCCTCGGGCTCGGGCCACTCCGAGAGCGCCAGGGCCGCGGTGTGCCGGCGGTCCGGATCGGATGCCTGCAGCATGGCCAGCAGGCGTTCGCGCAGTGCGGCCGAACGGGGCTGGTCGAGGTCGTCGGGGTGCACGGTCCGCGCTCGCGGCGCCGGCGCGTGGGTGCTTTCGGTGAGGGTCCAGGGTGGTGCGTCGAGGGGCTGGACATCCGTCATCCAGTCGATGAGGGCGGTGCGGACCTCGTCGCCGGCAGAGGCGTAGGCATCGATGAGGAGGGTCAGGCGGTCCCGGGAGTTCGGGATGCCGTCGTATTGCCGGCACAGGCGGCGGAATTCCTCCAGGGCGTTCGGTGTGCGCACTGCGGCCACCAGCGCGGCGCGCCAGGCCACGGTCTCGGCCGGTCCGGTGCCCGCGGGGGACGGCGGGGCGGCGAACGCCTCCCGCAGCACAACGGTCTCGGCCTGCCAGGGGTCGGCGCCCAGCCGGGCCGAAGCGAGTGCCTGCTCGAGGTCGGCGCGGACCAGCACGGCGTCGAGGCTGCGGAGCAGCGCCAGTGTGGACCGGCTTCCCGCGGGCGCGGGGGGCAGCGCGCGTACCGCGTCGGCGACAGCCGGTTTCCGGGCCGCCGGCAGAGTCGGCGCGACCGCTTCGAGTACCGCGATGAGGTCCTGCCGGTCTTCGGCCGAGGCCTCGGCGAGCCCGTCGAGGAGGACCCTGGTGTCCCGGGCGAAGGCCGTCAGTTCCCCGGTCGTCCACGGTGCAGGGCAGAGCCGGAGGATGAGGCGCAGTACGCGGCCCCGGACGGCGGGTTCGGAGGCGGCCAGGCGAAGCCAGTCCGCCAGCATGGGCCGCAGTACCCGGAGCCGGGCGGGGTCCGGCAGCTCGTGCCGGGCGGCGATGCGCAGGGCGACCGACGGATCCCAGCCTTCCGCCGTCAGCGACCGGACGTCCGGGTCCACGGTGCTGTCCACCGCCGGCCGTGGCGCGGCGGACGTGGTGATCCCGTGCCGGGCCAGGGCCGTCGACAGGTCCTCGATCGTCCCGGAGGCGAGGCGGACCCGGCCGGTCGCGACCAGAGCGAGCAGGGCCGGTACGACCCGTGCTGCCTGGGCGTCCAGTGCGAGGACCGAGCGTGCCGGCAGGGTGTGGTCGAGGCCTTCCAGGAGGAGTTCGCGGGCCCGGCCGTCCTCGCTGTGTTCGGCGGCGGCGAGGACGGTCGCCGGGTAGGCGTCGCCGAGGATGGCGCGCAGGGCCTCGATGAGCGTGGCCCGCAGGCCTGGATTGTCGTGGTGCCCGAGCCGGTGGAGCAGCGCCGGTACCGCCGGGGGCGTACCCACCCGGACCAGCACTTCGGCGGCGGTCTTCTTGATGTTCATGTTCGGATGGCCGAGACATGCGGCGATCGCGGTGGAGGCCCAGCGGGCCCGGGCGTGACCGAGGGCGAGCAGGGCCTGCCGTACGGTCTGGATGTCCTGGGCCGCGGTCATCGCGATCAAGGTCGCCGACAACGCCTGGGCATCCTCCCCCGCGGCGTCGCGGGCGAGCAACGCGATGACGTGCTTGCGCACGTGCCGGTCGCGGTGACGCAGCAGGCGGTGCACCCGCGCGCGGGTGCGTGCGTAGGGGGCCCGGAGCAGGAGTTCGAGCAGGATCGCCTGCTCGCCGCTCGACAGCCCGTGCCGGTCCAGCAGATCCAGTGCCATGGTGGCGACGAGCGCGTCTCCGGCCTCTCGTGCGGTCGTCGCGTCGAGCAGGCAGGACGGCCTGATCCGGCCCCTCTCGTACAGCCGACGGCCCAGGCCGTGTACGGCCTCCAGGATCTCCTGGGGGACCACGGGCTCCCCGGCCGGCTGTACCTTCTCCCGTCGCGGGGCGGCGGCGCCGACCGGGTCCCGGGACGCCGCCAGGTCGGCCACGATGCGCAGGAGCAGGTCCGCGATGACCGGCAGGGTGCCGGCGCCGCCGTGGGCGGCCAGTCTGCACAGGGCCGCCACCGGCTCGTCCGGGTCGAGATGGGAACTCAGGAGGGCCAGTTCCTGCTCGTCCGGGCCACCGAGGTCCGCCGCGATGCGAGCCGGCAGATCGGCGGGGTCGAGGCGGACGAGGACGGAGCGCCGCTGGGACGGATCGTGGGTCAGATGCCACAGCACCTCAAGGGCGCGGTTGCGCACCCCGCGGAGATGCGGTGCGATCGCACCCGCGGTCCCCTCGGTGGCGAGACCCAGCCCTTCCCTCAGCGCCGTCGTCGTCCGGTGCCCGCCGATGGCCTCCAGAGCGTCCAGGGCCGCTGCGGGAGCCGACGGCAGCAGAGCGATCACGTCGTCCTCGGCATCCACATGGCGCAACGCGCGGATCGCCTCGAGGAAGGGGCCCGCCACGGGAGCCGAGGGGAGGACCCGCGTGATCGCGTCCCCGATCGGAAGTTCCCCCGCCCCCTGTTCGGCCAGGGCGACCAGCAGCGTGAGCCGCCGCGGCCAGCTCGGATCGCCGGCGGCCGCATCCACCAGTTCACGGAACATCACCTGCCGGCAGGTGAACAGGATCGTCGCGACGTCGTGGGGCGGAATCGAGTGATCGGCCAGCGCCAGGCCGATGACGGACGGGACGTGCGGACCGTCCGGGAAGTGCCCGCGCCGGTGGAGCCCCCGCAGGCATGTCACCGCCGGCCCGCCGAACAGCAACGGGTCCCGTGCGGCGATGGCCGTCAATGCGCCGATGTCACTGCGGTCCGCCAGGTCCCCGAGCCGTTCCATCGCACGCCGCCGAAGACCCGGTGGCAGATCAGGATCGTCGATGACCTGCCGCAGCAGGCCGCGGTGGCCGTGACGGGCCGCAGCCGCGAGTGCGGCATCGGCCACCTCGGGCCTCGTCCTCACCGAATCGGCGTCGAGGAAGGGAGCCAGGCGTGCCGCGGGCAGGGGATCCAACGCCGCCCAGGGCTCGGTGAGTTCCTCCAGTGCGGCGGCTACGACGTCTGCGCTGTCGGCATCGAGCAGGCCGATCAGGTGGGCGCGGACCGGAACGGGAGCCAGCAGACCGGCGTGCAGCCCCTGCCGGGCCAGCCGCAGCGCCGCGGCCTGCAACACCGGGTCACCGCTGTCCACCAGCTCGTTCACGAGCTGCTCAGGCCGGTGCGCGCTGGTCACGGTCGTTTCCCGCACGGCCTGGTACAGCAGTTCGCCCGGCGGTTCCTTCCGGATCACCGTCGGCTCGTTCAGCAGCTCGGCGCGCAGCCAGGCGATCCGTACCCGTACCGGCAGCTCGGCCGTACGCCACGACGGCCGGCGCAGCCCGCGGAGATACGGCCCCAGTCGTTCATGGAGCCGCGCCAGGACGAGCGCCGCCTCCGGCGATCCCTCCACCGATGCCGGCAGCAGCGCCGCGAGCCCGGCCATCTCGGGCTCGTCGTCCGTCCGGCCCGACGTGACGCGCTCGGTCAGGAGGAGCAGCCCCAGATGTCGCAGGCGGGGATCTCCATGCCGGATGAGTCGTCCGAAGACGGCCGGCGGGCAGAGCTGCGCGTCCACGTGGCCGGCCAGCCAGTCGACGTCGGCTCGACGCACCGCGTCCTGGAAGGTTTCGTCCGGCGGCATCGTCACCGTCGGATGCTAACGGGGACGTTCGCGGCCCCACCAGCGAGATTCACCCGATGCGTCCCGCGCCCCCGCCGATGTGCCGGCCCCGCTGCCTCCGCCTGCCCGGCCTCCCGCTCCCGCGGCCGGCGGGCCGCCCCAACCGGGAGGTGTCCGGGCGGGGTTGCTCCCCGTGAACGGTCGGATGTGACGAATCGGTCTCGGCTCGGGGAAAGTCGGCGCCCGGCTCCGGCAGAAGGGTTTCCCTGGTCAGGCGGCCGGGACGCGCCGTTCCCTGCGTTCGCCCCCGTCCCGGTACTTCCCTGCACATGGATCTCTGCGAGAGGTGTCACATGGCCCAGCCCGCCACGGTGAGTCTGACCAAAGCGTCGCCCACGGTTTCACTGGACAAGCACGGGGTGTCCTCGGGGCTGATCAAGGTCAATCTGAACTGGACGTCACCGCAGGCGGCGGCCGCGCGGGCAGCCGGCGAGGCCCGGGGGTTCTTCGGCCGGATACGGGCGTCATGGCGATCGGCCACGGCCGGGAACGTGGACCTCGACCTGGGCTGCATGATCCGGTGCACCGACGGCACCAAGACCGTGGTGCAGGCCCTGGGGAACGCGTTCGGTGCCGTGGACCGCTTCCCCTACGTGGCGCTGGACTCGGACGATCGGACCGGGGCTCGTGCGGCGGGCGAGAACCTCGTCATCAACCTGGACCATCGCGCCGAGTTCCAGAAGCTCCTGCTCTTCGTCTACATCTACGAGGGGTCGGGGGACTTCCGCGGCCTCGATGCCGTGGTGACGCTCACCTCCGACCGCGGTGACCGGTTCCGGGTCAGCCTCGACGACTGTCCGCCCCAGGCACACGCCTGCGCCATCGCCCTGATCAAGCGGCAGAAGGGCGAGCTCGTGATCGGCCGCGAGGTGCGGTGGTTCACGCCGCAGGACGGGCCCGGTGTCCAGGACGTGATCTCCCGGGCGTACCGGCTCGGCATGAAGTGGACTCCGGGCACGAAGTAGCCGGCCGCCGCGGCGGAGGCTCACGTCGCACGGCCGGCCGTCGGCCGTCCGGCGAAGGACACGATCTCCTCGAGGCCCGGCTGGTAGCCGTCGCTCGTGTCCACGACGAGGGTCGGCACGTCCATCGCGATCGGCATCCACGACTCCAGCGGGCGCTCGCCGTCGGCGATGGCCTGCAGCAGCTCCTGGTCGGCGTGGGCCGCCCGCCGGGCGCTCTGCTCGGCCCGGCGCACGATCCGCTCGTGCGCCACCGCGCTGTCCACGGTGCACCGCACCACGCGGATGTCCGCGATCTCCGCCGGCGGCTCCAGGTTCGGCCGCCACACCTTGTCCTGGAACGCCGCCTCCGCGACGACGGTGACCCCGCCCTCCGCCAACGTGCGCAGCACGTCGAAGAACACGGCCGGCGTGCGCTTGCTCAGCGGATCCCCGGTCCTCGCCTCGAAGCCCGGGGTGGAGTGGACCATCCCTTCCCCCCGGCACGCCGAGAGCGCGCACCAGACGCCGCGGCGCCGCCCTCCGGGCGACGAGGGGAGTGTGACGACAGGCCCTAGCGGCGCGAGCGCTGGGCCTCGACGATCTGGCGCACCGAGCCGTCGACGCCCGCGCGGGCCTGGACGCGCTCGGCGAACCCGGGGAACTGCCCGGCGATGGCGCTCAGCAGCCGCAGTTCCGGCGGTGCCACGTTGACCTCGCACCGGTCGCGGCGGACGGCTCGTACGACGCCGTCGGCGACCTGCGCGGGCGTCACGGTCCTGATGCCGTTCGGCGGGGTGGCGCCCGTGGCCGCGAACATCCCCGCGTCGCGGACGAAGCCCGGCTGGACGAGGGACACCCCCACCCCCGTGCCCCTGAGTTCCTGGCGCAGCGCGAGGGCGAACCCGCGCAGCCCGAACTTCGTGGCGTTGTAGAGGGAGGTGGACTTGGTCGCCGCCTTGCCGGAGATCGAGCCAACCAGCACGATGTGGCCCCGGCCGCGGGCCACCATGTGCTCCGCGAGCAGCCGGGACAGCAGGACGGGCGCGCGCAGGTTGACGTCGAGGGCGCGGTCGAGCTGCTCCTCGGTGTAGTCCAGGAGGTCGCCGCTGGCGGGCAGGGCGGCGTTCGCGACGAGGACGTCCGTCTCGGCGCAGGTCTCGGCGAGCCGGACCACGTCGGACCGGAGGGCCAGATCGGCGACCACGGTGCGGGCGCCGCAGGCGTCGGCGGTGGCTTTCAGGGCCTCCTCGCGGCGGCCGGTGACCGTGAGGCGGGCTCCCTGCGCCGCCAGCCGCGCCGCCAGGGCTGAGCCGATGCCTCCGGTAGCCCCGGTGAGCAGAACGTTCGATCCGGATATGTCCACGATGCCTCCCGTGCGACTGCCCTCTGCTGTTCGTTCGAACGAACAGTAGAGATCGCTCCGCCCCGTGTCCACACCACGGGCCCCCCAACTCCCTGCCCCCGCACGGGACGTCACGGCGGCGGCGGATGGGGCAGAATGTCGACATGCCCCCTGCTTCCGACACCCGCCAGAGCATCATCGACGCCGTACTGCGGATCATCGGGCAGGACGGCATCGCCGCCGTCACCAACCGGCGGATCGCCAAGGAGGCCGGCGTCTCCCTCGGTTCCGTCACCTACCACTTCGCCACCCAGCACGAGCTGCTGCGCGAGAGCCTGCTGCACTTCGTGGCCGAGGAGACCCGGCACTTCACGGAGCTCGCCGACGCCTGCACCGACGAGCGCTTCGACATAGGGCAGGCGGCCGAGGTGGTGGCGCAGGTCGCGGGCGGCAACGCCTTCGACAGCCGCCACATCGCGCCCTTCGAGCTGTACGTGCAGGCCGGCCGCGACGAACGGCTGCGCGCCGCCGCGGCCGAATGCTTCGCCGCCTACGACCTGCTGGCCACCCGGATCCTGACCCAGCTCGGCGCGGCGGACCCCGAACGGCTGGCGGGCGCGGCCGTCGCCCTGGTCTTCGGCCAGCAGCTGCGCCGCCTGGCCACCGGCGCGCCCGCCGAAGACCTCGTCGACACCCTGCTGATCCTCGCGAAGTTCACTCCGGCGCAGACGCCGTAGACGTACGCCGTCAGCGCAGCTGGCGGCGGACCAGGTCGTGGAAGAGGCCCGTCGGGTCGGCCAGGAGGTCGGCCGGGGGGCCCTGTTGGACGATGCGGCCGTCCGCCATGGCGATCACACGGTCGGCGTCCATGATCGTGGACAGGCGGTGGGCGATCACGATGCGGGTGGCCTGCAGGGCGCGGGTGGATTCGATGACGACGCGCTGGGCGTCGTTGTCCAGTGCGCTGGTGGCCTCGTCGAAGAAGAGGATGCGCGGCTTGCGGATGAGGGCCTGGGCGATCATCAGGCGCTGGCGCTGGCCGCCCGAGACGGTTCCGCCGCCGTCGGACAGCATGGTGTACATGCCCATCGGCATGGCCTTGATGTCCTCGGCCAGGCCCGCGAGCGCGGCGGCTTCCCAGGCCTCCTCCAGGGAGAACGTTCCGGCGCCGCAGATGCAGTCGAGGATCGAGCCGGTGAACGGCTGGGCGTTCTGGAGGACGACTCCGCACTGGCGGCGCACGGCCGCCTGGTCGAGCGCCGCCAGGTCCTGGCCGTCGTACAGGACGCTGCCGGAGACCGGCTTGTCGAAGCCGATGAGCAGCCGCAGCAGGGTCGACTTCCCGCAGCCGCTGGCGCCGACGATCGCGACGAACTCCCCGGGCCTGATGGTGAGGTTGATGTCGTCCAGGGTGAGCGGGGCGTCGTCCGAGTAGCGGTAGGACAGGCCTTTGGCCTCGATGGCGCCCGTCAGGCGGCCCGGCCGGGTGCTGGAGCGGCCCGCCTCGGGGGCTTCCCGGAGGATCGGCTTGATCTGTTCGAACATCGGCAGTACTTCGGCGGCCGAGATGAGGGCGCCCGTCAGCTGCGTGACGCAGGACAGGAGCATCGTCAGCGCGGTGCTGAAGGTGAGGAACTCGCTCGCGGACATGGCGCCGCGGGCCGGCCCGGCCAGCAGCATGAACATCACCAGGGTGCACAGCGGCAGGTAGACGGCGCCCAGCACCGTGATGGTGTTCTGGATCCGGCCGATGCGCTGCTGGAGGTCGCGGGTGCGGGCGAACTCCCGGGCCCAGGCGGCGTACGCGAAGCTCTCCGCCGCGGCGACGCGCAGCTTGGGCAGGCCGCGCAGGGTCTGGAAGGCCTGGTTGTTGAGCTTGTTGCCGAGCGTGATCAGCCGGCGCTGGTAGCGCAGCTGCCACAGCCCCAGGCCCAGGAACACCGCCGCGATGACGACCAGCATGGCGAGCGCCGCCATCGCCAGCGGCACGCTGTAGACGAGCAGCAGCACGAGGTTCATCGTGCCGACCGTGCCCGCCTGTACGCACACCGAGCCGATGCCGGACAGCACGCGGCGGATGGCGCTGATGCCCATCGCCGCGCCGGCCAGCTCGCCGGTGGAGCGGCCGGCGAAGAACGTGGTCGGCAGCCGCAGCAGCCGGTCCCACACCGCCGGTTGCAAGGTGGCCTCGATCCGGCCCTCCATGCGCAGGATCGAGGTGTTCTGCAGCAGCATGAAGGCGGCCGAGACGACGGCGGTGGCGATGAGGGCCACCCCGGTCTGCACGATGAGGCCGCTCTCGGCCTGCGGGACGTACCGGCCGAGGACCTCGCCGGTGGCGACGGGCACCAGCGCGCCCAGGACCACCGCGACCAGCCCGCCCAGGATGATGCTGCGCAGCTCCGGGAAGGTGCCCCGCACGCTGAAGCGGAGCAGCGCCGGCAGGCTTACCCGGCCGTCGGGCAGCGGGCGGTAGAGCATGACGCCGTGCGGTGCGAAGGCGGCCTCGTTGGCCTTGCCGATGCGCTCGCGCGTGCCGGTGGCGGGGTCGACCGCCTCGTAGCCGCCTCGCCGCCACAGCAGGGCGACGGGGGCTGCGTCCTCCTCGCGCCGGCCCACCAGCGGGCCGCTGTTCTCCCGCCACCAGCGTCGGGCGAGCCGGACCGGCCGGGTGCGGATCCGTGAGGCGAGGGCGATGCGTTCGACCGGGTCGAGCTGGTCCGACGGGTCGCCGGGCCCGTCCGGTTCCGACAGGGTGATGCGGGCCGCCGCGGCCACCAGGCGGCAGGCGGCGAAGGTGGCATCGGCGCTCGCGGCCCGGTGGGTGTCCCGCCCGGAGCGGCCGATGGACGCCAGCAGGGTCCGGTCCGCCTGGGTGCTGGCCGCCCGGCCGGCCTCGATGCCGGCCGCCGTACGGTCCTCGTGGGCGCGTTCGAGCCGTTCGATCCAGCGGTCCAGGGCGTACAGCAGCCGGTACTGCTGGTCGACCATGCCCTGCCACACCGCCGCGTCGACGAGGAGGGTGCCGACCGCCTCCGCCTCGTACACGGCGCCGTACTGCACGCTGCCGGGCGTGATCTGCATCCACAGGATGTCGTCGTCGGCCCCGCCGTGGCCGGTGGGGCCGGCGCTGCCGTCCGGCTGCGCCTGGTAGAGCACGCGCAGGCCGCGGCCGATGCCGCGCGCGAAGGCGTCCTCGAGCGGGCTCGGCCGGGCGGCGGGGGCCGCGCCGTAGTGCGCCTGGTCCGCGTACCACTGTCCGCCCTGGTACGGGTCGCCCGCGAACGGGTCGCCCTGGAACCCGTCGCCCGCGAACCGGTCGCCGTAGTCCGGGCGGTACAGCTCACGCAGTTCGATGCGGCGCAGCAGACATCCCTGGAGGGGCCGGCCGACGAGGGTGTGGTCCGGTCCCTCGGCCGGACCCAGCAGCAGGGTGCCCGGCTCCAGCCGCCCCAGGAAGTGCCAGTGCCCGGCCTGGGCGGCGTCGACGGCGAAGAGGTCCAGCTCGCCCCGCACGACGAGCCACAGCACGAGCGGGCCCTCCAGGGACAGGCTGCGCAGTCCCGTGCAGTCGACCGGCGCGCCCAGTCCGCCCAGCGCGGCGACGACCGGGTCGGGGGCCCCGCCCGCCGGGCCGGGAAAGGCGGTGACGGTGTCGTGGTGGGGCGCGTACGTCACCTCAGTGCTCCTTGACCAGTTCGGCGTACGGACCCTGCGCCGCGACCAGGTACTCGTGCCGGCCGCGCTCCACGACCGTCCCCCGGTCGAGTACGAGGATCTCGTCGCTGTCGCGCACCGTGCTCAGCCGGTGGGCGATGACCACGCAGGCGCAGCCGCGCCGGCGCAGGTTGTCGATGATGATCTGCTCGGTCACCGCGTCCAGGGCGCTGGTCACCTCGTCGAGGACCATGACGCTGGGGCGGCGCACCAGCGCCCGGGCGATCTCCAGGCGCTGGCGCTGGCCGCCGGAGAAGTTGCGGCCGTCCTGCTCGACGCGGCTGTGGATGCCGCCGGGGCGGCGGGCGACCACGTCGAGGACGGCGGCGTCCTCGAGGGCGGCGGTGACGGCCTCGTCGGGGATGGACGGGTCCCACAGGGTGACGTTGTCGCGGACGGTGCCCTCGAAGAGGAAGACGTCCTGGTCGACGAAGGAGACGGAGGCGGCCAGCGCGCCGCGCGGGATGTCCTCCAGCCGCATCCCGTCGATGCGGACGGTGCCCTCCCAGGGGGCGTAGAGGCCGGAGATCAGCCGGGAGACGGTGGACTTGCCGCTGCCGGAGCCGCCGACGAGCGCGACCTGCCGGCCGGGGCCGACCGACAGGGAGAAGTCCTTGAGCAGCGGGGCGTCCAGCGGGCTGTAGCCGAAGGTGACGTTCTCCAGCTCCACGTGGCCCTTGAGGCGTCGGGTGCCGACGGCGGGCTCGCGCCGCGAGTGGACCGGGTCGGCGGGGAAGTTCTCGACGTCCTTGAGGCGGGCGACGTCCGCGGCGAAGTCCTGGATCCTGCCGGCGACGCCGCCGAGCCGGGAGATCGGTGCGGTGAAGCTGGTGACCAGGGCCTGGAAGGCGACGAGCAGACCGACGGTGAGGTGGCCCTCCACCGCCCGCAGGCCGCCGATCATCAGGATCAGCGCACTGTTGAGCGCCGCCAGCGTGGGCGCGACGATCGCCAGCCACGCGCTGGGCACGCCGAGCCGCTGCTGCACGTCGAGGGTGACCGCGTGCTGTCCGGCCCAGCGGCGGAAGAAGCCGTTCTCGCCGCCGGTGGCCTTCATCGTCTCGATGAGCTGCAGGCCGCTGTAGGAGGTGTTCGTCAGCCGGGCGCTCTCGGCGCGCAGCTTCTGGGTGCCGGTGGCCCTCAGGCGGATCACGATCCGCAGGGCCACCACGTTGAGGAGCGCGATCAGTTCCCCGACGAGGGTGAGCTGCGGATCGTACGTCCACAGCAGCACGGCGTAGAGCACGACGACCACGGCGTCCACGCCCGCGGCGGCGAGGTCCCGGGCGAGGGTTTCGGCGACCGCGTCGTTGGACTGGAGGCGCTGGACCAGATCGGCCGGGCTGCGCTGCGCGTAGAAGGTGACGGGGAGCCTGAGCAGGTGCCGCAGGAAGCGGGCGCTGCCCAGGGTGGAGGAGATGATCCGCCCGCGCAGCAGATTGGCCTGCTGGAGCGCGGTGAGCGTCGCGGTGAGGACGAGGGCGACGGCCATCGACGCGAACAGCACGCCCAGCAGGGACGTCTGCTCCCCGATGAGGAACATGTCGATGTACGTGCGGCTCAGGGCCGGTACGGACACGCCGACGGCCACCAGCAGCAGGCTGGAGACCACGGCGGCGGCCATGGTGCCCGAAGTACCGCGCAGGCGGGCGGGCATGGCGCCCAGGACGCCCGGCTTGCGGCCGCCGCGGCGGAAGCCCTCGGCGGGCTCGAAGGTGAGGACGACGCCGGTGAAGCTGGTGTCGAACTCCTCCATCGGTACGAAGCGGCGTCCCTTGCCGGGGTCGTTGACGTACACGCCGCGGCGGCCGAGGCGGCGGCCCATGCCGTCGTAGACGACGTAGTGGTTGAACTCCCAGAAGAGCACGGCCGGGGCGCGCACCCCGGCGAGCGCGGCCAGGTCCATCTGCATGCCCTTGGCCGCCAGTCCGTAACTGCGGGCGGCCTTCAGGAGGTTGCTGGCACGGGAGCCGTCGCGGGAGACGCCGCAGGCGATGCGCAGTTCTTCGAGGGGGACGAAACGGCCGTAGTGGCCGAGCACCATGGCGAGGGCTGCGGCGCCGCACTCCACGGCCTCCATCTGGAGCACCGTGGGGGTGCGCACGGGGCGGGGCGTCCTGCCCCGGGGGGCGGGCGCGGGCGGTCTGCGGCGGCTGCCGCCCTTGGGTTCGGGGCGGTGGCGGCGGCGTCCGGCGGGCGGGAGCTGCGGAGCCTGCGGGGCGGTCACGGCAGCAGCCAGTCGACGGGGCGGCGGGCCGCGAGATGGACGGCTCCGGCGACGGGGGTCGCCGAGTCGACGGCGTACGGGGGCCCGTCGGTGGAGGACCACCGGTAGCCGGACCTGGTGGTGGAGGAGCGCTCCAGCTGGACGAGCACGGCGACCGGGTTGCCCTGGCGGGAGAACTGCTCGGCGAGGCCGCGGTCGCCGAGGAAGCCGCTGATCTGCGCCTGCGTCTGGGGCGCTCGGCCGACCGCCTTGACGCGGCCGCGCAGCATGCCGAACTGCTGCTGCGGGACGGACTGGACGCTCAGGTCGACGGAGGCGCCCACGGGGATCGCCGGGCCGCTGCCGCCCGGCACGTACAGCACGGCCACCAGCGGGTCGTCCGGACCCTGCACGCGCTCCACCGTGGCGACGTCCGCACCGGTCGTGACGACCGAGCCGACCTTCGCGACGAGGGTGGTCAGCCGGCCGGCGGTGACCACGCGCACGGGACGGTCGCCCTGCTCCGTACGGACGTTGAACAAGGGCGTTCCGGCGGCCAGCAGCCGGCCTTCCTCGGCGAGGATGCCGGTGACCTGACCGGCGACGGGGCTCTGGAGCACGTAACTGCCCTCGGCGTGGGTGAGGATGCCGGGCGCGGTCAGCTTGGAGGACACGGTGCCGGTGAAGGCCCAGAAGCAGGCGGCGGCCATGACGACCACCGTGACGGCCAGGACGAGCCGGCCCTGCGGGCGGGCGAAACGCACCGGCACGTCGAGCTCTTCGGGCGATTGCAGCTTGGAAAGCGCCTTTTGGCGAAACTGCACGGACTATTCCTTCAACTGCATTCGTACGGTCGGGCGTGCGGGCAGCCAGGAACCCCGGAGCCGCGGCAGTGCACTCCGGGGTTTCTGGGTATTTCCCGATCAGAGACCGGCGCGACCGGTGTTCACCGAAACGCCGGTGATGCCCGAGACCAGGCCGGGGACGTGGGAGACGATGCCCGTGGCGGTCTGGACGGTGCTGAGGGAGCCCACGAGGCCGACGACGTCGTTGACGTCGCTGGTCACGGCGCCGGCCAGGCCGCCGGACACGTTGATGAGGCCGCCGGAGACGGCGTCCAGCTCGGTGTCGTCGATCTCACGGGTCTCGATGTCGTTACGCATGGCGCGCACCTTTCATTGGGGGGAGGAATAACTTCCTGCGGCAGTTGGGGGCCCGAAAAACCCGGCCGTCATTCACCACCGCCGCAGTGCGCATGATGAAAGCACGCGAACGGGTGGCCCGGCCAATCCCGTTGACGTCCCATCACGGCCGGATGGGCACCTCTGACGCCCACCGTGGAGCATCATTCACTGAAAAGTGACGGCTTCTTCACAAGATCGAGTAACACATACGCGCCGCCTGTTCCTTACATGGAACCGATCGGGGCAAAACACCACGAATGCAAGGCTACGGCTGGCGCTCGTACGGGAGTTGTGGAGGCCGGCCGTCCCGGTCACGCACACGATGTGCAGATTTTCGGAAGGCGCGTGCCGTAACGGTCCCCTCACCGCCGGTGCGGGTCCACGGGCGGCGCACCCCGCGCGGGGGAGGTCAGCCGAGGCGGGCCGGGGAGCCGGCGGACGGGGTCAGGAGGCGCGGGGTGCCCGAGCCGTCGGCGGGGACGGTCCACAGGTCCGTGCTGTCGACGACGCCGTCGGCGGGCAGGGCGTAGGCGAGGGTGCGGTCGTCGAGCCAGGCGGCCTGGTCGTCCACGCTGCGCTTCTCGGCCAGGGCGTGTTCGCGGAGCGTCGCGAGGTCCATCACGTGCTCGCGCCACAGCGAGGCCCCGCGCTGCACGCGCTTCTTGTACGCGATGCGGGTCTCGTCCGGGGAGAGGGAGGGGCACTCGACGTTCTGGGCGAGGGTGGTGACCGTGCGGCGGGAGAGGGAGCCCCTGACGAGATGGGTCTGGCCGGCCGTGGCGAGGGTGGCGTAGAAGGTGTCGTCGTCCTTGGAGAAGGTGACGCCCCAGAAGTTCACGTCCGCCGCGCGGTACTCCCGGCCGTCCATGAGGATCGTGAACTCCTCCAGACTGGGCACGAGTTCCCAGCTGCGGGTGTCCACGATCGCGGTACGGGTGGAGAAGAACGCGGAGCCGTAGGACTCGCCGGACACGAAGACGGTCCAGGCGGCGAACCGGCCGCTCGGGGACACGCGGGCCCGGCTGGGCGTGCCCGCGAGGGGGAATTCGCGCCGCGTGCGCAGCTCGGCGTCGACGATCAGGGCGCGGTTGTCCTGGGCGAGCGCTCCGGGCGTCGAGCGCAGGCACACGCCGGTGCCCGCGGCGGCGTGGAAGCGCCGGCAGGTCAGCTCGGAGGCGGTCCGTCCGGCCTCGGGCTTCCCGGCCGGAACCGACACCAGGGCGCCGCGGTGCGGGCCGCTGTCCGCGCTGAGGAAGGCCAGCGCGTCCCGCTGGGCGAGCGTGACCCGGCCCGCGGCGACCGCCGGGTGGCCGGCCTGCGGCTGGGCGGCGCGGGAGGCGCCGCGCAGCACCAGCGTGGCGGCGAGGCCGGCGAGCAGCAGCACCGCCGCGGCGAGTACGAGCAGGCGGCGTGACAGCGTCATCGGGTTCCTCGCGGGCGTGGGGAAGCGTCGGGGGCGGACGGAGCCGAGGGGTCGACCGGAGCCGAAGGGGCGACCGGCACCGAAGGGGTGGCCGGCCGCAGCACGAAGGCGGCCACGACGGCCGAGCACAGCAGGCCCGCCGCCGCGCCGGCGAGGGCCGGACCGGGGCCCCAGAGCGTCCACGCCCCGCCGAAGGCCAGCGAGCACCCGAAACGGGCCAGCGCCTGCCCGGTGCCGACGAGGGCCAGGCCGGTGGCCCGCAGCCGTCCCGGAACGGCGGCGGCGACGGCGGCGGGCAGCACTCCGTCGGTGGCGGCGTAGAACAGGCCGTGCAGTACGAGGACCAGGTACGGCAGGGCCGGCTGCCCGCCGGGCGCCCACAGCAGGAGCCCGTAGGCGGCCAGCAGGAGCGCGTGCCCGGTCAGGAACACGGTGCGCCGCCCGATCCGGTCGGCCAGGACCCCGGCGGGTACGGCCAGCAGCAGGAACACCGCGGCGGTGCCGAGCGGGAGGAGCGGGAACCACTGCTCGCCGATGCCGGTGCGCCGTTGCAGCATCAGGTAGACGAAGGCGTCGCTGACCGTGGTGAGGCCCAGCAGGGCGGCGCAGCCCGCCAGGGCGCGCAGCCGGGGCAGCCGCAGCAGGGCCAGTGCCTCGCGCGGACGCGGGGCGGGCGGCCGCACCCCGGCCGGCTCCGGCGCGCCGCCCATGGTGGCGGCTGCACCCGCGCCCGGGGTTCCCGGTACGAAGAGCACGAGGACCACCACGCCCAGGACGGCCACGCACGCGCTCACGCCGAAGACGGTGTCGTATCCGTCGGCCACCGCGCTCAGGATCAGGAAGGCCGCGAACGGGCCGAGCAGTGCCCCGGTGGTGTCCATGGCCCGGTGCACGCCGAAGGCCCGCCCCTGCGATCCGGCGGGTGCGGACAGGGAGATCAGCGCGTCGCGCGGCGCGGTGCGCAGCCCCTTGCCGGTGCGTTCCAGGGCGAGGACCACGCCCACCGGGCCGAGGCCGTGGGCGAACAGCAGCAGCGGCTTGCACAGGGCGGACAGGCCGTAGCCGATTCCGGCGATCAGCTTGTGGTTGCGGACCCGGTCGGCGAGGTGCCCGCCGGTCAGCTGCACCAGGGCGCTGACTCCGTTGTAGACGCCGTCGAGCGCGCCGAAGCCGAGGGGGCTCAGGCCCAGTCCGGCGACGAGGTACAGGGGCAGGACGGCGGTGACCATCTCGGAGGAGACGTCGGTGATCAGGCTGACGGTGCCGAGCGCGAGGACGGCCGGGGTGAGCGCGCGCGCCCGTACGGGTCCGCGGCCCGGCCCGTTCTTCGGCCGGGCGGGAGCGGAGCGGTCCGCGAGGTACATGGTCAGGAGCTCCCGGTACGGCTGCTCTCGTCCCTCAGCCAGGTGGAGAAGTCCCCGTTCCGGATGGCCTTGCGCGCTCCCCGCCGGGCGGCGAGGGCCGCCGCCGCGAACACCACGACGCCTGGGAGCAGCCGCGGCCGGTCCCTGAGCAGGGCGCGCAGGTCGGCCGTGCCGGTGCGCGCGGACGGTGCGGCCGCCGCCCCTCCCCGCCCCGATTCCTGGAAGCGCTCGAACTGCGCCGAGGAGGTGGCCGCGCGGATCCGCCGCCTGACCAGGTCCGACCAGGTGCGCGGCGGATGCACCACCACCCGGGCGGTGTCGACCACGCGCCGCTCCCCCGGCCCGAACGCCTGGGAGGCGGCCAGGTCGTCGGCCATCAGCGGGGGCAGGGCGGCGATCCGGGCGTGGCCGGCCTCCGACACCGCGATGACCCCCCGGCCGAACAGCCCCTCGCGGACGGCCGGCAGCCGCTGCCACACCCCGTAGTAGGCCCGTACCGGCCACGCGCACCCGGTCAGCGGGATCTCGCGGTCCGGGGCGGCGGCCAGCAGGTCCGGGCTCCGGGACAACGCGCCCGCCAGGGCCCGCACGTCGGCGGCCCCCACGACCACATCGGCGTCCACGTAGACCCGGGGGAAGCCCCGCGCGTGCTCGTCGCCGACCCGAAGTGCCGCGTGTTTGGAAGGAGTCGGGATCTCGACCACCCGCACCAGGGGCCCGCGCGCGGCCGCCACCCGGGCGGTGTCGTCCGTACAGCCGTTGCAGACGACGACGATGTCCACGTCGCCGCCGGTGCCGGTGCCCCCGGCCGCGGCGCCGGCCAGGAGCGCGTCGAGGAGGCGGCCGATGACCCGGCCCTCGTTGTGGGCCGGTATCACGATGCTGGTCACCCGGGCAGTATGCACGCTCGAACACCTGCACCGGGTGATTCCCCCAACTCCGCCCGGGGGTACGCCCGGTGGTCTAGATTGAACGTCGCCGACCGGATTCGGCGCGCTTCGGCGGGGTGGGGATCAATCCGGAACGCCGGGGGGCGGAAGCAGGCGCATTACGCAGGGCATCGGTCGTGGGGGGTCCATCACCGTTGAGCGGGTCACGCACGGTCGCGCACGCGTCCGGCCCGCCGCCGACGGCACTTCCATCCATCGCACGCGTCCCGGCCATGAGTTGTCGACACGCCAGCCGGCGTGGCGTCGCGGAAGGAAGGGGAACGCCGTGAAGGATCCAGTGCGGGATGCGGTGCAGGACGCGGTGCAGGACGCGGGCGGCCGGGAGCCCGGAGGCCCGTTAGGCGTCGCCGTGGTCGGCGCGGGCTACTGGGGTCCCAACCTCGTCCGCAACTTCCAGTCCAGTCCCCGCTTCCGGCTCCGCTGGCTCTGCGATCTGGACGTGGACCGGGCCCGGCAGGTGCTCGGCGGGTATTCCACCGTCCAGGCGACCTCGGACTACGCGGCGGTCCTCGCCGATCCGGCCGTGGAGGCGGTGGCGGTGGCCACACCGGCCGGGACCCATCTGGACGTCGCACTGGCCGCCCTGCGGGCCGGAAAGCACGTCCTCGTGGAGAAGCCGCTCGCCGCCACGTACGAGGACGGGCTGCGGCTGGTGGCCGAGGCCGAGGAACGCGGTCTCACGCTGATGTGCGACCACACCTACTGCTATACCCCGGCCGTGGCCCGCATCCGGGAGATGGTCCGCTCCGGCGAGCTGGGCGAGATCCAGTTCGTCGACTCGGTACGGATCAACCTGGGTCTGGTGCAGAAGGACATCGACGTCCTGTGGGACCTGGCCCCCCACGACCTGTCGATCCTCGACTTCATCCTCCCCGACCACGTCCAGCCGGTCGCCGTCGCCGCGCACGGAGCCGACCCCATCGGGGCCGGGCAGTCCTGCGTCGCCTATCTGACCCTCCAGCTCAACACCGGCGCCATCGCCCACGTGCACGTCAACTGGCTCTCCCCGACGAAGGTGCGCACGACCATGGTCGGCGGCTCCAAGCGCACCCTGGTCTGGGACGACCTCAACCCCGCCCAGCGGGTGGCGGTCTTCGACCGCGGCGTGGACCTGTCCGCCCCGCAGGAGATCGGCGCGGACGAGCGCCGCGACATGCTCGTCTCGTACCGGACGGGCGACATGGTCGCGCCCGCGATCGGCGAGAAGGAAGCGCTGCGCAGCATGGTCGAGGAGTTCGCGGACGCCATCGGGACACGGAGGCCGGCGCTGACCGACGGCCGGGCCGGGCTGCGGGTGCTGGACATCCTCGAAGCGGCCTCCAGGAGCCTGGAGTTCCGCGGCGCGGTCGTCGGACTGCGCACCGGGCGCTGAGCGTTGCCGGACCGCTCGCACGGCGGGCGTTCACACGGCGGGCGTTCGCACGGCGGGCGTTCGCACGGCGGGCATTCACACGCGGGCGTTCACACGGAAAACCATGACCGACTCAGTGGGGGCAGGGCGTTGAGCAGCGTAGAGGGCAAGAGGATTCTGGTCACCGGCGGGGCGGGCACCATCGGCTCGCACGTGGTGGACCTGCTGGTGGACAAGGGGGCACGCGAGGTCGTGGTGCTCGACAACTTCGTACGGGGGCGGGCCCCCAACCTGGACCGCGCGCTGGCCGGCGGCGTGGTGGAGGTCGTCGAGGGCGACATCCGCGACGTGGCGACGGTCCGCAAGGCGACCGAGGGGGCCGACCTGGTGTTCCACCTCGCCGCCATCCGGATCACCCAGTGCGCGGAGGAGCCCCGGCTGGCGAACGAGGTGCTGGTGGACGGCACGTTCAACGTGCTGGAGGCGGCGGCCGCCGCCGGCGTGGGCAAGGTGATCGCCTCCTCCTCGGCTTCGGTGTACGGGCTCGCCGAGACCTTCCCGACCACCGAGCGCCACCACCCGTACAACAACGACACCTTCTACGGGGCGGCGAAGGCCTTCAACGAGGGGATGCTGCGCAGTTTCCACTCCATGTACGGGCTGGACTACGTCGCGCTGCGCTACTTCAACGTGTACGGCCCCCGCATGGACATCCACGGGTTGTACACCGAGGTGCTCATCCGCTGGATGGAGCGGATCGCCTCGGGCGAACCGCCGCTGATCCTCGGCGACGGCACCCAGACCATGGACTTCGTCGACGTCCGGGACATCGCGAGGGCCAATCTGCTGGCCGCGGAGTCGGACCTGACCGACGAGGTGTTCAACGTCGCGAGCGGGACGGAGACCAGCCTCCTCGACCTCGCGCTCGGCCTGCTGGAGGCGATGGGTGCGGAGGGGCTGGCGCCGGTGCACGGACCGGCCCGCGCCGTGAACGGGGTAACCCGCCGGCTCGCCGACACCGCACGGGCCGCCGAGCGCCTCGGCTTCACGGCGGAGATCGACCTGCGCGGCGGGCTGCGGGACCTGGTGGACTGGTGGCGGGCCGAGCGCGCCGCCGATGCCGCGACGGCCGGCGCGGCCCCCGACGCCGCCGCGCCCGCCGCCCCGAAGGCCGGCCGGTGAGCGCCCCGGGCGCCGCGCCCGCGGACGCGCGCATCCCGGTCATGGTGCCCTGGCTCGGTGACGAGGAGGCGCGGGCCGCCGCCGACGCGGTGCTCTCCGGCTGGGTCGCCCAGGGCCCCCGGGTCGCCGAGTTCGAGCGGGCCTTCGCCGACCGGGTGGGCGCCGAGCACGGCATCGCGGTGAGCTCGTGCACCACCGCCCTGCACCTCGCGCTCATCGCGCTGGAGCTCGGGCCGGGCGACGAAGTGGTCGTCCCCTCGCTGTCGTTCATCGCCACGGCCAACGCGGTGCGCTACGTCGGAGCCCGGCCGGTGTTCGCGGACGTCGAGGAGTCCACCGGCAATCTGACCCCGGCCACCGTCGACGCGGTCCGGACGCCCCGTACGAAGGCGGTCCTCGCCGTGCACCAGGGCGGGGTGCCCGCGGACGTCCACGCCCTGCGCGCGGCCTGCGCCGAGTGGGACCTTCCGCTGGTGGAGGACGCGGCCTGCGGGATCGGCGCGACGGTGGGCGGCAAGTCCGTGGGCCACGGCGCGCTGCTCGCCGCCTGGTCCTTCCACCCCCGCAAGGTGATCACCACCGGCGAGGGCGGCATGCTCACCACGGACGACGCGCGGTGGGCGGAGCGGCTGCGCCGGCTGCGCGAGCACGGCATGAACGTGTCCGCCGCGCAGCGGCACGCGAGCGGAAAGCCGATCCTCGAGAGCTATCTGGAGGTGGGCTACAACTACCGGATGACCGACATCCAGGCCGCGGTCGGTCTGGTGCAGCTCGGCAAGCTGGACGCGATCGTGGCCCGGCGGCGGGCGCTCGCCGCCCGCTACACGGAGCTGCTGGGCGCGATCCCGGGGCTGCGGCCGGTCCGGGACCCCGACTACGGCCAGGGCAACTTCCAGTCGTACTGGGTGCTGCCGGCCGAGGACTTCCCGGTCGGCCGGGACGAGCTGCTGGCCCGGCTCTCGCAGGCCGGGATCTCGGCCCGGCGCGGGATCATGGCCTCGCACCTGGAACCGGCCTACGCGGGGCACGGCGCGGCCCCGCTGCCGGTGACCGAGCGGATCAGCCGCGACTCCCTGATCCTGCCGCTGTTCCACACCATGACGGAGGCCGAGCAGGACCGGGTGGTGGCGGCGCTGCGCGAAGCGGCCGGCGGATGAGCGGGCCGCAGACCGGCACCGGGACCGGCACCGGGACCGACGAGCTGCTGATCGTCGGCGCGGGCGGGTTCGCCCGGGAGACCGCCCAGGCCGTACGGGACGCGGCCGCCGCCGACGCGGCGCACGGCCGCGCCCCGCGGTGGCGGCTCGCCGGGCACCTCGACGACGACCCGGCCCTGCACGGCCGGAACGTCGACGGCGTGCCGGTGCTGGGCGGCTGCGACCGGGTGCACGAGCTGCCGGCCGCCCGGGTGGTGGTGTGCGTGGGCAGTCCGCGCGACCAGGCCGTACGCGCCCGGCTCGTACGGCGCCTGGGGCTGCCCGAGAGCCGGTACGCGACGGTGGTTCACCCGACGGCGGTGGTGTCCGGGTCCTCGGTCCTCGGTGCCGGCTCGGTGCTGCTCGCGCACTGCGTGCTGACCGCCGCCGTCCGGGTCGGCGCGCACGTGGCGGTGATGCCGCACGTGGTCCTCACCCACGACGACACGGTCGGGGACTTCGCCACGCTCGCCTCGGGGGTCCGCCTCGGCGGCGGGGTGCGGCTGGGCCGCGGGGCGTACGTGGGGGCGGGCTCGCTGGTCCGCGAGTACGCGCAGGTCGGCGCCTGGTCGCTGACGGGAATGGGAAGCACGGTCCTGGCCGATGTGCCGCCCGGCGAGGTCTGGGCGGGCAGCCCGGCCCGCCGGCTGCGCGCGGCGGGGCGCCCGGCGCTCGACGAGCTGGCCCGCGACGCGGCACGGGCCGCCGGGGGCGGGGGGCACGCCGGGGGCAAGGGGCACGCCGGGGCAGCCGGCCGGGAGGACGGAACCGGCCCGCAGCCGGAGGCACGCATGCCAGACGCACGGACGCCGCACACACCGGTGCCGGACACACGGATGGGGAGCCCAGTCATATGAACCAGATACCGCTCGTCGACCTGAAGGCGGCCCACGCCGAGGTGGCCGACGCCTTACGGGCAGGGTTCGACCGCGTGCTCGCGGACACCGCCTTCATCGGCGGTGAGGAGGTCCGCGCCTTCGAGCGCGAGTACGCCGACTTCGCCGGGGTCGGGCACTGCGTGGGCGTCGCCAACGGCACGGACGCCCTCGAACTGGCCCTGCGTGCCAGTGGGGTCGGCGTCGGCGACGAGGTGGTGCTGCCGGCCAACACCTTCATCGCCACCGCGGGCGCCACCGCCCGCATCGGCGCCCGCCCAGTCCTGGTCGACTGCCTCCCCGACACCCTCCTGATGGACCCGCAGGCCGCACTGGACGCGGTGGGCGGGGCCACGCGCGCCGTGGTGCCGGTCCACCTGTACGGGCAGTGCGCGGCCACCGCGGAACTGTCCGCGGCGCTGCCCCCGGGCGTACGGATCGTCGAGGACGCCGCACAGAGCCAGGGCGCGACCCGCGACGGCCGCTCCCCCGGCAGCGGCGGGATCGCCGCGACCAGCTTCTACCCGGGCAAGAACCTGGGCGCGTACGGGGACGCGGGTGCGGTGGTGACCGACGACGAGGAAACGGCCGGCCTCGTGCGGGCGCTGGCCAACCACGGCGGGACGGCGAAGTACCGCCACGACGTGGCCGGCTTCAACAGCCGGCTGGACGGTCTCCAGGCCGTGGTCCTGCGGGCGAAGCTGGCCCTGCTGGCCGACGGGAACGCGGCCCGCCGGGCCGCCGCCGCCCGGTACGACGCGCTGCTGGGCGACCTGGCGGCCGCAGGCCGCGTGACCCTGCCGGTCACGGCGCGGGGCAACGTCCACGTGTGGCACCTGTACGTCGTACGGGTCTCGGGAGCCGACCGGGACGCCGTCGTCGGCAAGCTCAACGCGGAGGGCATCGGCGCGGGCGTGCACTATCCGGCTCCGGTCCACCTCACTCCGGCCTTCGCCCACCTGGGGTACGGCCGCGGTGACTTCCCGCACGCCGAGCGGGCCGCGGAGCGGATGCTCTCCCTCCCGCTCTTCCCGCAGATCACCGCTGCCCAGCAGCAGCGGGTCGTGGACGCGCTCACCGACGCGCTGCGCTGACGCCCCTGTGCTCACGTACAAGACGAGGTCCAGATGAACAGACGGAGAAGGTTGCTCCGGTACGGTCTCTTCACCGTGGTCGCGACGCTGCTCGCCACGGTCCTACCCCCGTCCGCGGAGGCCGGTGCGGCCGACCCCTGCGGTCCCGGTTCGAACGCCGTCGTGTGCGAGAACTCCAAGCCGGGCACCCCGATGTCCGAGTGGTTCGCGCCCAACGCGTACGGCGAGATCAAGGGGTTCAGCGCGCAGACGAGCGTCCAGGCGGGCGACACCGTCCAGTTCAAGGTCCAGTCGCCGACCCCGTACCGCGTCTCCGTCTACCGGCTGGGCCACTACGCCGGCAACGGGGCCCGCCTGCTGTCGACCCCGGCCCAGGCGGCCACGACGTACCCGGCGAACGTCCCGGCGGGCGGGAACCCGCGCAGCTGCACCACGAAGCCCGCCACCGGCCTGGTCGACTGCGGCAACTGGCCCGTCACGGCGACGTGGACCGTGCCGGCCGACGCCGTCTCGGGCCTGTACCTCGCCAACTTCGACCAGGCGGACGGCGGCGGGGTCATGCCCTACCCGTTCGTCGTCCGCAACGACGCGAGCCACTCCGACATCGTCGTGCAGACCAGCGACGAGACCTGGCAGGCGTACAACGACTACGGCGGCCAGGACCTCTACGGCGGCGGGGGGCCGGCCCCGGACGGGCGGGCGTACGAGGTCAGTTACAACCGGCCCCTGGACATCGGCGGGGACAACGGGATCTTCGGATCCGAGTTCCAGATGATCGCGTGGCTGGAGCGCAACGGCTACGACGTCAGCTACATCACCGGCATCGACACGG
The DNA here is from genome assembly GCF_044750905.1 of Streptomyces sp. NPDC088762. Lineage (NCBI taxonomy): Bacteria > Bacillati > Actinomycetota > Actinomycetes > Kitasatosporales > Streptomycetaceae > Streptomyces > Streptomyces sp. NPDC088762. Next base: position 303,536 of record NZ_JBIVKT010000004.1, read on the forward strand.
CGACCCGCGGCCCGCTGCTGCGCAACCACAGGGTGTTCATGTCCTCGGGCCACGACGAGTACTGGACGCAGGAGCAGTTCACCAACGCCCTCGACGCGCGCCGCGCCGGCGTCCACCAGACGTACTTCAGCGGCAACGAGGTCTTCTGGAAGACCCGCCTCGCGCCGAGCATCGACGGCGCGGCGACCGCCAACCGGACCCTGGTCAGCTACAAGGAGACCAAGCTGTCCTTCCCGCAGCCGAACGGCATACCCGACCCGAGCGGGATCTGGACGGGCACCTTCATGGACCCGGCCAGTGCCTCGGGCGGGCGGCCCTTCCAGCCGCAGAACCAGCTCACCGGCTCGCTGTTCAGCGTGAACGGCTACCGCAGCGACGCGATCACCGTGCCGGGCACCTTCGCCAAGCTGCGGCTGTGGCGCCACACCACGGTCGCGAACCTGACTCCGTCCCAGACCGCCACCTTCCCGACCGGCACGCTCGGCTACGAGTGGGACAGCGACACGGAGAACGCCACCCGCCCCGCCGGGCAGATCCGGCTGTCGTCCACCACCGTGGACATCACCGACGACAAGCTCCTGAAGGACTACGGCAACACGTACGGGAACGGCACCGCGACGCACAGCCTGGTCGCCTTCCGGGACCAGACCTCGCACGCGCTGGTCTTCGGCGCGGGCACGGTGCAGTGGTCGTGGGGCCTGACGAACATGCCCACGAGCAATCCCGACGACACCGTGGTCACCGAGGACAAGCGCATGCAGCAGGCCACGGTGAACGTGTTCGCCGACATGGGGGTCCAGCCCAAGTCCCTGCAGGGCGACCTGGTCGCCTCGACCGCCTCCACGGACACCGTGGGTCCGGCGGTCACGGTGACCGGCCCGGCGGCGAACGCCACCGTACCGGCGCTGCGGCCCGTGACCGTCACGGGCACGGCCACCGACTCCGGTGGCGGCGTCGTGGCCCGCGTGGAGGTCTCCACCGACGGCGGCACCACCTGGAAGGCGGCCACGGGCCTCGGTTCCTGGAGCTACCAGTGGACCCCGGCCACTCCGGGGCCCGTGCAGATCAAGGTGCGCGCGGTGGACGACAGCGTGAACATCGGCGCCACCACCACGGTGCCGCTGACCGTCGGCCCCCAGCAGTGCCCCTGCACGGTCTGGCCGGCCGCGGCGGTGCCGGGCACTGTCAACGCCGGTGACGGCAGCGCCGTCGAGCTCGGCGTGAAGATCCGCTCCTCGGTGGCGGGCTCGATCACAGGCGTCCGGTTCTACAAGTCCCCCGCCAACACCGGCCCGCACACCGGAAGCCTGTGGAGCAGTACCGGCCAGCGCCTGGCCACCGGCACCTTCACCAACGAGACGGCGTCCGGCTGGCAGCAGCTGAACTTCCCCTCACCGGTGCCGGTGAAGGCGAACACCACGTACATAGCCTCCTACTTCGCGCCGCACGGCGGCTACTCCTTCGACACCACCTTCGCCGCCGGGGACGCGGGGCTGGCCCCGCTCACCGCGCTGAAGAGCGGCACCGACGGCGGCAACGGCGTCTACCGCTACAGCGCCACGGGCGGTTTCCCGGCCACCGCCTCCAACGGCAGCAACTACTGGGTCGACGCGGTCCTGGACACCTCCACCGCGAGCACCACCCCGCCGACCGTCACATCGACCTCGCCGCAGTCCGCGGCGACCGGCACCCCGATCACGGCGACGGCCACGGCGACCTTCAGCACGGCCGTCGACGCGGACACGCTGGTGTTCACGCTGAAGGACTCCGGCGGCGCCACCGTGCCGGGCACGAAAACCCTCGGCGCGGCGAACAGCGCGACCTTCACGCCGTCCACGGAACTGGCCCTGAACACCACCTACACGGCGTCCGTGCAGGCCGCCGACCTGTGGGGCAACACCATGGCCGCGCCGGTCACCTGGAACTTCACCACCAGCGCCTCGCCGCCGGCGGTGAACTGCCCGTGCACGCTGTGGGGCAGCGGTGCGACGCCGAGCACCTCCCATGCCGGCGACGACGCCAACTCGGTGGAGCTGGGCACCCGGTTCCAGTCCGCGGTGAACGGCTACGTCACCGGAGTCACCTTCTACAAGGGCCCTGGCAACACCGGCACGCACACCGGCAGCCTGTGGTCCGCCTCCGGCACGCTGCTGGCCACCGGCACCTTCGGCAGCGAGACCCTGTCCGGCTGGCAGCAGCTCAAGTTCGCCACTCCGGTGCCCGTCACGGCCGGCACCTCGTACGTGGCCTCGTACCACGCGCCGAACGGCAACTACTCGGTGGACGGCGGCTACTTCACCGGTGCGCATCGCTCCTATCCGCTGGTCGCCCCGGCCGACGGCAGCGGCGGCGGCAACGGGCTCTACGCGTACGGCTCCACGACGGCCTTCCCCGCGAACACCTTCGGCTCGGTGAACTACTGGGTCGGCCCGGTGTTCACCACCACCCCGCCCGCCGCCGCCCCGTCTGCGGCCTCCTCGGAGGTGACCGCCCAGTGAGCACGGTCAGCGTCGTGATCCCCTGCTACAAGTACGGCCACTTCCTGGCCGACTGCGTCAAGAGCGTCCTGGACGAGCAGGAGGGCGTCGACGTCCGGGTGCTGATCATCGACGACGCCTCGCCCGACGACTCCGCGACGGTCGCGCGGGCCCTGGCGGCCGCCGACCCGCGGATCGAGGTCCGCGTCCACGAGCGCAACATGGGGCACATCGCCACCTACAACGAGGGCCTGCTGGAGTGGGCCGACGGCGACTACGTGGCCCTGCTCTCCGCGGACGACCGGCTGGTCCCGGGGGCGCTGGTACGGGCCGCCGCCCTGCTCGACGCGCATCCGGAGGCGGGCTTCTGCTACGGCAGGCCGCTGCGCTTCCGCCACGGCGGCCCGCTGCCCGCGGCCCGTACGCGGAGCACCGGATCGGTGGTCTACCCCGGACGGTGGTGGCTGGACCGGCGCTTCCGGGAGGGCACCGGGTGCATCACCTCGCCCGAGGTGGTGGTCCGCACCAGCCTGCAGCGCAAGGTCGGGGGCTACGATCCGCAGCTCCCGCACGCCGGGGACATCGAGATGTGGATGCGGCTCGCGGCGCACGCCGACGTGGGCTACATCCGGGGCGCCGACCAGGCCTTCTACCGGGTCCACGGCGGCAACATGTCCACGACGGACTTCGGCGGGCAGCTCGACGACCTGCGCCAGCGCCTGGTCGCCTTCGACTCGGTGCTCGACAAGTGCGCCGATCTGCTGCCCGGGGCGGACCGGCTGTCGCTGGCGGCGCGCACCCGGCTGGCCCGGTACGCGCTGCGGCGCGCCTACCGGGCCTACGACCGGGGGCGTACCGCGGTGGTGCCGGTCGAGGAGCTGGAAGCGTTCGCCGCCGAGTGCCTGCCCGGCGGCTACACCTCGCTCGGCGAGTACCGGGCGCTGCGCCGGCGGCGGAGCATCGGGGCGCGGGCCATGCCCTACCTCCAGCCGCTGGTGCTCTCGGCGGTCGCCGACCGGGGCCGCGAGTGGCTGTGGTGGCAGTCCTGGAAGCGCCGAGGGATCTGATGGACCACCAGCAGGGCTCAGCGGGACGCGGCCTGCGGCGCGCGGCCATCCCGTGCCGGGGTCTGGGGACCGGTGTCGGTGCTTCGGCGCCGGCGTCGGTCCCGGCGCGTCAGGAGCCGGTCGGTCCACAGGGCCGCCGCCACGCCGCCGACCGCCGCGAGCAGCGCCACCCCGGCCAGGCCCCGGCCGCGGTCACCGGTCCGCTCCACGGCGGTCGGCGGCACCAGGAGGTCGACGCTCATCCGTGCCGGCTCCGGGACCCCCTGTCGCGTCTCCAGGTCCGACAGGTGCCTGGCGTAGACCTCGATGACCGTGCGCACGGCCGCGTCGGCGGCGGCCGGGTCGGACTGTTCCGCCTGGACCTGCAGGGAGGGGATCAGGTGGCGTGGGGTGACGCTGGTGCCGCTGTTCCGCGGCACCAGCCGGTAGGTGCCCTCGACGCCGGCGGCCCTCAGCTCGGCCGCGCCGTCGGGCGCGAGCAGCTGCTGTATCACCGCGTACGAGACGGCGGCGAGCGGTGGCTGGAGGTTGGCGAGCTGGTTCGGCTGGCTGCCGGTCACGGGCGGCTTGAGCACCACCACCGCCGAGCTGACGTACGTCGGGTCGGGGCGCAGGACCTGCGCTCCCCCGGCGGCCGCGAGCAGCACCACCACGAGCAGGACGTACCAGCGCCGACGCAGCGCGCGGACCAACTCACCAGGCGACACGGGGATCCCTTCCATCGTGACCGATCCTCGCAGGACACGGGTAGGCCCGCCATCAAATCCGTTGCCCGGCAGGGGTGTTCGTGAGCATCCGTGAAATGGGCGCGGTGCTGCGCCGCCGCTGGTACGTGATGCTCCCGCTGACCCTGCTGGGGCTGCTCGCGGCGCTGCACCTGTACCGGTCGGTGCCGGTGGCGTACCAGTCCCAGAGCTCGGTCGCACTCCTCGACTCCACGGCCAGCTCCCAGCTGCCGCCCGCCTTCGGCAACCCCATCTCGAACGCCGGGGGTTCGCTGGTCGTGACCGCCGACGTGCTGATCAGGACCCTGTCGGGGGCGGACGCGGCGCGGGACCTGCACGGCCTGGGCGTGACCGACCCTTACACGGTCGGGTTCGCCGCGAACACCTCGGGCCCGCTGATCACCCTGACCGTCACGGGCACCGACCGGGCGAAGGTGCTGGGCGAGACCAGTACGCTGACCGCCTTCGCCGGGGAGCAGCTCAACGCGCTCCAGGCGGCGGCCAAGGTGCAGCCCGCGTACTTCGTGCAGACCGCCCCGGTGGTGCTGCCGCAGACCCCGGTGCCGCAGCTCAAGAGCCGCTACCAGCAGGTGCTGGGCGTCATCATCCTGGGCACGGCCGCCGGGTTCACGCTCTCCTTCGTCGCCGAGAGCGTGCTGGTGGCGCGCCGCCGCCGGCGCGAGGCGGCCGGGCCCCCGGCCGGCCCCCCTGTTCCGTCGCGCAGCCGGCGCGTCCACCGGGGGCTGCGGGCCCTGAACCTGGACACCACCCGGCTGCTCACCGGCTATCTGGCGCTGGCCTTCTTCATCCCCTCCAACCTGACCCTGCCGGGCATGGGCGGCGTGGGCACCCCGGCCAACGTGTTCGCCCTGCTCGGCCTGTTCTGGTACTTGGCGGCCTGGCTCACCGGCCGGATCCGGCCGGCCCCCGGCACCGGGCTGCCCCGGGTGGTGATGTGCCTGCTGGCCGTCGCGGTACTGGCCTCGTACATCGCGAACGCCGGCCGCGGCAGCGTGCACAAGGAGATCCTCGCGGCGGACCGCGGCCTGATCGCGCTGCTCGTGTGGGTGTCCCTGGTGGTGCTGGTCTCCGCCGGGATCAAGGACCGGGCGCGCCTCGACGTCCTGCTGCGCCGGGCCGTCGTGATGGGGGCGGTGGTGGCCGCGATCGGCTACTACGACTTCTTCACCGCGACGAACATCGCCGACCACATCGGCATCCCGGGACTCCAGTCGAGCGTCCCGCAGATCACCACCCTGGACCGCGGCGCCTTCACCCGGCCCCGCTCCACCACGGCCCAGCCGCTGGAGTTCGGCGGGATGCTCGCGCTGCTGCTGCCCTTCGCCGTCCAGCAGGCCTTCGACCCCGTACGCGGGCACCTGAGCCGGGTGCGCCGCTGGGGACCCGTGGTGCTGATGGGCGGCGCCCTGCCGCTGACGGTGTCGCGGACCTCCATCATCGGGGTGCTCATCGTGGTCCTGGTGATGGTGCTGCGCTGGAAGCCGCAGCGCCGGTGGGCCGCGATCGGTCTGCTGATGGGCGCCGTGGCCTGCTTCAAGGTGATCGTTCCGGGGCTGATCGGGACCATCGGCACGCTGTTCGCCTCGTTCCTGACCAACTCGGACAGCAGCACCCAGGCCCGGACCCTGAAGTACAGCGTGATCCTCCCCTATCTCGAGGAACGCCCGCTGTTCGGGCGGGGCTTCGGGACCTTCATCCCCGAGCTCTACTTCTTCACCGACAACCAGTACATGCTGACGCTCGCGGAGACGGGCGCGCTGGGCCTGGTCGCGCTGGTGGTCCTCTTCTTCACCGGCATCCACCAGGGCGGAGCCATCCGCCGGCTGGCCCGCACCGAGTCCGACCGGGAGCTCGGGCAGGCGTTCTTCGCCTCCGCCCTCGTCGCCCTGGTCATCAGCGCCACCTTCGACGCCCTCAGCTTCCCGATGTTCGCCGGGATGTTCTTCCTGACGATCGCCGCCGGAGGCAGCTGCCTCGGCTTCATCCGGCGCGCGGCGCACCGGCCCCCGACCGTGGAGTCCCCATGCCCTCCGACCGCCCGACCGCCAATCTCCCCGCCGCGGGTTCCGGTCCCGTAGCCGTCCTCGTCGTGACCTGGAACAGCGCCGCGGTGCTCCCCGGGTTCCTGGCCTCGCTGCCGGACGGCATGGCGGGGCTCGACTGGCGCCTCGTCGTCGCCGACAACGACTCCGCCGACGGTACCGTGGAGCTGGTCCGCTCCCTGGCCCCGGAGACGACCGTCGTCCAGACCGGCCGCAACGCCGGGTACGCGGCCGGGGTGAACGCCGCCCTGGAGGCCGCCGCCGGGTGGGAGGGCGGCTTCCGGGCGGCCCTGGTGTGCAATCCGGACATCCGGATGCGGCGGGGCTGCGCCGGGCGGCTCGTGGACGCGCTCGACGCCCCGCGGGCCGGCGGCGGCCGCGTCGGGATCAGCGTGCCGCTGCTGTACGAGGAGGACGGCCGTACGCTCCTCCACTCGCTGCGCCGCGAGTCCAGCGTGACCCGTGCGCTCGGCGAGGCGGTGCTGGGCAACCGGCGGGCCGGGCGCTTCCCGCGCTGGAGCGAGCTGGTCACCGACCCGTCCGCCTACGAGCGGGCGACGGTCGCGGACTGGGCGACCGGTGCGCTGATGGCCCTCTCCCGGGCCTGCCTGGACGCGTGCGGGCCCTGGGACGAATCCTTCTTCCTGTACTCGGAGGAGACCGAGTACTGCCTGCGGGCCCGGGACCGCGGCTTCGTCACCCGCCTGGAGCCCGCGGCCTCGGCCACCCATCTCGGCGGGGACTCGAAGGTGTCGCCGCGCCTGTGGACCCTGCTGACCCTCAACCGCGTCCGGCTCTACCGCCGCCGCCACGGTCCGGCGGCGACGGCCGCGTTCCGTACGGCCGTACTGCTGCGGGAGACCTCCCGCGCGGCCCTCGGCCGGCCGGCGAGCAGGGCGGCCGCCCGCGCCCTCATCCGGCCCGATCCGCAAGACATCCCCTACGGTCGCTCGTCCCAGGCCGTGTAGAAGCTCTCGGGGTTGACCAGGTAGCGGACGGTGGGGCGGGGCAGGTGGCGCACCTCGTGGCGGCGGCTGTAGCGGCGGACGAGCTCCCAGTCCTCGCGGGGCAGCACCTCGGGGGTGCGCCGCAGCCTGCTGAAGTACAGGGACCGGGTGCGGCGCGCGACGAAGGCGTTGGTGTCCAGGAAAGCCTCGCGGGCGGCGCGGCGGCGGTCGAAGGGCACCGACAGCACGTCCTTCTCGGCTCCGTCGGGGAGCACCCTGCGCAGCGCGGTGTACACGGCGTCGGGCCCGCCGGGCGGCTCCAGGACCGACAGGGCCTGCTCCAGGTGGTCGGGCTCCCACAGGTTGTCGTCGTCCAGGAAGGCCACGTACCGCGACCGGGTCAGCCGGATCCCCACGTTGCGCACGACTCCTGCGGTGCCCGTGTTGCGGGCCAGCGATACGGCGAACAGCCGGGGATCGGACGGTAGTTCGGGCAGCCCTGCGCCGTCGTCGACGACGATGACCACCTGGTCGGCGACGGTCTGCTCCAGCGCCGAGCGGACAGCCGCCCGCAGCGCTTCGGGGCGTCGGTGGGTGGCGATGACGGTGGCGACGAGGGCGGCGGGCGGCCGGCCCGGGAGGGCCGCGAGCCGGGTGGTCTCGGCCGTCTCGAAGCGCCGCAGCCGGACGGCCGAGGGGAACAGCCGGACCTTGTTGGCGGCCTCGAAGAGCACCAGCCAGCCGAAGGCCCGCTTGAGCAGCTCCCAGGGTGCCCGGGCGATACGGCGCATCATGAACTCTCCGCGGTGAGGAGGGGGTCAGGGGACGGGTTCGGGCACGACGGGGCGGCCGTCGGTCATGCGGTTGCCCCGCCACACGTTCCCCGCGCCGCCCGCGTTCCAGGCGGCGACCGGGCCGTAGGCCCCGCTGCCCGGGTGGTACTGGGTGGAGAAGACGTTGTCCGTGACCTGGATGCCGGTGGCGCCCGGGCCGCCGCCGTACAGGGCGTAGGCCCCGCCGGCCAGCCAGTTGCCGTCGACGACGACGGAGGAGACGGCGCCGGTGTCGGCGAAGAGGCCGAGGGCCGCGCTGGCTCCCTTGTCGACCGGTACGGAGTTCAGCAGGGTGTTGTGCCGGACGGTCAGCCGCCCCTTGTTCCCGCCTCCGCTGATGACGGCGTCGGTGTGCTGCCATTCACCGCCCTGGTTGCGGAAGGGGACGATGTCGTGCACGTAGTTGTCGTGCAGGTCCCCCTGCCCCATGGACAGGGCGTTGCCGAACACCGAGATGTCGCACCAGCCGACCTCGACCGAGCCGTCGCCCATGTTCGAGACGGCGTAGTTCACTCCGCCGTTGTCGGGTCCCTGGCCCGGCACGGCGGTGATGGTGGTGTGCAGGACCTTCAGCCCGCGGAAGCCGGGGCGCAGGTTGATCCCCCACCAGTTGGCCGAGGTGATCCGGCTGTCGATGACGGTGACGTCGTCGGCGTAGACGTCGAGCGAACCGCGGATGTCCCAGCCCCTGATGACCGTGCCGTTCCTCTTGACCGACATGTTGCCCGTGTCGTGCCGCTCCAGGGCGGTCCGCGGGCCGGTGCTGCTCGCGTCGGGGAAGCCGCAGGCGCCGGGCGAGGCGCAGGCCTTGGGTGCGGGTTCCGCCGTGCCGGCCGAGGGGGCGGGAGCGCCGTCCGTGGCGGAGGGGCCGGCCGTGCCGGTGGCCGGCGGTGGCGCGGAGGGCGGGGCAGGCTCCGCGGACGAGGACCCGGTCGAGGGTCCCGCCGAGGGCCCGGCCGGGGGCTCTCCCACACCCGTACGGTCCGCCTGGTACAAGGTCAGTACGACGGCCAGCACCACCCCCGCGAGCAGCCAGGCCGCCCACCGCTTCCGGTCCCGTGTCACGGCCGCCTACCCCCGGAGCACGGAGCGGCCGGGCAGGACGCACAGGACGTAGCAGAGGGTCCCGGCGGCTCCCGTGGCGAGGAGCGCGAGGACGCCGTCGCCGAGGTACCGCTCCAGGCCGAGGATCACCGCGGTCATCACCACGCCGCCGAGGAAGGGCCAGGCACACGCCCGGGCGACCGTCCCCAGGGGGATGCCGCCGCGGTGCAACGCGATCAGGAACACCGGCACCACGACGGCGCCGGCGACGAGCACGTGCCCCTGGGCCACGCCCACGATCCCGCCGGTACGGGCGCCGAGGACCAGGGCGGGGACCAGGACGACCAGCCAGAGCCCCTGGACGGCGATGAGCGAGCGGCGCCGGCCGAGGGCGACGAGGCAGTCGTAGGCGAGTTCGCAGCCGATGCGGACCAGGCCGAGGGCCATCAGCCAGGGAAGTGCCCGGGCGGCGGGCAGCCAGCGCTCACCGTAGACGAGCTCCACGAGGGGCCCGGCGAGGGCCGCGAGCAGGACGCAGAGCGGGACGGTGGCCGCCACCACGACGCCGAGGGCGCGGCCGAAGCCGCTCGCCAGCGCCTTCGGCGAGGAGGCCAGCCGGGAGAACCCGGCGAAGGACACGCGGCGGGCGGCCTCGGAGACGATCCGCACCGGCCAGCCGGAGATGTTGAAGGCGAGTACGTAGAACCCGAGGGCGAGCTGGTCCAGGGCGGAGCCCACCACCATGGTGTCCACGTTGACGACGCCGAGGGCGAGCATGCTGGCCCCGGCGAGCGGCAGCCCGAACCGGAGCAGTGCCCGGGCCTGCTCCCGGTCCCAGCCGAACCGAAGGGTGCCGGGCGCGGCGAGGCAGCAGCCGATGAGCGCGGCCACGTTGCCCGCGACGGCTCCGCAGGCGAAGCTCATCGCGCCCCAGCCCTCGACGGCGAGCAGCAGGGTCACCGCGGTGCTGAGCACGAAGTTGAGCCCGTCGATGGCCATCCGCCTGCCCTGGGCGAACGCCCGGGTCAGGAAGCCGGCGGGCACCTGGGAGAGCCCGTCGAGGACCACGCACAGGCACATCACGCGCAGCACCCCGGAGGCCTCGGGCGAGCCGAGCACCCGCGCCACGGCGGGGGCCGCCGCGAAGAGCGCCGCGTAGAGCAGGCAGCTGGAGGCGGCGCTCAGGGTGAGCACGGTCGGGGCGAAGCGGCGCGGGTCGCCTTCCCAGCGCACGATCGCGAGGGAGACGCCGAGTTCGTTCGCGGAGAGCAGGACCAGCAGCACCGTCTGGGCGATCCCGTACACGCCCCAGGCCTCGGGGCCGAGGAAGAAGCGGGCGAGGATGATCCCGGTGACGAAGTTGCCGAGCCGCATGACGACGGTGTTGACCAGGCTCCAGCGGGCCGCGGAGCCGACCTTGCGCCCCAGCGAGGGCGCTGCCGGCGGGGTCGTGCCGGTGTCCGTCGCGGGGCCGGTCACGGCGATCCGGCGGGGTGGGCGGCGGTCATGCGCAGGGTGTCGGACGGGTCGCCGGCGGGGCCGGCGGCGGGATGCGCGGCCGGTTGCGCGGCGGTGTCCGCGGTCCGGTCGGCCCCCGCCTCGCCGGCCGCCGGCCGGTGCCTGCCGGACGACCGCCGGCGTGCCTCGACGAAGAAGGTGGCGACCAGGCTCAGGACGAAGCCCAGTACGGCGGCCATCACCAGGTATTGGAGCCGGGTCTTCGTCTGCGCCTCCGGCTTCTGGGGTGGCACGATCGTCGTCATCCGGATCATGGCGTCCGGTGCCACCGACTGCTGGGTCTGGAACTCCCGCAGCCGCTTCTCGGCGTACTGGGTGAGGAGTTCGTCCGACTTCAGGACGGCGGCCGGGTCGGTCCCGGTGACGCTCAGCCACATGAAGGGCCCCTGGGCGTTGTCGGCGATCTTCGCCTCGTGCAGTCCGGTCACGCCCATCGCCTTCAACTCGGCGGCCGAGCCGTCGGAGTTCAGGTTGCGGGCGAGACCGTCGGCCATTCCGGTGAGGGAGGCCTGCGTACTCAGGAAGGGGTTGCCGTCGAAGGCCACCGTGGCCTTCGACGAGTTCAGGAGCGTCACCGTGCTCTGGGACCGGTACTCCACCGGCACCAGCAGGTGCACGGCGGCGGCCAGCGCCGCCGTGAGCAGCAGTCCGGGCAGCAGCACGTACCAGCGCCTGCGCATGACCCGCCATATTTCGGCGAGATCCATGGTCTTTCCCCCTCGGATGTACGGGTTACTGCGGTGCGGTGCCGGCCCCGCGCGGGGCGAGGTCGGTGGGCCTGAGCCGGGTGTGCGCGGACCCGCCGGCCAGCAGGACCTCGGCGATGCGCTCGCTCGCACGGCCGTCCCACAGCGCGGGGCAGCGAGGCGGGGGCGGATCGTCGAGCACGCGGTGCACGGTGGCGACGATGCGCTCCGGGTCCGTGCCCGCCAGGACGTTGGTGCCCTCCTCCACGGTGACGGGACGCTCGGTGTTCTCGCGCAGGGTCACGCAGGGCACGCCGAGGGCGGTGGTCTCCTCCTGGATGCCCCCGGAGTCGGTGAGCACCAGGCGGGCGGAGTCCTGGAGGGCGATGAAGTCCAAATATCCGGCGGCCGGTACCAGCCGGATGCCGCCGGGCACGCCGGTGTCCGCCAGCCGCTCGGCGGCCCGGGGGTGCACGGGCAGCAGCAGGGGGCAGCGGCCGGCGACCTCACCCAGGGCCTTCAGCAGGCCGCCGAGGGCGTCGGGATCGTCCACGTTGGCCGGGCGGTGCAGGGTGACCAGGCCGTATCCGCCGCGGGTCAGCCCGTACCGGGAAAGGACGTCCGACTGACGGGCCCGGTCCAGGTTGGCGAGGAGGGTGTCGATCATGACGTTGCCGACGACGTGGATCTGGTCCTCCCGGTAGCCCTCCGCCCGCAGGTTCGCCGCGGCGTCGGGCGAGGGGGCGAGCAGGTAGTCGCTGACCCGGTCGGTGGCGACCCGGTTGACCTCCTCGGGCATGCTCCAGTCGCGGCTGCGCAGCCCGGCCTCCACGTGGGCCAGCAGCGGTCCGGCCTTCGCGGTGACCAGGGCGCAGGCCAGGGTGGAGTTGATGTCGCCGACCACGACCACGGCGTCCGGGGCCAGTTCGTCGAGCAGCGGCTCGAAGGCGGCCATGACCCGGCCGGTCTGCCGGGCGTGGCTGCCGGAGCCGGCGCCCAGGTACCGGTCGGGTGTGCGGATGCCGAGGTCGCGGAAGAACACGTCGTTCATGGACGTGTCGTAGTGCTGGCCGGTGTGGACGAGGACCACGTCGACGCCGCGGCGTTCCAGCGCGTCCATGACCGGTTTGATCTTCATGTAGTTGGGTCGCGCTCCGGCGACGCAGATGATCCTGGTCATGGGCTCAGAGCACCTCCACCGTCGGTCCGGACAGCCGGTTGCGGCAGTCGAGGACGAAGGAGGCGTGCTCGGTGACCATGGCGTAGTCGAAGGAGTCGTGGTCGGTGAGCAGGACGACGACGTCGGCGGAGGCCAGTTCCTTGCGGGTGGGTTCGACGCGGACGAGGCGGGCGTCGACCTTGATGCTCTCCACGACGTGGGGATCGGCCGCGCGCACCTTGGCGCCCATGTCCAGGAGGAGTTGGGAGATCCGCACGGCGGGCGACTCCCGCGCGTCGCCGGTGTTCTTCTTGTACGCGAGCCCGAGCAGCAGGATGCGGGAGCCGTTGACCGAGCGGCGTTTGGCGTTGAGGGCGTCGATGACGCGGCGCGTCACGTACTCGGGCATGTGGCTGTTGATGTCGTTGGCGAGTTCGACGAAGCGGAAGCTCTGGCCGAGTTCGCGCTGCACCCGCCAGGACAGGTACGACGGGTCGATGGGCAGGCAGTGGCCGCCTACGCCGGGGCCGGGGGTGAACTTCATGAAGCCGAAGGGCTTGCTGGAAGCGGCCTCGATCGCCTGCCACACGTCGATGTCGAGGTGGCGGGCGAACATGGCTATCTCGTTGACCAGCGCGATGTTCACGTGCCGGAAGGTGTTCTCCAGCAGCTTGGCCAGTTCGGCCTCCTTGGGGGAGCTCACCGGCACGGTGGTGTCGACGAGTTCCCCGTAGAAGGCCTCCACGGCCTTCAGGGAGGCGGAGTCGACGCCGGAGACGACCTTGGGCGTCTGCTGGAAGCCCCAGACGGCGTTGCCCGGGTCGATCCGCTCCGGGCTGTAGCCGAGGTGGAAGTCGACTCCCGCGGTGAGGCCGGAGCCGTCCTCCAGGATGGGCGCGAACAGCTCCTCGGTGGTGCCCGGATAGGTGGTGGACTCCAGGACGACCGTGGCGCCGGGGCGCAGGAAGCGGGCCAGCGTGTGCGCCGACTCCTCGATGTAGCGCAGGTCGGGGGCGCCTTCCTGTAACGGGGTGGGCACGGTGACGACGGCGACGTCGAATCCGCCGCAGTCCCGGGCCAGTTCGCTGGGCCGGTAGGTGCCGCGCTCCAGCGCCCGGCTCAGCCGTTCGGAGGTGACGTCCTCGACGTACGACTCGCCGGCGGCGAGGCTCTTGACCCGCCGCGCGTCCACGTCGTAACCGATCACCTGGTGTCCGACCTCGGCGGCCCTGATGGCCAGCGGGAGGCCGACGTATCCCTGTCCCACGACGACGACGCGCATCAGTGACTCCTGTTCGCGGAACCGGCAGACGGTGTGCGGCGGATGAGTTCCCGGACCGTCATGAGGAGGAAGGCAGCATTGGTGGTGAGGTAGCGCTTGCCGAGCCGGCGCGGCTCCTGGAGGGTGCGGTAGAACCATTCGAGTCCCATCCGCTGCCAGACCAGGGGGGCTCGTTTGGTGATGCCGGCGAGGATGTCGAAGGAGCCGCCGACGCCGTGGACCACGTGGGCGCCGGTGCGCTTGCCGTGGCCGGCGGTGAAGATCTCCTTCTTGGGCGAGGTCATGCCGAGGAACAGCAGCTGGGCGCGGCTGTCGGCGATGGCGCCGGCGATCGTCTCCTGCTCGGAGTCGGCGAAGTAGCCGTCGCGGCTGCCGGCCACGTTCAGCTTCGGGAAGCGCTCGGCGATCTGCCGGAGCATCATGTCCAGGACTTCCGGACGGGCGCCGAGCAGGTAGACGGAGATGCCGGCTTCCTCGGCGGCGGCGAGCAGCCGCATGAACAGGTCGATGCCCGCGACCCGTTCGGGAAGCCTGACCCCGAGGATCCGGCCGGCCCAGACCACGGCCTGCCCGTCGGCCAGGACCAGGTCGCAGCCGGCGACGGCCTCGGCGAGCCGGGGGTCGCGCCGCATGTTGACCAGCTTGGCGGCGTTGACCATGCCGATCTCGATCCGTTCGCCGCGCGCCACCGCGTCCAGGCAGCGCCGTACGGTCTCGTCCATGGTCAGGGGGTCGAGTCCGACCCCGAAGAGGGATGGCCGTCGTGTCATCTCTGCGGGCCCCCCAGCCAGGCGAACAGCAGCCAGCCGAACTCGTACGGGCGGCATTCGCGGTCCACCGACAGGGGGCGGAAGAGCCGGTCCAGCGGGGTGAGCCGGGTGTGCGGCGCGACGCGGGTGGTGAGCCCGCGGGCGGCGCGGACGGCCTTCTTCGGGTCGCCGCGGTGGACCTTGCGCCAGGTCACGCCGAAGTCCTCGCGGATCATCGGCTCGCGCGGGGGGCCGGCGGGCCCGGCGAGTTCGGGCACGTCCGTCATCCAGCGCAGGCCCCGGCGGATGTGCGCGCCGAAGTCGGTGCCGCCCGCCTCGGCGAGGTCGAACAGGGCCGTGGGGGCCATGGCGTGCTGGTGGACGCTGTAGACGGGGTAGCCCTCGACGACGCCACCGTGGCGGGCGTCGTAGTGCCACCACCACTGTCCCCCGTCCCCCTGCAGGGCGCAGATACGGGTGGCGCAGGCGTCGGCGGCCTCGAGGGCCTCCGGGTCGCCGCCGCTCGCGTGCAGCCGGGCCAGGGCCTGGAGCGGGTAGGTCTGGTCGGCGAAGCAGGCGACGTGGGAGCGGTATCCGGGGACCAGGCCCGGGCCGGTGGCGTGCGCGAAGAGCGGGCCGTCGCCGGTCCTGGCCGCGAGCAGGCGGGCGCGGGCGGCCGCGAGGCGGCCCTCGACGTCCACGGCGGCGCGGGCGGCGGTGAGGGCGGAGAGCACCCAGGCCGCCTCGACCGTGTACTGCGGCCGCCCGGGCAGGTCCAGCTCGGCCACCCGCGCGAGGGCGTCGGACAGCTTGGGGTGGCCGGTCTCGGCGGCGGCCCAGGCGATGAGCGCCGCGTCCCCGAGGTTCGCCACCCCGGGCAGCCGCTGCACCAGCAGCCCCGTGAACTCCTCGGCGGTGCGTCCGCCGAACAGGGCGCGCTGCCGCTCCTCGGGCAGGAAGCGGGCGCCGAGCGCGGTGATGGCCGCGTACCG
The DNA here is from genome assembly GCF_044750905.1 of Streptomyces sp. NPDC088762. Taxonomy (NCBI): domain Bacteria; kingdom Bacillati; phylum Actinomycetota; class Actinomycetes; order Kitasatosporales; family Streptomycetaceae; genus Streptomyces; species Streptomyces sp. NPDC088762. The sequence goes on from NZ_JBIVKT010000004.1 coordinate 319,078, forward strand.
GGTGCTGGTGCCCCGCTGCTCCAGGCGGCGGGTGCCGTCGGGCGCGACCGTTCCGACCCGGGTGAACACGAAGGTCTCGGCGCCCGGCAGGTACATCGCGGGCAGCCCCGCCTCGGCCAGTGCCAGCAGCCGCTCGGCGAGGGCGTGCAGGGGCGCGTCCGCGCCGGCAAGTGCTCCTAATCGTGTGGCGGTCATCGGGTCCCCACCCCGACTTCCCGGCTGCTGGGCGCAATCCGCATGTCCGAGCTGTTCGGCTCCAACACACCCATCCCCTCTGATCGCTCCTCGGACGGACCTGGCGGTCGTCATTCCGCGGAGGGGGACTGCATGACGGGGCGCGTGCCCGGCCGTGTTCCCTGCGCCGGCGCACGAGCCGTCCGACGGCTGCGTCTGGACCCCCCAGCGATGCCGCGGACGGGGGCAGGCGTGATCGGCAGTGTCAGCGGGCGCGGTGGATCCGCGCCGGCACGACACTGCCCGCGATGCCCCTCGTCGTGTACAACCCCCCACTGGACAGGGCGTGTTGCCTGTCCAGATCCCGTGTGCAGGGACACGGTATGCCCATGGATGTTCGTTGATTGTGGTTTTGAGGAAAAGCCGGTGCTCTAAATTGCCGACATGGCGTCAGTTCCGTCAGTGCCGTTCGGTGAGCGTCCCGTCCTTCTCCTCGTGCAGCACTCCGGTGCGCGGGCACTCCCACACGCCCGGCTCGTCCGCGCGCTCGACCAGGCGGACCCCGGCCCGGCCCACCCAGCCGATCCGCCGGGCCGGTACGCCCGCGACGAGCGCGAAATCGGGCACGTCCCGGGAGACCACGGCGCCGGCCGCGACCAGGGCCCAGCGCCCGACGCGCACCCCGGCCACGCACACCGAACGGGCCCCCAGCGAGGCCCCCTCGGCCACGACGACCCCGGCGGGCTCCCAGTCACCGTCGCGCTTCAGCGTGCCGTCGGGATCGACCGACCGCGGGTAGAAGTCGTTGGTGAGCACGGCCGCCGGTCCGATGAAGACCCCGTCGCCGAGTTCGGCCGGCTCGTACACGAGGGCGTAGTTCTGCAGCTTGACGTGGTCCCCGATGCGCACTCCCGGCCCGACGTAGGCCCCGCGGCCCACGATGCACCCGCGCCCGAGCCGGGCCTTCTCCCGAATCTGCGCCAGGTCCCAGACCGTGGTCCCCTCGCCGAGCTCGGCCGTGTCGTCGACCTGGGAGGTGGGTTGGATGCGGACGCTCACGGCGCGGTCCCCTTACGCTCGGCGAGGATGTGGATGCGGATGTGGTGGATGCGGATGCGGATGCGGATCCACGAGCATATGCGCGGACGGTCCGCTCCACCGGTGGATCAACGAACCGTCCGCGCAGCGGACTTGGCCCCGCTGCCCGCGGTCCCGCCGCAGCCCGCCGGGCGAGCGTACGGCTCCCCACCGCCATGGCCAGCGCGGCGAGGACGAGGGCACCCGCGACCGCGAACGTGATCCGCGTCCCGGCGGCCACGGCATCGGGGCCGGCCGTCGCCACGTCGGCGGCCGCCGAGGCGAGGGCGAACACGGCGCCCATGACCGAGGCTCCGGTGATGAGCCCGAGGTTGCGCGAGAGGTTGAGCATGCCGGACGTCACGCCCCGCCGGTCCGCGGGTACGTCCGCCATGACGGCGGTGTTGTTGGCCGTCTGGAACAGCGCGTAGCCGGCGGTGACGACGACGAGGGGGGCGAGGTAGCCGGGGACGCCGAGCGTCTGCGGGGTCACGGACAGCAGGAGGCAGCCGGCCGTCATGGCGGCGAGCCCGGTGACCGTCATGCGGAACGCGCCGAAACGGTCCACGATGCGGCCGGCCGGCACCCCGGTCAGCGCGGCGACCACCGGGCCGACCGACAGGACCAGGCCGACGAGCGCCTCGCCGAGCCCGAGCGTGCGGGACAGGTAGAACGGCCCGACCACCAGGGTCGCCATCATGACCGTCGAGACGAGCGCGCTCATGGCCAGGCTCGCGTTCAGGGCGGGGTCCCGGAACACGGCCGGCCGGATCAGCGGGGCGGCCACCCGCGCCTCGGCCCGTACGAAGAACCCGGTCCCGAGGGCGGCGACCAGCAGCAGGGCCAGGTTGAGCGCCCCGAAACGGCCGCGCCCGAGCGTCACGGCGAGGGCGTAGGCCCCGAGCGTCAGGGCGAGCAGCAGGGTGCCGACGTGGTCGAAGCGGGGCCGGCCGGCGGTGGACTCCCGCCGCCGGTCGGCGGGAAGGTGGCGGGAGGCGAGCAGGAGGGTCACCAGTCCCGGCAGCACGTTGACGAGGAAGAGCGCCCGCCAGCCGAACCCCGAGAGCAGCACGCCCCCCAGCGACGGGCCGAGAGCGGTGCCGATCGCGGACATGGTGCCGAGCAGCCCCATCGCGCTGCCGGTCCGCTCCTTGGGCACCGCCTCGCCGACGAACGCCATGGTCAGCGCCATCATGACGGCGGCCCCGAGGCCCTGCGCGGCCCGGGCCGCGATCAGCAGCCACAGCGTGGGCGCGGCGCCGCACAGCACCGAGGCGGCCGTGAACAGCAGGACGCCGGCCAGGAGGAGCCGGCGTCGGCCGATGAGGTCGCCGAGCCGTCCGACGCTGACGATCACGGTGGTGATGGCCAGGAGGTAGGCGAGGACGATCCACTGCACCTCCTGGAAGGAGGCGCCGAACACCTGCGCCAGGGTGGGCAGCCCGACGTTGGCGATGCCGGTGCCGAGCGAGGACAGCAGCATCGACGACGACAGGCCGGCGAGCACCCAGCGGACCGAAGGCCCGGGCTCCGCTTGTCCGGCGGCCGCCGGGCGGGTCACGCGGGCCGTCCCCGTCGGCTTCACGGGGCGCCGGCCGGGCGGGTACCGGTGAAGACCGTGGTGGCCCACAGGAGGAAGGCGTCGGGCCGCCGCATGATGCCCTCCGGCGCCTCGGGGTCGAGCAGTACGTCGAGGGTCTTGCGGTCCTCCGCGTCCAGGGACTCGCCCATCGCCTCGCGCAGCCGGGTCAGATGGGCGTGCAGGAAGGCGCGGGCCTCCTCGCCCAGCGGCGCCGGCAGATCGAGGAGGAACGTGAAACCGCCGGTCCCGGTGAGCCCGGCGCGTCCGAGCATCGCGGGCCAGTCCTCGACCACGGCGGCGCTGCCGGGCAGTTCGTCCCGCATCACCGAGAACCAGTGCTCCTGAACGGCGTCCAGCCGCGCCTGGAGGCCCGGCCGGCCGATGCCGATGTCACGCGGCAGGAAGCGCATCGGCAGTCCGCCCTCCGCCACGGCGAGCAGCCCGCCGGGCCTCAGCACTCCGGCCAGCGCGTCCAGGGCGGCCTGCTGGTCGCCGAGGTGGTGCACGGCCTTGCTGCTCCAGATCAGGTCCGCCGCGCCCAGGGAGTCGTCGAGTCCCTCGGGCAGTTCCGCGTGCCGGGTGGCCACCCGGGCGCCGAGGCCGAGCCGTTCGGCACGGGCCCGGGTGTGGTCGAGGAGCCCTTGCGCGCCGTCCACGGCGACGGCCTCCGCGTCCGGGAAGGCTTCGGCCAGTACACAGGTCATCACGCCCGGCCCGCTGCCGATGTCGAGGACGCGCCGGACCTTGTGCCCGGGGCCGAGCAGCTCGCCGAGGCGGGTCGCGGTGCGGCTGAGGACCGGGAGCTGGAGTTCGGCGTTGCGCTCCAGGTGGGCGGCCATGGCCTCCCAGTCGAGGTCGGTGGTGGAGTGGTGGCCCCCTTGTCCGTGCCCGTGTGCGTGCGTGGAGGGTCCCTGTCCGGAGGCTTCGTGTCCGGAGGGTCCGTGTTCCGAGGCGTGGTGTGTGGTCATGGCGAGGAGCGTGCGCCCGGTGGAGCTCCGATGGCAATTCTTGTTGCCGATTCCGGGACGGCGGGGTGGAATGCCCGCATGGACACACCCGAGGACACGGCACAAGACCCGGCCCAGGACACCCCCTCGCCCCACCAGGCGGTCCTCGACGAGGTCGCGCCCCGGCTCCGGCGGCTGCGCGCCCAGCGCGGGCTGACCCTGGCCGCGCTCTCGGAGGTGACCGGCATCTCCAAGAGCACCCTGTCCCGGCTGGAGTCCGGTCAGCGCCGCCCCAGCCTGGAGCTGCTGCTGCCGCTCGCCTCCGCCTACCGCGTGCCCCTGGACGACCTGGTCGGCGCCCCCGAGGTGGGCGATCCCCGGGTGCGGCTGGCCCCCCGCGCCCTGCCGAACGGCGGCACGTCCGTGGCGCTGACCCGCGGCCCCGGCCCCCTCCAGGCGTACAAGATGATCATCCCGGACCGCGGCAGCGAGCCCGATCTCCGTACGCACGAGGGCTACGAGTGGCTGTACGTCCTGGACGGCCGGCTGCGGCTCGTCCTCGCCGAGCACGACCTGGTCCTCGGCCCCGGCGAGGCGGCCGAGTGGGACACCCGCCTCCCGCACTGGTTCGGCAGCGCGGACGGCCGCCCCGTCGAGATCCTCAGCCTCTTCGGCCGCCAGGGCGAGCGCATGCACGTCCGGGCGAAACCCCGCGCCTGACGGCGGCTCGGGGCCCGGCCGCCCCGGCGCGTTGACGTGCGCCGGTGGTGAAACCCGATCGGGTGTGTGGCGTTAGAAGGACGGACCCGCCGCGCCCCGCCGGGCGCGCCGCCCTGCATGACCGACAGCACGAGGAGCATGATGACAGTCCCGGAGCCGGCCGGACGCGGCCGCATGAAGCTGGCAGCCCGATGCCGGGTGGCCACCGAGGCCCCCGCCTTCGGGATGGTCGTCTTCTGCGTGATCCTGCTCAACGCGGGGCTGATGGGGGTGGAGACGTACAGCGGCCTGGCGGAGGAGTACCGCCAGGTGCTGCGGGCGGCGGAGGAGTGCTGCCTGGTGGTGTTCTCCCTGGAGATGCTGCTGCGGATGGGCGCCTACGCGGACCGGCCGAAAGCATTCTTCCAGGACCCCTGGAACCTCTTCGACCTCGCGATCGTGGTCTCGGCCTTCGTCCCCTTCGTCCGCGAGAACACCACCGTCCTGCGGCTGCTGCGCCTGGCCCGCGTCCTGCGCACCGCGCGCTTCCTCCCGCACCTGCGGATCCTGCTGATCGCCGTCGGCCGCAGCCTGCCCGGCACCGCCAGCTTCCTTTTCGTCGGTGCGCTGGTGCTGTACGTGTACGCCATGGTCGGCTGGGTCTGCTTCGCGGACTCCGACCCGCAGCACTACGGTTCCGTCGGCCGGGCCATGCTCACGCTGTTCCTGCTGACCACGCTCGACGGCCTGACCGACGCCGTCCGTGCGGGCCTGCAGATCTCGCGCCTGAGCATCATCTACTACGCCTCGTACGCGCTGCTGGCCTCCTTCGTCCTGGTGAACGTCCTCATCGGGGTCGTCCTCAACTCGCTGGACGAGGCCCGCGAGATCGAGGCGGAGGCCGACCGGGTACCGCCGCCGGCCGCGGGCCCCGACGCGGACGGGACGGACGTCAGGGAGCGGCTCGCCACGGCCCGCCGCGCGCTGGACGAGATCGAGGCGAGCCTGGCGGCCGCGGACCGGCACGCCGCCGGCCCTCCGGACCGGCAGCTGGAGTCCGCCACGCGGACCTAGGTCGAAAGAGACGGCCTAGCGCTTGCGGGCGAGGGTGAGGCCGTCGGCGATGGGCAGCAGCACCGACTCGACCCGGTCGTCCGCGCGGACGTGCGCGTTGAACTCGCGGATGGCCAGGGCGTTGCCCCGGGCGTCGGCGCGGACGGCCTCGCCCCCGTAGAGGACGTTGTCGGCCAGGAGCAGCCCGCCGGGGCGGACGCGCGGCACCAGCTGGTCCCAGTAGGCCCGGTAGCCGGGCTTGTCGGCGTCCAGGAAGCCCAGGTCGATCACGGGGTCGGGCGGCAGCGCCGTCAGGGTCTCCAGGGCGGGCGCGATCCGCAGGTCGATCCGGTCGGCGACGCCGGCCTCCTTCCAGGCCTGCCGGGCGATCGAGGTCCATTCCTCGGAGAGATCGCAGGTGATGACGCGGCCGCCGGGCGCCAGTCCCTCGGCCAGTGCGATCGTGGAGTAGCCGGTGAAGGTGCCCACTTCCACGATCCGCCGGGCGCCGGTCAGCCTGGCCAGCAGGGTGAGGAGTACCGCCTGCTCGTGCGGGACCTGCATCACGGCGGGACCGCCGAGCGCGCGGGTGCGCGCGACCAGCTGCTCCTGGGCGGGGCTCGGCGGCTCGGCCTGGGCGACGAGGTAGGCGTAGACCTCGGGGGTGAGGTGCACGGTCTTGACGTCGTCCGGGTTCCTGCTCATGTCGTACGTCCCTTCGTGGGATGCGGGGGTGGCGGGGGCCCCTCCGGCCGCCGGGGCCGGCCGAGGGGGCCGCGCGGGGTCCCGTCGACGACGCGGACCTGCCGCGGCTCGGCTCCGAGACCGCGCGCGAGCGCCCGTACGCCGCCCTCCGTCAGCGGGCCGCCCCCGGCCACGCGCAGGTCGTAGGCGTCGCCGCCCAGCGGGTCGGCGGCGGGCACGCAGGTCACCTCGGCTCCGGGGAGCAGGGCGCGGAGCCTGGCGGCGATGGCGTCGAGGTCGTGCCGGGCGCCGGGGGGCCTGACCGGGTGGGCGACGCGGCGGCCCAGGCGCAGGAACTGCCGGTCGCCGAGCGGCCGGATCAGGTCGTCCGTCTCGTGGGCGGGGAGCCGCGGGCCGGACACCGTGAGCGGGACCGCCCGGCCTTCGCGGGGGCCGGCGAAGGAGAGGTCGTCGAGCAGGGTCCACGGGCCTTCGGGGTCCCAGCCGGTGCGGTGGGCGACGGCGGCGGTCTCGGTGGAGCCGAGCACCTCGACCAGGGCGGTGCGCCGGCCGTCGCACAATGCGACGGCCTCGCACGGCAGTTCGGCGGAGCCGTGCAGGAAGGTGATGTGCTCGAAGCCGGCCAGCCAGCGGGGGTGGCGGGCCAGGGTCCGGAAGGCCCCCGGGGTGGCGACGACGGCGATCCGGCGGGCCCCGACCGGGGGCGGAGACGGCGCGGACGGCGAGGGGGTCCGGGCCTGGGCCGGGAACGGCGGGCCGTCGACGGCGGGCCAGAACCAGACGGGCAGCCGGGTCACGGCGGGCAGCAGCACGGTCGCACAGGCCCCGAAGGCGTGCCGGGTGGGAGCGAAGCTGACGACGGCCTGGGGTGCGTACGGGCGGAGCAGGCGGGCGAGTTGCTCGCCGTCGGCGCGCAGGCGGGCCCCGGGGATGAGCCGCCGGACGGGTACGCCGGCGGCGCCCGGGGTGTGGAAGGCGTAGTCCCGCGCGGCGAGCCGCTCCAGCACGGCGGCGGCCTCGGCGGCGTCGAGCGCGTCCCACGGCAGCCGCCAGCCCCGGGCCGGGAGCCCGGCCGTGCTCTCCGGCGGTACCCCGATCCCGGGCCGTTCCCACAATCCGTCGAACGGGAGCGCCTCGTAGGCCGGTTCCCGGTCCTGCCCGGCCGGACCTGGGCGCGGTGTGCCGGTCACCGGCGGGAGCCCGGCTCGGACCGGCGGGGCGCCGCCGCCTCCGGGACCCCCGCGGTCTGCCGCCCGCGCGCCTCGCGCGCACCCACCGGTCCGGTCATCGCTGCTGCTCCTCGCTGTCGTCGGTCCCGTCCGGGACCACGGCGGCCGGCGGCCGGTCCGGGTCCCGGGGTGCGAGCGCGGCGGCGGGCCGCCGGCGGGCGGGGTCGAGGATCACCGCCGCGTCCCTGCGGTCTGGTGGCAGCGTGCGGGGGCACCCGGCTGCTCAACGACGGCGGGCCCCCGTGGAAACGGCGGCTCCGGTCCGCCGCCCCCTCCCTGTGGCTAGCCGCGCGGTACCACCGTGGCCAGCACCTGCGGCAGCGGGTACCAGTCGGCGGAGACGATCGACGCGTGGCGGCCGGCCAGGAGGGCGAGGCGGTCGCGCGCCTGGGTCTCGGTCGGGCGGGTGGAGTCGATGGCCGGGGCGACGTTGTGGGCGTCGGTGGCGATCAGCAGGTAGTGGTTGCGGTCGTACCAGCCGGTGTCGATGGAGCCCGAGGCGTACGCGCCCGCGTCCCCGTCGAAGATCACGAACCAGGGGCGCAGCGAGGCGTCGGCGTAGCGGGTGACGCGCGGGTCGCCCGCCTCGGCCCGGTGGACGGCGGGGAAGGCGGCGGCCTGGCCGAGCCGGCCCTGGGCGGCGAGGGAGCGCAGGTGCGTGGCGTACTCGCGGTCGGTCCACAGGGTGTCGGAGCCGTTGCCCTCCTCCACGGTGCCGGGGATCAGCTCGACGAGGAACTTCCCGGCGAGCGCGGCGCGGCTCGGCCAGGCCCCGGCGCGGGCGGCGGTGTCGAGGTCGGGGTGGCCGGCGGCCAGCTGTCCGGGGCGGTAGACGGCGTCGCCGAGCTTTCCGGTGAGCAGCGCGTCGAGTTCGGCCGGGCCGCGGCCGAGGTTGGCGGCGAAGCCGTCCTTGAGTTCCAGCTTGAGGACGACGGGCCGGTGGCCGGGGTGGGCGTCGTGCCAGCTGCGTATGTCGGAGAGGCAGCCGGCGAGGTTCTGGTTGCGGGACTTGGTGCGCAGCTGGGCGGGGCTGGTGGCGTTCTCGCAGTTGCTGTCGTTGCCGAAGGGGTTGTCGTGGGAGACCCGCCAGGAGCTGCCGAAGAAGTTGGTCCAGACGTCGAGTTCGAGCATGGCGGCGCCCGAGTCCAGCGCGTCCGCGAAGTAGGGGTACTTGGCCTTTTCGTAGGCGTTGTGCACGCCGACACCGGTCGATCCCGCGTACGGGAGGTCGCCCGAGGTGCCCGCGGCGCCGGCCGGGGCCGTGCCCAGCGCGAGGGCGGCGGCCGCCAGTGCTGCGGTGAGGGCGCCCGCCCTACGGTTGCGCAGTCTCATGCTCTCGACTCCTGTCGACTCTGTGGGGGGTTCAAGTCGCCAGGACACTAGGTCAGTTGGATGGCGTGCGGAAGTCCGGGAGGTGGCGCGGCGGCGGCCGGGCGGGGGGCCGCTGTGACGACGGACACGTACTCGGCGCGGAACCCGGGCCGCCGCTCCCCCATCGAACGAAGAGTCGACGGTGTCTGCGGGGCGGGAGTAGGACCACATGTTCAGCAAGGTGCGCGGGCCGGCCCTACGGGCCTCCGTGTTCTTCGGCCTCTGCGCGCTGCTCGTCGCGGGCGGTGCGTACGTGTGGGAGCGGTGGGGCGTGGGCGCCCACCGCGCGGACGGGGACCCGGCGCTGGGCACCTACCAGCAGGACCCGGAGCGCGCCGACCGGACGGCGGCCGCCGTGCTGGACGGGATCGTCCGGGAGGACCCGAACCCGCCGATGGACGGCAAGGCCTTCGCCGGCGGCTCCGTGAACTGGAAGGCGGCCGGATGGGCGCCCTCCGACCCCCTGGAGGCCCGGCCCGCGCCCGCCGAGCCCGCGATCGGCGCGCTCTTCTCCCCCGGCACGGACGGCGACCCCGACCACCACTGCTCGGCCGTCGTGGTCCACTCGCCGGGCGGCGACCTCATCGCCACCGCCGCGCACTGCGTGTACGGGGCGGGCTTCCGCACCAACCTCGCCTTCGCCCCCGGCTACCGCGACGGCGTGGCCCCGTACGGCGTGTGGGTGCCCACCCGGATCGACGTGGACCCACGCTGGACCGAGGAGCAGGACCCCGACCACGACGTCGCCTTCCTCCGGCTGCGCCGCCCCGGCTACCCCGGCCAGCGGCTGGAGGACGTCACCGGAGCCCAGACGATCGCCTTCCGGCCCGAACTGCCCGCGCCCGCACGGGTCGTGGGCTATCCGAACGACTCCGAACAACCGCTGGACTGCCGCAACACCGCCCGTGCGGCCGGGCCCACGCAGCTGCGGATCGACTGCGCGGACGTCCCGAACGGCACCAGCGGCGGCCCGGTGCTGACCGACGGACACACGCTGATCGGCGTGATCGGCGGCCGCGACGGCGGCGGGGACGACGAGACCTCGTACAGCAGCTACTTCGACGACGGCGTCCGCGCCCTGTACGAACGCGCCACGAAGACCCCGAACCGCGCCTGAAGGGCCCCTGGTCCGGTCGGTGTGCCGACGCGTGCCGGGGAGCGTCCCGCGCTCCCCGGGCTCCTGGCCCGGACAGGACCGACCGGGCCGGGTGTGCCGGGTCGGGCTGCTGGGTGGTTGTCCTCGCCGTCGTCGTCCATGCCGCCGAGTGTCCGGGCGCCGGGGCCGCGGGTCACGTCCGCTCCCGGGGCGCCTTGAGGCGCACCGGGGGCGGACGGGCTCACACGCGGGGCGCCCGCGTGCGGAGGTGCCGGGCCGCCCGGCGGGTCAGCGCGGCAGGGATCCGTACGAGACTCCCGTGAGCTTCTCGGAGGCGGCCCAGAGCCGTTCACCGGAGGCGTCGTCGAGGGTCCACTTCGCCCGCCAGGAGCCGGCCGGGGCGCCGCGCCAGCCGAACCGCGGTCCGATGAACGCGTCCTGCCGGACGCCGGGCGCGGTGGCCGCGTACAGCGTGGGCAGCGCGCCCGCTGCGGCGGGCTGTGCGATGACGTCGTTGGCGAGGGCCACCACGCGCGCGGAGAGCGCGCCGCGGTCCCGCGTCGCGCCGGCGTGGAGGTTGGTGGAGGCGTAGCCGGGGTGGGCTGCGGCCGCGACGATGGCGGAGCCGGCGGCGGTGAAGCGGCGGGACAGTTCGTGCGTGAAGAGCAGATTGGCCGTCTTGGAGCGGCCGTAGGCCACCCAGCGCCGGTAGCCGCGCTCGTATCCCAGGTCATCGGGGTCCACGTTCCCCAGCACGTGGAAACCGCTGGAGACGTTGACGACCCGCGCCCCGGGCGCGGCGGCCCGCAGCCGCGGCAGCAGCAGTCCGGTCAGCGCGAAGTGCCCGAGGTGGTTGACCCCGAACTGCGTCTCGAAACCGTCGGCCGTCCGCCCGTACGGCAGGGCCATCACGCCCGCGTTGTTGATCAGCAGGTCCAGGGCGGCGTGCCGCTCTGTGAATCCCTTCGCGAACTCCCGTACGGAGGCCAGCTCCGCGAGGTCGAGCGCGGCGAACTCCACCTCGGCGCCCGGGATTTCGCCGCGCAGCCGGGTCACGGCGGACCGTCCGCGCGCGGCGCTGCGGCAGGCCAGCACCACACGTGCCCCGCGCCGGGCGAGCTCGCGGGCGGCCACGTAGCCGATCCCGCTGTTGGCCCCCGTCACGGCGGCGGTCCGGCCCCTCTGGTCGGGGATGTTCGTGGCGTTCCAGCCGGGCATGGCAGCTCCCTCGCGACGCGGTGGGTTACCGAGGGTAGACCCCTGGTCCCGGCATCGGCGGCGGGGGTCGGCGGCTCGGCCCGAAAGGGCAGGCCAGTAGGCTGCGGGTCCGCACCCACTTTCCGCTCCCTTCCCGTTCCGAGGTACCGCGCAGTGAGCTCCGCACCGCCCCCCATACCCGTGACGGTCGTCGGCCTCGGCGCCGACGGCTGGTCCGGGCTCACCGCCGCCGCGCGGTCCGCGCTGTCCCGCGCCGAGGTGCTGATCGGCGGGCCGCGCCAGCTGGACCTGCTGCCGTCCGCCGACTGCCCCGGTGAGCGGGTGGCGTGGCCGAGCCCGCTGCGCCCGTCCGTTCCGAAGCTGATGGCCGAGCACGCGGGCCGCCGGATCGCGGTGCTGGCGAGCGGCGACCCGATGTTCTACGGCATCGGCCGCGCGCTCGCCGAGGAGCTCGGGCCGCGGTCCCTGCGCGTCCACCCGCACCCGTCCTCCGTCTCCTATGCCTGCGCCCGCCTGGGCTGGCCGGTCGAGGACACCGAGGTGCTCACGGTCGTCGGCCGCCCGGTGGCCCGGCTCGCGGCCGCGCTGTACGAGGGGCGGCGGCTGCTGGTGCTCAGCGCCGGAGCGGCGTCCCCGGACGAGATCGCCGCTCTGCTTCGAGAGCGGGGCTTCGGCCCGAGCCGGATGCGGGTGCTGGAGCAGCTCGGCTCCGAGCACGAGGACACGTACGAGGGCGTGGCCGACGGCTGGGACCACCCGCCGGGCGACCCCCTGAACGTGGTGGCCGTGGAGTGCCGCCGGGACCCCGCCCACCCGGCCCCCCGGCTCGGCGCGACCCCCGGCCTGCCGGACGACGCCTACGAACACGACGGCCAGCTCACCAAGCGCCGGGTCCGCGCCGCGACCCTGTGCGCGCTGGCGCCGGCCCCCGGCGAGCTGCTGTGGGACATCGGCGGCGGCTCCGGCTCCATCGGCATCGAGTGGATGCGGACGCACCCCTCGTGCCAGGCCGTGGCGGTGGAGCGCGTACCGGAGCGGGCGGAGCGCATCGCCCGCAACGCGGCGGCGCTCGGCGTGCCGGGCCTGCGCGTGATCGTCGGGTCGGCGCCGGACGCCCTCGCCGGACTGCCCGCCCCCGACGCGGTCTTCATCGGCGGCGGACTGACCGCGCCGGGGCTGCTCGACGCGGCCTGGGCGGCCCTGGCGCCGGGCGGCCGGCTGGTGGTCAACACCGTCACCCTGGAGTCCGAGGCGGTCCTGACCGAGCGCTACCGCCGGCACGGCGGCGAACTCGTGAAGCTGTCCGTCGCGCACGCCGTGCCGGTCGGCGGCTTCACGGGCTGGCGGCAGGCGATGCCGGTCACCCAGTGGTCAGTGACAAAGGCGACGAACGAGAAGGATCAAGCATGACCGTGTACTTCATCGGCGCGGGCCCCGGCGCCGCCGACCTCATCACGGTGCGCGGTGCCCGGACGCTGGCCGCCGCCCCCGTCTGCCTGTACGCGGGCAGCCTCGTCCCCCGCGAGCTGCTGGCCGAATGCCCGGCGGACGCGCGGCTGGTCGACACCTCGCAGCTGAACCTGGACGAGATCGTCGAGGAGTGCGTACGGGCCCACGCGGCGGGCCAGGACGTGGCGCGGCTGCACTCCGGCGACCCGTCGATCTTCAGCGCGGTCGCCGAGCAGATGCGGCGCCTCGACGCGGCCGGCATCCCCTACGAAGTCGTCCCCGGCGTCCCGGCCTTCGCGGCGGCGGCCGCCGCGCTGAAGCGGGAGCTGACCGTGCCGACCGTCGGCCAGACCGTGATCCTGACCCGGATCGCCCAGCAGGCCACGCCGATGCCGCCGGGCGAGGATCTGGCCACGCTGGGCCGCAGCGGAGCGCTGCTGGTGCTGCACCTGGCCACCCGCTACGTGGACCGGGTCGTCGGCGAACTGCTGCCGCACTACGGGGCCGAGTGCCCGGTGGCGGTGGTCGCGATGGCCAGCCGCCCCGACGAGCTGATCCTGCGCGGCACGCTCGCCGACATCGCGGCGCAGGTCAAGGAGCACGGCCTGGTCCGCACCGCGGTCATCGTGGTGGGGCGCACGCTGGGCGCGGAGCAGTTCCGCGACAGCCACCTGTACTCCCCCGAGCGCGACCGGCATGTCTGCTGAACCGGCGCCCGGCCGGGCCGGGTCGGGCCCGGCTCGGCACGTCCTGATCCTGGGCGGTACGACCGAGGCCCGCCGCCTCGCGGAAGCGCTGGCCGGGCCCGCGGCCCCGGGCGGCAGCCCCGGCCCCGGCGCCGGGGCGGCCGGCCCGCGCACGGCGCCCCGCGTGACCACGTCGCTGGCCGGGCGGGTCTCCGCCCCGGTACTGCCGCCGGGCGAGACCCGGATCGGCGGCTTCGGCGGCCCGGCGGGTCTCGCGGCCTGGATCGGTGCCCACCGGGTCACCCACCTGGTCGACGCCACCCACCCCTTCGCGGAGCGCATGAGCTTCAACGCCGCGGGGGCGGCGGCGCTTTCGGGTGTCCCGCTGCTGGCGCTGCGCCGCCCGGGCTGGACGCCGGGTCCCGGCGACGACTGGACCTTCGCGGACTCCCTCGCGGACGCGGCGACCCTGCTGCCCCGCCTCGGCACCCGTGCCTTCCTGACCACGGGTCGGATGGGCCTGCACACCTTCGCGCACCTCACCGACACCTGGTTCCTGGTGCGTTCGGTGGACCCCCCGGCCGCGCCGGTGCCGCCGCGCCTCGAAGTCCTCCTGGACCGGGGCCCGTTCACCCTCGACGACGAGCGCGCACTGCTCGCCCGCCACCGGATCGACGTACTCGTGACGAAGGACAGCGGCGGCTCGGCCACCTCCCCGAAGCTCACCGCCGCCCGCGAGGCCGGCATCCCGGTCCTCGTCGTCCGCCGCCCGGCGGTCCCGCAGGGCGTCGCGGAGGCGGACTCGGTCGAGGCCGCCCTGAACTGGCTGGACAGCGCCGAGACTTCGTGAACCGGACGGGCCCGGGGCCCGGGGGCGGTCCACCGCCTCCGGGCACCGGGCCCCACCCGTTCACCTCATCCGGTCACGGGTAGCGGCGCGGGGTCCACGTGATCCGCGAGCCGTCGGCCCGCTCGGTGACCTGCGTCTGCGAGGAGCCGATCAGCAGCAGCGTGCGCATGTCCACCTCCGACGGCTCCAGTTCGGCGAGGGTCACGATCCGCACCGACTGCTCCGGTCCGCCCACGTCGCGGGCGACGACCACCGGGGTGTCGGACGCGCGCAGTTCCAGCAGCAGCTCGCGGGCCTGGGCGACCTGCCACGTCCGGCTCCGCGAACCGGGGTTGTACAGCGCGAGGACCAGGTCCGCCGAGGCGGCCGCGCGCAGTCGTTCCGCGATGACCTCCCACGGCTTGAGCCGGTCCGAGAGGGAGATCGTGGCGTAGTCGTGGCCGAGCGGGGCGCCGGCCGCGGCGGCGGCCGCGTTGGCGGCGGTAACCCCCGGCAGGACCCGTACGGGCACGTCCTTGTACTCGGCCTGCCCGGCCACCTCCAGGACCGCGGTGGCCATGGCGAACACCCCCGGGTCACCGCCGGAGACCACGGCCACCCGCTGCCCGCGCCGGGCCAGGTCGAGGGCGAACTCGGCGCGCTCCGACTCCACCTTGTTGTCGGAGCCGTGCCGGACCTGTCCCGGCTTGACGGGCACCCGGTCGAGGTACGTCGTGTAGCCGACCAGTACCTCGGCGTCCGCGAGCGCCCGCCGGGTCTGCGGGGTCAGCCACAGCGGTCCGGCCGGGCCGGTGCCGACGACGGTGACCTCACCGGGGCCGGACGGGACGCTGCCCGGGTTGCCGATCCGGCTGGGGACCACGGCGACGGCGAAGTACGGGACGGACTCGGGATCGGTGTCCGCGAGGCGGCCGGTGCGCTCCCCGTCCATGGTGGCGCGCTCGACGTAGCGGGCCTCGGCGAGCCGGCCGCTGTTCTCCATCGCGCCGCGCACGGCCGGGAAGGTCCGGCCGAGCTTCATCACGACCGCCGAATCGGTGGCGGCGAGGCGGGCGGTGAGCTCCTCCTCGGGCAGCGTGCCGGGGAGGATCGTCAGGACTTCCTCGCCCTCCACGAGCGGGGTGCCGAGCCGGGCGGCGGCGGCGCTCACGGAGGTGACGCCGGGGATGACCTCGGTCGCGTAGCGGTCCGCGAGCCGCTTGTGCATGTGCATGTACGAGCTGTAGAAGAGCGGATCGCCCTCCGCGAGCACGGCCACCGTCCGGCCGGCGTCCAGGTGGGCGGCGAGACGGGCCGCGGCGGCCTCGTAGAACTCCTCCATCGCGCCCTGGTAGCCGCCGGGGTGGTCGGTGGTCTCGGTGGTCACCGGGTAGACCAGCGGCTCCTCGATGTGGTCGGCGCGCAGGTGCTTCGCGGCGATCGAGCGGGCGATGGAACGGCCGTGGCGGGCGCTGTGGTAGGCGACGACATCGGCCTCGCCGATCACCTCCACGGCGCGCAGGGTCATCAGGGAGGGATCTCCGGGCCCGAGCCCGACCCCGTACAGGCGCCCCTTGGCGTTGTCGCTCATTCTTCCTCGCTCGCGATCGCGTTGACGGCGGCGGCCGCGATGGCGCTGCCGCCGCGACGGCCCCGCACGATCAAGTGGTCAAGTGCCGAGGGGTGTTCGGCGAGGGCGTCCTTGGACTCGGCGGCGCCGATGAAGCCGACGGGCACGCCGATGACCGCGGCGGGGCGCGGGGCGCCCTCCTCGATCATCTCCAGCAGCCGGAAGAGCGCGGTCGGCGCGTTGCCGACGGCGATCACCGAGCCCTCCAACAGGCCGCGGTCGCGCCAGACTTCGAGGGCGGCGGCGCTGCGCGTGGTGCCCATCTTCGCGGCGAGTTCGGGGACCGCCGGGTCGGAGAGGGTACAGATCACGTCGTTGCCGGCGGGCAGCCGCTTGCGGGTGACCCCGCTCGCGACCATCTGTACGTCGCACAGGATCGGCGCGCCGGCGGTGAGGGCGGCGCGGGCGCGCAGCACCACGTCCGGGGTGTAGCCGAGGTCCTTGGGCAGGTCGGTCATCCCGCAGGCGTGAATCATGCGCACCGCGACCTGGGCGACGGAGGCGGGCAGCCCGGCGAGGTCCGCCTCGGCGCGGATCGTGGCAAAGGACTGGCGGTAGATCGCGGCGCCGTCCTTCTCGTACTCAAACACTGTGTACTCGCTCATTTCTTCACTGCGTCTGCGGATTCTGAGGGGTGTTGCGTGCGGCCGTGAGGGCGGCCGCCAGGTCGGTGCGGGAGACCGGCACGGCGGGCTCCCCGTGCACGGACAGCGCGTAGCCGTCGTTCCCGGTGGCGACCAGGTCCACCCACGCGGTACCGCGCGGATGCCCGCACCGGCGCTCGCAGCCGGACCAGTGCACGGGCAGCGCACCGGCCGACTCGTCGACCACGGCACGGGCGTCGGCCCGTACGTCGGCCAGCGCCTTGGCGCAACCGGGCTGGCCGGTACAGGCGGTGACGGTCTGCCAGGGGCTGTCGGACGCGACGACCAGACCGGCACCCGCGAGGCGGGCGTGGCCGTCGCCGGGCCGGGGCAGGACGATGCTGCGCCACGGGGTGAGGCGCAGCCCGCCCCCGCCCTGTTCGGCAACCTCGACCAGCAGCCGCCACTGGGCGGAGCTCAGGCGCCCGAGCGGAGGCAGCACGCACAGCGGGCCGCCGCCGGGGCCCGAGGGCCGGGGCGGCGGCGCGTACGGCCACACGACGTCGGGCACGTGCGTGGCGCCGATCCCGGCGGCGGCCAGCCGGAGGCCGAACTCCTCGGCGTTCAGCGAGTGTTCGGGGGGAAGTTCGGCGACCCGCCAGGCCCGGTTCCCGGCGGCGTCGGCGGCGTCGAGGAAGTATGCGGAGGCCAGCAGCGCGGCCCGGGGCCCGTCGGCGGCAGCCACCTCCACGGCATCGGCGGCCGCCCCGAGCCGCACGAGCACCCGGTCGCCGCGTCGGCCGAGCACGGTGACATCGGGATCCAGGGCGGCGACGTCCCCCCGCCCGTCGTCGAGGGCGAAGAGGAACCGCCCGGACAGCGCGGTCGCCCGGGTGCTCGCGCACAGCAGCCGGTCCAGTTCCCGGACCCGGGGCACGACGGCGTCGGACACGGGCGTGGCCACGATGTTCCGCACCCGCTCGTGACTCGGCGCCGGCAGCAGCCCGGCCCCGTCGAGCAACTCGGCGAGCCCGGCTCCGCACCCGTCGGCGAGCCCGCGCAACTGGACGTTGCCGCGCGAGGTGAGCTCCAGGTGCCCGTCGCCGAACCGGTCGGCGGCGAGCCCGAGCATCCCGGCCTGCCGGATGTCGAGCAGCCCGCCGGGTATCCGGATCCGGGCCAGCATCCCGTCGTCGGCCGGGTGCAGCCGCAGCGCGCCGGGGCAGGCGTCGCCGCGCTCCCGTATGACGGGTTCATCCCGCGATGCGGCGGAAGGGGGCTGGGGCATGGCGGCGAGCATACCCACGATTCCCCTCCCCCGACCTGTGTCCGTCACCACCCCACCCCACCCGACCAGCCCCATCCGCCCACCACCCCCACCGGCCAAACCCCTCCCCTCCACCCACC
This sequence comes from Streptomyces sp. NPDC088762, assembly GCF_044750905.1. Lineage (NCBI taxonomy): Bacteria > Bacillati > Actinomycetota > Actinomycetes > Kitasatosporales > Streptomycetaceae > Streptomyces > Streptomyces sp. NPDC088762. Next base: position 336,814 of record NZ_JBIVKT010000004.1, read on the forward strand.
ACATCCAGCCCCACGGTGGACACATCCAGCCCCACGGTGGTCACATCCAGGCCTACGCCGGCCAACCCCAGCCCCGCCGGCGTTCGAGGCGCGGGGCCCGAGGCGGGGCCGTCACCTCCAGGCCCACGCCGGCCAAAACCAGCCCCGCCGGCGTTTGAGGCGCGGGGCCCGGGGCAGAGCCCCGGCAGCGGCGCCGCACCCAACACCCCCCCCCCCCCCCCCCCCCCCCGCCCCCGCCCCCGGCCCCCCCCCCCCCCCCACCCCCCCCCCCCCGGGGGGGGCCCCGGCAGCGACCCGGCAGAGCCGCACCGACCCCACCCCCACGCCCGGCCAGGGCAAAGGCCCCCTAGGATGACCCCCGGCGGACCACACGGCCCGCCGTCGCCGAGGACGGCGACATGGGAGGAAGCCCGGTGCGATTCCGGCGCGGTCCCGCCACTGTGAACCCCCCGGCCCCGGCCGAAGGGTGAGTCAGGAACTCCCGCTGTCCTCACTGCCCGGGGCGCGGAAACCCCGAGGAAGGCCTGCCGCCGCATGATCCTGCTGCTGTCGACGTCCGACACCGATCTGCTCAGCGCCCGCGCCGCGAACACGGCGGACGGCCCCGTCCCGTACCGGTTCGCGAACCCCTCCCGCCTTCCCCTCGACGACCTCCCCGGCCTCCTCGACGGAGTCGACCTGGTCGTCGTACGCCTCCTCGGCGGCCTCCGCGCCTGGCAGGACGGCCTCGACCTCCTCCTCGCCCCCGACCAGACCCGCCCGGTGGTGGTCCTGACCGGCGAACAGGCCCCCGACGCGCAGCTCATGGAGGCCTCCACGGTCCCCATCGGCATCGCCGCCGAGGCGCACGGCTACCTCGCCCACGGCGGCCCCGCCAACCTCGGCCAGCTGGCCCGCTTCCTCTCGGACACGGTCCTCCTCACCGGCCACGGTTTCGAACCCCCGGCCGCCGCCCCCACCTGGGGCCCCCTGGAGCGCACCGCTCAGCGGACCACCGGCCCGCGCGTCGCCGTGCTCTACTACCGCGCCCACCAGATGAGCGGCAACACCGCCTTCGTGCACGCCCTCTGCGACGCCATCGAGGCCCACGACGCCCAGGCGCTCCCCCTCTACGTCTCCTCCCTCCGCACCCCGGAGCCGGAGCTGCTGGCCGAGCTGGAGGGGGTCGACGCCGTCGTCACCACCGTCCTCGCGGCCGGCGGCACCCGCCCCGCCACCGCCTCCGCCGGCGGGGACGACGAGTCCTGGGACGCGGGCGCGCTCGCCGCGCTCGGGGTGCCGATCCTCCAGGCCCTGTGCCTGACGGGTTCCCGTTCCGCCTGGGAGGAGAACGACGAGGGTCTGTCCCCCCTCGACGCCGCCACCCAGGTCGCGGTGCCCGAGTTCGACGGCCGCCTGATCACCGTCCCGTTCTCCTTCAAGGAGCTCGACGAGGACGGCCTGCCCGCCTACGTGGCCGACCCGGAGCGGGCCGCCCGGGTCGCGGGCATCGCCGTACGCCACGCCCGCCTGCGGCACATCGACCGGCGCGACAAGAGGGTCGCCCTGGTCCTGTCGGCGTACCCCACCAAGCACTCCCGCATCGGCAACGCGGTCGGCCTCGACACCCCGGCCAGTGCCGTCGAACTCCTGCGCGCGCTCATCGCCGAGGGCTACGACTTCGGCCCCGTCACCGAACTCCCCGGCCTGGTCTCGGGCGACGGCGACGAGCTGATCCGCGCCCTGATCGAGGCGGGCGGCCACGACCAGGACTGGCTGACCGAGGAGCAGCTGGCCCGCAACCCGGTCCGCATCCCGGCGGCCGACTACAAGCGCTGGTTCGCCGAACTCCCCGCCGACCTCCGCGAGAGCGTCGAGGAGCACTGGGGCGAGGCCCCGGGCAGCATGTTCGTGGACACGTCCGCCAACCCCGAGGGCGACATCGTCCTGGCGGCCCTGCGCCGCGGGAACCTCCTCATCCTCATCCAGCCGCCGCGCGGCTTCGGCGAGAACCCGATCGCGATCTACCACGACCCGGACCTGCCGCCCTCGCACCACTACCTGGCCGCGTACCGCTGGATCCAGGCCCGCGCGGAGGACGGCGGCTTCGGCGCCGACGCGATGATCCACCTGGGCAAGCACGGCAACCTCGAATGGCTGCCGGGCAAGAACGCCGGCCTGTCCGCCGCGTGCGCCCCGGACGCCGCCCTCGGTGACCTCCCCCTCATCTACCCGTTCCTGGTCAACGACCCGGGCGAGGGGACCCAGGCCAAGCGCCGGGTCCACGCCACCCTGGTCGACCACCTGGTGCCCCCGATGGCCCGCGCGGAGTCGTACGGCGACATCGCGCGCCTGGAGCAGCACCTGGACGAGTACGCCCAGATCTCCGCGATGGACCCGGCCAAGCTGCCCGCCATCCGCGCCCAGATCTGGACCCTGATCCAGGCCGCCAAGCTCGACCACGACCTCGGCCTGGACGAACGCCCCGACGACGACGGCTTCGACGACTTCCTGCTCCACGTCGACGGCTGGCTGTGCGAGGTCAAGGACGCCCAGATCCGCGACGGCCTGCACGTGCTCGGCGGCGCCCCGACCGGCGCGGCCCGCGTCAACCTGGTCCTCGCGATCCTGCGCGCCCGTCAGATCTGGGGCGGTACGACGGCCCTCCCGGGTCTGCGCGAAGCCCTCGGCCTGGACGAGTCCGCGGCCACCCGTACGTCGGCGGACGCCGTCGAGGAGCAGGCGCGCGCCCTGGTCCAGGCGATGGAGGACGCGGACTGGCGGCCGGCCGCGGTGGCGGAAGTCGCCGCGAACCACCCGGCGGCCGTATCGGACGTCCTTTCCTTCGCGGCCCGCGAAGTGGTCCCCCGCCTGGCCGGCACCACGGACGAGATCGCCCACGTCCTCGCCGCCCTGGACGGCCGGTTCATCCCGGCGGGCCCCTCGGGCTCGCCCCTCCGCGGCCTCGTCAACGTCCTCCCCACCGGCCGCAACTTCTACTCGGTCGACCCCAAGGCCGTCCCCTCCCGCCTGGCGTGGGAGACGGGCCAGGCCCTGGCCGACTCCCTCCTCACCCGCTACCGCACGGACAACGGCGAGTGGCCGGCCTCGGTCGGCCTCTCCCTCTGGGGCACGAGCGCGATGCGCACGTCGGGCGACGACGTCGCCGAAGCCCTCGCCCTCCTGGGCATCCGCCCGGTGTGGGACGAGGCCTCGCGCCGCGTGACGGGCCTCGAACCCATCCCGCTCGCCGAACTGGGCCGCCCCCGCATCGACGTGACGCTCCGCATCTCGGGCTTCTTCCGCGACGCGTTCCCGCACGTGATCGGCCTCCTGGACGACGCGGTCCGCCTGGCGGCGTCCCTGGACGAGCCGGCGGCGGACAACTACGTCCGGGCCCACGCGCAAGCCGACCTGGCGGTCCACGGCGACGAACGCCGCGCCACGACCCGTATCTTCGGCTCGCGCCCGGGCACGTACGGCGCCGGCATCCTCCAGCTGATCGACTCCCGCGACTGGCGCACGGACGCCGACCTCGCGGAGGTCTACACCGTCTGGGGCGGCTACGCGTACGGCCGCGGCCTGGAGGGCCGCCCGGCCCGCGCCGAAATGGAAACGGCGTACAAGCGCATCACGGTGGCCGCCAAGAACACCGACACCCGCGAGCACGACATCGCGGACTCGGACGACTACTTCCAGTACCACGGCGGCATGGTGGCCACGGTCCGCGCCCTGCGCGGCACGGCCCCCGAGGCGTACATCGGCGACTCCACCCGCCCGGAAACGGTCAAGACCCGCACCCTGGTCGAGGAGACCTCGCGCGTCTTCCGCGCCCGCGTGGTCAACCCCAAGTGGATCGAGGCGATGCGCCGCCACGGCTACAAGGGCGCCTTCGAACTGGCGGCGACGGTCGACTACCTCTTCGGCTACGACGCCACGACGGGCGTGGTCGCGGACTGGATGTACGACAAGCTCACGGAAACCTACGTCCTGGACCCGGAGAACCGCGCCTTCCTGGAGGAGGCCAACCCCTGGGCCCTGCACGGCATCGCGGAACGCCTCCTGGAGGCCGAATCCCGCGGCATGTGGGAAAAGCCGGACCCCCAGATCCTCGAATCCCTCCGCCAGGTCTACCTGGACACGGAAGGCAACCTGGAAGCCGAAGCGGAGTAAACACCCGACCAGGGGTTTGCCGGGGTGACACCGCACCACACCGAGGCCGCCTCTCCCGCCCGGGGAGGCGGCCTCCGTCGTGTTCTCGGCGCCCTCCGGCGCAGCCGGCCGCGCAATCCCTCGAAGGGGGGCCTCGCCACCTCCGGGTGGTTCGAACGCCCGGTCACGGGGGCTTGGCCGGGCGGGGCTTGGGGTTCGGGAGGGGGTCGCAACTGCGTGCGACGGGTCGCTCCCCGTGGCCCGTGACGCCGCTCTGAGCAGGGCCGTTCTTCCGGCGTCAGTTCGCAGCCGCTGCGCCTCGGGAGGAAACTTGCGATCCGTGCACGTTCATGTGGTGTTCGACCCGGCACTGGGCGGAGGTGGCCGCGCATGAGGCTCCTCCGAAGGCCCGAGAGCGTTCAGCCCGCCGTCTCCGAGAGCGAGCGGCGGTTGTTCGGCGGTCCGCTGCGCTACGACGCCGGCTGGTCCAACCACGACTACGCCCGGCTGGAGAGCCGGCTCCTGGCCACCCTGCGCACCATGCCCCGCATGGTCGGCGGGACCCTGCGCCTCGCCTGGGACACCGACCGGCGGGCCCTGCTCACCGTCGCCGTGTGCGAGGCCGGGCAAGGGGTCACCTCCGCCGTCGGGCTGCTAGTACTGAGCCAGGTGCTCCGTACGCTGCTCGGCGCGGGAAGCGCCGCCGACCGGCTCCACGATGCCGTGCCCGCGCTCGCCGCGGGCGCGCTGGTCGCCGTACTGGGCGCCGTGCTGGCCTCGCGCTCCACGGCGGCCGCCGGGCGGCTGGAGCCCAAGGTGGAGCGGGCCGCGTACGAGCAGTACCTGAAGGCAGCCGTGGAGGTGGAGCTCGAGGCCATCGAGGACGGGGAGTTCCGGCGGCTGCTCGACAGTGCCCAGTGGGGGCCGCCCTCGGCCCGCCGTACGGTGGGGGCCTGCGTGGCCACGCTCGGCGGGGTCATCTCGCTGGTCGCCACCGCCGGTGTGCTGACCGTGCTGCACCCGTTGCTGCTGCCCATGCTGCTGCTGATCGCCGCCCCGCGCGGCTGGGGCGCCATGCGGGTGGCCCAGCGCCGCTACCTGTCCGTGATCACCTGGGTGGAGCACGTACGGGCCGCCCGGCTCATCGGCCAGCTGCTGATCTCCCGTACGTCGGCTCCCGAGGTACGCGTGCACAGCGTCGGCCGCTATCTGCTCGGCCACTACCGCAACATGGCCGAGCACGCCGAGGGCGAGGCCACCCGCCTCGCCAAGGACAAGGCCGGCACCGAGCTGCTCGCCGCCGCGCTCTCCGGGGCCGCCGCCCTCGTCACGTACGGGGCGATGGGCGCGCTCATCGTCTCCGGCCGGATGGACCTGGCCGTGGCCGGGACGGCCGTGATCGCCGTGCGCACCGGCTCGGCGAGCCTCGGCGCCCTGGTGAACACCACCAACACGCTGCACGAGGAGTCCTTGTACGTACGGGACCTGGAGCGGTTCGTCGCGGCGGCCGGCCGCCGCGCCATCCCGTCCGGCGGACTGCCGCTGCCCGAGCGGCTGGGCACGCTCCGGCTCTGCGACGTGCACTTCAGCTATCCGGACCGGGCCGAGCCCGCCCTCGCCGGGGTGTCCCTCACCATCGAGGCGGGCAGCGTGGTCGCCCTGGTCGGCGAGAACGGCTCCGGCAAGAGCACCCTCGTCAAACTCCTCGCCGGGCTGCACCTGCCCGATGCGGGATCGCTGACCTGGGACGGGGTGGAGGTGCGGGAGGCGGACCGGGAGCAGGTCTTCGACCGGGTCGCCCTCCTCACCCAGGACTTCGAGCGCTGGCCGGTCACCGCCCGGACCAACATCTCCATCGGCCGCCCCGGCGCCGAGGGTCCGGACCGCTCCGTGGACGAGGCGGCCGAGGTGGTCGCCGCCGCCCGTTACGCGGGGGCCGACCGGATCGTCGAGAAGCTGCCGCACGGCTACGAGACGCTGCTCGCGCGGGTGTTCAGGGGCGCCTCGGAACTGTCCGGCGGGCAGTGGCAGAAGTTCGGCCTGGCCCGGACCCGCTTCCGCGACGCCCGCGTCATCGTCGTGGACGAGCCCACCTCTGCGCTCGATCCGGAGGCGGAGGTCGCCGCCTTCGACAGCATCCGGGGTCTGGCCGGGCCGCAGCGGGCGGTCGTCCTCGTCACGCACCGGATGTCGGGGGTGCGCTTCGCCGACGTCATCTACGTCCTGCACGAGGGGAGGGTCGTCGAACAGGGCGGCCACGAGGAGCTGTTGGCGCGGGGCGGCCGCTACGCGACCATGTTCCGGCTCCAGGCCGAGCAGTACGCACCGAAGGCGGCACCTATCCCCCGGCAGGCCACCGCGCCCCGGAACGACCCGTCTGTCACCTGAAGCAGTGAACTCCCCCTTGTCCCAGGGCCACCGGGGGTAGGGCACTGCTGATCTCGTGCGGGGGCCGGGCGCACCGGTCCCCGCACCCAGGACGAAAGGCCGGACCCGCCGTGACGCAGCCGTTCCAACTGCCGGACTTCTACGTGCCCTATCCGGCGCGACTGAACCCTCATCTGGAGGACGCGAGGGTCCACACCAAGCAGTGGGCGCGCGCCCTGGGGATGCTGGAGGGGTCCGGCGTCTGGGAGGAGCGCGACCTCGACTCGCACGACTACGCGCTGCTGTGCTCGTACACCCACCCCGACTGCGACGGCGAGGCGCTGTCGCTGGTCACCGACTGGTACGTCTGGGTGTTCTTCTTCGACGACCACTTCCTGGAGACGTACAAGCGCTCGCAGGACCGCGACGGCGCCCGGGCGTACCTGGACCGGCTGGCCGCCTTCATGCCGATGGACCTGGCCGACGGCTTCCCGGAACCCACCAACCCGGTCGAGGCGGGCCTCGCCGACCTGTGGGAGCGGACGGTTCCGGCGATGTCCGCCGCCTGGAGGGAACGGTTCTCCGAGTCCACGAGGAACCTCCTCGACGAGTCCATGTGGGAGCTCGCCAACATCAACATCGGGCGCGTGGCCAACCCCCTCGAATACATCGAGATGCGCCGCAAGGTGGGCGGGGCCCCCTGGTCGGCCGGCCTGATCGAGTACGTCTCCGCCGAGGTCCCGGCGCGCGTGGCGCGCTCGCGCCCGCTCGGCGTGCTGCGCGACTCCTTCTCCGACGCCGTGCACATCAGGAACGACATCTTCTCCTACCAGCGCGAGGTCACCGACGAGGGAGAGCTGTCCAACGCGGTCCTGGTCCTGGAGACCTTCCTCGGCTGCACCACCCAGGAGGCCGCCGATGCGGCCAACGACCTGCTCACCTCCCGCCTCCAGCAGTTCGAGCAGACCGCGCTCGCCGAGCTCCCCCAGCTCTTCACCGACCATGCCATGGACCCGCGCGAGATCGCGGCCGTCCTCGCCTACACCAAAGGCCTCCAGGACTGGCAGTCCGGCGGCCACGAGTGGCACACGGTCTCCAGCCGCTACATGAACGAGCACGCCAAGGCCACCGCCCCGCTCACCCTGCCCTTCCTCCCGACCGGGCTCGGCACCACCGCCCTCGACCTGGGCTCCGTCTTCACCAGGCGCTCGATGGAAATGCGCCGCCGCTCCTTCACCCACGTCCCGTACGAACGCACCGGCCCGTCCGTGATCCCGGACATCTACATGCCGTTCCCGCTCTCCCTGAGCCCGCACCTGGAGCACGCGCGCGAGGGCTCGATCGCCTGGGCCCGGCGCATGGGCCTGCTGGAACCGCAGCCCGGCGACCCGGGTTCCGCGATCTGGAACGAGGAGCGGCTGCGCGGCTACGACTTCGCGTTGTGCTCGGCCGGCATCGACCCCGACGCCACGCCGGAGGCGCTGCTGCTCAACGCCTGCTGGCTGACCTGGGGCACGTACGGGGACGACTACTACCCGGTGGTCTTCGCGCAGTCCCGTAACCTCTCCGCCGCGAAGGCGACCACCGCCCGGCTGGTGTCGATGGTTCCGGTCGACCACTCCGATCAGCCGGTGCCGGTCACGGCGATGGAACGTTCACTCGCGGACCTGTGGGTGCGCACCAGCCGGGACATGACCGCGGCCGTCCGCGCCGAGTTCCGGGCCACGCTCGTCAGCATGCTGGAGAGCTGGGTGTGGGAGGTGGAGAACCAGATCCTGAACCGCATCCCGGACCCGGTGGACTACGCCGAGATGCGCCGCCACACCTTCGGCTCGCACCTCACGATGTACATGTGCCGGCTCGGCCACGGGGGCCGCGGCATCCCCGAGGAGATCTACCGGTCGGGGACCATGCGTTCGCTGGAGAACGCGGCGGCCGACGCCGCCTGCCTGATGAACGACATCTTCTCCTACCAGAAGGAGGTGGAGGTCGAGGGCGAGGTGCACAACCACGTCCTCGTCACCCGGAACTTCTTCGACATCGGCTACCCGGAGGCCCTGCACATCTGCCACGCGCTGATGACCCAGCGCACCGAGGAGTTCGAGCACACCGCCGGAAGCCTGCTGCCGGTGCTCTACGACGACCGGAAGCTGGACGCCGGCGCCCGCGCCGGGATCGACGCCTACGTCGGCGAGCTCCGGGACTGGCTCGCCGGGATCCTCAACTGGCACCGCGGGTGCCGGCGTTACCGGGAGGAGGACCTGCACCGCCCGGGCAACGGCCTGTCCGCCGGCGTCCGGAGCCCGGGCTTCGGCATGTCGGCCGCGCGGATCTCCCTGCCCGGCTGACCGGGCGGTGGCGCGCTGACCGGACGGTGGCGGGCTCAGGAGCCGGCCGCGCGGACCGAACCGGTACTGGGGCCGTTGGTGTCGCCGAGGAAGCAGGTGATGACGCGATCGCTGGAGGACCAGCTGCCCTCCCGCGGAGCGTAGTAGTAGACCGTCATGGTCTCGGGAAGCTTCGCGTCGGCGCCCACGTAGTCAGTCAGCGCCTTGCCGGCGCACTTCTCTTCGGCCATCGCGTCGATCTCCTTGTCGCCCGGGTACGGCCCGCCCCTCAGGTCGAAGACGGCGAACGCCTCCGACTGGTGCGACTCGTCGCAGGGGACGACGTCCACCGACAGGGGCGCCTTGCGGTCCTCGCCCTCGTAGTCCTTCAGTTCGTCGTCGGTGTTGAAGCAGTCCCCCACCTTGAGGTCGTCCACGTCGCCGAAGAGCGGGCCGGAGAACCGGCCTTGGGCGATGCTCTGCGAAGACGGCTGGGCCTGGGCCGGCAGTGCGAGGGCCCCGAAAGCCCCGAAGGGCCCGAGGAGCAGCGCGCACACGAGCGCGGCGCTGTGGACGGTGACGGGCGGGGCGGCACGGCCCTTGCCCTTTCGCCCTCGGCGGGACGTACGCGACGCAGGGGACCCTGGGGACGGAAGCGGTTGCGGTGATTGCGGCAGTCTGGACATGCGCGCGGCTCTCCTTGCACAGAGCGTGGGGCGCGGCCGACCGGCGGGCGGTGGCACCATCGTTCGCCGCCGGGGGCCCGATGCGAGTGGTGCCACTTCCCACGCTACCCCCTACCGGGCGCCGGGGCCGCTCCAGCCGGTCGGGACGTGTCCCAGGCGGACGCGCTGCGGGTGGTCTCCGACGGGGACGGACACCCGCTTGGTGCCGGTGGCGAAGTCGATGGCCGTGACCCGGTCGGCGCCGCTCTCGGAGATGACGCAGGCGGTGCCGTCGCCGTCGACGGTGGCCCAGTACGGCTTGTCGGCGGGCACGAGCGGCCCCTCGGTGAGCGTGGCCCGGTCCACGACGGTGGCGTAGTCGTCCATCGTGCCCGCGATGCAGAGCTTGGCCCCGTCGGGGCTCATGGACATGCCGTGGTGGCGGGAGTCGTTGACCCACTTGGTCCGGTCGGTGCTGGTGGCGGGGTTGGTGGGGAGGGTCTTGAGGCGGGTGATCCGGTCGGTGGCCACGTCGTACTCCAGGAAGCCGTTGAAGAACGACACCTGGAAGTAGAGCTTGGACTCGTCGGGGCTGAAGGAGACGGGACGTACGGCGTCGGAGAGGTCCTTGCGGCCGAAGGCGTCCAGCCGCTCGCGCATGTCGATCACCCGGACCGGGGCGAAGGTCTGCGCGTCGACCACGGTGATCTTCCGGTCGCCCTTCGTCCAGTCCAGCCAGGGCGCGTCCAGGGCGGAGGTCACGTCACCGATGGAACTGTTCCACAGGAAGCGGCCGTCGCGGGTGAAGGAGTTCTCGTGCGGCTTGTCGCCGGTGGCGAAGGAGCCGACCTGCCGGCCGGTCGCGATGTCGAGGACGTGCACGGTGTTGGCGGTGGAGGCGGACACCGCGACCCGGGTGCCGTCGGGCGAGACGGCCATGTGGTCGGCGCGGTAACCGGCCACGGGGAAGCGCCAGTTGACCCGGCCGGTCCGTACGTCGATGGAGACGACGTCGGCGAAGCTGGGCCGGGAAGCGACGACGGCCGAGCCGTCGGGGGTGGTGTACATGTCGTCCACGAACTGGTCGTGGCCCTCTCCCGCGGTGGCGCGGATGCCCAGGAAGAAGCCGAGCTTCACGGGGTTGAGGTAGATCTCCCGGAGCCGCTCCTCCTTGTCCGGTATGACGTTGATCCTGCCGATCCTGGCGAGATCGCCGGTGGAGGCGAGGACATCGGCGGTCCCCTCCCAGTTGTTCCCGACGAAGAGCACCTCGCGCAGTCCGCCTCCGGGCGCGGCCTGCGCGGGTGCGAAGGCGGTCAGCAGGGTGGCCGCGGCCAGCACGCCCAGGGTGCGCAGGGTACGTGACATCCGTTCAACTCCGGTGGGGGGAAGGGATGGAGAGGGTGCCTCCTGTTACCGGCCGGTAAAATAGGCGGAACGCCAAAAGGGCGCAACCCCTACGGGGCGCACCCTTTTCCGAACTTCGGTTTACCGGCCCCGGGCCCCGGTACTCACCCCCGGGCGTCCGCGCCTCATGCGACGGAGCCGATCCGGCCGATCACCGTCTTCGAGGTGTCGGGGTGGATCGGGATGTGCGCGCCGGTGAGCGAGACGCCGCTGCCGCCGCGGCGGCTGGCGACGATCTCGGCGGCGATGGACAGCGCGGTCTCCTCCGGGGAGCGGGCGCCGAGGTCCAGGCCGATCGGGGAGCGCAGCCGGGCCAGTTCCAGCTCGGTCACGCCGACCTCGCGGAGCCGCTCGTTGCGGTCCTCGTGGGTGCGGCGCGAACCCATGGCGCCGATGTAGGCGACGGGGAGCCGCAGGGCCAGCCGGAGGAGCGGGACGTCGAACTTCGCGTCGTGGGTGAGCACGCACAAGACGGTCCGGCCGTCCACCTCGGTGGACTCCAGGTAGCGGTGCGGCCAGTCGACGACGATCTCGTCCGCCTCGGGGAAGCGGGTCTTCGTCGCGAAGACGGTCCGCGCGTCGCACAGGGTCACCCGGTAGCCGAGGAACTTGCCGATCCGCACGAGCGCGGAGGCGAAGTCGATGGCGCCGAAGACGATCATCCGCGGGGGCGGGACGCTGGACTCGACCAGCACCGTGAGCGGCTCTCCGCAGAGCCGGCCGTCGGCGCCCAGCTCCAGTACGCCGGTCTGGCCGGCGTCGAGCATGGCGCGGGCCTCTTCGGCGATGGTGCGGTCCAGGTCGGGGTGTCCGCCGAAGCCGCCCTCGTACGGGCCTTCGGTACGGACGATCAGGAGGCCGCCCATCAGCTCGGCCGGGCCCTCGGCGATCCGGGCGACCGCCGCCGCCTCCCCACCGGCGGCGGCGGCCAGTCCGGCCGCGAACACCTTCCGTACGGGAGAGTCCGCGGGGATGGGGGTGACGAGGATGTCGATGACCCCGCCGCAGGTCAGACCCACGGCGAAGGCGTCCTCGTCGCTGTAGCCGAAGCGCTCGCGCACGGTCCTGCCGTCCTCGAGCGCCTGCCGGCACAGGTCGTACACCGCGCCCTCCACGCATCCACCGGAGACCGAGCCGATGGCCGTGCCCTCGCCGTCGACGGCGAGGGCGGCCCCGGGCTGCCGCGGGGCGCTCCCGCCGACCGCCACGACGGTGGCGACGGCGAAGTCACGCCCCTGCTCGACCCACCGGTTCAGTTCTTCGGCGATGTCAAGCATTGCGGCCTCCTCGGATGGTTCGGATTCCAGTATCGGATGCGTGGAGGATCAGCGTCCGATCACTGCCCGGTTAATTGACGCCGAGCCATCCCTCGATCGGGTGGAGGGCGAAGTAGACCAGGAAGATTCCGGTCAGCACCCACATGAAGGCCCCGACCTCGCGGGCCTTGCCCTGCGCGACCTTGATGGCCACGTAGGAGATGACACCGGCGGCGACACCAGCGGTGATCTGGTAGGTGAACGGCATGATCACGACGGTCAGGAAGACCGGGATCGCGGTCGCGCTGTCGGCCCAGTCCACGTGGCGGGCGTTCTGCATCATCATCGCGCCGATGACCACCAGGGCCGCGGACGCGACCTCACCCGGGACGATCTGGGTGATCGGGGTGAAGAAGAGGCAGGCCGCGAAGAAGAGACCGGTGACGACGGAGGCGAGACCTGTGCGGGCACCCTCACCGACGCCGGTGGCGGACTCTACGAAGACGGTCTGGCCGGAGCCGCCCGCGACGCCACCGATGGCGCCACCGGCACCGTCGATGAACAGGGCCTTGGACAGGCCCGGCATGCGGCCCTGGTCGTCGGCCAGCTTGGCCTCGGTGCCGACGCCGATGATGGTGGCCATCGCGTCGAAGAAGCCGGCGAGCACCAGGGTGAAGACGATCATGCCGATCGTCATGACGCCGACGTCGCCCCAGCCGCCGAACTCGACCTTGCCGAACAGCGAGAAGTCGGGCATCGAGATGGCGGAGCCCGCGAGCTCCGGCGGGCCGTTCTTCCAGGCCTTCGGGTCGATGTCCACGACGGCGTTCAGGATGGCCGCCAGGACGGTGCCGCCCACGATGCCGATCAGGATCGCGCCGCGGACCTTGCGGGCCTGCAGCATGAAGATCGCGAGGAGGGTCACGCAGAAGAGGAACACCGGCCAGCCCGCGAGCTCACCCGCGGCACCGAGCGTCACGGGCGGAGCGAACTCCCCGCCGTTGCCGACGAAGCCGGCCTTGACCAGGCCGATGAGGGCCACGAACAGGCCGATGCCCATGGTGATCGCGTGCTTGAGCGCGAGCGGGATCGCGTTCATGATCATCTCGCGGAGGCCGGTGACGACCAGGAGACAGATCACGACGCCGTACATCACGCACATGCCCATGGCCTGCGGCCAGGTCATCTGGGGGGCGACCTGCGAGGACAGCACACCGGAGACGGAGAGTCCGGCGGCGAGTGCGAGCGGCACCTTGCCGACGAAGCCCATCAGGAGGGTGGTCAGGGCCGCGGCGAAGGCCGTGGCCGTGATCAGGGCCTTCTGGCTCATGGTGTCTCCGGCGACGTCCTTGCCGGAGAGGATCAGCGGGTTGAGCAGGAGGATGTACGCCATGGCCATGAACGTCGTGACTCCGCCACGAATTTCATTGCCGACGTTGGACCCTCTGTGGGTTATGTGAAAGTACCGATCGAGCCAAGACCGTCCGGCGGGGGTGAGAGAGCCGTCGCCGGCTTCTTCCGCGGTGGTCTTGGGCTCCACTGACGACTGGGTCATGGTGCCTGACTCCCAAGGTTCAAAGGGGCACCCGCATGGAGATTGGAGACGCGGGATTTGGGAAAATTGCGTTGGCTGCACGACCCGGGGTGACGGCCCGAGGCGACGCGATGGTGCACTGCGTACTGCGGGTAGTGCGGGGGTGACCGCTGGTACTACTTTTCGTTTCTTGCAGGGGTACTGCCTGGTACTGCCGGTAAAGGACCGCGAGCGGTGCGGTACTTCGTGTACTCCGGGCGGCGCGACCGGCAAGTGTGACGTTCCCGTGTCACACCGCCCGGAGAGTCTGTGGGGGTGGGGCCTCTCGGCCCCCGAACCGTGTCGTCCTAGAGGGTCCCGGTCAGGGCTTCCGGACGGATCGGGGTCTTGTTGAGTTCCAGACCCGTCGCCTGCCGGATCGCCGCGAGGACGGCCGGGGTGGACGACAGGGTCGGTGCCTCGCCGAGACCGCGCAGACCGTACGGCGCGTTCGGGTCGGCCAGCTCCAGGACGTCGACCGGGATGGTCGGGGTGTCGAGGATGGTCGGGATCAGGTAGTCCGTGAAGGAGGGGTTGCGCACCTTCGCGGTCTTCGGGTCCACGATGATCTCTTCCATGATCGCCACGCCGAGACCCTGGGTGGTGCCACCCTGGATCTGGCCCTCCACGGAAAGCATGTTCAGCGCCTTGCCGACGTCCTGGGCGGTCGCCAGCTCGACGACCTTGACCAGGCCGAGTTCGGTGTCCACCTCGACGACCGCGCGGTGCGCGGCGAAGCTGTACTGGACGTGGCCGTCGCCCTGGCCGGTCTTCGGGTCGAAGGCCGCGGTCGGACGGTGCCGGAACTCGAGCTCGATGTCGATCGCGTCCTCACCCTCGAGGATCTCCGCGATGTCCGCGAGGACCTCGCCACCGTCGGTGACGACCTTGCCGCCTTCCAGCAGCAGCTCGGCCGTCGCCCAGGCGGGGTGGTAGGAGCCGTTCTTGCGGCGGCCGATCTCGAGGACGGCCTCGCGGACGGCCTCGCAGGTGTTCTTCACGGCGCCACCGGTCATGTACGTCTGCCGCGAGGCGGACGTGGAACCGGCGGAGCCGACCTGCGTGTCGGCCGGGTGGATGGTCACCTGCGTGACACCCAGCTCCGTGCGGGCGATCTGGGCGTGGACGGTGACACCGCCCTGGCCGACCTCCGCCATGGCCGTGTGGACCATCGCGACGGGCTCGCCGTTGATGACCTGGAGGCGCACGCGGGCGGTGGAGTAGTCGTCGAAGCCCTCGGAGAAGCCGACGTTCTTGATGCCGACCGCGTAGCCGACGCCGCGGACGACGCCCTCGCCGTGGGTGGTGTTGGACAGGCCGCCCGGCAGCGCGCGGATGTCCGCGCCCTCGCCGGCGGTCTCCCACTGGCGCTCCGGCGGCAGCGGGCGGGCCTTGACCCGGCGCAGCAGCTCGGCGACCGGGGCCGGGGAGTCCACGACCTGGCCGGTGGGCATGATCGTGCCCATCTCCATGGCGTTCAGCCGGCGGAACTCGACCGGGTCCATGCCCAGCTTCGCGGCCAGCTTGTCCATCTGGGCCTCGTAGGCGAAGCAGGCCTGGACGGCGCCGAAGCCGCGCATCGCGCCGCAGGGCGGGTTGTTCGTGTAGAGCGCGATCGCCTCGATGTCGACGTCGTCGAGGACGTACGGGCCGACGGAGAGGGAGGACGCGTTGCCGACGACGGCCGGGGAGGCCGAGGCGTAGGCGCCGCCGTCGAGCACGATCCGGCACTTCATGTGCGTGAGCTTGCCGTCCTTGGTGGCGCCGTGCTCGTAGCGGAGCTTCGCCGGGTGTCGGTGCACGTGGCCGAAGAAGGACTCGAACCGGTTGTAGACGATCTTGACCGGCTTGTTCGTGGCCAGGGCCAGGAGGCAGGCGTGGATCTGCATCGAGATGTCCTCGCGGCCGCCGAAGGCACCGCCGACGCCGGAGAGCGTCATGCGCACCTTCTCCTCGGGGAGACCGAGGACCGGGGCGATCTGCTTGAGGTCCGAGTGCAGCCACTGGGTGGCGACGTAGAGGTCGACCCCGCCGTCCTCCGCGGGCACGGCGAGGCCGGACTCCGGGCCGAGGAAGGCCTGGTCCTGCATGCCGAAGGTGTACTCGCCCTCGACGATGACGTCGGCGCGCTTGCGGGCCTCTTCCACGTTGCCGCGGATGATCGGCTGGCGGTGCACGATGTTCGGGTGCGGGACGTGAGCGGAGTGGTGGTCGTGGCGGTTCTCGTGGATCAGCGGCGCGTCGGGGGCGAGCGCGGAGGCCTCGTCCGTGACGACCGGCAGCTCCCGGTAGTCGACCTTGATCTTGGCGGCCGCGCGGCGGGCGGTCTCCGGGTGGTCGGCGGCCACGAGGGCGACCGGCTCACCGTGGTGGCGCACCCGGCCGTGGGCGAGGACCGGGGTGTCCTGGATCTCCAGGCCGTAGTTCTTCATCGCGGCCGGGAGGTCGTCGTACGTCAGGACCGAGTGGACGCCCGGCATGGCCAGGGCCTCGGAGACGTCGATGGAGACGATCTCCGCGTGGGCGACGGTGCTGCGAAGGGCCTGGCCCCACAGCATGTCCTCGTGCCACATGTCCGAGGAGTACGCGAACTCGCCGGTGACCTTGAGGGTGCCGTCCGGGCGGAGCGTGGACTCGCCGATGCCGCCCTTGGTGTGCTTCTGGGTGACGTTGGTCGGAGTGCCCGCCGGAGCCGTGCGCGTGTTCTGCCCCATGGTCAGACCGCCTCTCCCTGACGGGCCGCCGCGAGGCGGACGGCGTCGAGGATCTTCTCGTAGCCCGTACAGCGACAGAGGTTGCCGGACAGGGCCTCACGGATGTCCTGGTCGGACGGGTCGGCGTTGCTCTCCAGCAGGGCGTCGGCCTGGACCAGCAGACCCGGGGTGCAGAAACCGCACTGGATCGCGCCGGCGTCGATGAACGCCTGCTGGATGGTGGAGAGCTCGACGCCCTCGCCGGTCTGCGAGTCGGCCGCCCGCGAGCCGGGCTCGCCGTCGGGCCCGTGCGCCTGCCACTGCCTGGCCGCGTCCAGCGGGACGCCGCCCTCGCCGCCACAGCCGCCGCCGGTGCCGCAGGCACCGCCGTGGCCGTGCTCGGCGCGCTGCTTGGTGAACTCCGCCAGGCCCTCGACGGTTACGACGTCGCGACCCTCGACCTGACCGGCCGCGACCAGACAGGAACAGACCGGCACGCCATCGAGACGGACGGTGCAGGAACCGCATTCGCCCTGCTCACAGGCGTTCTTCGAACCAGGAAGGCCCAGGCGCTCACGCAGGACGTAGAGGAGGGACTCGCCTTCCCAGACGTCGTCGGCTTCCTGCGGGCGGCCGTTGACCGTGAAATTGACGCGCATGATCACGCAGCCCCTTCCAGCGAGCGGCCGCCGTTGCCGGTACCGCGGTACTGCTCCCAGGTCCAGACGAGCTGGCGGCGGGCCATGACCCCGACCGCGTGACGGCGGTACTTCGCCGTGCCGCGGACGTCGTCGATCGGGTTGGCCGCGCCGGAGGCGAGGTCGGCGAACTGCTTGGCGATCGAGGGCGTGACGACCTTGCCGGACTCCCAGAAGCCGCCCTCTTCGAGCGCGGCGTTCAGGAACTCCTCGGCGGTCTTCGCACGGATCGGGGTCGGCGCGGCCGATCCGATGCCGGTGCGGACCGTACGGGTCTGCGGGTGCAGGGCCAGGCCGAAGGCGCAGACCGCGATGACCATCGCGTTGCGGGAGCCGACCTTGGAGTACTGCTGGGGGCCGTCGGCCTTCTGGATGTGGACGGCCTTGATGAGCTCGTCGGCGGCGAGCGCGTTGCGCTTCACACCGGTGTAGAAGTCGTCGATCGGGATCAGCCGGGAGCCGCGTACGGACTCCACCTCGACCTCGGCGCCGGCCGCGAGCAGCGCGGGGTGGGCGTCACCGGCCGGCGAGGCGGTACCGAGGTTGCCGCCGACACCACCGCGGTTGCGGATCTGCGGGGACGCGACCGTGTGCGAGGCGAGCGCGAGACCGGGCAGCTCCGCGCGGAGGTCCTCCATGATCCGTGTGTACGGGACGGAAGCGCCGAGCCGGACGACGTCCTGGCCGACCTCCCACTCCTGCAGCAGGTCGATGCGGTTCAGGTCGAGGAGGTACTCGGGCCGACGGTGGTCGAAGTTGATCTCGACCATGACGTCGGTGCCACCCGCGATCGGCACAGCGGTGGGGAACTCGGCCTTGGCGGCGAGTGCCTCCTCCCAGCTGGCGGGACGAAGGAAGTCCATGAGCGGCTCTCTTCCTCTTCCTCGTGTCGTTCACTTCAAGCCAGGAGACGAAGTCCCTCGACCGGTCGTTCATCTGCCGTTAACGCGGTGTGGAGTCAGTACACAAGCCGCGCGTCCCCCGGGTGCAGTCACCGAAACCATGAAGGAGTTGGCTGAGGGCCTCCCTCGTCTTGTAGATTCGTATGAAAGGCAGGATGCGACGACCTGCCCGATTTCCAACGGCAACATTCGAGACAGATCGGCGGCGACATCATGCGGCTGCGCGCACTGCTGGAAACCGAGGCGCTGGGGCTGCGGCTGCTGGGCGGCGAGGAAGAACTCGACCGGACGGTCCGCGGGGTCATGACGACC
Source organism: Streptomyces sp. NPDC088762 (assembly GCF_044750905.1). NCBI lineage: Bacteria > Bacillati > Actinomycetota > Actinomycetes > Kitasatosporales > Streptomycetaceae > Streptomyces > Streptomyces sp. NPDC088762. The sequence goes on from NZ_JBIVKT010000004.1 coordinate 355,145, forward strand.
GACCTGAGGGATCCCAGCCGATACCTCTCCGGGGGCGAACTCGTCCTCACCGGCCTGGCCTGGCGGCGAAATTCAGCCGACTCAGAGCCGTTCGTACGAATCCTCGCGAGCGCCGGCGTGGCGGGGCTGGCCGCCGGCGAGGCGGAGCTCGGGGACATCCCCGACGATCTGGTCTCGGCCTGTTTGCGCAACCGCCTGCCACTGTTCGCGGTGAACGAAGACGTTGCATTCGCCACGATCACCGAGTACGTGGTGCGCCAGGTGTCGGGTGAGCGTGCCGGGGACCTCGCGGCCGTCGTGGACCGGCACCGTCGCCTCATGACCTCGGGGCCCGCCGGTGGCGGCCCCGACGTGGTGTTGGATCTGCTCACCACCGACCTCGATCTCCGGGCCTGGGTGCTGTCCCCCACGGGCCGGCAGATCGCCGGGGCGGGCGAGCCGCTGGCGCCGGGCGTGTGCGCAGCACTGGCGAGCGAGCACCTCGCGGCGGTCCGGACGGGCCGCAGGGGACCGCACCGGATCTCCATCCAGGGTATTACCTACTCGCTCTTCCCGATCAGGGGACACGGCCGCGGCGCGGCCGGTCCCGGCTCCCGCGACGTCCGCGAGAGCGTGCTGTCGGACTGGCTGCTGGCCGTGGAGGCGGACGCGGGCGACTGGCCCGCCGAGCGCCTGGACCTGCTCCAGGGCGTCACCCAGCTGATCGCCGTCGAGCGGGACCGGCGCGACGCGGCCCGCACCGTGCGCCGCCGCCTCGCACAGGAGGTCCTGGAACTGGTCCAGACGGGTGCACCGCCCGCCGAGATCGCCGCCCGCCTGCGGGTGGCGGCCCCGGTGCTGCTGCCCGGGCTCGGGTCGGCGCCGCACTGGCAGGTCGTCGTGGCCCGGGTGGACTGGGACGGCGGGGACATCCCCGGCGGCCCGGTGGCCCAGTCGCTGCTGGAGGAGATCCTCGTCGACCCGTCCGTGTCGGGGCCGGAACCCTCGGACCGGATCGCCGTCGCCCACGCCGGGGACGAGGCCATCGCCCTCGTACCGCTGCCCTCGCTGTCCGGGGAGGGCGGGGAGGACAAGGGCCCCGAATCGGCCCTGCACGCCGACCTGCTGCTCGCGTCCGTACGTGACCCCCTGCAGGCGGGCCTGGACGGCGACGGCCGGCTCACGCTGGGCGTCAGCGCGGCCGTGCACTCCGCGGAGGGGCTGCGCGGGGCCCTGGAGGAGGCCCGGCACGCCCGCCGGGTGGCCGCGGCCCGCCCGGGGCGGGTGTGCGCGGCCGGTCACCACGAGCTCGCCTCGCACGTACTGCTGCTGCCGTTCGTCCCGGACGACGTACGCCGCGCCTTCACGGCCCGGCTGCTGGACCCGCTGCGGGACTACGACCGGCGCCACCGCGCGGAGCTCATCCCGACGCTGGAGGCCTTCCTGGACTGCGACGGATCGTGGACCCGGTGTGCGACGCGGCTCCACCTGCACGTCAACACGCTGCGCTACCGGGTCGGGCGAATCGAGCAGTTGACGGCGCGCGACCTTTCCCGGCTGGAGGACAAGCTCGACTTCTTCCTGGCACTGCGCATGAGCTGAGAAGATCCGCCCGGGCGGGCCGGGACCGGCCGAGGGGGGCGCCTGACGAACGGTCCGGACTTTGTGAAAGAGTTCACCCGACCCCTTGGCCGAAGCCGCCGATCCGTGCTCTCATTTCGCCCCAGGGCTCAACGACGTGCTGCTTGGTTGCTTTGGGGAGGGCAATGTGGCGGATACCGCCATGTCGAGTGCCGGAACTACCGGGGGAGACGACCCCCTCCAGCGGGCGATATGGCGGCTGCGCTCGCGCGGCTGTTGGACCGACGCCGCGGCGCTGCTGACGCCGCACGCGGACAGACCCGTCCAGGCCGGCGCCGCCGTGCAGCGGACCGCGCTGCTGGTCGAGCGGTGCCTGTTCACGGGGCAGGGCTGGGCGGAGGCCGAGGACGCGCTGCGGGTCGCCGAGGCGGTCGCACAGGACGACGACGACCGGGGCGCGGCCGCGTGCGAGCGCGGGCAGCTGGCGTACGCGGCGACCGTGCTCGGCGTCCGGGACCGGGCCGACGAGGCCCGCTCCGCCCTGGGCCGGGCGGCGGCCCTGCTGTCACCGGGATCCCGCACCCGCCCGCTGCTGGACTTCCGCCGGGGCCTGGTCGCCGAGCACCTGACGGACGCCCCGCAGTCGGCCGGTCCGGCGTACCGGCGGGCCCATGCGGGGGCGGAGGCCCACGGCGACACGCTGCTGCTGTCCTTCACCTGGCGGCACCTGGCCGCGCTGGCCCTGCGGGACGGCGAGGTGACGGAGGCGCGCAAGGGCTTCGCGGAGTCCCTCCGCATCCGGGAGGACCTGGGCTTCCTGGTCGGCACCGCCCCGGCCCTGGCCGCCCTGGCGGAAGTCGAGCCGGAACCCGAGGCCGCACGGCTGCGCGCCGAGGCCCGCCGCCTCTTCCACCTCCTCGGCGGCATCCCCACCTGGCTGGCGGACCAACTGGCACCCGCGCCGGCCTAGTCGTGTCGTCGTAGTCCCGCCTGGCCGGCGGGCGGCCGGCGCCACTTTGACGACACTCCCCAGGGGTCTCTCACGGATCAGGCGGGGGCGCCGGCGAAGTGTTCCCGGATCAGGGACTCGACCACCGGGAGGTCGGCGGCGATCAGGGCCTCCAGCAGGGCCGAGTGCTCCGCCGCGTCGGCGACGAGGTCGGCGCGCCGAACGCGGGGGGCGCCGGGCAGGGGCCACTGGGCCCGGCGGTGGAGTTCCTCGGCCACCGCCACCAGCTGCGCGTTGCCGGCCAGGGCGAGGACCTCGCGGTGGAAGGCCCGGTCCGCCTCCGCATAGCCGGGCACGTCGCCCCGCGCCGCCGCCTCGGCCGTGGCGGCCGCCGCCGGCCGCAGGGCCTCCCAGGTGGCCGCCGGCACGGCCCGGGCGAGCCTCAGCATGACGGGGACCTCCAGCAGGGCCCGTACCTCCGCCAGCTCGGCCAGCTCGCGCGGCGTCCGTGACACGACGCGGAAGCCCCGGTTCGGGAGGCATTCCACCGCCCCCTCCAGCGCCAGCTGCTGCATCGCCTCGCGCACGGGGGTCGCGGAAACGCCGAAGCGCTCCCCCAGGGCCGGACCCGAGTAGATCTCCCCCGGTACCAGCTCCCCGTCGACCAGCGCCGCGCGCAGCGCGTCGAGGACCTGGCCGCGCACCGAATGGCGCAGCACCTTCCGGGGTTCCGGGATCCCCGCTCGGGCCGTGTCGTGCACTCGGTCCTCCTACGGGGTCTCGGCCTGCCCCAGAATACGACCCGCAATCAAGTAAGGTTAGGCTTACCTCTTAACGATCGCGCGCTTCGATTCGGTGGTCCCGCATGACCGTCACGGCCGTCCCTCCCGCCGGCTCCCCCACCGGCCCGGCCCTCCCCGCCTCCCCCGTGGCGCCCGCGTACGCCCGCCTGGCCGAGGTCTTCGGCGGGCTGCGGGTGGCCGAGCGGTCCGCGCGGGAACCGGCCCCGCGCGGAGCGGGGTGGGTCGGCGCGGACGAGCTCGCGGCGGGCGGGGCGGCCCTGGACGCCTTCCTCGCCTGGGACGACGCCCAGGTCCTGGAGGACCACGGCCGCCGAGGCCGCCCCGACGTGGTGGCGGGCTTCGGGCTGCACCGGTACGCCTGGCCGGCCTGCCTGCTGATCACCGTCCCCTGGTTCCTGCACCGGCGGGTCCCCCGCTTCGCGGCCGCCGACGTGGCCTTCCACCGGACCCTGGGCCGGATGGCCGTCCACGTCGCCGCGTTCGCCTGCCTCCCGGACGATCCGGCGGCCGCGCTCCCCGGGGCGCGGGTCGTGCCCGACGAGGAGGCCCTGCGCGTGGAGGTGCGCGCCGCGGTGGCCCAGCATCTCGGACCCGTACTGGAGGGCTTCGGCCCGCGGATGCGGCGCGGCCGCCGCGCCCTGTGGGGCATGGTGACCGACGAGGTGACCGAGGGCCTCTGGTACGTCGGCCGGCTGCTCGGCGAGGAGCAGCGGGCCATCGCCGAGCTGGAGGCGCTGCTGCCCGGCTCGACGGCCCCCTACACCGGCGGCGCGGGGTTCCGTACGCTCGCCGGTCCGGACGGCACGGAGCTGCCCACGCGGGACCGGGCTAGCTGCTGCCTCTTCTACACGGTCCGGCCGCAGGACACCTGCGTCACCTGCCCCCGCACCTGCGACGCGGACCGCGTCACCCGGCTCACGGCGGCCGCCGCCGACTGAACCCACCCCCAGGGGTGACCGTAATCGAACTCAACTCAGGTTCTGCATACGCCAGTTCGACGGACAACACCCTATCCGGCGGGCCCCGCCCCCCGATGGCGTCCACTTGCCCCGAAACCCGCGTGTCCGGCCGGCCGGCTGCGCCACTATGGCGCCCGGAAAGCCGCACAGCCGCAGACGCGAGGCAAGGACATCCGCATGAGACTGACCGACATATCGCTGGACTGGCTGCTGCCCGGCAGCCTGTTGATCCTGGGCGTGCTTGCGGCAGTTGCGGTGCTGGCCCGTGGCAGGCGCGAGAGCGAGAAGGCCGCGGCCGACGACAGCTGGGAGCGCAGCGAGGAGCGCCGCAGGCGCAAGGAGGCCGTCTACGGGACCGCCTCGTACGTGCTGCTCTTCTGCTGCGCGGCGGTGGCCGCCGCGCTCTCCTTCCACGGACTGGTCGGCTTCGGCCGGCAGAACCTCAACCTCTCCGGGGGCTGGGAGTACCTGGTTCCCTTCGGTCTCGACGGCGCCGCCATGTTCTGCTCGGTGCTCGCCGTCCGCGAGGCCAGCCACGGCGACGCGGCCCTCGGCTCGCGCATGCTGGTCTGGCTGTTCGCGGGCGCGGCGGCCTGGTTCAACTGGGTGCACGCGCCGCGCGGGATGGGCCACGACGGGGCTCCGCAGTTCTTCGCGGGGATGTCGCTCTCGGCGGCCGTCCTCTTCGACCGCGCCCTCAAGCAGACCCGCCGGGCGGCGCTGCGCGAACAGGGCCTGATCCCGCGGCCGTTGCCGCAGATCCGGATGGTCCGCTGGCTGCGGGCGCCCCGGGAGACCTTCGGCGCGTGGTCCCTCATGCTGCTGGAGGGGGTGCGCACCCTCGACGAGGCCGTGGACGAGGTCCGCGAGGACAAGAAGGAGAAGGAGAACGACCGGCACCGCAGGCGGGAGCAGCACCGTCTGGACCGCGCCCACATCAAGGCACTGGGCCGGCAGCACCGCGCGTTCGGGCGGGCCCGCGCCCGTCAGGTCGACCTGCCGGAACTGACCCAGGGAGCGGGCTCCGCGCCGGTCGGCGCGGAGCCGGCCATACCGGAATCGGGACAGCTGCCCCTGCGCCGAAGGCCCTCCCTGCAGGCCGTGACCCACACCGAGTCCGCTGAGGCGACCGGCCCCCGGACGGTGGACCTCACCGCCGAGGACGACACCCAGACCATTCCCCGGCTCGACTCACTGGAGCGCAAGCTGAAGGACCTGGAGCAGCAGTTCGGCTGACAGGTCCCGCCCGCTCGGCCCGGAGGGCCCGCCTGTTTCAGGCGGGCCCTCCGTCCAGCTCGAACCAGACCACTTTGCCGCGGGCCGGCGCGTCCGCGTCCGCGTCGGTGTCCACGCCCCAGGCGTCGGCGAGCGTCTGCACCAGCACCAGTCCCCTGCCGTGCGTACCGTCGTCGGCGGTCGGTACGTGCGGCCGGGGCAGGCGGGTGGCGAAGTCGCGGACCTCGACCCGTAAGCGGGTGGCGGCGAGGCTGGCGGACACCTCCGCGCCCTGTTCGGTGTGGACGAGGGCGTTGGTGACGAGTTCGGTGATCAGCAGCTCCGCCACCTCGGCCGCTTCCGCCGCGCACCGGTGCCGCATCAAGTCCCTCAGGGCCCGGCGGATCTCTCCCACCGCTCTCAGATCGGCGCGTCGCACGCTCCGCCTGATCTCGTGCCTGATCTCCTGCCGGTTCTCGGCCGAAGGCTCACGCGGTACCGGCCTCCCTCTTTTCTCCAGCTTCCCCGTCTTCGCCCCCACCCGCACGGCGGTGTACCTCCCGCGTTCCTTCGTTCTCGAACAGAGCTACGGGATGCATGCCCTGCGGGCCGTTCCGCACTCCTGCGGGCTTACGGCCTCGGTACGTTGCGGAGGTTGGATCGAGCCATCTGGATCATCCGGCCCACTCCGCCGTCGAGCACGATCTTGCTGGCGGAAAGTGCGAAACCGGTCACCATCTCGGCGCTGATCCTCGGGGGAATCGACAGGGCGTTGGGGTCGGTGACCACATCCACCAGAGCTGGCCCCTTGTGCCGGAAGGCGTCCTTCAGAGCCCCTGTGAGCTGCTTGGGCTTCTCCACGCGGACCCCGTACGCACCCGCCGCGCGGGCGATCGCCGCGAAGTCGGGATTCGCGTTCGTCGTTCCGTACGACGGCAGGCCGGAAACCAGCATCTCCAACTCGACCATGCCGAGAGATGAGTTGTTGAACAGGACCACTTTGACGGGCAGGTCGTACTGCACCAGGGTGAGGAAATCTCCCATCAGCATCGAGAAACCGCCGTCACCCGACATCGACACCACTTGACGGTTCCGGTCGGTGAACTGTGCGCCGATGGCCTGCGGGAGGGCGTTGGCCATGGAGCCGTGACTGAAGGAGCCGATGATGCGCCGCTTGCCGTTCGGGGAAAGATAGCGCGCCGCCCACACATTGCACATACCGGTGTCGACGGTGAACACGGCGTCCTCGTCGGCGAGTTCGTCGAGCACCGCCGCCACGTACTCGGGGTGGATCGGCGTGTGCTTCTCCACCTTGCGCGTGTAGGCCTTGACCACCCCTTCCAGCGCGTCCGCGTGCTTCTTCAGCATCCGGTCCAGGAAGCGCCGGTCCGTCTTGGCCTTCACCCGGGTGTTCAGGGCGCGCAGGGTCTCCCGTACGTCCCCCCAGACGGCGAGGTCCAGTTGCGAGCGCCGTCCGAGGTGCTCGGGGCGGATGTCCACCTGGACGATCTTCACGTCGTCGGGGAGGAAGGCGTTGTACGGGAAGTCCGTGCCGAGCAGGATCAGCAGATCGCACTCGTGGGTGGCCTCGTAGGCCGCGCCGTAGCCGAGCAGTCCGCTCATGCCGACGTCGTACGGGTTCTCGTACTGGATCCACTCCTTGCCGCGCAGGGCGTGCCCGACGGGCGCGTTGACGCGGCCGGCGAACTCCATCACCTCGGCGTGCGCCCCGGCGGTGCCGCTGCCGCAGAAGAGCGTGATCCTGTCCGCCTCGTCGACGAGCCGGACCAGCTTCTCGATCTCCCCTTCGCCGGGGCGCACGCTCGGCCGGGCGGTGACGAGCGCGTGCTCGACGGCCTTCTCCGGGGCGGGGAGCGAGGCGATGTCCCCGGGCAGGGCGACCACGCTGACGCCGCTGCGGCCGATGGCGTGCTGTACGGCGGTCTGCAGCAGCCGGGGCATCTGGCGGGGGTTGGAGATCAGCTCGCTGTAGTGGCTGCACTCGCGGAAGAGCTGGTCGGGGTGGGTCTCCTGGAAGTAGGCGAGGCCGATCTCGCTGGAGGGGATGTGCGAGGCGAGCGCGAGGACGGGGGCCATCGAGCGGTGGGCGTCGTAGAGGCCGTTGATCAGGTGCAGGTTTCCGGGGCCGCAGGAGCCCGCGCAGGCGGCGAGGCGGCCGGTGATCTGGGCCTCCGCGCCGGCCGCGAAGGCCGCCGTCTCCTCGTGGCGGACCTGGATCCACTCGATGCCACCCGTACGGCGGATCGCGTCGACGACCGGGTTCAGGCTGTCGCCGACGACTCCGTACATCCGGCGCACGCCGGCGCGCACGAGGATGTCGACGAACTGCTCCGCCACGTTCTGCTTGGCCATGGAAGGGCGCCCTTTCCGGTTCGGGTCCGCGGCTCGAGTCTGTCCGCTCCGCTGCCGTCTGCGCCTTCCATCCATGCACGGTCCGCGCGGTTACGCCTCCCAGACCGCGGCGGCCGTCCGGTCGTCGGCGTACCCCTTGAGGCGGAGCTGGGTGTCGGCGAGGAACGCCGCCAGGCCGGGCGGCTCGGCCTGCGCCCAGCGGGCGGCGAGCTCGGCCGGGAGCAGACCCTCTTCCCGCATCGGGTCCGCGAGGCCGCCGGAGCAGAGCAGCAGGGTGTCGCCGGGGCGGGCCACGGAGGCGCGGAACCGGAAGCCGCTGCCCGCGGGGGCGTCGGCCGCCTCCGGCGGCGCGGGCGGCCCGGCGGGTTCCAGGTCCTCCCACCGGCCGCCGCGCAGCCGGAACAGACCGCCTGCTCCCGCACCGAAGCTGACCCGGGTCCGGCAGCGCGGGTCCACCGGGAGCAGCAGCCCGCGCAGTCCGGCGGTGTACGCCTCTTCGGCGAGGCCGAGTTCGGCGGCGCGGGCCCGCAGTCGGCCGTAGCCGCGGTCGGTGAGGCGCTGGAGGCCCGAGCGCAGGGCGTCGCGGTGTCCGGAGAGGATGTCGTCGGCCAGCCGCTCCTGGCTGCGCCCGACGGCCGCCGCGACGGTGTGGCAGAGCTCGGCGGCGGCCGCGGCGGCTCCGGGGGCGGCCCGGTCGCCGCCGGCGAGGGCCACCAGGACCAGGGCGCCGTCGCCGCCGCCGAAGCGGGCGGTGAGCAGGAAGTCCCGGCGGGCCTCGCCGCGGAAGCGGGCGGAGTCCCCGCGTACGGAGGCGGCGCGCAGGGTGTAGGTGCCGTAGCGGGCGCCCTCCAGGACGGTGTCGTGGGTCAGTCCCGTCGAGCCGTCGAAGGCGGCGGGGTCGGCGGCGGGAAGCGCGCCGGGCTCGGCGGCATAGGTGGGCGCCCGGTCGCCGAGGTGGCTCACCTCCGGCCGCCGCTCGGGCGCCGCCGGCTGCGGTACGGGGCCCGGTGGCGGCTCCGACAGCTCCCGGGTCGGGTCCTCCTCGGGCGGCGCCTCCCACCGCCGGGCCGGCAGCCCGGCCGGCTCCGCCGGCGGCACGTCCACGTTGCCGAGCGCGTACCCGGTGGCGCCCCCGGCCCGCGGATCGCGCGGCGACGGGCCGACGGGACCTCCCGGACCCGGCGCGCTCCGGGGCCCCGGCACCAGCCCGTGCGCGGGCGCGCCCGGCCCGGCCTCGGCGGGCCGGGCGGGCGGGGGCGGGGGTGGCAGGGGCGGCGCAGACTCCGAACGGCCGGCGTCCGCCCCCGGCGGCGGTGGCGGTGTCGGTGGAGGCGGTGACGCGGGAAGAGGCGGCGCAGACTCCGGGCGGCCGGCGTCCGGCAGCGGTTCCCGGGCGGGCGGGGCGGAATCACGGGCCACCGGCGGTTCCGGTGGCAGCGGCGGGGAGGACGGAGGTTCCGGGCGGGGGCTCGGGAGCGTGGCCTGCGGCGGCTCCGGCGGCAGGGGAGGCGGCGGCGGCACGGGGGGTTCCGGCGGCCCGGCGGCCGGGTCCGCGGTCAGGCCCGACGCCGAGCGGAACCGGTTGTCCAGGGTGTCCCCCGGGTCGGGTTCCGGTCCCGCGTCGGGGTCCTCGTAGAGCTTCTGCCACCAGTCGTCCGCGCCCGCGCCCTGCTGACTCATGACCTCATTCTGGGCCTCCCGCACGGGCCGAAAACGTCGAACGCACGAAAAGGGTCCGCCGGACCACCGCCCGGCGAACCCTCCTCCCGCAACCCGTACGAACCAGCGGACGTCGTACGCCCGCACGACCGTCCGGGTGACCGAGGCGTCGTCCGCGTCGGTCAGTTCGACCTTCAGCGACACCGGCTTGCCGCCGGCTCCGGCGGGTTCACGACCGCGGTGGCACGCTGCCGGTTCCGTCGGGGTTGTCGCGGCCGGTGGACGCGGTGAACGGGTGCGGGGCCGGAGCCGCCGACGGCCTTCAGTTCGGAACCAGCGGCGCGGCCGCCCGCCAGTAGCTGCCGATTCGAAGCCGCCGTCCGTGGCGCGGCCTTGGACCGAGGCGTAGAAGCCGCGGATCGTACGGCCGCCCATGGCGGCGGGCGTCGAGCGCGAGGGTGGTGTCCTTCTTCACCTCGACCTGGGAGCGGCCGAGAGACGCGCACGCCGTTCGCAGTGGCAACGACACCGCCGGTCACATCGCCGTACTGGGAGCGTTCCAGCTTGGCCGCCGGCTCGAGGGTGAGCGGCACCCTGACGGTGGCGCCGGCCGGGACCGTCACCGTGCGCCGGTCGAGGCGGGCGATCCGGCTGCGGACGGCGGAGCCGTCGTTTCCGGTGACCTTCTCGACGGCGAGGTCCAGCGTGCCGGGGTCGTGCCCGGGGACGGCCGTATTGGCGGATCCGACAAGGGCGGCCTTGACCTGCTGCGCGGTCCACTCGGGGTGGCGCTGCTTGACGAGGGCGGCGGCGCCCGCGACGTGCGGGGTGGCCATGGAGGCGCCGGACATGGACTGGTAGGCGTACACCCCGCGGCCGCCCATGGCGGCGGCCGAGATGCCGACGCCGGGTGCGGAGATCTCGGGCTTGAGGGTGTGCCGGGCTCCCGCGGGGCCCCGGCTGGAGAAGACGGCCGTCGTGTCGTCCCGGTCGACGGCGCCGACGGTCAGCACGGGGGCCGCGCAACCGGGCGAGGAGACGGTGTTGTTGCCGGGTCCGGAGTAGCCGGCGGCGATCACGAACCGTCGTAGCCGGCGGCCTGCTCCTTGTCGGTGGCGAGCGCTACGGCTGTGATGGAGCCGAGGACGAGGGAGCGGTCGGCGCCGCGGGGTGCGGGCGGGGCGCTGCGCGCCGCGTTGACGGAAGCCGGCGGGAGCGTCATGCGAATCGTGCGGTATCCCTGTCTGGCCCCGGTGCTCGAGGGGTCCGGGCCGGCCTGTCTGTTGGTGCGATTGTGGCCCGGCAGGAGCGCGGGTGCCCCGGTGTCGAAAGGTGTCAGGAGCGGGTGCCGGCCTCGGTCCGCTTCAGGTAGCCGCCAGGAGGACACCCCGCGTCCGGGTCCTCTGTAGGGCACATGCTGGGGTCCTCTGTATCTCCGAAGTCCCCGTAGAGGTAGACCCACACCGTGCACGTCGGATTCTCGGTGAAGGACAGCCGAAGGTCATTGCCGCGTGTGGCGGTCTCGTCCGGGAGGATGAGGCCGTCACCGTTGGGGCTGCCGTAGAAGGCCCAGCGGCCATGGGACAGCGTCTCGGGCTGGGCGCAGGCAGCCATCGCTTTGACCTTGTCGAATCCCGTTCCGGTGAAGGTGTGATCCTGCGAGAAGGTCAGGGTCGTCCCTGCTGGGCTGGTCCACGTCCCTACCAGTTGCTCCTGCGGAATCACCGCCGCGTGGACGGCTGCGCCGTACCCGCAAGACGCTGTGAGAACCACCCCGGTTACCGCGAGAACCATCGCCCGCCATCCACGCATGTCCGCAGACCTCTCCCCAGAGATTGGATGTCCAGCCTGCGGCCGCACGTCAGTTATTTGAACATGCTTAAAAACTGCGGCTTCCCTCGGGGTCGCCGCAAGCGGCACCTCCCCAGACGGGCCCTATGGCGCGGCCCACGGCGGTGACGGCCGGGACGGCCGCGGTGGCCGTGCCCAGTGCCGTACGCGATATCGGGCGCATCGCTCTCCCCAGGTGAATTCCGGCCAACTGCGGCGATACACGGCAAAGCCGCCGCACAAGGGGCTTACGGCCGGCGGATGTTGGTGCCGCGGTGGCGTCACCCTGGCAGAGCGGTGGGGCGTGCGGCGATGATGTCCGCGGCGGGTTTGCGCCGTGGCCGCTTCCCGCCAGGCGCTGCGATGAGGGTGGGTGGACGCGTTGCTGGGTGCGATAGGCCTGGACGAGGGCCAGGAGTCCGCGTACCGGGCTCTGGTGGCGCTGGGTGCTGCAGAGGTGCCGGACCTGGCGCACCGGCTTGCGCTGCCGGTGCCGCAGACGGAACGGGCGCTGCGGCACCTGGAGCGGCAGGGGCTGGCCGCGCAGTCCTCGGCGCGGCCGGGGCGCTGGGTGGCGGCGCCGCCCGGGGTCGCCCTCGGGGCCCTCCTCACCCAGCAGCGGCACGAGCTGGAGCAGGCGGAGCTGGCGGCGGCCCTGCTGGCCGAGGAGTACCGGGCGGAGGCCTCCGAGCCGGCCGTGCACGACCTGGTGGAGGTGGTCACGGGCGCGAGCGCGGTGGCGCACCGCTTCCACCAGCTCCAGCTGGGCGCGGTGGAGGAGGTGTGCGCGCTGGTCAGCGGCCGCCCGCAGGTGGTGACGGGCCCCGACAACGAGGCGGAGGAACGGGCCTCCGTACGCGGTGTTGCGTACCGGGTGGTCATCGAGCGGGAGGTGCTGACCGGGCCGGGCGGCATGCGCGAGGCGTCGACCGCGCTGGCCCGGGGGGAACGGGTCCGGGTGACGGGCGAGGTCCCGACGAAGCTGGTGATCGCGGACCGGACCCTCGCCATGGTCCCGCTGACCAAGCGCGGCGCGGAGCCGGCGGCGCTGGTGGTGCACGCGTCGGGGCTGCTGGAGTCCCTGATGGGCCTGTTCGAGGCGGTGTGGCGGGAGTCGCTGCCGCTGCGGCTGGGCGCGACCGGCGCGCCGGAGGAGTCCGACGGCTGTCCGGACGCCACGGACCTGGAGGTCCTGACCCTTCTGCTGGCGGGGATGACGGACGCGAGCGTGGCCAAGCACCTGGACTTGGGGCTGCGGACGGTACAGCGCCGGGTGAAGGGGCTGATGGAGCTGTCCGGGGTGACGACGCGGCTCCAGCTGGGCTGGCACGCGTACGAACGGGGCTGGGTGGCCCGATAGCCCCTGGTCGGTCACGCTGGGCATGTGGATCTGCCGCAGCTGCTCCTGGTGGGGGTGGTGCTGCTGCTCGGAGTGGTCGGGGTGCTGGTGCCAGGCGTGCCGGGCACCCTGCTGGTGTGGGCGGGGCTGATGTGGTGGGCGCTGCACGAACGGTCGGCACCGGCGTGGGCCCTGCTGGTCGCCGCGACGGCCCTGCTGCTGGTGGTACAGGTGGTGAAGTGGCAGCTCCCGCCCCGGCGGCTGCGGGGCGTGGGCGTCACCCGCCGGATGGCGGTCTACGCCGGCACCGGCGCGGTGCTGGGCTTCGTGCTGGTTCCGGTGGTGGGGGCGGTGCCGGGCTTCATGGGCGGCATCTACGTGTGCGAGCGGTTGCGCCTGGGGACGCATGGTGAGGCGTGGGCGTCGGTACGGGCCGTGATGCGGGCGGTGGGGACGAGCGTGCTGGTGGAACTCTTCGCCTGCCTCCTGGTGGTGGCCGCCTGGCTCGCCTCGGTCGCAGCGGGGGTCTGACCCCCGCCCCCGGGCCGGGTGCGCCACCGCTGCCGGGGCTCCGCCCCGGACCCCGCGCCTCAAACGCCGGCGAGGCTGGATTTGGGCCGGCATGGCGCCCCGCCACCACGGGTCAGGCCAGGCCGGGCACGCCAGTGCGGGTCACCAACCGGGGCTCCGCCCCGCACCCCGCGCCTCAAACGCCGGCGGGGCTGGATTCGGCCGGCATGCGCTGTCAGGTGCGGCTCAAAGACCCCGGGCGCGGACCCACCAAGCCCCGCCGGCGATCGAGGCAGCCACATCCAGCCTCGCCGGCGTTTGAGGCAGCCACATCCAGCCTCGCCGGCGATTGAGGCGGACCCACCCAGCCTCGCCGGCGTTTGAGGCGCGGGGGTCCGGGGGCTGGCCCCCGCAACGGCGCCGCAGCCGAAACCTGAGCCGGAGCCCGACCTCAGCCCCGCCGGCGAGTGAGGCGGACCCACCCAGCCCCGCCGGCGTTTGAGACGCGGGGGGCCGGGGGCTGGTCCCCGGCGACGGTGCCGCGGCCGAAACCTGGGCCCCGGCCCCGGCTTCAGCCCCGCCGGGAGGCGGAGCCACCCAGCCCGCCGGCGTTTGAGGCGCAGGGGGCCGGGGGCTGGTCCAGCGTGGTGGCGTCGGGGCCCCGCGGGGTCAGGGGCGGCCGCCTCGTTTCGCGGCGTAATTGGCGCGGCCCTGGGCCGACTTCAGGCGCCAGTCCCGCCGGAGGTCGGCCCGCAGCCGCGCATCCGTCTTCGCCACGATCCGCTGGTTCTCCCGCAACAGCTTCCGGTAGCTCTCCAGCCGCCGCTCCGGCAGCGCCCCGGCCTCCACCGCCCCCAGCACCGCGCACCCCGGCTCCGCCTCGTGCGCGCAGTCGTGGAAGCGGCACCGCTCCGCGTACTCCTCGATCTCCGAGAAGACCTGCCCCACCCCGGCCTCGGCGTCCCAGAGCCCGACACCCCGCAGCCCGGGCGTGTCGATCAGGACGCCGCCGCCCGGCAGGGCGAGCAGGTTGCGGGTGGTCGTGGTGTGCCGGCCCTTGCCGTCGACCTCGCGGGCCTCCTGGACCTCCATCACGTCGGCCCCGAGCAGCACGTTGGCCAGCGTGGACTTGCCGGCGCCCGAGATGCCGAGCAGCACGCTCGTACCGCTCCCGAGGACGGCGGCGAGGATGTCCGTGCCCTCTCCGGTGACGGCTGAGACGGGGAGGACCTGGACCCCGGGGGCGGTGGTCTCCACGTCCTGGACCAGGTGGCCCAGCGTCGCCGGGTCCGGGACCAGGTCCGCCTTGGTGAGGACGACCAGCGGCTGCGCCCCCGATTCCCACGCCAGGGCCAGGAAGCGCTCGATGCGCCCCAGGTCCAGTTCGACGGCGAGGGAGACCGCGATGATCGCGTGGTCGACGTTGGCGGCGAGGATCTGCCCCTCGGACCGCTGTGAGGAGGTGGACCGTACGAAGGCGGTCCGGCGCGGCAGGTACGCCTTCACGTAGCGCGGGTTGCCGGACGCCTCGACGGCCGCCCAGTCGCCGGTGCAGATGACCCGAAGCGGGTCGTGCGGGGTGACGAAGGCGGTGTCGGCGCGGACGATGCCGTCCGCGGTCATGACGTCGCACTGACCGCGGTCGACGCGTACGACCCGGCCGGGCAGGAGGCCCTGCTCCGCGTACGGGGTGAACTCGGCCGCCCACGCGTCGTCCCAGCCGAAGGGGGTGAGGGCGTGCGAGAGCGGGGCCTGCGGGAAAGAAGAGGAGTGAGACAAGGGGAACCCTTCACAGGGTGGCCCCGGCAGTACGCGCGCCCGCTCGGCGGCGCGCGGAGAAGTGTGAGGTCAGCCGGAGACCACGGAAGTGACATTGATGGTCTTCTGAGTGCGGGCAGCGCCCTGCGCAACGACAGTCATCAATGAACTCACCTCCGGGTCATGCACGCGCCGGTGTTCCGGCCGATCGGCGGGAACGGACCCACCGTAACAAGCTCCTTCCCCTCGGGGCCAATTGTTTTTCGGCGATTCCTCGGCGACGGGCGTTTCGGCGTGCGCGACGGCCGTTCCGTGGGCGACCGTGGATCCGCCCTGGCGCTGTCGCACTCCCGAGGAGAACTGCCGTGAACTGGACGCTCGAAGTCGTTCTGGTCCCTGTCACCGACCTTGACCGGGCGAAGGAGTTCTACGCCGACAAGGTCGGCTTCAAGGTCGACCTCGACGACGAGGTCGCCTCCGGTGTCCGCATCATCCAGCTGACCCCTCCCGGCTCGCGGTGTTCGATCGCGCTGGAACACGGCCTGCCCCCGATGCCCGGCACGGGGAGGATGGCCCCGGGCACCCTGCAGGGCCTCCAGCTCTGCGTCACGGACATCGAGGCGGCCCGGGACGAGCTGGTCTCCCGAGGGGTGGCGGTGTCCCCGGTCCGCCACCTCGGCCCGACGGGCTGGGCGGAGGGCAAGGGCGACACCTGGAACTCCTTCCTCTCCTTCGAGGACCCGGACGGCAACGGCTGGGTGGTCCAGGAGGCGCCGTCGGAACTCTCCGAACGCTGACGCTCTAATCGAACCGTACGGGCAGGTACTTGATGCCGTTGATGAAGTCGGAGCGGAGCCGGCGGACCCGGCCGGTGAGTTCGACGTCGGGGTGGCGTGCGAGCAGTTCGCGGATCAGTGCCTTGATCTGCGTACGGGCCAGGCCGGCGCCCAGACAGAAGTGCGGGCCCCCGCCGCCGAAGGCGAGGTGGTCGTTGGGGGTGCGGCGGATGTCGAAGGCGAAGGGGTCGGTGAAGACCTCCTCGTCCCGGTTGGCGGAGGTGTAGTACGTGACCACCTTCTGGCCGGCCGCGATCCGGCGCCCGCGCAGGACGGTGTCCCGCGTGGCGGTGCGGCGGAAGTTGTGGATCGAGCCGCCCCAGCGCAGGAACTCCTCCGTGGCGGATGCCCACAGCGCCTCGTCCTGCGGCGAGGCGGCCAGTTCGGCTCGGGCGGCCGGGTGTTCGGCCAGGGCCAGCAGGGTGGCGGACAGCAGGTTGCGGGTGGTCTCGTTGCCCGCGACGCACAGCAGCACGAAGAACATGCTGATCTCGTGCGGGCTGAGCCGGTCGCCCCCCACCTCGGCGTGGACGAGGGTCGAGAGGATGTCCTCCCGGGGGTGCGCGCGCCGCTCGGCGGCCAGCGCGTCGCAGTAGGCGTAGATCTCGGCGGCCGCGAGGTCGCTGTCGTGGCGGCCCGCGGACAGCTCCGGATCCTGGCCGCCGGCCATCCGGTTGCTCCAGTCGAAGATCAGCCGCTCGTCGCCCGACGGTACGCCGACCATCTCGCAGATCGTCTGGATCGGCAGCCAGGCGGCCACCTCGGAGACGAAGTCCATGTCCCGGCCCGGGACGACCGCGGTGTCCACCAGGGCTGCGGCGCGCTCGCCGATGCGGGCCGCCAGCCGGCGTACCACCCGGGGGGTGAAGCCGGCGCTGACCAGGGCGCGGTAGCGGGAGTGCCGCGGGGCGTCCATGCCCAGCAGCACGAGGCGCAGGCTCTCCAGGGACTCGGGGCTCTGGTCGCGGACCATGAAGGAGCCGAGCTCGGTGGACCAGAGCTCGGGATCGCGGCTGATCGCCTTGACGTCGGCGTGGCGGGTGATCGCGTAGAAGCCGTCCTGGTGGCCCGGGCCGGGTATCTCGTGCCAGTGGACGGGGTCCTCGCGGCGCAGCCGGGTGAACTGCGCGTGCGGGACCTCGCGGGCCCAGGTGTCTTCGAGGAGGTCGATGTCGCCGGTGGGGATGCCGGTGGGGCTCACGGGTCCACTTCCCTTCGGGGCGCCCGGAGGAGGGCGTCGAGTGCTTCGACGACGAGGGTGTCGGGGATGCCGTCGGGGTCCAGGCGGTGCTGCATCGCGAGTCCGAGCAGGACTCCGAGGACGAGGGCGCCGGTCTCCTCGGGCGGGCGGCCGGGCGGGGTGCCGGGGGCTGCGGACCGGTCGGCGAGGCCTTCGCCGAGCTGGGCGCGGATCTCGGCGTAACGCTGGGCGAGTTGGGTGCCGATGAGGGGGCCGCGGGCGCCGTGCAGCCAGAGCTCGGCCTCCAGGAGCAGCCAGGAGTCGCCGTGCTCGGGGTGCGGACGGGTGAGGCTGCGCCACATCGCGGAGAAGTGCACGGCGGGGTCCCCCGGGTCGGCGCTGCCGGCGATCTCGGCGGCGAGCTCCTCCGCCGTCCGCTCCTTCCAGACCTCCAGGAGGGCCAGCAGCAGCCCCTCCTTGCCGCCGAAGTGGCTGTAGAGCGCCCCGGTGGTCCGCCCGGCCGCCTCGGCGACGGCCTCCGCGGAGACGGCGTGGTAGCCCTTGCGCGCGAACAGCCCGGCGGCGGCGCCGATCAGCCGGGACCGCGTCTCGGACTTCCGAACCGCCTGCCGCGACGGCTGCGGCGGGCTCGGCGGGTGGGGGTCGCTCCCCGCCTCCGGCGGACTGCCGACCGGGGCTTCCGGTGCGCGGTGTGGCCCGGGGGCGTCCGGTGCGTGCGGCGGGCCGGACGGGGGGTCGGCTGGTGGCATGAGAGGGGCTCCCGGGGTTATATCGGGGTTCCGATATAAGTTGCTCCTCCGTCTGACGGTCCGTCAATCCCCGCGCAGCCGTCGGATTGCGACGCAGGCCGTCTCCGAGGCAGGTGGGCGGAAACTCCGTACCGGAGCCCGCACCCACGGGCTGACGACGGGCAGGCTCCAGCCCCGCCGGCGTGAGGGGCGGGTGCGGGGCGCGGGGCGCGGGGCGGAGCCCCGGCGACGGCGCCCGGCCGGGACCAGCGGCGCGCCCTCGCCCGCGTCAGTGCTTGCGCAGCCGCGACGAATAGTCCTCCGGCGGCAGGAACCTCGACCAGCGCTCCGGGAACTCCGACGGCATGTCCTCGTCCTCGTCGTCCTCCGACTCGCCCTCCGCCATCGCCCGCCACGCGGCGGCCCGCGCGATCAGCTGCGCCGCCTCCGCTTCCCGCGCCCGCTCGTTCGCCTCGCGGGCCGCCGCCGTGGCCACGGACGGCCAGACCCGGTCGATGGCCGCGTTCACGGCCGCGCCCACGAGCACCGCGAAGGCCGAGATGCCGATCCACAGCAGGACGGCCACCGGGGCGGCCAGCGAGCCGTAGATCGTCGGCCCCTCCACGGTGTTGGTCAGGTAGATCCGCAGCAGGAACGAGCCCAGCACCCACATCGCGAGGGCCACCAGCGCTCCCGGCACGTCCTCGATCCACGGCGAGCGCACCGGCACGGACACGTGGTAGAGCGTCGTCAGGAAGGCGATGGACAGCAGCGTCACGGTCGGCCAGTACAGGACCGCGATGACCTCGGTCCCCCAGGGCACCAGCCGGACCACCGCGTCCGGTCCGACCACCATCAGCGGCAGCACGATCGCGCCGATGAGCAGCGCGATCACGTACAGCAGGAAGGCCAGCAGCCGGGTTTTGACGATCCCGCGGTGCCCGTCGAGCCCGTACATCACGGTGATGGTGTCGATGAAGACGTTCACGGCGCGGGAGCCCGACCACAGGGCGAAGGCGAAGCCGAGCGAGATCAGGTCCGGGCGGCCGCGGCCGGTGACGTCGTCGAGGAGGGGCTTGGCGATGTCGTTGACGCCGCGGTCGGAGAGGACGGTGCCGACGGCCCCCAGGATGTTCTCCTCGATGCTGGCCACGGTCTGTGTGTCGGTCCAGCCGTCCACGTAGCCGAGGAGCCCCAGCAGGCCGAGGAAGAGCGGGGGCAGGGAGAGGAGCGTGAAGAAGGCCGCCTCGGCCGCGAGACCGAGGATCCGGTACTCGATGCACGAGTTGACGGTGTCCTTCAGCAGCAGCCAGCCCATCTTCCGTTTGGAGACGTTCCGGTAGAGGGCGCGGGCCCGGTGGAGCCGTCCATGGGGTCCTGGGATCCCCTCGGGTGTTTCTTTTGCTGGCTGCACGTCCTTACGGTATCCGCATGGCAGCCACCACCCACACAGTCACCAATCAGGCCCCGCCCCTGGTGGGCTACGACGTCTACGGCGGCGACCGCGCCCTCACGGAGGGCGTGGAACGTCATCTCGCCCCCGCGGGCCCCGAGCTCCTCGGGGAGGTGCGCGCGGAGCTCACCGAACTGGGGCGTACGGCGGGTTCCGCCCGGGCCCAGGAATGGGGAACCCAGGCGAACGAGAATCCGCCGAAGCTGCGGACGCACGACCGGTACGGGAACCGGATCGACGAGGTGGAGTTCCACCCGGCCTGGCACCGGCTGCTCGGGCAGGCCGTGTCCGCCGGGCTCACGGACGCCTGGGGGCGGCCGGCGGGGCATCTGCGCCGGGCCGCCGGATTCTTCGTGTGGTCCCAGGCCGAGGCGGGGCACGGCTGCCCGGTCTCGATGACGCACGCCGCCGTGCCGGCGCTGCGGACCGATCCGGAGCTGGCCGCCGAGTGGGAGCCGCGGCTGACCTCGCACGTGTACGAGGAAGGGCTGCGGCCGGCCGCAGAGAAGGCCGGTGTGCTCTTCGGCATGGGGATGACGGAGAAGCAGGGCGGGAGCGACGTACGGGCGAACACGACCGCCGCGGTGCCGCTGGACGCGTCCGGTGAATACCTGCTGACCGGGCACAAGTGGTTCTGTTCGGCGCCGATGTGCGACGGCTTCCTGGTGCTGGCGCAGGCGCCCGGTGGGCTGACCTGCTTCCTGGTGCCGCGGGTGCTGCCGGACGGCACGCGCAACGTCTTCGCCATCCAGCGGCTGAAGGACAAGCTGGGGAACCGGTCGAACGCGTCGAGCGAGGTGGAGTTCGACGGGACCTGGGCGAGGAGGGTGGGCGAGGAGGGCCGGGGGGTGCGGACCATCATCGAGATGGTGGCGGCGACCCGGCTGGACTGTGTGATCGGGTCCGCCTCGCTGATGCGGCAGGCCCTGACGCAGGCCGTCCACCACACGGAGCACCGCTCTGCTTTCGGAGCACCGCTCATAAACCAGCCGCTGATGCGCAACGTCCTCGCCGACCTCGCCCTGGAGTCGGAGGCGGCCACGACCCTGACCCTGCGCCTCGCGGCCGCCTACGACGCCGGCACGGAGCAGGAGAGGGCCTTCCTGCGCCTCGCGGTGCCCGCAGCCAAGTACTGGGTGACCAAGCGCTGTACGCCGATGGTGGCGGAGGCCCTGGAATGCCTGGGCGGCAACGGCTACGTCGAGGAGTCCGGGCTGCCGAGACTGCTGCGCGAATCCCCGCTGAACTCCATCTGGGAGGGCTCGGGCAACGTCCAGGCCCTCGACGTGCTGCGCGCCCTCCAGCGTGAGCCGCAGGCGCTGGGTGCCTTCCTCGAGGAGGTCGGGCTCGCCCGGGGCGCCGACCACCGGCTGGATTCGGCCATCAAGGACCTGCTGACCGACCTGGCCGACCTGGAGGGCATCGAGGCCCGGGCCCGCCGGGTGGTGGAGCGCATGGCGCTGGTGCTCCAGGGCTCGCTGCTGGTGCGGTGGGCCCCGCCGGAGGTGGCGGACGCATTCTGCGCCTCGCGGCTGGGAGGCGATTGGGGCACGGCCTTCGGCACTCTGCCGCACAGCCTCGACCTGCGAGGAGTCGTGGAACGGGCGCGGATCACGGGCTAGGGAGGGGACGCCGGGGACCCCCCAAGGTCCCCACGACCCCTCCGAGCCGGGATCCGGGCCCGTCGACCGGGAACAGGGGTGGCGCCGCGCCGACTCGGCACCACCCCTGATCCGAGAAGCCCCGAGGAGGAGCTGTCACGCCGCTGTGCGGCGTCCGGACAGTTTCGGTCGGGTGACCGGGACTTGGCGAGAGTTGCATAGCGTTGCAACCTTTGAACCGGCAGCCGCCCGCCGGGGGTTCGGGGGAACGGGTCTTCGCGGACCGTCCGGGCGGCTTCCGTCGCACGTCCGGTTCGCACGGGGAGGTTCTGGTGGCCAAGCCCACCGACGGCACGGTCGGCGCGGTCGACGTGGCGCGCATCTCGGCCATGGACGCGCGGGAGGCCGCGCGTCTGCTCAAGGGAGTACGGGCGGCCGCGCTGGCCGGGGACCCGCCGCCGGCCGCACCGCGCCCGGAGATCGCCGCGTCCTGGCGCCGGATGATGGCGGTCGGGGTGCATCCCGACCGGGACGCGCGCTCGAGGATGCTGTCGGCCGCCGAGACCGAGGAGCGCCGGCACGTCTCACCGCTGCGGGAGATCCTCCCGGTATTGCGGGAGGGGCTGCTGCCGGCGCTGGACGAGGCGCTGCACATCATGGTCGTGGCCGACGCGGACGGGCGGCTGCTGTGGCGGGAGGGCCACAGTTCCATCCTGCGCAAGGCCGACCGGCTCGGCTTCGCGGTGGGGGCCCACTGGGACGAGGCCGTGGTCGGCACGAACGGCGTGGGCACCGCGCTGGTGGCCCGGCGGCCGGTCCAGGTGTTCTCGGCGGAGCACTTCGTCTCCAGCCACCACGACTGGACCTGCGCGGGCGCGCCCGTACGGGACCCGCGGGACGGGCGGCTGCTGGGCGTGGTCGACGTCAGCGGGCCGCTGGCCACCATGCACCCGGCGACCCTGGCGTGGGTGAGCTCGGTGGCCAAGCTCGCCGAGCGGGAGCTGCGCGTGCGGCACCTGGAGTCGCTGGAGCGGCTGCGGACGGTGGCGGCGCCGCTGCTGGCGCGGCTGCCGGGGCGGGCCCTGGCCGTGGACCCGAACGGCTGGACGGCGGCCGTGACGGGCCTGGCCCCCGTGGACCGCGTCCCCCTGCCGAAGTCGCTCGCGCCCGGCCGGGTGTGGGTGCCGCAGCTCGGGGACTGCGCGGTGGAGCCGCTGCCGGGCGGCTGGCTGCTGCGGATCGCGCAGGACCGTACGGGCGCGGCGGTGACGCGGGTCGTCCTCGACCTCAGCCGGGCCGGATCCTGGTCGGCGACGGTGTACGGGGCCGCCGGGAGCTGGTCGCAGGAGCTGAGCCCGCGCCACGCCGAGCTGCTGTTCCTGCTGGCGGAGAGCCCGCGGGGCCGCTCGGCGGCCGAGCTGGCGGCGGAACTGTTCGGGGATCCGACGCGGACGGTGACGATCCGGGCGGAGCTGTCGCGCGTACGGCGCCACCTGGCGGGCGTCCTGACCCACCGGCCGTACCGGTTCGCGGAGGACGTGGAGGTGGAGCTGATCCGCCCCGAGGACCCGGCGGCGCTCCTTCCGCACTCCACCGCACCGGCGGTGATCCGGGCCCGTCTGGGCCGTTCGGGGCCCGGCGTGATTCCCTGACGTGCATGAGCACCATCACCCTCACCACCTGGTCCCTGGAAATGACCTCTCCGGCGGACCTCATACCGGCGACTCCCCCGGGCCCCGAGATCACCATCGCCCGGGCGGAGGTCCCCTCCCCGGAATTCAGCCGCTTCCTCTACGCCTCGGTCGGCGGCGACATCCACTGGACGGACCGCCTGTCCCTGACCCGCGCCGAGTGGGTGGAGCAGCTGGGGCGGCCGGGCGTGGAGACGTGGGTGGCGTACGACCGGGGCACGCCGGCCGGGTACGTGGAGTTCGACCCCCAGGACGACGGTGTGGTGGAGATCATCTACTTCGGCCTCCTGCCGGACTTCCGGGGCCGGCGGATCGGGGGGCACCTGCTGTCGGTGGGCGTCGCCCGGGCGTGGGACCTCGCGGAGCGGTGGCCCGGCCGGGCGCCGACCCGGCGTGTCTGGCTGCACACGTGCAGCCAGGACGGCCCGACGGCGATGGACAACTACCTCCGGCGGGGCTTCAAGCTGTTCAAGACGGAAACCGAGTCCAAGCCGGACACCCCCACCCCGGGCCCCTGGCCAGGCGCCTGACCCCTCCGGGGGTGAACCGCTCCGGAACCCGGCGGGGCTCCGCCCCCGGGCCCCCGCGCCTCAAACGCCGGCGAGGCTGATGGGTCCCCGCACCTGCGAGGCTGGGATTGTGCTCCGCGCACGGGCAGGTTGCACCGGACACATCCAGCCTCGCCGGCGTTTGAGGCGCGGGGTGCGGGGCGGAGCCCCGGTCGTTGAGGCACGCAGGCCGGCTCATCCGCACCACGATCCGGGGTACGGGGGTGACCCCCGTCACGCCGTCCCACACTTCGGGACGAGTTCGTCCGAATCGTGGACAGTAGTGGACTCCTCCAATCGGCACATGACACGCTTCCGCCATGAATGGAGCTGGAATTGCCTTGGTGAGTCGGCGGCACGTCGACCTCGGCCGCATGTCCAGCGCCATCTGTCCGGCTTGCTGACGGAACCAGCAACCGCCGCACATCGCCGCAATCCCGGCATCGTCGCCGTGGAAGTGTCGATCACCGCAGTCCCCTGAAGGCCGAATTCCGCCCTGCCCGCCGGCCACCCCGGCGAAAGGCGCGGCAATCAGCCACACCCGCTCAGCGACGCCGAAGTGACAGGGGCGCGCCGCCGCACCCCTCCCTTGCCCTTGCCCTGAGCCGCCGAAGAAGGACGTACCGCCATGGCCGCCACCCCCGAAACGCCCGCAGCCGCCCCCGCAGCCGCCGCGCGCCGCAAGACCGGCCGTCACCGCGGTGAGGGTCAGTGGGCCGTCGGACACCACACGCCCCTCAACGGCAACGAGCAGTTCAAAAAGGACGACGACGGTCTCAATGTGCGGACACGCATCGAGAACGTCTACTCCAAGACGGGTTTCGACTCGATCGACCCCAACGACCTCCGCGGCCGCATGCGCTGGTGGGGTCTCTACACCCAGCGCAAGCCCGGGATCGACGGCGGCAAGACCGCGATCCTGGAGCCGGAGGAGCTGGACGACAAGTACTTCATGCTGCGCGTCCGCATCGACGGCGGCCGGCTGACCACCGAGCA
Source organism: Streptomyces sp. NPDC088762 (assembly GCF_044750905.1). Taxonomy (NCBI): domain Bacteria; kingdom Bacillati; phylum Actinomycetota; class Actinomycetes; order Kitasatosporales; family Streptomycetaceae; genus Streptomyces; species Streptomyces sp. NPDC088762. The sequence continues at coordinate 379,154 of NZ_JBIVKT010000004.1, forward strand.
GCTCCGCGTCATCGGCGAGATCTCCGAGGAGCTCGCCCGCGGGACGGCCGACCTCACCGACCGGCAGAACGTGCAGTACCACTGGATCCGGATCGAGGACGTCCCGGAGATCTGGCGCCGCCTGGAGGCCGTCGGCCTGTCCACCACCGAGGCCTGCGGTGACACGCCCCGCGTCATCCTCGGTTCGCCCGTGGCCGGCATCGCCCAGGACGAGATCATCGACGGCACGCCCGCCATCGAGGAGATCCAGCGCCGCATCGTGGGCAACAAGGACTTCTCCAACCTGCCCCGCAAGTTCAAGTCCGCGATCTCCGGCTCGCCGCTGCTCGACGTGGCGCACGAGATCAACGACATCGCCTTCGTCGGCGTGAACCACCCCGAGCACGGCCCGGGCTTCGACGTGTGGGTCGGCGGCGGCCTGTCCACCAACCCCAAGCTCGGTGTCCGCCTCGGCACCTGGGTCTCGCTCGACGAGGTCCCGGACGTCTACGAGGGCGTCATCTCGATCTTCCGCGACTACGGCTACCGCCGGCTGCGCACCCGCGCCCGCCTGAAGTTCCTCGTCGCCGACTGGGGCCCGGCCAAGTTCCGCCAGGTCCTGGAGGACGAGTACCTGAAGCGCAAGCTGACCGACGGCCCCGCGCCCGAGCAGCCCAGCGGCCAGTGGCGCGACCACGTCGGCGTGCACCAGCAGCAGGACGGCAAGTTCTACGTCGGCTTCGCGCCCCGCGTCGGCCGCGTCGACGGCGCCACGCTGACCAAGATCGCGGACATCGCCGAGCAGCACGGCTCCGGCCGGCTGCGCACCACCGCCGAGCAGAAGATGATCGTGCTCGACATCGAGGCGGACCGGGTGGACTCGGTCGTCGAGGCGCTGGAGGCGCTGGACCTGCGGGTCAAGCCGTCCCCGTTCCGCCGCGGCACGATGGCCTGCACCGGCATCGAGTTCTGCAAGCTGGCCATCGTCGAGACGAAGGCGCGCGGCGCCTCGCTGATCGACGAGCTGGAGCGCCGCCTGCCGGAGTTCGCCGAGCCGCTCACCATCAACATCAACGGCTGCCCGAACGCCTGCGCCCGTATCCAGGTGGCGGACATCGGTCTCAAGGGCCAGCTGGTCCTGGACGACGAGGGCAACCAGGTGGAGGGCTACCAGGTCCACCTGGGCGGCGCCCTCGGCCTGGAGGCCGGCTTCGGCCGCAAGGTCCGCGGCCTCAAGGTCACCTCGGCCGGTCTGCCCGACTACGTCGAGCGGGTCGTCACGCGCTTCGAGGAGCAGCGCGAGGACGGCGAGCGCTTCGCCGCCTGGGTCGGCCGCGCGAAGGACGAGGACCTCTCGTGAGCGAGCGCGCCGCCCCGTTCTACTGCCCGTACTGCGGCGACGAGGACCTGTTTCCGAACGAGACGGGTCACGGCGCCTGGGAATGCAGGGCCTGCAACCGAGCCTTCCAGCTGAAGTACCTCGGGCTGCTGGCCCGGGGCGCTTCGTCGAACACCGCTGGAGGGGACGAGATATGACCACCACTCAAGACACGGGTCTTACGGCCGGGGGCCTCAAGGCGCTGGCCGAGCAGGCGGGCCGGGACCTGGAGGACGCCTCCGCGCTGGAGATCCTCACCTGGGCGGCCGAGACCTTCGGCAAGAAGTTCGCCGTGACCTCCTCCATGGAGGACGCGGTCGTCGCCCACCTCGCCTCGCGGGCGATGCCGGGCGTGGACGTGGTCTTCCTCGACACCGGCTACCACTTCGAGGAGACCATCGGCACCCGCGACGCGGTCGAGGCCGTGATGGACGTCAACGTCATCACCCTCACCCCGCGCCAGACGGTGGCCGAGCAGGACGCCGAGTACGGCCCGAAGCTGCACGACCGCGACCCCGACCTGTGCTGCGCGCTGCGCAAGGTCAAGCCTCTCGAAGAGGGCCTGACCGCGTACGACGCGTGGGCGACGGGCCTGCGCCGCGACGAGTCCCCGACCCGGGCGAACACCCCGGTGGTCGGCTGGGACGAGAAGCGGCAGAAGGTCAAGATCTCCCCGATCGCCCGCTGGACCCAGGACGACGTGGACGCGTACGTCGCGGAACACGGCGTGCTCACCAACCCGCTGCTGATGGACGGTTACGCCTCCGTCGGCTGCGCCCCCTGCACCCGCCGCGTGGCGGAGGGCGAGGACGCACGGGCCGGCCGCTGGGCCGGGCGGGGCAAGACCGAGTGCGGACTGCACGGCTGATGACGACGAGCGAAGAACTTACGGAGACAGAGCAGATGAGCGTGAGCGACCAGGGCGCCACCGTGTGGCTGACCGGGCTGCCGAGCGCGGGCAAGACCACCATCGCCTACGCGCTGGCCGACCGGCTGAGCGCCGAGGGTCACCGCGTGGAGGTCCTCGACGGTGACGAGATCCGCGAGTTCCTCTCCGCCGGCCTCGGTTTCAGCCGTCAGGACCGGCACACCAACGTGCAGCGGATCGGCTTCGTCGCCGAGCTCCTCGCGAGCAACGGCGTCAAGGCGCTGGTGCCGGTGATCGCGCCGTTCGCGGACAGCCGTGAGGCGGTCCGCAAGCGGCACGCGGCCGCCGAGACGAACTACCTCGAAGTGCACGTGGCCACCCCGGTCGAGGTGTGCTCCGAGCGTGACGTGAAGGGCCTGTACGCCAAGCAGGCGGCGGGCGAGATCTCCGGTCTGACCGGGGTCGACGACCCGTACGAGGCGCCGGAGTCCCCGGACCTCCGTATCGAGTCGCACACGCAGACCGTGCAGGAGTCGGCTTCGGCCCTGCACGCGCTGCTCACCGAGAGGGGTCTGGCATGACCACCGCCGCACACGTGCACGCCGAGTCCGGCGCGGACGCGCCCTACGCGCTGTCGCACCTCGACGCCCTCGAATCCGAGGCCGTGCACATCTTCCGCGAGGTGGCGGGCGAGTTCGAGAAGCCGGTGATCCTTTTCTCCGGCGGCAAGGACTCCATCGTCATGCTGCACCTGGCGCTGAAGGCGTTCGCGCCGGCGCCGGTGCCCTTCACGCTGCTGCACGTCGACACGGGCCACAACTTCCCCGAGGTGCTGGAGTACCGCGACCGCACGGTCGAGAAGCACGGCCTGCGCCTGCACGTGGCCTCCGTCCAGGAGTACATCGACGCGGGCAAGCTGCGCGAGCGTCCGGACGGCACCCGCAACCCGCTGCAGACCGTCCCGCTGACCGAGGCGATCCAGCAGCTCAAGTTCGACGCCGTCTTCGGCGGCGGCCGCCGCGACGAGGAGAAGGCCCGCGCCAAGGAGCGGGTGTTCAGCCTCCGCGACGAGTTCTCCCAGTGGGACCCGCGCCGCCAGCGCCCCGAGCTGTGGCAGCTCTACAACGGCCGCCACGCGCCGGGCGAGCACGTGCGCGTCTTCCCGCTGTCCAACTGGACCGAGCTGGACGTCTGGCAGTACATCGCCCGTGAGGGCATCGAACTGCCGGAGATCTACTTCGCGCACGAGCGCGAGGTCTTCCAGCGCAACGGCATGTGGCTGACGGCCGGCGAGTGGGGCGGCCCGAAGGAGGGCGAGACGCCCGAGACGCGTCTCATCCGCTACCGCACCGTCGGTGACATGTCCTGCACCGGCGCCGTCGACTCCGACGCCGCCACGCTGGACGCTGTGATCGCCGAGATCGCCGTCTCCCGCCTCACCGAGCGGGGCGCGACCCGCGCCGACGACAAGATGTCCGAGGCCGCGATGGAAGACCGCAAGCGCGAAGGGTACTTCTAAAAATGACCAGCACCACCGAGCAGTTCGCCGACCTCGCGGCGACCACGCTGCTGCGCTTCGCGACCGCCGGATCCGTCGACGACGGCAAGTCCACGCTGGTCGGCCGGCTGCTGCACGACTCCAAGTCGGTCCTGACCGACCAGATGGAGGCCGTCGAGGCCGTCTCCGCCCAGCGCGGCCAGGAGGCGCCCGACCTCGCGCTGCTCACCGACGGCCTGCGGGCCGAGCGCGAGCAGGGCATCACCATCGACGTGGCGTACCGCTACTTCGCCACCGCGCGCCGCCGGTTCATCCTCGCGGACACCCCGGGGCACGTGCAGTACACGCGCAACATGGTCACCGGCGCCTCCACCGCCGACCTGGCCGTGGTCCTGGTCGACGCCCGCAACGGCGTGATCGAGCAGACCCGCCGGCACGCGGCCGTCGCCGCGCTGCTGCGCGTCCCGCACGTGGTGCTGGCCGTGAACAAGATGGACCTGGTGGGCTACGAGGAGTCGGTCTTCGCGGCCATCGCCGAGGAGTTCACCGCGTACGCCTCGGACCTGGGCGTCCCGGAGATCACCGCCATCCCGATCTCGGCCCTGGCCGGGGACAACGTGGTCGAGCCGTCCGCCCACATGGACTGGTACGGCGGCCCGACGGTGCTGGAGCACCTGGAGACCGTCCCGGTCAGCCACGACCTCACCGCCTGCCCGGCGCGTTTCCCGGTGCAGTACGTGATCCGTCCGCAGTCCGCCGAGCACCCCGACTACCGCGGCTACGCGGGCCAGATCGCCTCCGGCGTGCTGCGCGTCGGCGAGGCCGTGACCGTGCTGCCCTCGGGCCGTACGAGCACGATCGCGGGCATCGACGCGCTCGGCGAGAGCGTCGACATCGCCTGGGCCCCGCAGTCGGTGACCCTGCGCCTGACGGACGACATCGACATCTCGCGCGGCGACCTGATCGCGCCGTCCGCGAGCGCCCCGGCCACCACGCAGGACGTCGAGGCGACGGTCTGCCACGTGGCGGACCAGCCCCTGTCCGTGGGCGCCCGTGTGCTGATCAAGCACACGACGCGCACGGTGAAGGCGATCGTCAAGGAGATCCCCTCGCGGCTGACCCTGGACGACCTGTCCCAGCACCCGAACCCCGGACAGCTGGTGGCCAACGACATCGGCCGCGTGGTCGTCCGTACCGCCGAGCCGCTCGCGCTCGACGCGTACGCCGACTCGCGCCGCACCGGGTCCTTCCTGCTGATCGACCCGGCCGACGGCACCACCCTGGCGGCGGGCATGGCCGGCGAGTCCTTCGCCTCCAAGGCAGAGACCACCGTTCAGGCGGATGAAGAAGGGTGGGACTTCTAACCCATGCCCTCCGACATCTACTCCACCTTCGCGAAGGAGGGCGGCCGCGTGGGCAGCGGCGCCCTCGGCAGCGGCCAGGGAGGGGTGGCGCGATGTGCGCGATGACCGCATTGCCGTCGGCATCCCGCCTTCGCGCCCACGAGCCGTACCCGCCCTTGCTCCACAGACGAAGACGTGTGTCATGAGATGACCACGTCACGAGAGGAAGTCCTCCCGTGCCTGCCATCCGCACCACCCGTACCACCCTGCGCCGTGGCGTCGTCGCCGCTGCCGCCCTGCCGCTGCTGATCGGCGTGCTCGCCTCCTGCGGCTACGGCTCCCAGGCCGAGAAGACCGCCGACAAGCCGGCGAACGCGGCCGCCACCGGCGGCAAGAAGCTCTCGGCCTCCGAGGTCCGGATCGGGTACTTCCCGAACCTGACGCACGCCACCGCGCTGGTCGGCCTGCAGGAGGGCCTGATCCAGAAGGAACTGGGCGGCACCACGATCAAGCCGCAGTCCTTCAACGCCGGCCCGTCCGAGATCGAGGCCCTCAACGGCGGCTCTCTCGACATCGGCTTCATCGGCCCCTCGCCGTCGATCAACGGCTACGTGAAGTCCAAGGGCTCCAACCTGCGGATCATCTCCGGCTCCGCCTCCGGCGGCGTCAAGCTGGTCGTGAACCCGGACAAGATCAAGACCCTGGACGACCTCAAGGGCAAGAAGATCGCCACCCCGCAGAAGGGGAACACGCAGGACGTCGCGTTCCTCAACTGGATCTCGGAGAAGGGCTGGACGGTCGACGCGGAGTCCGGCAAGGGTGACGTCTCCGTCGTCCGTACGGACAACAAGGTCACCCCGGACGCCTTCAAGCAGGGCTCGATCGACGGCGCCTGGGTGCCCGAGCCCACGGCCTCCAAGCTGGTCTCCGAGGGCGGCTCCGTCCTCCTCGACGAGACCACCCTGTGGCCCGACAAGAAGTTCGTGATCACGAACGTCATCGTGTCGCAGAAGTTCCTCAAGGAACACCCCGACGTGGTCGAGGCCGTCCTGGCGGGCACGGTGAAGACCAACGAGTGGATCAACGCCAACCCGGACAAGGCGAAGGCCTCCGCGAACGCCAAGCTGGCGGCGGAGGGCGGCAAGCCGCTCGACGCGAAGGTCATCGACCCGGCGTGGTCGAGCATCCTCGTCACCGACGACCCGCTGGCCACGACGCTGAAGGCGCAGGCCGACTACGCGGTCAAGGCCAAGCTCATCGAGCAGCCCGACCTGGCCGGCATCTACGACCTGACGCTCCTGAACAAGGTCCTGAAGGCCGCCGGCAAGCCCGAGGTCTCCGACGCCGGTCTCGGCGCCAAGTAATCCCGTAATCCCAGCAAACCCAGGAGGTGACGACCATGGCCACCACGCTTGCCAAGGCTGCCGAGGGCATCGCAGCGGAGCAGCTCACGCACGCCGCGCGCATCGAGCACGTCTCGAAGTCCTTCTCCGGCCCGGCCGGATCGCAGCTCGTCCTGGACGACATCAGCCTCGATGTCGCTCCCGGAGAGTTCGTCACCATCCTGGGGGCCTCGGGGTGTGGCAAGTCCACCCTGCTGAACCTGGTCGCGGGCCTGGACAAGCCGTCCGCGGGGTCCATCGAGACCCCCGGCGGCCGTCCGGCGCTCATGTTCCAGGAGCACGCCCTCTTCCCGTGGCTCACCGCGGGCAAGAACATCGAACTGGCCCTGCGTCTGCGCGGGGTGGCCAAGGCCGATCGCAAGCCGGAGGCCGAGCGGCTGCTGGAGCTGGTCCGCCTCGGCGGCGCGTACGGCAAGCGCGTGCACGAGCTGTCCGGCGGCATGCGCCAGCGCGTGGCCCTGGCCCGGGCGCTCGCCCAGGACAGCCGGCTGCTGCTGATGGACGAGCCGTTCGCCGCCCTCGACGCCATCACGCGTGACGTACTGCACGGCGAACTCACGCGCATCTGGGCCGAGACGGGCCTCTCCGTCCTCTTCGTCACCCACAACGTCCGCGAGGCGGTGCGGCTCGCCGAGCGCGTCGTCCTGCTCTCCTCGCGGCCCGGCCGGGTCGCGAAGGAATGGACCGTGGACATCCCGCAGCCGCGCCGCATCGAGGACGCGGACGTCGCGGAGCTGTCCCTTGAGATCACTGAACACCTGCGTGGGGAGATCCGCCGCCATGGCCAGCACTGACACCACCCCGACGGTCGCGGCCAAGGGCAAGACCGACGACCTGGCGGGCCTGGAGGCCGGGCTGGACGCCCTCGACGCCGTCCAGACCCACCGCACCCCCGTCCGTGAGGTCCTCTTCAAGAAGGTCCTGCCGCCGTTCCTGGCCGTGGGCCTCGTCCTCCTGGTCTGGCAGATCCTCGTCGCGGCGAAGGTCACCGAGGAGACCAAGCTGCCCCCGCTGTCCGCGGTCTGGGACAGCCTGTCCGACATGTGGCTCAAGGGCACCCTGCTCGAGGTCGTCTGGACCAGCGTCTCGCGCGGTCTGCTCGGCTTCCTGCTGGCCCTGGCAATCGGCACCCCGCTGGGTCTGCTCGTCGCCCGGGTGAAGTTCGTCCGCGCCGCGATCGGCCCGATCCTCCAGGGCCTCCAGTCGCTGCCGTCCGTGGCGTGGGTGCCCCCGGCCGTCCTGTGGTTCGGCCTCAACGACGCCATGATGTACACGGTGATCCTGCTGGGCGCCGTCCCGTCCATCGCCAACGGCCTCGTCTCCGGCATCGACCAGGTGCCGCCGCTGTTCCTGCGGGCCGGCCGCACCCTGGGCGCCACCGGCCTGCGCGGGGCCCGGCACATCGTCATGCCGGCCGCCCTGCCCGGCTACCTGGCCGGTCTGAAGCAGGGCTGGGCCTTCTCCTGGCGCTCGCTGATGGCCGCCGAGATCATCGCCAGCTCCCCCGACCTGGGCCTGGGCCTGGGTCAGCTGCTGGAGAACGGCCGCAACAACATCGACCTGCCGGGCGTGTTCCTCGCGATCATCCTGATCCTGGTCGTCGGCATCGCGATCGACCTGCTGATCTTCAGCCCGGTCGAGCGGTGGGTGCTGCGCAGCCGCGGCCTGCTGGTCAAGAGCTGACCGCCATGACCGGCGCACCCGCACTCCTGGTCATCGCCCACGGCAGCCGCGACCCGCGGCACGCCGCGACCGTGCACGCCCTCACCCGGCGCGCGCGGGCGCTGCGGCCCGGGGTGCGGGTGGAGACCGCGTTCCTCGACTTCAACGCCCCGACGGTCGGGCAGGTCCTGTCCTCGCTCCACCTGTCGGGCGTACGAGAGGTCGTGGCCCTCCCGCTGCTCCTCACCCGGGCCTTCCACGCGAAGTCCGACATCCCGGCGGCGCTGGCCGAATCGACGGCCCGGCTGCCGGGGCTCCGCGTGCGCGTGGCCGATGTCCTCGGTCCGTCGCCGCTCCTGCTCTCGGCCCTCGAACTGCGGCTGGCCGAGGCCGGAATCACCCCGGCGGACCGCGCCACCACCGCGGTGGTGCTCGCGTCCGCCGGCTCCACAGACCCGGAGGCGATCGCAGCGATCGCTGAAACCGCGCGGGAGTGGCGGCACACCGGTTGGTGCGCCGTGCGGCCTGCGTTCGCCTCCGGAGCCTTTCCCCCGGGCTTCTCCCGTACCGAGGACGCCGTACGGGCCCTGCGCGCCGAGGGCTTCGCCCGGGTGGCGGTGGCCCCGTACGTCATCGCCCCCGGCCGGCTGCCGGACCGCATCGCGGCGGGCGCCGAGGCCGCCGGGGCGGACGTGGTGGCCGACGTGCTCGGCGCGGCTCCCGAGCTGGCCCGCCTGCTGCTGCGCCGCTACGACGCGGCGGCCGTCGGGGTGCCGCTCCTCGCCGCGGCCTGATTCTCGTTCGAGTGAATCCAGGGCTCGCCTTCGCGAAGCGCGGGTAGCCCAGCCGTGAGGTTCCGTGCACCACGCAACGGAATCGATCGTCCTGGCCGCCCCTGGAGGGCTTATGTCCATGTCACGCCGTACGCGCAGCCTCCTCACCACCTCCGCCGCCGCTCTGATCCTGTCCCTCGCGGGGGCGGGTCTCACCGCCCCCGCGAACGCCGCCCCCGCCAGTGCACCGAGTGCGGTGCGGGAGGCCCGGGCGGTGGCGTTCTTCAACGCCAGTGGGGTCTGGACCATCTTCCAGACCAACGCCACCGTGCGGATCGACGTGCGGCAGGACGCCGCGGGGAACCTCTACGGAAGCACGTCGTCCGGCGGCACCGTGGGGACCCTGCAGGAGGGCGCCGTCACCGGGAACGACATCTACTTCGTCGTCCAGTGGAACCACGGTCCCCGGGGCCGGTACACCGGCACCCGCGGCGCGGACGGCCGCCTCTCCGGCCTCACCGTCGACCTGAACAACCCGTCCAGCCAGTCCACCTGGCGCAGCGACCGCACGTTCTGACGTGACTTCTAGGCCCTGGCCGCCGCCTCGTCGGCCAGGGCCGTGAGGTCCTCGGCGGACATCGCGCCCGGGGGCAGGCCTTCGCGCGCGAAGATGTTCGCGGCGTGCCGCAGGACGTCGTTGACCGGGGTCGGGACCCCGTGCAGGCGGCCGAGCAGGCAGATCTCCCCGTTCAGGTAGTCGGCCTCCACCGAGCCGGTTCCGCGGGCCAGGCTCTGCCAGGAGGATCCGCCGCGGACGCCGGGCGGCTGTTCCACCTTGCCGTCGCGCGCCGCCGACTGCTCGGCCTCCGAGGCGTAGGCGATGCCCGCGGCGCCGAAGGCGGCCTTCGCCTCGCGGACGGCCCGCAGCAGCAGCGCGCCCTTCGCCGGCTCCGGCTCCGGGCCCGTCGTCGCCTGGATCGCGTTGCCGAGATTCCCCAGCAGCTTCGCGTACTTCCACCGCATCACGTCCCCGACGACCGGCGCCTCGAAGCCGGCCTTCCCCAGGTCGGCCGCGACCGCCCGGGCGAGTGCGTCCGTACCGCCCGCGGCCGGGCCCAGGTGCAGGATGCCGGTCAGCGGCGCGCACAGCGCGGAGACGACGCCGGGCTCCAGGAAGGTGGCGGGCAGCCAGACGCACATCCCGTACACGCGCGCGAAGCGCCGCAGGGCCAGCCGCTCGCTCTCCACACCGTTCTGCGCGCACAGCACCGGCAGCCGCTGCGCCGCCGTTCCGCCGCCCGCGACCTCCGCGTCGCCCCAGGCGTCGAGCGCGGCGATCGCGTCCTGGGTCTTGACGGCCAGCAGCAGGACGTCGTCGGGCCGCAGTTCGCCCAGTTCGGCCGGTCCGGTGACCACGGGCAGCCGGTGTACGCGCTCCCCGTCCGCCGTCGTGAGCCGCAGCCCGTCGGCCCGCAGGGCCTGTGCGTGTGCGCCGCGCGCGACGAGGACGACCTCGCCGCCCGCCTCCGCGAGCCGTCCGCCGATGGTGGCGCCCACCGCGCCCGCGCCGATGATGATGTAACGCATGCCATGAGCCTGGCACATCCGGCGCCCTGCGTTACGGTCGGGGCATGGCGGAAGAGATATTCGACGTGGGCGGGGATCTGCCGGTTCGGCGGCTCGGGTTCGGCACGGGCGGTCTCGTCGGCCCGGGCTACTGGGGTCCGCGGGGCGGGCGCGCGGAGGCCCGGGAGCTGCTGCGCACGGCGGTGGAGCGCGGGGTCACCCTGATCGACACGGCCGACAACTACGGCCCCGACCTGGCGGAGGAGCTGATCGCCGACGCCCTGCACCCGTACAGGGAGCAGCTGGTCATCGCCACCAAGGGCGGGGTGGTGCGCACCGGTCCCGACCAGTGGCACGTGGCGGGCCGCCCGGAGCAGCTGCGGGAGATGTGCGAGGCGAGCCTGCGGCGGCTGCGGGTGGAGCGCATCGACCTCTACCAGCTGCACCGCTTCGATCCGTCGGTCCCAATGGCGGAACAGCTCGGCGCTCTCGCGGAGTTGCGGGCGGAGGGCAAGATCCGGCACATCGGCCTGGACTCCGTCACCGCGGAGCAGCTGCGGCTCGCGCTGGAGTCGGTCCCGGTCGCCTCGGTGCAGAACGCCTACAACCTGCTGGAGCGCGGCTCGGCGGACGTGCTCGCGCTGTGCGAGGAGCGGGGGATCGCCTTCCTCCCGTACTACCCGCTGGGCAGCGGCTCGCTGACCCGGGAGAGCGCGGCGGCCCTCACGGCGGTGGCCGCGGCGCACGGTGCGGGGACGGGCCAGGTCGCGCTGGCCTGGCTGCTGCACCACTCCCCCGTCCTGTGCCCCACGCCGGGCACCGGTTCCCCGGCCCACCTGGCGCAGAACCTGGACGCCGCGACGATCCACCTGTCGCCGCGCGAGATGGCGGTGCTCGACGCGCTGTAGGGCGGGTCAGCCCGTGGCCGAGGTCAGTTCGACGAGCTTGGCGACGGTGTTCCAGTTGCGGGTGGTCGCGTCGATGCCCTTGGTCACGGCGGGTCTGGCGAGGGCCTCGGCCAGCTTGGAGCGGCCCAGGCCTTCGGGCGCGTAGAGGTAGAGGACGCGGTCGCCGAGCCGGTACTCCTCCGGGAGGAAGGCGGCCGCGTCGATCGCGGCGAAGCGCTCCGCACCGGGCTGTTCGGAGAAGAAGGTGGCGTGGAGCTGCCTGCCCTCCAGCTCGGCGGCCGGGAAGGGACAGGCCTCGGCGACGGCGCGCAGACGGGGACCGTCGAGGACCAGGCACGCCACCCGGAAGCCGAAGTGGGCCTCGAGGGCGGCCTCCAGTTCCCGGGCGAGGGCCGCCGGGTCCCGCTTCGCGCTGGTGAAGACGGCATTGCCGCTCTGCAGGTAGGTCTGCACGTCGCCGTGCCCGAGCCCCTCCAGCACGGAGCGCAGCTCCGCCATCGGGACCTTCTTGTTGCCGCCGACGTTGATGCCGCGCAGCAGCGCCGCGTATCTCCTGGTCTCCGTCTTCTTCGTCATGGGGCAAGCCTAGGGACTGGGTGTGACAGTTCGGCCTCGATGAGGTCGGCGGCCTGCCGGGTGCCGCCCTCGGTGGCGGTCTGCGCGCGGACCGCCTCGCAGCGGGCCGCGACCTCGGGGTCCGAGACGAGGGCGAGGACGGCCTCCCGGAGGGTCGCCGCGTCCGCTTCGGCCATCGGGACGTGCCGGGCCACGCCCAGGGAGACCAGCATGTCGGCGTTGCCGAACTGGTCGACGGCCTGGGGGACGGCGACCATCGGGGTGCCGGTGGCCAGGCCTTCCTGGCTGCCGCCGGCGCCCGCGTGGGTGATGAAGGCGTCCGCGCGGCGCAGGATGTCCAGTTGGGGGACCCAACGGTGGACCTCGACGTTGGCGGGGAGGGCGCCCAGCTCGGCCTCGTCGGTGAACCTGCCGATCTGGAGGACGACGTACCAGTCCGGCAGGTCTGCGAAGGCCTCGGCGCAGGCGCGGTAGAAGGCGGGCTGCTTGGTGAAGGCGGAGCCGAGCGAGACGAGCAGCAGCTTCCTGCCCTCGGCGGCCGGCGGCCGCCGCCAGCTGCCCTGGGTGGCGGTGCGGTCGCCCTGGCAGGCGCCGACGAAGGTGTGGACGGACGTGTCGACGCGGTCGGCGTGCGGCTGGAGCACCTTGGGGATGAGGACGAGGCTGCGGCGCGGGCGGCCCTGGAAGCGGTCGACGTCCCCGTCGAGGCCGTTCCGGGTGAGCCAGTCGGCGAAGCGGGCGTAGTACGCCTGCCCGCGCTCGGAGGCCTTCAGCCCGGCGAACATCGGCTCGGCGACCTCCTCCTCGTACCCCTCCCAGGCGACCAGGTTCGGTGAGAGGGAGATGGCGGGGACGCCCCAGCGGCGGGCGAGGACGGGCGCCGGGTAGGAGGTGATGTCGTGGAGGACGAGGTCCGGCTCGTCGCCCTCGAAGGCGGCCGCGAGCTGCGGGAGGGCCTGGACGGCGTCGTTCAGGAACGGCTCCAGGTGGTCGATGAGTTCGGTTCCCCAGGCCTCCGGGTCGTCGTCGGTGGGGAGGGTCGAGCGGTAGATCACCGGCGTGGCGCCGGTCTCCGCGATCTTCTCGGCGAAGGGGGCCGGGATGGCGTAGCTGACGCGGTGGCCCCGGGCGACGAGTTCCCGGATCACCTCGATGCTCGGGTTCACGTGCCCGTGGGCGGCGATGGAGAACATGGCGATGTGTGCGGGCTTGGCTGAGGTCATGCATCGACCATAACGAGACGAGACGTCTCGTGCAATGCATATGTCGAGAGCCGCCGCCTCCTTCTGAACACCCATCCGGATGGGAGACTTGGCGCATTCACGACGATCCGGATCCGGAGAACGACATGGACGAGGCGCGGGCCAGGGACGTACTGGCGGCCGCCGGCCTGGGCGGTGGCGCGGCGCTGCTGGCCCTGGGCGAGAACGCCGTCTTCGCCGTGGGCGGGCTGGTGGTGAAGGTGGGCCGCGAGGCGGCGCTGCTGGAGCGCGCCGAACGGGAGTTGGCGGTGGCGGGCTGGTTCGCCGAGTCCGGGGTACCGGCGGTCCGCGCGGCCGAGCCGAAGCCGCGGCTGGTGGACGGGCACCCGGTGACCCTGTGGCACCGGCTGCCGGACGCGGTGCGTCCCGCCGGCCCCGAGGACCTGGCCGTACTGCTCCGCACCGTCCACGCCCTGCCCGCGCCGCCGTTCGCCCTGCCGGCGCGGGACCTGCTGGCCGGGGTCGAGCGCTGGCTGCGGCTGGCGGGGGACGCCGTCGACCCGGCGGACGCGGCGTACCTGCGGGCCCGGCGCGATGCCTACGCGGGCGAGGTGGCGGCCCTGACCCCGCACCTGACCCCCGGCACCCTGCACGGGGACGCCCTGCCGCGCAACGTCCACGTCGGCCCGGACGGGCCGGTCCTGGTCGACCTGGAGACCGTATCGGCGGACCTGCGCGAGCACGACCTGGTGGTGATGGCCCTCTCCCGCGACCGGTACGGACTGCCGGCCGGGGCGTACGAGGCGTTCACCGCCGCCTACGGCTGGGACGTCCGGGAGTGGGAGGGCTGCGCGGTCCTGCGCGGCGCCCGCGAGACGGCCAGCTGCGCCTGGGTCTCCCAGCACGCCCCCACCAACCCGAAGGCGCTCGCCGAATTCCGCCGCCGGGTGGCCTCCCTGCGCGACGGCGACCGCGCCATGCGCTGGCACTCCTTCTGAGGGGCATCAGGATGAAATTGCCCGTCACCCTCCACCGGGCCCGCCTCGGTGCGGAGGAGTTCCAGGTCATACGCCCGGCCCGGCCGCCGGAGCGTGCCGTGCTCGTCGACGACGGCTGGTTCCTCAACGTCCACGTCGACCGGGAGGGCGGCCGACTCATCGCCGGGCTGTGGGCCCTGGCCGCCTCCTCGCCGCGCTCGCTGGTCCACCTCCCGCTGCGCCGCCCCGGCGGGGTGGAGGCGGGGGCCCGCACCCTCGACCTCGTCCTGCTGCACCACTCGCTCCAGTTCGCGCCCGCGCGCTGGAAGGGGCTCCGGGCGCGGCTCGGTGCGGGCCGCCCGCAGAGCCTGACCGTCTCGGACTCGTATCCCCGCATGGACCACGCGGCCCTCCACCACGCCGAGAACCGCGACCTGTTCCACCAGCACGTCCACGCCGAGACGCTGTTCATGACGGGCAGCGCGAAGGTGTTCCGGGAGACCGCCGGGCTCTTCCGGGAGGTCGCCGATGAGGGGCCCGGGCATGTCCACGGCCGTTTCCGCTCCGCGCACTACTGCGCGACGCTGCGAACCGGAACCGGCCGCGGGCGGGAGCTCCACATCCAGTACAGCCAGGGGCGCAGCGCCGGACAGGACCGGGACGAGGACCGTCCGCCGACCTAGATCGACATAGTAATGAGGCTGTGACCTGGGGCTGTTCAGATCGGCTGCGGTGATCACTAGGGTTCGTCCGTGCCGAAGAACAGCGAGATACCCACGGGCCACGACGGGCCGGACGACGACAAGTGGAACGTGGTCCTGAACGAGGACTTCGTCCAGGGCGCCCCCGTGCGCGAGGCCGGGCGGCCCGCTGCCCGGCCCAAGCGGGCGTGGCCCCTCAACACGGCCCTGGTGCTGGTCGCGGTGGGCGCGGCCTTCGGCGTGCTGAAGCTCACGGATGCGTCACCGCAGGACAAGACCCCCGCACCGGGACCCGCCAAGGCGGCCGCCGCGGCTCCGTCGGCCGTCCCGACACGGGCCGCCCCGGACGCCCGGCCGATGATCCCCCTGGCCGAGGTCTTCCCGGCCGAGGTCAAGGGCGGCTCCGGCGCGGCCTTCACCAGGCTGGGCTCGGTCGTGATGGAGTCCTGCACCGAGCCCGACGGGGTCGGCCCCCGCCTGGCCGCCCTCATCGAGGACAGCGCGGGCTGTGTCGGCGAGCAGGTCGCGCTCTACAAGGACGCGCAGAACAACCAGTTCAACCTCGCCGTCTTCACGATGAAGGACCCTCAGGACACCGTGAAGCTGGTGACCGAGCTGGCCATGGCCTTCAACGACTACCAGGTGGCCGTGCAGGGGCCGCCGCCCGGATCGGGCCTGAAGTCCCTGCCCGCGGACAGCGGGCTGGTGCAGGCCTTCACGGGGCACGGCCGTGTCATGGTGGTCGCGATGGGCCAGTGGTCCGACGGCCGGACCGCCGACTTCCAGCAGCTCGTCGACCGCATGGGACCGCTCCAGAAGGAGGTCTCCAAGAAGGTCGGCGACTACGAGGGCACGCGCTGACGCGACATCAGGCCGGCGGCCGGCCCGAGCGGGTGCCCGGCGTCAGGCGGGGCGGCCGGCCCGAACGGGTGCCGCGTCACGCCGGAACCAGCCCCCGCAGGGGCCACGCCGTGTCGATCACCGCGTCCGGGGTGCCCTGACGGCGCAGGTAGGCCTGGAAGTCCCGGGCCCAGCGCGCGTGCCAGGTGCCCTGCCGGTCGTGCAGGTCGCCCGGGGTGAGGGAGGCCACCTCCGGATGCCGCTCGGCTATCGCCCGGGCCACCTGGACCGCGGCCAGCGCGTCGGCCCCGGCGTCGTGCGCGGCGTCGAGGGTGACCCCGTACACCCCGCAGACGGCCTCGAGGGTCCGCTTGCCGCGCCGGTAGCGGTCCACGGCCCGGTCGATGGTCAGCGGGTCCACCACCGGCCCGGTCTCCGCCCCGCCCAACCGGTCGGCCAGCGACGGCAGTCCGTGCCTGGCCAGCTCCGCCGTGAGCAGGGTGAGGTCGAAGGCCGCGTTGTACGCGACGACCACCGCTCCCCGCCGCCAGTGCGCGACCAGCGCCTGCGCGACCTCGTCCGCGACGTCACGGACCGGCCGCCCTTCGGCGACCGCCCGCTCGGTGCTGATGCCGTGGATCGCCGAGGCCTGTTCGGGGATCGGTATCCCGGGGTCCGCGAGCCAGCCGCGCCGCTCACGGACCTCACCGCCCCGCACCTCGACCAGCGCCGCCGTCACGATCCGCGACTCCCCCGGCTCCGTGCCGGTCGTCTCCAGGTCGAACCCGATCAGCACACCGCCGTGCCAGTCCCCCATGCCGCGCCCCTCCCCCGTACACCTTCGGTCAACGGCTTTCAGCCTGCCACGGGGCACTGACAGGCCGGCCGACGCCCCCCTGTCGG
This sequence comes from Streptomyces sp. NPDC088762, assembly GCF_044750905.1. NCBI lineage: Bacteria > Bacillati > Actinomycetota > Actinomycetes > Kitasatosporales > Streptomycetaceae > Streptomyces > Streptomyces sp. NPDC088762. The sequence goes on from NZ_JBIVKT010000004.1 coordinate 395,731, forward strand.
GCTCGGTCCGCGACGGTCAGGACACGGGCCGGGAGTCCTCCCACACCGATTCGAACTCCTCCCGGTACGTCGTGAACAGCCCGTGGTCGGAGTCCTTCGGGACGCCGCGGCCGCCGCCGCGCAGCACCAGGACCGGGGATTCCATGCCGCGCGCCCGGCGCAGGTAGGACTGGACGACCGCGATGCCCGAGGCCTGCCCCTCCACCAGGTAGGCGGTGAAGCGCGGGGTCTCGTCGAAGACGTGGATCTCGAAGCGCGAGGGGTCCCGCAGGCCCGCGCGGACCCGGCGGACGTGGAGGATGTTCATCTCCACCGAGCGGCTCAGCTCGCCCTTGCGCAGGCCGAGCTCCCGTTCCCGCCGCTTGACCGCGCTGCTCGCCGGGTTCAGGAACAGCAGCCGCACCCGGCAGCCGGCCTCCGTGAGCCGGACGAGTCTTCGGCCCGAGAAGTTCTGGACCAGCAGGTTGAGCCCTATGCCGATGGCGTCGAGCCGCCGTGCTCCCCCGAAGAGGTCCTCCGCGGGCAGCTGCCGCTGGAGCCGCACCCGGTCGGGGTGGACGGAGATGACGTCCGCGTACCGGTCGCCCACCAGGTCCTCGACGGCGTCGATCGGCAGCCGGTCGGCGGCCGGGCCGCCCGCGCCGCCGCCCAGGACCTCCAGGAGCCGCGCCGAGGCCCGCTCCGCCTGCTCCAGCACGGCCCGTGACAGGGCCCGGTTGCGGGAGACGACGTTACGGGTGACCTCCAGCTCGTCCAGGGCGAGCTCGATCTCCCGCCGGTCGTCGAAGTACGGTTCGAAACAGGGCCAGTGCTGGACCATCAGCTCGCGCAGCTGCGGGAGGGTCAGGAAGCTCAGCACGTTGTCGTCGGCCGGGTCCAGCAGGTAGCCCTTGCGCCGGCTGACCTCGCGCACGGCCACGGCCCGCTGCACCCACTCCTGTCCGGCGGGCCCGGCGGCGGCGACCACCCAGTCGTCCCCGCCGTGCACCGGCTCGTAGATCGGCCGCAGCACCGCACCGACCACCGACCGCAGCCGCTGCTCGATCAGGTTCAGCCAGATGTACGCACGGCCCGCGCGCTGCGCCCGCGTACGGACCTCGCTCCAGGCCTCCGTGCCCCAGTCCAGCTCCGCCCCGGCCCGCACGTCCCCGGTCGCCGCCGGCGGGGCCAGCGACACCGCCCCGGCCGGGACCCCGCCGGGGGTTCCGCCGGCGGTGTCCGCCGGGCCACCCTCGTGACCGCTGTCACCAGGGGGCAGCTCCAGACCTCCCGAGCTCACCCGTGCACCGCCTTCTGCGTCTGGACGCCCGTCTCCAGTGATCACGGAAGGGTACTCCGCGCGCGCGTCCCGGTGCAGCCCGATGGCCCTTACAACGGCCGTCCGTTGACCCATTATCCGATGCCCGGACAGTCCGCTGACCCGCATATCAGCTCTGCGGGTCACCCGGCAGCACCAGCCCAAGTCCGCGCGTGGGGACCCTCTTTCGGGGAAGATCTGGCAGTGACGTGGTCCAGCCGGATCAACCGCATCAGTCGGAGCAGGATGGGAAGAGTCGTTATCTATGCAGGTCTGGCCGGGACAGGCTTATCCGCTCGGCGCCACTTACGACGGCGCCGGCACCAACTTCGCGGTCTACTCCGAGGCCGCCCGACGCATCGAGCTGTGCCTGCTCCACGACGACGGTTCGGAGACCGCCGTGGAGCTGCGCGAGACGGACGCCTTCGTCCGGCACGCCTACCTGCCGGGCGTCATGCCCGGCCAGCGCTACGGGTTCCGCGTGCACGGCCCGTACGAGCCCGAGCGCGGCCGGCGCTGCAACGCGGCGAAGCTGCTGCTGGACCCGTACGCGCGGGCCATCAGCGGTCAGGTCAACTGGAACGAGGCGGTGTACGGCTACCACTTCGGGCGGCCGGACTCCCGCAACGACCTGGACTCCGCCCCGCACACGATGAGTTCGGTCGTGGTGAACCCGTACTTCGACTGGGCCAACGACCGGCCGCCTCGCCACGAGTACCACCACACCGTGCTGTACGAGGCCCACGTCAAGGGCCTGACGATGAACCATCCGGACCTTCCGGAGGAGCTGCGCGGCACGTACGGGGCGCTCGCCCACCCGGCGGTGATCGGTCACCTCGTCAAGCTCGGGGTGACGGCGCTGGAACTGATGCCGGTGCACCAGTTCGTCAACGACCACCGGCTGGTCAACGACGGGCTGAGCAACTACTGGGGCTACAACACCATCGGCTTCTTCGCCCCGCACAACGGCTACGCCTCAGGTGACCGGGGCCAGCAGGTGCTGGAGTTCAAGTCGGCGGTACGGGCCCTGCACGAGGCGGGGATCGAGGTGATCCTGGACGTGGTCTACAACCACACCGCCGAGGGGAACCACCTGGGGCCGACGCTGTCCTTCCGCGGGCTGGACAACGCCTCGTACTACCGGCTGGCGGAGGACCCGCGGCACTACATGGACACGACCGGCACCGGCAACTCGCTGCTGATGCGCTCCCCGCACGTGCTCCAGCTGATCATGGACTCGCTGCGGTACTGGGTCACCGAGATGCACGTGGACGGCTTCCGCTTCGACCTCGCGGCGACGCTGGCCCGCCAGTTCCACGAGGTGGACCGGCTGTCGTCGTTCTTCGACCTGGTCCAGCAGGACCCGGTGGTCAGCCAGGTCAAGCTGATCGCGGAGCCCTGGGACCTGGGCGAGGGCGGCTACCAGGTGGGCAACTTCCCGCCCCTGTGGACCGAGTGGAACGGCAAGTACCGCGACACCGTACGGGACCTGTGGCGCGGCCAGCCGCGCACCCTGGCGGAGTTCGCGGGGCGGCTGACCGGCTCCTCGGACCTCTACCAGGACGACGGGCGGCGGCCGCTGGCGTCGATCAACTTCACCACCTGCCACGACGGTTTCACCCTGCACGACCTGGTCTCCTACAACGAGAAGCACAACGAGGCGAACCGCGAGGGCAACCGGGACGGCGAAACGCACAACCGGTCCTGGAACTGCGGGGTGGAGGGGCCGACCGAGGACCCGGAGATCCTGGAGCTGCGCGAGCGCCAGATGCGCAACTTCACGGCCACCCTGATGCTGTCGCAGGGCGTGCCGATGCTCAGTCACGGCGACGAGTTCGGCCGGACCCAGAACGGCAACAACAACGCCTACTGCCAGGACAACGAGTTGTCGTGGGTGCGCTGGCCGGAGCCCGGCAAACCTGCGCCCGAGCTGCTGGAGTTCACCCGTCGGATGGTGTGGCTGCGCCGGGACCACCCGGTGTTCCGGCGGCGCCGGTTCTTCCACGGGCGGCCGGTGGAGGGGACGCACGACGAGCTGTCGGACATCGCGTGGTTCACCCCGCACGGCGAGGAGATGCGGGCCCGCGACTGGCAGGCGCAGCACGCGCGGGCGCTGACGGTCTTCCTCAACGGGGAGGCGATCTCCGAGCCGGGCAGCCGCGGGGAGCGGATCACCGACGACTCGTTCCTGCTGATGTTCAACGCGGGCGCCGAGCCGCAGGACTTCACCATTCCGGCGGGGCACGGGGCGCAGTGGCGGCTGGTGGTGGACACGGCGCGGCCGGAGGTACTGCCACCCGGCGCTGGACCGCAGTACGCGGCCGGGGACCGGGTGGCGCTGACGGGACGGTGCCTGGTGGTGCTTCAGCGCCCGGCGTAGGCGGCTCCGGCGCCGGTACCGTCGCCGGAGCCGGTGCCGGAGCCGGTGCCGTTCACCGGGGAACCGGCCGGCTGCGCCGGGGTCGCGGCCCGGCCTGCGGGCGGGCGGCCGGTACCCGGGTGCCGAGGGCCAGGGCCAGACAGAGCGCGGCCGCCCCGACGGCCACGGCGAAGGCCCCGGCGGGCCCGTACGACTCGGCGAGCCGCCCGGAAACGGCGAGCGCGATGGCCTGCCCGGCGACCAGTGAGCTGGCGGCGAAGGCCATCGACTCGGCGAGCCGGGCCGGCTGGACGGCGCGCTCGGTCAGCGCGAAGGCGGTGATGAGGTGCGGGGCGCAGGCCGCACCGAGCCCGGTGACGACCGCGTACAGCGGCCACAGGGTCTCGGTGAACAGCAGCGGCACCGACAGGGCCAGTGCGGCGGCGGTGGCCACCCGCCAGCGCAGGCGCAGCCCGAAGCGGGCGGGCAGCGCGCCGATCGCGAGGCCGACGACGGCGCTGACCACGCCCATGGCGGCGTAGACGAGCCCGGCCTGGCCGGGGACGCCCAGCCGGGTGGTCAGCGCGGCGATTCCGGCCTGGCAGCCTCCGAACACGGCGCCCTGGAGGGCGAGCGAGCCGCGGACGGCGTGCACGAGGAGGGGATGGCGGACCCGTGGGCCTTCGCCGCGCGCCTTGGCGGGGGCGCCGCCCGTCGCCGCGGCGGTGGGGTGCAGGGCGAAGGCGGTGCCGAAGACGGCGACGAGTCCGGCGGCGCCGCCCAGAGCCACGGCCGGGTGGGCGACGAGGGCGGCGAGTCCGACGAGGGCGGGTCCGAAGACGAAGGACATCTCGTCGAGGGTGCCTTCGAGCGAGTGGACGGCGCCCACCACGTCCTCGCCGGCCCCGGCGCGGTGGGCGAGGGCGACGGAGCGGGTCCGGGCGAGGGGCCCGATCAGCGGTACGGAGGCGCCGGTGACGGCGCCGATCGCGGCGAGCGGGAGGGTGGCGAGGCCGCCCAGGGCCCCCGCGACGAGGGCCGCGGTGGCGACGGCGTTGACGGCCGCGGAGGTGAGGACGACGGGCCGCTGCCCGTGTCGGTCGGCGAGCCGGCCCAGGACGGGGCCGAAGACCACCTGCCCGGCCGAGAGGGTGCCGCCGACGATGCCGGCGGTGGCGAGGGAACCGCTGGTCTCGGCGACCAGGAGGACGCTCCCGAACTGGGACATCGCGACGGGCAGTCGGGCGAAGAAGGAGACGACGGGGAGCAGGGGCCCGGTCAGGGCGATGACGCGTCGATGGGTGTTGAAGGTTCCGACCACTCGATCGACTCTAGGCTGGTGCAATCACCCGGATGCATGGGGTAATGGCACGGAATCCGGCAGGCTGGGTACGTACGTTCTCATGAGCCAGCCTCAGTCAAGCATTCAATCGGAATCCGACGTTCCGAAACCCGTCACTCCGGCGTCGACCTACCGCCTCCAGCTGCGCCCGGAGTTCCCCTTCGCGGCGGCCGAGGCGGCCGTCCCGTACCTCGCCTCGCTCGGCGTGTCACACCTGCACCTGTCACCGGTACTGGAGGCGGCGCCCGGTTCGGCGCACGGCTACGACGTCACCGATCACACCGTCGTACGAGCCGAGCTCGGCGGCGAGCCGGGTCTGCGGGCACTGGGCGCGACCGCCCGGGCCCACGGGCTCGGCCTGGTGCTGGACATCGTGCCGAACCACATGGCGGTGCCGACACCGCTGCGCCTGAACCGACCCCTGTGGGAGGTCCTGCGGGAGGGGCCGGACTCTCCCTTCGCGCGCTGGTTCGACATCGACTGGGAGGCGGGCGGCGGACAGGTCCTGCTGCCCGTGCTCGCCGGCCCGCCGGAGACCTGCGCCCTGGAGGCCGACGGGGAGGTGCTGCGCTACGGGGAGCAGGAGTTCCCGCTGCGCGAGGGCACGGCCGGGCTGGAACTGCCCGCGCTGCTGGCCGCGCAGTGGTACCGGCCGGCCTGGTGGCGGGAGGCCCGCACCGCCCTCAACTACCGCCGCTTCTTCACCATTTCGGATCTGATCGGGGTCCGCGTGGAGGACCCGGAGGTGTTCACGGCCACCCACGCGAAGGTGCTGGAGCTGGTCCGGGACGGGGTTGTCGAGGGTCTGCGGATCGACCACGTGGACGGTCTGGCGGATCCCGGGCAGTACCTGCGGCGGCTGCGGGCCGCGGCGGGACCGCACTGCTGGGTGGTGGTGGAGAAGATCCTGGGCCGCCAGGAGCGGCTGTCGCCCGCGTGGCCGGTGGCGGGAACCACCGGCTACGACGCCCTGCACCGGGTGGACGGGGTGTTCACCGACCCGGAGGGCGTCGCGGAACTGTCCCGGCGGTACGCGCGGTTCACCGGGATCCCGGAGTGGGAGCGCACGGCGGCGGCCTGTGCGCGGGAGGTCCTGACCGGTGACCTGGCCGCCGAACTGGGCGCTCTGGAACGGCAGGCGGGTCCCGAACTCGCCCCCGCCGTCCGCGAGTTGCTGGTCGCCTATCCGGTCTACCGGCCGTATCCGGAGGAGCCGGAGCCGGCGCCGCAGGCCCTGGGGCGGGCCGCCTCGGCGGCCGGTCCGGCCGCGGTGGCCGGCGTACGGGAACTGCTGCTGCGGGACCGGGCCTTCGCGGCCCGCTTCGCGCAGACCTCGGCCGCGCTGCGCGCCAAGTCCCTGGAGGACCGGGCCTTCTACCGGTACGGGCCGCTGCTGTCGGCCACCGAGGTCGGCGGGGACCCGGGGCAACCGGCGGTGTCGGCCGAGGAGTTCCACGCGTACTGCGCCGACCTGGCCCGGGAGTGGCCCCGGTCCGGGACGGTGCTGTCCACGCACGACACCAAACGCAGCGCGGACGTCCGGGCCCGGATCTCGGTGCTGTCCCAGGCGCCCGAGCTGATGGACGGGCTCGCCGGCGCGGACCCTCAGCTGGCGTGGACGGCCCGGCAGACCGCGCTCGGCCTCGGTGAGGTCCCGCAGGCCGTGCCCCGGCTGGCGGAGGCGCTGCTCAAGGCGGTCCGCGAGGCCGCCCTGCACACCAGCTGGACCGACCCGGACGAGGCGTACGAGGCCGCCGTCCCCGGATACGCCACGCGCCCCCTGGACCTGCCCCCGCAGGCCGCGGAGGCGGCCCGGGCGAACCTGCTCGGCATGGCGCTGCTGCACCTGGCGATGCCCGGCGTCCCGGAGGTCTACCAGGGCGCCGAGACGGAGTACCGGGCCCTGGTCGATCCCGACAACCGGCGGCCGGCCCGCTTCCCGGCGGAGGCGCTGGCCGGGCTGGACGCGGGGGACGTCCCGCGCGGTCCGGGGCAGGAGAAACTGGCGCTCACGGCCGCCGTCCTGCGACTGCGCCGGGACCGGCCCGAGCTGTTCGACGGCTACGTCCCGCTGGCCGCGCGGGGCCCGGCGGCCGAGCACTGCCTGGCCTTCGCCCGCTCGCCCGGGCTCGTGGTGGTGGTGACCCGGCTCTCGCACCGGCTGGCCGGCGCGGGCGGCTGGCGCGGCACCGTCCTGCCCCTGCCGCCGGGCAAGTGGGCCCCGCTGCCGGGGCTGCCGGCGGCGGACGGGGCTCCGTACGGGACCTCGGGCGGCCCCTCGTACGGGACTTCGCACGAGACCTCGTACGAGGGCGTGGCGGATCTGGCACGCCTCCTGGCCCTCTGGCCCGTGGGGGTCCTACTCCGCGGCGACTAGCCCGGCGAAGGCCTCCGCCGCACCGGTCAGCGGGACCCGCGAGAAGACTGCCAGGGGCCGGTGCCACGGAGGATCGAGGGAGAGCAGCGCGCAGTCCTCACCGACGGCGCCCCGGACCATGTGGGCCGGGGCCACGACGACGCCCACCCCGGCGGCCGCCATCCGCACGGCCGTCGAGGTGTGCTCCGTGCGCAGCACCGTGCGCGGAGTGAAACCCACCGCTCCACAGGCCCAGTCCAGGACGGGCTGCCCCTCGACCAGCGGTTCCATCGCGCAGCGGATCCAGTCTCGTTCGGCGAGCTCGGCGAGGCGGACGGCGCCGCGGCCGGCCAGGGGGTCGTCGAAGGGCACCACGAGGACCAGCTCCTCGCGGCCCACCCGGAGCACCGGGCCCAGCCACTCCTTGGGCTCCGGACCCACCGCGAGGTCGGCGGCCCCGCGTTCCAGCTGCTCCTCCAGGGCCTCGTTGGAGCCGTACTCGCGCACGACCAGCGAGACGCCCGGGTGCAGGGCCCGCCAGCGGGCGGCGATGCCGGGCAGCATGCCGACGGCCACGGCGTGGACGGTGGCGATGTGCAGCTCGCCGCCGACCACACCGGCGGCGGCGCGGGCGGCCCGCTCCGCCTGGCGGGCGCTGCGGACGGCGAGCTGCGCGTGCGGGAGGAAGGCACGGCCCATGGGGGTGAGCCGGACCCCGCGCGGCATGCGCTCCAGCAGTGCGCCGCCCACGGACCGCTCCAGCGCCTTGACCTGGTGGGAGAGGGCGGGCTGGGTGACGTGGAGGGCGTCGGCGGCCCGGGTGAAGGAGGACTCCTCCACGACGGCGAGGAAGTACTCCATCTGGCGCAGGCTCATGACCGGGAAGCATAGAGAACGTGCATGGAGCCCAGAAGATCATTTCCTTGGACGGTGGGTAACCGCCGCGCCAGGCTGGGGACATGACCGACGAAGACAGCAGCACCGTGGATGTGATCGTGATCGGCGGGGGCACGGGCGGCTACGGCACCGCCCTGCGCGCCTCGGCCCTGGGCCTGACCGTCCTGCTCGCCGAGCGGGACAAGGTCGGCGGGACCTGCCTGCACCGCGGGTGCATCCCGAGCAAGGCGATGCTGCACGCGGCCGAACTGGTGGACGGCATGGCCGAGGCGCGCGAGCGGTGGGGGGTGCGGGCGAGCGTGGAGTCGGTGGACTGGTCGGCCCTCACCGCGACGCGGGACGACATCGTCTCCCGCAACCACAAGGGCGTGGAGGGGCACTTGAAGCACGCCGGCGTGCGCGTGGTGCGCAGCGGCGCGCGGCTGACCGGGCCGCGGTCCATCCGGACCGAGGACGGGCGGGAGTTCACCGCGACCCGGGGGATCGTGCTGGCCACCGGCTCCCGGCCGCGGACGCTGCCCGGACTGGAGCCCGACGGGAGCACGGTGGTGACCAGCGACGACGCGCTGTTCGCCCCCGGACTGCCGGCGTCGGTGCTGGTGCTGGGGGGCGGGGCGATCGGGGTGGAGTACGCCTCCTTCCACCGCTCGATGGGCGCCGAGGTGACGCTGGTCGAGGCCGCGGACCGGCTGGTTCCGCTGGAGGACGCGGACGTGTCCCGGCATCTGGCGCGGGGCCTGGGGAAACGCGGGATCGACGTGCAGACCGGGGCCCGGCTGGAGGGGGCCGTCGTGGAGGACGGGATCGTACGGGCCACCGTGCGCACCGCGCGCGGGGAGCTGCGGGAGCTCACGGCGGAGCGGCTGCTCGTGGCGGTGGGCCGGGTCCCGGTGACCGACGGGCTGGACCTGGCGGCGGCCGGGCTGGCCGCGGACGAGCGGGGGTTCGTGGCGCCGGCCGACTGGTCCCGGCTGGAGACCGCCGTTCCGGGGATCCACGTGGTGGGCGACCTGCTGCCGCCGCCGTCGTTGGGGCTGGCCCACGCCTCCTTCGCGGAGGGGCTGCTGGTGGCGGAGACCCTGGCGGGGGTGGCGACCGTACCGGTGGACTACGCGGCGGTGCCGCGGGTGACGTACTCGGCGCCGCAGACGGCGGCCGTCGGGCTGACGGAGGCGCAGGCGCGGGACGCGGCGTACGACGTCGTGGTGAACACGATGCCGCTGACGGCCGTGGCCAAGGGGATGGTGCACGGGCAGGGCGGCACGGTGAAGGTGGTCGCGGAGCGGGGCGGGCGGGTGCTGGGGGTGCATCTGGTGGGGCCGCACGTCTCGGAGATGATCGCGGAGAGTCAGCTGATCGTGGGCTGGGACGCGGAGCCTGGCGATGTGGCCCGCCACATCCATGCCCACCCGACGCTGTCGGAGGCCGTCGGCGAAGCCTTCCTCTCCCTGGCGGGCCGCGCCCTCCACCAGCAGTAACGGCGCCCGGGGCGGGGCCCCCTGGGGCTCCGCCCCAGACCCCGCGCCTCAAACGCCGGCGAGGCTGGATCTTTCCCCCGCCGGCCTCCAGGTGCGGATCACAACCCACCGGGCGGCACCCGACAGCCGACGGGGGCAAAATCAGCCCCTCCGGCGTTTGAGGAGCGGGGTACGGGGCGGAGCCCCGGGGTTTGTGCCGCGGCCGGCCAAGGGCGCCCGGTGGGTCCGGCCCCGCCGGGAAGTGTGGGGGCCCGGCAGCAGTAGGCGGCTCGCGCGGCGGGCATGGCATCCCTTGTGACCCTCCTCCGTGACACGCGCTACCCCACCCCGCACGAACTCGCGCTGGCCGCCCGCGCCCTGGCGGACGAACACCCCGCCGAGGCGCGCCTCCGCCAGGCCGGGTCCTCCCGCGCCGGGCGACCCCTCTGGCTGCTGTCCGTCGCCCCGGCCGGGGGCGCGGCCACCCGGCACAACGTCCTCGTCGTCGCCGGAGCGCACGCCAACGAGCCCGTCGGCGGTGCCACCGCCCTCTCCCTCGCCCGGCGCGTGCTCCACGACCCGGCCCCGCGCGCCGACTGCGGCTGGCACTTCCTCCTGTGCGCCGATCCTGACGGCGCGGACCTGCACCGCACGCCCCGCCCGTACTCGCTGCTCGACTACCACCGGAACTTCTTCCGCCCGCCCGGCCCCGAACAGCCGGAGTGGGCGCCCTCTTTACTGCCCCCGGACCGGCTGCCGCCCGAGACCCTGGCCCTGACCGCCCTCATCGACGAGCTGCGGCCCGTCCTCCAGGTCTCCCTCCACGCCACCGACCTCGGCGGTTCCTGGGTGCAGCTCACCCGGGACGTCCCCGGCCTCGCCGAGCCCTTCGGCAAATCGGCCGCCGAACTGCGCATCCCGGTGGAGAACGGCGCCTCGGACGCCGCCGGCTGGCCCTCCCCGGGGCCCGGCATCTTCGTGATCCCGCAGCCGGGGAGCGAGGCCGCCGGGGTCTTCCACCCGGAGGACACGCGGCTCAGTACCTGGTACCACGCCCACCGGTACGCCGGTACCACCGCCATCGTCGAGGTCCCCATGTGGGCCTCCGACCTGGTGGACGACCCGGCCCCGCACCCCGACCCGCGCGGCGCGCTGCGCGTGCTGGCCGGGCGGCTCGCCGCGGACACCGCTCTCGTCGCCGGGGTGCGGGAGGCGTTCCGGCCCCGCCCGCAGACGTACGGGGATCCGGCCGCGGCGGCCCTGCTGCGCGCGGTGGACTGGACGCTCGCCCTGATCCCCCGGATCACCGCCGAGTGGGCCGGCGGCGGGGCCCCGGCCGAGGCCACCTCCGCGTACATCGCCAGCATCGACGCCTTCGCGCGGCGCCTGTCGCTGCGCGCCGCCGCGATGCTCCTGCGCGTCCTGCGCGGACAGGGGCATCCGGCGGCGCCCGCGCTGGACCGGCTGGTCACGGGGTGGTGCGAGGAGTTCGCGGCACGTTTCCAGGCCCGCTGGGTCCCGGTGGCCACCCAGGTGGAACACCAGGCCCGCACGGTCCTGGCGACGTACGAGCGCCTCCGGGCCCAGCACCGTCAGTCCACGGACAGCCCGTAGCGGCGCTTGGGCAGGCCGGTGGCCCCGAGCCGGTCGTAGAAGCGGACCGCTCCCTCGTTCCAGTCGGGGGTCTGCCACTGGACCTGGACGAGGCCGAGTTCGCGGGCGAGGTCCGTCACCCCGGCCATCAGGGCGGCGCCGAGTCCGTGGCCGCGGGCCTCCTCGGCCAGGTACAGGCAGTCCATGTGGAGGTAGTGCCGGGCGTCCCAGAAGGCGAACTCGGCCGAGCACGCCGCGTATCCGGCGACCCCGCCGCCGGGGGTCTCGGCGAGCAGCACCCACATCCGGGCGTCCTCGGCGAACAGCTGCGGCCCGAGCCGCCCGGCGAGGCCGGGCGGTCGCGGGGCCGACTTCTCGTACGCGATGTGCTCGTGCATGAGCTCGACCAGCCGGGGCAGGTCCCCGACGCGTGCGCGCCGCACCACCGCCGTGCGTGCCGTCTCCGCCGTGTCTGCCGTCTCTGCCGTGTCTTCCGCGCGTCCCGTGCGTTCCGTGCGTTCCATGGACGCCATCCTGCGCGGTGGTTCCCGCCGGCGAACCGGCGGGTCCCCGGCGGAACCCCCAGAGGGGGAACCCTCAGTGCGCCGACAGCCGGAACATCATCTTCCCGAAGCCGACCTGGTCCCCGTCCCGGACCACCGCGGAGCCCGTCACCCGGCGCCCGTTCACGGTGGTCCCGTTGGTGGAGCCGAGGTCCTTGAGCACCCACACCCCGTCCCGCAGGCTCAGCTCCGCGTGCGCCCGGGACACGGTCTCGTGGCTGAGCCGCAGTCCGTTGCCCGGATCGCGGCCGATGCGCAGGAACGCCGCGCTCGGATGCGGCAGCAGCAGCTTCGGCAGCCGCTCGGCGGCCCAGGCCCGCCGGACGCCCACCGAGACGGCGGAGGCCCGGCTCACCCAGCCGAACAGCCGACGGGTCCACGGGCTTTCGGCGGCCTCCCGTGTCTGGAGGTCGGCGGTGAGGACGGCGAGGTCCTCGGAGCGGCGTGCGACCAGGGCGAGTTCCATCCTGCGCAGGAACGTGTCGTGGGACAGCTTCCCGAGGGCGGCGCCCTCCCTGAGCTGGCCCAGCGCCCGGTCGCGCTCGGCGTCGGAGAGCCGCGGCGCGGGGAAGGCGGGGAACTCGAAACTGGACGTCACAGGGTGATTGTCGGCCCGTCGGGGGCGGAGTGTCCAGAACTCCCCCGCCGCGCCCGGAATGATGGGCAGGATACGCATGCTGGACACCGCCGGAGACGAGGGGACCGTCCGTGCAGTTCGAGGTCTGGGCACCTGTGGCAGGTCGTGTCGCGATGCGGCTCGACGACGCGACGTACGACATGGCACGCGATCCGGACCGGGACGGCTGGTGGACCGTGAGCGCCCCGGCCGCCGACGGGAGCCGCTACGGGTTCCTGCTGGACGGCGATGCCACCGTGCGCCCGGACCCGCGCGGGCGGCGGCTGCCGGACGGGCCCGACGGGCCGTCGGCGGTGGTCGACTTCGCGGAGCTGCCCGCGCCGGGAGCCGCGACGTCCGTCACCCCGCTCCAGGACGCGGTCCTGTACGAGCTGCACGTCGGCACCTTCACCCCCGAGGGCACCTTCGACGCCGCCGCCCTCCGCCTCGGGCACCTGGCCGGCCTCGGGGTCACGCACGTGGAGCTGATGCCGGTCTGTCCCTTCCCCGGCCGGCACGGCTGGGGGTACGACGGGGTCGCGCCGTGGGCGGTGCACGAGCCGTACGGCGGTCCGGCCGGCCTCGCCCGTTTCGTGGAGGCCGCGCACGCCGCCGGTCTGGGCGTGGTGCTGGACGTGGTCCACAACCACCTCGGCCCCTCCGGCAACCACCTCCCCGCCTTCGGCCCGTACTTCACCGACACCCACCACACCCCCTGGGGCGCGGCGGTGAACCTGGACGCGCCCGGCTCCGACGAGGTGCGCGCCTACTTCCTCGGCAGCGCGCTCGCCTGGCTGCGCGACTACGGGGTCGACGGGCTGCGGCTCGACGCCGTGCACGCGCTCGCCGACGAGCGGGCGCTGACCTACCTCGAGGAACTGTCCGCAGCCGTGGATGAGTTGGCGGCGGAGAGCGGTCGGCCGCTGTTCCTCATCGCCGAGTCGGACCGCTGCGATCCGCGCACCGTCACCACGCGCGACGAGGGCGGTCTGGGCCTGCACGCCCAGTGGAACGACGACTTCCACCATGCTCTGCACTGCGCGCTGACCGGCGAATCCCAGGCGTACTACGGCGATTTCGCGCAGGCTCCGCTCGCCGCCCTCGCCAAGACCATGACCCGTGCCTTCTTCCACGACGGGACCTGGTCCTCCTTCCGGGGCCGCACCCACGGCCGCCCGGTCGACCGCCGCCGGACCCCGGCGCACCGATTCCTCGGCTACACCCAGACCCACGACCAGATCGGCAACCGGGCGCTGGGCGACCGGCTCTCCGCCTCCCTCTCCCCCGGGCTGCTGGCCTGCGCGGCCACGCTCGCGCTGACCGGGCCCTTCGTGCCGATGCTGTTCATGGGCGAGGAGTGGGGAGCGACCACACCGTGGCAGTACTTCACGGATCATCCCGACCCGGAACTCGCCGAGGCCGTACGGACCGGCCGGCGCCGCGAGTTCGCGGCGCACGGCTGGAAGGCGGAGGAGATCCCCGACCCCCAGGACCCGGCCACCCGGGACCGCTCCTGCCTGGACTGGGCGGAGCCCGCACAGCCCGGGCCCGCCCGGCTGCTGACCTGGTACCGCACCCTCGTCGCGCTCCGCCGCGCGCATCCGGACCTGCGCGACCCGGACCTGGCCGCGGTCCGGGTCGCCTACGACGAGGAGCACCGCTGGATCACCTTCCGGCGCGGTGACGTGCGGGTGGTGGTGAACCTCTCGCCCGAGCCGGCGACGATCGGGCTGGGGCGCAACGGCGTACGGGTGCTGGCCGCCTGGGAGCCGCTCCACCATCCGGGTCCGGACGGGCGGATCGACGTACCGGGCGAGTCGGCGGCGGTCCTGGGGCCGTGAGCGCGCGCTACTCGACGATCGCCAGCTCGCGCGGGGCGTTGTTCAGGCGCAGGCCGCCGTCCTCGGTGACGGTCACGATGTCCTCGATGCGGACGCCGAACCGGCCGGGCAGGTAGACGCCGGGCTCCACGGAGAAGCACATGCCGGGGAGGAGGGGCTGTTCCTCGCCCTCGACCATGTACGGCGGCTCGTGGGTGGTGACGCCGATGCCGTGGCCGGTGCGGTGGATGAAGCGCTCCCCGTAGCCGAATTCGGTGATCACGGCGCGGGCCGCCCGGTCCACCTCCTGGCAGGAGACGCCGGGGCGGACCGCCGCCACGCCGGCCTGCTGGGCTTCGCGGACGATGTCGTGGACCCGCTGCTCCTCGGCGGTCGGCTCGCCGACGTGCACGGTACGGGAGATGTCGGAGCCGTAGCCGTAGCGCAGACCGCCGAAGTCGAGGACCACCATGTCGCCGTGGCGGATGACGCGGTCGCCCGCCTCGTGGTGCGGGTTGGCTCCGTTGGGGCCGGAGCCGACGACGGTGAAGTCGACCTGGGAGTGGCCGTGGGCGCGCAGCAGCGCGGCCAGGTCGGCGGCGACGTCCGTCTCCCGGCGGTCGGCGAAGGGAAGGTGCAGGACCTGGGCGTAGGCGGCGTCGGCGGCCGCGGCGGCGGCCGCGAGACGCTCCAGCTCCCGTTCGTCCTTCACGGCGCGCAGCATGGGCAGGGCGTCGGTGAGGGGCACGTAGGAGCTGGTGGGCACCTCGCGCTGGAGGCCGAGGAGATGCAGGGCCCAGGTGTTGTCGCTCACCCCGAAGCGCCCGGCGGCGTCCAGCAGCGGGGCGGTCACGGCGTACGGGTTCTTCCCGTCGGTCCAGTCGCGCAGGGTCAGCGCCGGGGCGCCCGGGGCCTTGGCGGCGTCGGGTGCCTCCAGGGCGGGGACCACGAGCACCGGGTCCTGGCCCGCGGCGAGGACCAGCAGGGTGAGCCGCTCCGTCTCGGCGGTGGGGCGGTAGCCGGTGAGGTGCGCGAGATCGGGCCCGGGGGCGATCAGCAGCCCGGCCAGACCCGCGTCCGCGGCGGTCCGCGCGGCGGCGGCCATCCGGGCGGCGTAGTCGGCGGCCGTGAAGGGGGCGGGGTCGGTGTGGAGCGTCTCGGGCGTCACGGGAGTCATACGGGGGATCCTGCCGCGAGCCGTGCGGCGAGCGCAGCGGCCGCGCCGGTCGGAACGCCGGCCGAGAGCAGTTCCGTACGGTGCACCAGGCGGGGTGCCGACAGCGGTACGGCGACCCCCGCGCCGGCCGCCTCGGCGACACGGCGGGGCAGCAGCACGAGTCCGTGCCCGGCCGCGGCGAGGGCGCAGAGGGCCAGCAGGTCGGTGCCCTCGTAGCGGGCGGCGGTACGGGCCCCGGTGAGCGGCAGGCCCACGCCGGGCGCGTCCAGCCAGCGCGCATCGGCGAGGTCGTCCAGCCGGACGGCGGCCCGCCCGGCGAAGGGGTGCCCGGCGGGCAGCAGCACCGCCAGCGACTCCTCCCCCACCCCGGTCACGGTGAGCGGGGCCACGTCGGGCAGCCGCAGCGGATCGCTGGGCGCGGCCGGGCCGTCGACGAGACCGAGGTCACACGCTCCGGTGGCGACGGCGGCCGGGACCTCGGCGGGGGGCAGCACCCGCAGGGTGACCCCGGTGGTGGGCAGCGCGGCGAGCAGCCGGGGGCCGACGGCGAGCGGGGACGCGGCGAGCGTGACCCGCCCGGGCGGGGCGGCGGCCAGCCGCAGCACGTCGGCCCGCGCGGCGTCGAGCCGCAGCAGCAGCGGCCGGGCGTGCTCCAGCAGCCGCACCCCGGCCGGCGTCGGCGCCACGGGGCGCCGCGTGAGCAGCTCGGCCCGCAGGTCGCCTTCGAGGGCGGCGATGTGCTGGGACACGGCGGACTGGGTGTAGCCGAGCTCCCGGGCGGCGCCGGAGAAGGACCCGAGCCGGGCCACGGCGACGAAGGTGCGGAGCAGATGCGGATCCATGGCCCCCAGCATGCCGTGCCCCTGCGGGGGGCCACGGGTCCTCGGTGCGCCCTGAGGGGGTGGGTGCGGTTCAGGACCGGGGCTCCGACCCGGGCCCCGCCCCTCAAACGCGGGCGGGGCTGCAGGAGCGGCGCTTGCCCGATAAGCGGTGCTGATCGAGCGTGCACGAACAATCGTTGGTGCTGAACCGGGATCCGCGGCCAGGATGTCCGTCATGGACACCGCACCCATCGCCCGGATCGCCCTCGTCGGCGACCGCTCCCCGCACGTGAAGTCCCACACCCGGATCCCCGTCCTCCTCGACGCCCTCGCCTCCCGCGACGGACTCGTCCTCGACGCCTACTGGATCCCCACCGCCGACGCGGAGGCCGAGGCCGCCGCCGGAACGTTCGCCCGATTCGACGCCGTGTGGGTGCTGCCCGGCAGCCCGTACGCCAGCGAGGCCGGCGCGCTGGCCGCCGTCCGGGTGGCCCGGGAGGAGGGGATCCCCTTCCTCGGCACCTGCGGCGGCTTCCAGCACGCGCTGCTGGAGTACGCCCGCACCGTCTGCGGGCTCGCGGAGGCCGCGCACGCCGAGAACGACCCCGGGGCGGCCGACCCGCTGATCGCCCCGCTCGCCTGTTCCCTCGTGGGACACCAGGGCCCCGTACGGGCCGAACCCGGCTCGCTCGCCGAGTCCGCGCTGGGCGCGGAGCGGTCGATGGAGCACTACCACTGCAATTACGGGCCCGCCCCCACGCACCTGCCCACGCTCGCCGCGCACGGGCTGCGGTTGTCGGGGCACGACGAGGACGGCCAGGTGCGCATCGTCGAGCTCCCCGGGCACCCCTTCTTCCTGGCCACGCTGTTCCAGCCGGAGCTGCACGGGGACGGCACGCAGCCGCACCCCGTCGTCCGGGCCCTCGCCGCCGCCGCGGTGGCCCACGCCACCGCGGCCGCCCCCGCGGGATAACGCGTCGCAGGACCACCCCGCTGATCGGCTATGCTGTGCATGCACATCGAACGGGTGGTCCGCCGCCCTTCGTGGTGGGTGTAGCTCAGTTGGTAGAGCACCTGGTTGTGGTCCAGGTGGCCGCGGGTTCAAGTCCCGTCACTCACCCTTTCCGTCCCGTGGGGCGCGAGGTCCTCCTCGCGCCCCACGGGCTTTTTCATGCCCCGCCCCGCAAGGATCAGGCCCTCAGGAACGCCTCCACCTCGGTGGCGAAGGCCACCGGTGTCTCGTGCGGCGGGTAGTGGCCCGCGCCCGGCAGGGTGGTGATCCGGCAGTTCGGGTACCAGGCCTGCCAGGTGGCGCGCATCACATCGGCGGTGAGCGCCTGGTCGTACGCGCCGACGAGGACCAGGACCGGGACAGTGTTGCCCTTGACGGCGGAGGAGAGGTCGCGCGGCTGCCAGTCGGCGAGGTATCCCGCGAAGGCCTCGGGGCGGGAGACCGACAGGGAGTGGGTGACCATGCGCTCGATCCAGTGGCGGCTCGCGCGGTTGCCGGTGACCAGGTCGAGGATGATCCGGCGCTTCTCGGGGTCGTCGGCGGCGCCGTAGAAGAGGGAGTGGGTCGTGTCGTCCATCTCGTAGGGCGCGGCCGGGACCGGGGTGAGCCCGATCAGCTTCTCGACGCGTCCGGGGGCGCGGAGCAGGACCTGCTGGGCCGCCTTGCCGCCCATGGAGTGGCCGATGAGGGAGAAGGTGTCCCAGCCGAGTTCGTCGGCCAGTTCGAGGACGTCCTCGGCGATCTCGTGGAGGGTGTAGCGGCCGGGGACGTCGCGGCGGTCGCCGTAGCCGCGGTAGTCGAGGAAGGCGTACGAGAACCCGTGCGGGTCCAGGTAGTCCAGGACGGAGCCCCAGTTGGCGGAGGTGCCGAACCAGTCGTGCAGCACGATGACGCGGACGGGACCGCTGCCGATCCTGCGGTGGGCGATGGCCATGGGCTCTCCCTCGGTGACGGGTCGAAGAAAACCGACGCCGTACCTTCTTCCCACCCCGCTCGCGCTCACTCCGGCAACGGCCGCGCCCGCGGGGCCGACGGGAGCATCGGCCTCGCGGGCGGTGGGAACAACGGCCGTACGGGGCCGGATCAGACGGTCTTGATCGCCGGGTCGGAGACGCCCGGGGCGCCCGTCTCGACGTGGCCGGCGAAGCGGCGCAGGAAGGTGGTGTCGGTGTCGGAGACCACCTTGACGTCGTACCAGCGGCCCGTGGCACGGAGGTCGACCGTGTGCGAGACCGTGCCGCCGGCCAGGACCCTGAAGGTCTGGGACGCGCCGTCGTAGGCGTTGGTCACCGTGAGGTTGACCGCGGCCGTGCCCGCGTTGGTCAGGGTCAGGGCCAGGTTGCCGGTGGCGTCCACGTGGCGGGCCGTGACCTCGGGGCCGGCCTTCTTCGCCGGGCCCTTCCAGGTGCGCAGGAAGCCGTTGGGGCCCCATACCGTCAGGTTGATCTGGTTGCCGGTGGAGCTGCTCGTGGACCAGGTGTCCGAGAGGGTCTTGCCCGCCTCGACCGTGTAGGGCCAGGGGCCGTCCGTGCGGTTGCCCGAGGTGCTGTGGAAGTGGGCGCCCAGGGACGGGCCGGAGGAGAAGGTCAGGGTGAACTTGCCCGTGGACACCGTGGCCCTGCCGTCCACGTACGGGCTGTAGCGCAGGGCGCGGGTCGGCTTGGACCCGGCCTCCTGCCTGGGCAGGGTGCCCGTGGCCGGCGGGGTCGGGTGGTAGGACGGGTGGCGGTCCTTGTCCGGCGGGACGTACGCCGCCGTGGAGGGCAGGGCCGCCGGCACGGCGTCCGCCCGGGTGAAGTCGAACGCCGAGGTCAGGTCACCGCAGACCGCGCGGCGCCACGGCGAGATGTTGGGCTCCTGCACGCCGAAGCGCTTCTCCATGAAACGGATCAGCGACGTGTGGTCGAAGGTCTCGGAGCAGACGTAGCCGCCCTTGCTCCAGGGCGAGACCACGATCATCGGGACGCGCGGGCCGAGCCCGTACGGGCCGGCCGCGTAGCCGCCGCCCCCGTTGTAGAGGTCGCCGGTCACGCTCGCCGTGGACAGGCCCCAGGCCGAGGAGGCGGGCGGGTACGGCGGGACCACGTGGTCGAAGAAGCCGTCGTTCTCGTCGTAGGTGAGGAACAGGGCGGTCTTCGCCCACACCGCCGGGTTCGCGGTCAGCGCGTCCAGGACCTGCGAGATGTACCAGGCGCCGAAGTTCGTCGGCCAGTTGGAGTGCTCGCTGAACGCCTCGGGGGCGGCGATGTAGGAGACCTGGGGCAGGGTACCGTTCACCACGTCGGCGCGCAGCCGGTCGAAGTACCCGTCGCCCGCCTTGACGTTGGTGCCCGTACGGGCCTTCTCGTAGAGGGAGCTGCCGGGCTGGGCGTTGCGGTAGCTGTTGAAGTACAGCAGCGAGTTGTCGCCGTAGTTGCCGCGGAAGGCGTCGCTGATCCAGCCCCAGGAACCGGCCGCGTTCAGGCCGTCGCCGATGTCCTGGTAGACCTTCCAGGAGACGCCGGCCGCCTCCAGGCGCTCGGGGTAGGTCTTCCAGCCGTAGCCGGCTTCCTGGTTGCCGAGGACGGGGCCGCCGCCGGTGCCGTCGTTGCCCGTGTAGCCCGTCCACATGTAGTAGCGGTTGGGGTCGGTGGCGCCGATGAAGGAGCAGTGGTAGGCGTCGCAGACGGTGAAGGCGTCGGCGAGGGCGTAGTGGAACGGGATGTCGTTCCGGGTCATGTACGACATGGTCGTGGCCGTCTTGGCCGGGACCCACTTGTCGTACTTGCCGTTGTTGTACGCCTGGTGGCCTCCTGCCCAGTCGTGGTTCAGTCCCTCCAGGAACTGCATCCCGAGGTCCGCGATCTGCGGGTTGAAGGGGAGGACGTCCTTCGTCCCGTCGGACTGGTGGAAGACGGACTTCCCGTTGTCCTGGAGGACGGGCCGCGGGTCGCCGAAGCCGCGGACCCCCTTCATCGCACCGAAGTAGTGGTCGAAGGAACGGTTCTCCTGCATGAGGACCACGATGTGCTCGATGTCCTGGATCGTGCCGGTGGTGCCCTGCGCCTCGATGGCGGCGGCCCTCGCGATGCTCTCGTTCAGCATCGCGATCGCGGCGGTGCCGCCGGCTATCTGGAGGAACCTGCGGCGATTGAGTTCTGCCATGGCGTGACGACCTCTGCGGGTGAGGGGGGAGGGGCGCCCCAAGGACAGCGGCCCCGGGGGACCGGACGGAGATCCTTGTCCGACACCTGGCCGTACAGCCGGAGAACGGAAGGTCGTTCTCTGCCGGCCCGCGCGTCTGGCGAAGACGGTAGGCGAACCGTCCGGCGCGCAACAGCCCCCGGAGCCACTCCACTTCACATCGGTACTGGTGACCGGGGGTACTCATCCGGCCTCGGCGCCGATCTGAGCATCCGTACTCAGGACCGGGAGATGGCGGCTTGTCATCGTGTGGGCATGCCCTTTCAGCCAAGTGACCGCCGGCCTCGCGCCGGGATAACCGCCGTCGGCACCCTGCTGCCCGAGGAGGTCCTGTCCTCCGACGACCTCCAGCGGGAGGTGGCCCGGCGCAGCGGCCTCACCATGCCGCCGACGCTGCTGAGACAGGCCACCGGGATCCTCACCCGCCGCGTGGCGGGCGAGGGGGTGTACGCCTCCACGCTCGCGGTGGGCGCCGCCCGGCGGGCACTGGACGCGGCCGGACTCGGCCCGCTCGACATCGACCTGCTCCTGTTCGCCTCGGCCTCCCGCGACCTGGTCGAGCCCGCCACCGCGCACATCGTGCAGGCAGAGCTGGGCTCGCGGGCCCACGCCCTGGACGTGACCAACGCCTGCAACAGCTTCGTCAACGGGGTCGACCTCGCCCGGTCGATGGTCCTGGCCGGCCGGGCCCGGCGGGCCCTGGTGGTCACCGGGGAGACCCCGAGCCGGGCCGTCCGGTACGACCCCGCCGACTTCGCGGAGTTCCGCAGCGGCTTCGCCGGCTACACGTTCGGCGACGCCGGAGCGGCCGTGGTCGTGGAGGCCGTGGAGCGGGGCGGGATCCTCGACGTGGACAGCGAGACCCACTCCGAGCACTGGGAGGTCGGGGGGATTCCCGGCGGCGGTTCGCGCCACCCGCGCGGGGATGCGTACACGTACTTCCGCGGGGACGGGCACGAGCTGCGGGGCGTCTTCGAGAAGGTGGGCACCGCCGTCATCGACCGGACGCTGCACCGGACGGGGATGGACTGGGACGGCTTCGCCAAGGTGCTGGTGCACCAGGTGACGGTGCCGTACCTGGAGCGGTTCGCGGAGCTGACCGGGGTGCCGGAGGGAAAGCTGGTGGTGACCGTGCCCGAGCTCGGCAATGTGGCGAGCGCGGGCATCGGGGTCCAGCTGGACCGGGTGTTCGGTGAACTGGACGCCGGGGACCGGGTGTTGTTCGTCGGGCTGGGCGGCGGCATCAGCATCATGACGATGGTCTGGGAGAAGTCGTGACCGCGCGGCGGGCGACGGGGACGGCCGGAGCAGCCGGGGCAGCCGGGGCGGCCCTGAGTCCCTCGATGTGGGTGGTCGTGCCCGCGCACGAGGAGGAGGCCCGCCTCGCGCAGACCCTGCGGGCGCTGGCCGCGCAGCGGGACCGGGACTTCACGCTGCTGGTCGTCGACAACGCCTCCGCCGACCGCACCGGTGCGATCGCCCGGGAGTTCGCCGCGGGCGCTCCCTTCCCGGTGGAGGTGATCGAGGAACCGGAGAAGGGGGTCGGCTCGGCCGTGGACACCGGCTTCCGGTACGCGATCGGCCGCGGCGCGACGCTGCTCGCCCGCACCGATGCCGACTGCCTGCCCCGTCCCGGCTGGACCCGCGCCGCCCGGGCCGCGCTCACGGACCGCCCCGGACTGGTGTGCGGCCGGGTCACCGCGCGGCGCGACGAGCACGGGCCGCTCGGCCGGGCCGGCTTCGCCCTGCTCGTGGCCCTCGCCGCGCTCTTCGGGAGACTGCGGCCCGAGCACGCGCGGCGCAGGGGCTTCCGGGCCCCCTACCGCATGCACGCCGGGAACAACATGGCCATCACCGCCGAGCTGTACCTGGCCGTCGGGGGCATGCCCCGGCGCCCCTCGCCGACCGACCGGCTCTTCCTCAACGCCGTACGCCGCCACACCGACCGGATCACCCGCTGCCGGGACATGGTCGTGGAGAACTCCACGCGGCGCCTGCGGGCCTACGGGATCGCGGGCACCGCCCGCTGGTACCTGGACCAGGGCAGCGGCTCGCACGGAACGGACCCCCGCTGATGCTCGACCGCCTCGACCACGCGCTGCGCAGCCGGCCCGAACGGCCCGCCGTGCTCACCGCCACCCGGACGGGCGCGCCGCGGGTCCGCGCCACCCGCGGCGAACTCGCCGAGCAGTCCGACGCGTTCGCCGCCGCACTGCACGCGCGCGGACTGCGCGCCGGGGACACCGTCGGCGTCGCCGTACGCCCCGGACCGCGCGCCCTCGCCGTACTGCTCGCGCTGTGGCGGCTCGGGCTGCGCGGCGCCGTGCTGGACCCCGGCGCCGGAGCCGACGTACTGCGGGCCCGGCTGGCGCTGGCCCGGCCCTCGCTGGTCCTGGCCGACGCGGCCGCGCAGGCGGTGGCGGGATGGGCCCGCCCCCTGGCCCGGCGGGCCCGACTGGCGCTGCCGGACCTGGCCGGGCTGGGACCGGTCGCCACGGTCGGCCGGCGGCTGCCGGGCTGTGCGCCCGCCCTGGACCTGGCCGCGCCGCGTACCGGCGTTCCCGTCCTCGGCGACCACGACGGCGACGCGGTGATCGTCTTCACCTCCGGGACCACCTCCCTGCCCCGGGCCGTGGTCCACACCCGCTCGAGCCTGGCCGCCGGCATGGCGAGCGTCGGCTCGCTGTTCGACGCGCACGGGGAGGAACCGGTGCTCGGCGGCACCTTCTTCGTTCTGGTCCCCGCGCTCACGCGCGGCGCGCCCGTCGCCCTGCCCGCCCGTGAACCCCGGGCCCTGGCACGGCAGTTGGACCGTCTGCGGCCGCAGGACACCTATCTGACCCCGCCGCAGCTGCGCGACGCCCTGGCCGTACGGGCCCGCTTCCACGGGCGGGTGTGGACCGGCTCGGCCCCCGCGAGCGCGGAGCTGCTGGAGCGGGTACGGGGCGCGGGCGCGGACCGGGCCTGGGGGGTGTACGCGCTCACCGAGCTGTTCCCCGCGGCGGCGGTCGAGTCCCGTGAGAAGTCCGCCTTCGAGGGTCCGGGGGACCTGGTCGGCGCCCCGCTGCCCGGGGTCCTCGCCAAGCCCGACGCGGACGGACAGCTGCTCCTGGCCGGAGCGGCGGCCCGGGACCGCTACCTCGGCGAGGAGCCCGACGCGTGGATCCGTACCGGCGACCGGGCACGGCTGGACGGAGCGGGGCGGATCGTCCTGGAGGGCAGGGTCAAGGACATGGTCCTGCGGCGGGCGGAGAACATCTACCCGGGCCTGTACGAACCGGCCCTCCAGATCCCGGGGGTGGAGCTGGCCGTCCTGGTCGGGGTCCCGGCCGGCGACGGCGACGAACGGCTCGTGGCCGTGGTCCAGCCGCAGCGCGGCGCGGCCGAACCCGCCCTGCGCTCCGCCCTGTCGGGCCCGCTGCGGCGCATGGGCACGGCCCGCCCCGACGCCCTCCTCTTCGCCCGGATCCCCCTGTCGGGCCGCTCCCGCAAACCGGACCGGGCGGCCACCGCCGCCCTGGCGGCGCGGCGCCTCGGCCCCGTCCTCCCGGAGGTACCCCACCGATGACCCCCCTGTCCCACGCGCGGGCCCGGCGGCGTGACCGCCGGGTCTACCTGCGCAGCCATCCCGTGCTGTTCGGGCTGCTCGCCGCCACCCGGGGGCGGCCCGTACGGCGGTTCGGGCGGACGCTGCTCGTGCACGACGCGGAGGCCTACCGGGAGGCGCTGATCCGGCTGCCGCTGGACCGGACGGCGGCCGGTACGACGGGCGCCGCGGCGCGGACCGCGCTGGCGGGCCGCGGAGGTGTGCTGTTCGACCAGGAGGGCGACGGGCACCGGGCCGGCCGGCGGGACCTCGCCGGGCAGCTGGGCACCGCCGGGGTCGAGCGGCTGCGCGCGGTGTGGCAGCCGCTGCTCGTACGCCGCCTCGCGCCTCTCGCGCACGGTGGCGAGGTGGACCTCGTCGGGCTCGCGCGGGAGCTGGCCGGGGCGGTCGTCTGCGCGCTCCTGGAAGCGGACGCCGATCCGCTCGTCGTCTCGGCGGCCGCCGCCGAGGCCGCGAGCGCCTCCGTACGCAGTCACCTGCCCGGGCCGCGCCGCCCGCGCGCGCAGGCCGCGGCGGTCCGGGCCGCCGACCGGCTCCGCCGGCTGCTGGGAGCGGCCGACGAGGGGCCGGCCGCGATGCTGGCGGTCGCCGCCGTCAACACCACCGTCGCCGCGCTGCCCCGGGCCGTGGCCTGGTGCGCGGACGCCGGGCTGTGGGAGCAGGCCGCCGACCCGGAACTGCGCCAGGCCCTCGCCGGCGAACTGCTGCGGGTCACCGCGGCGTCCCCGCTGCTGCCCCGGGTCGCGGCCGCGGACGGGTCCGTCGGCGGCTGCCCGGTGCGCGGCGGCGACCGGCTGCTGCTGGTCGCCCGGCACGCGGCCGGGGCGCACCGGCGGGACCCCGATGCCCATCGCCCGGCCGGTGCGGCGACCGCCCGGCTGGTGTTCGGCGCCGGGCCGCACGTCTGCCCCGGAGCCCGGCTGGCGCACGTCCAGCTGGCCGACGTACTGGCGGCGCTGGCCCCGTACCGGCCGGTCGTGACGCGGGCCCGGGTGGACCGGAGGGCGGCCCTGCCCGGCTGGCGCACCCTGACGGTGGAGGCCCGCGCGTGAGCATCCGTATCGCCGTGACCGGGGCGAGCGGCTTCTGCGGCGGGCACGTGGCCCGGGCGGCCGCCGCCGGCGGGGCGGAGGTGGTGTGCGTGGGGCGGCGGCCCGGCCCCCTGGGCGAACACCGCTTCTGGGACGCCGCGCTCGGCGAACCGGACCTGTCGGGGACGGACCTGGTGGTGCACTGCGCGGCGGCGGTCGGCGATCCGGCCCCCCGTTCCGCCGCCGAGACGCTGATGCACGCCGTCAACGTCGACGGCACGCGACGCCTCCTGCGGGCGGCGGGCGGGCGGCCGGTGGTCTGGGTGAGCAGCGCCAGCGTCTACGACCCGCACCGGGACCGCGGCCTGGTCCGCGAGGACCATCCGCGCGGCCGCCACCTCAACGCCTACGGGCGCACGAAGGCGGCGGGCGAGGCACTGGCGCTGGCCGCCGGCGCGGTGGTGCTGCGGCCGCGGGCCGTCTACGGCCCCGGGGACACCCAGCTGCTCCCCCGGCTCCTGTCCCGGGTCCGGGCCGGGACCCTGCTGCTGCCGGGTCCGGACGTCCGGCTCAGCCTGACGGCGGTGGAGAACCTCGCCGACGCCTGCCTCGCGGCCGCCGGCTGGCCCCCGGGCGCCTACAACGTGGCCGACGCCGATCCGTACTCCCGCGACGCGGCGGTCGGCGCCGTCCTGCGCGCCCACGGCGTCCGCGCCCGGATCCGCCACCTCCCGCTCGCCCTGGCCCGCACGGCGGCCCGCCTCGCGGAAACCCTGCCCACCGCCGAACCGCCCCTCAGCCGCTACGCGGTGGACCAGCTCGCCCACCCGGTGGTGCTGGACCTGACCCGGGCCCGCTCACAGGGCTGGACCCCGCGCCGGAACCTGGAGGACCACCTCGGCGCGCTCCGGCGCTGAGGAGCTCCCCGCGGACCGGGCGGCGTCCCGGACGAGTTCCCGGGTCGCAGCCTCAGACGGCTTCAGCGGCCCCCGCGTCCGCGATGAGCAGGTCGAGCAGCGCGAGCAGGGACGCGCGGACGTCCGTACGGGAGCGGGCGTCGAGCATGAGGACGGGCGTGTTCGGGTCGCGCAGGTGCAGGGCGGCCCCGATCTCCTCCGCCGTGTAGGGCTGTTCGCCGTGGAAGCAGTTCGCGCCGACCACGAACGGCAGGCCGCGGCTCTCGAAGAAGTCCACGGCCGGGAAGCTGCGGTCCAGGCGCCTCGTGTCGACCAGCACGATCGCCCCGAGCGCCCCCTTCAGCAGGTCGTCCCACATGAACCAGAAGCGTTCCTGGCCCGGCGTACCGAACAGGTAGAGGACGACTCCGGCATCGGCGAGGGTGATCCGGCCGAAGTCCATCGCGACGGTGGTGACCGCCTTGGACTCGATGCCGTCGAGGTCGTCGACGCCGACGCCCGCGGCCGTCAGCCGCTCCTCCGTACGCAGCGGCTCGATCTCCGAGACGGTCTCCACCAGGGTCGTCTTCCCGACCCCGAACCCACCGGCGACGAGGATCTTGACCGGAGCCGGTTCCTGGGTGGCGGGGGTGTCATATCCGGGCAAGGTTGTCCCTGATTCTCATGAGCAGGTGGACGTTGGTGGTCTCGGCGCCCTCCAGGGGCGGCCGGTGGTGGATCAGCCCGCGGTCGGCCAGTTCGCCGAGGAGCAGCGCCATCGGGGTGAGGCGGATGTGCGTCCGCGCGGCGATCTCGGCGACCGCCAGCCCGCCCGGCACCGCGCACATGGCGAGGATGTCCTGCCATTCGGTGGGCAGGCCGCCCAGGGCGTCCTCGGCCACCGCCGCGGTGATCGTGGTGTCCATGGTGAGGACGGTGTGCGGTGCGGCCGTACGCCCGTCGGTCAGGGCGTACAGCCGCGTCCTGCGGCGTCGTGCGGGCTGCGGCTCCTCTTCCGGCATTACGGGGTCGGCGCCTGGGTACGCTCGGGCGTGCCCAGCCACTCGCCGAGCGCCTGGGCGGTCCGTACGGCCTCGCCGCCCAGTTCCCCGAGCCTCGCCTTGCGGGAGGTCACCACGATGAGGGTGCTGCCCTCCCCGCAGCCGACGATGCACAGGTACCGGTCGTCCATCTCCACCAGCTGGCGGATGACCCGGCCGCCGTCCACCTCCCGGGATATCGCCTTCATCGTGGCCGCGATGCCGGAGGCCGCGGCCGCCATCCGTTCGGCCTGCGGCTCGTCCAGCAGGTAGGCGCTCAGCTTGATGCCGTCGTTGGACAGGAGCACGGCTCCCTGGATGCCGGCGATCCTGCTCAGGTTGTTGTCCAGGACGCTGTAGATCATGTCGGTCGATGAGGTGGTCATGGCTGATCCCGTCGGAGCTCTTCTTCCACTGTCTGGGTGCCCTGTTCGTAGTCCGCCCAGGCGTCGGCCACCTCTTCGGGGGTCGCGGTGTCCTGCGGGACGACGGTTTCCGGTGCGCGGGGCGCGCGCAGTTGTTCGGCGATGTGGGTCTGCGGGACGCGCTCGGGGAGGGCCGGCCTCCCGGGGCCGGGCGTCGGCGCGGGTGCGGCCGCTGGTGCGGGTGCGGGTGGCCGGGACGGTACGGGGACGGCCGCGGGCGCGGGCCTCTTCGTACCGCGGGTCGGCAGCCCGGCGGCCGTGTGCAGGACCAGCTCGGGCTTGCGTTCCTCCGCGAGGCGCGGCGCGGACGCCGCCGGGGCCGGATCCTGGGCGGGCGCCGGGGGCGCAGCCGGGACCGGGGAAGGCCGCGCGGGTTCGCGCGGTGCTTCGCCCTCGGTCGCCACCAGCAGCTCCCCGGGGAGGATCACCACGGCGGAGGTCCCTCCGTACACGGAGCGGCGCAGGGTGACCGTCGCCTCGAGCCGGTCGGCGAGGTGACCGACCACGAAGAGGCCCAGCCGGTGCGCGTTCTGCGCGAGGACGGAGTAGGGCGGGGCCTCGTGCAGGCGTCGGTTCATCTCCTCGTACCGCTCGGGAGTCACCCGCGGGCCGCGGTCCTCGATCTCGACCGACAGGCCGTCCGCGACCAGTTCGGCACGGATGACCACCTTCGACCGCGGCGGGGAGAAGCGGGTGGCGTTGTCCAGCAGCTCCGCGAGCAGGTGGCTGATCTGGCTGATCGCGTGCGGTTCCACGCTGGTCTCGTCCAGGGCCTGACGTTCGATGCGGCGGAAGTCCTCGACCTCCGCAGCGGCTTCGCGGAGCAGGTCGGCGACGCGCATGGGCTCGGTGTGCGGGTCGGGGACCTCGCCGCCCGCCAGGATGAGGAGGTTCTCGATCTGCCTCCGCATGCCCACCGTCAGCTGGTCGGCCCGCATCAACTGGGCGAGCAGCGCCTCGTCGTGGCCGAAGGTGTCCTGGAGCTCCTCGGTGAGGCTCAGCTGGCGGCTGACCAGGTTCCCCGTGCGCGAGGCGATGCCCGCGGCGAACAGACCGAAACCGTGGCGCTCGGCCGCGAGCCGGCGGTGTCCGTCGACGGAGACGGCAACGGCCCGGGCGAACGCGTCGCTGACGCGCCCGACCTCGTCCCGGTCGCCGCGCACCGCCGGCAGCGCCGCGTCGTCCACCGTCTGCCCGCGCTGGAGCCGGGCGACGATGCCGGGGAGGGTCTCCTCGGCGACGGTCACCGTGCGCTCGTGCAGGACGTTCAGGCGGCGCAGGACCGACCGGGTGGTGAACACGATCACGCCCACGACGAGCAGCAGCCCGCCGCCGCTCCCGCCGATCAGCCAGGCGACCTCGGTCTGCAGCTCCGCGGCCTTGGCCTCGCCGCGCGTGAGCACCTGCCGCGCCCGGTCGACGTTGAGGGAGGCCATCTGCACCGAGAAGTTCTCGTGCGCGGACCGCCAGCCGCCGATCTCGGCGGGCAGCTTGACGCCGGATTCGATGTCCTTGTGGTCGGAGACGACCGCGTTCTCGATACGGGTCTTCGTCTTCCAGTCCGAGGAGGAGAGGATCCGCTCGTAGAACCGCCGGTCCCGCTCGGACAGGTACGGCGCGATCCATGCCTCGTACAGGTACCGCTGGGCCCCCATGGCGCTGATGAACTCGTCGAAGGCGGCGGAGTCCAGCTCCCGGGACGGCCCGGCCAGGGCCAGGATCGAGTCCTCGCGCGCCACCATCTCGGTGGCCGCGAGCATCGGCACCACGGGCCGGCTCTCCCGGGCGACGTCGGGGTCCTGCGCGTGGCTGAACTCCTGCTGGTACACCTGGATGACCGCGCCGACCGCCCCGGTGTAGTAGGCGAGCGTGGCGTCGGCTCCGCCGCTGCGGGCGTCCGCGCGCTGGCGCTGGAGGGGCAGGCCGTCGAGCTGCTGGTTCACCTCCCTGAAGGGGGCGGTCGAACCGGCCGCCAGCCGGCGGAACTCGGCCGCGGCGCGGTCCGTCGCCAGCCGCCGGTCCCGCAGTTCCTCCTCGGCCCCGGCGGTGCCCGCCCAGCGCGAGGCGGTGACCGTCCGTTCGGCCTGCAGGTCGACCATGAGCGTGTACAGCGGGGCGCCGAGCCGCTCGGCGGCCGCGACATCGGCCCGCAGGCGCTCCGACTGCTCCAGCAGGCGCTGGGCGGTCACGGTCACCTGGGTGCCCATCGCCACGATGGGGATCACCGCCAGCAGGATGAGCAGCGTACGCAGGCGTACGGTACGCCGCCGGCGGCACGTTGGCCGCCTTGGTGCGCCTTCGGGTTCTATGGGAGACATCGGTCCTCTGGAGCGGGGGGACGAGCAGGGGACGGCGGGCCGGCGGGTGGCGGCGATGGCAGCGGATGGCAGCCCGACAGCCCGGTCCGGCACCGTCCGGGGGTGGGGACGGGCACAACCCGGGGGGCTGCGGCGGGATCTTGAGGGTGCCGATCATAACCAGCCACACCGCAGATGCGGAGAGGTATCTTCCGTGGCCGAATCGTGCTACCGGCAGCGATGGGTCTCAAGCCGGAGACCGGATCGGAATCCATTCGCGATGTCCCCGACACCGCGCGCGCCGATGACCGGAACGGCGAGATGCGCGCGTGTCGATCGGCCCGGGGCACCCCGGGCCCTGAGGGGCCGTCGAAGAGGCCCCTTCGTCGAAGAGCGCCCTCGGGCGCGCGCCCCGGACACCGGGCCGCGCGCCGTCTGCTCTTACCGCGCCGGCGCGGTGACCCGCCGGCGCGTCATGAGGACCGGGGCGAGTGCCCCGCTGTCGTCAGGCCCCCTTCGGCGTCAGGCGCAGCGAGATCGAGTTGATGCAGTACCGCTGGTCCGTCGGCGTGGGGTAGCCCTCGCCCTCGAAGACGTGGCCCAGGTGGGACCCGCACGTCGCGCAGCGGACCTCGGTACGGATCATGCCGTGCGAGGTGTCGGCGACCAGCTCGACCGCGTCGGTGTCCTTCGGGTCGTAGAACGACGGCCAGCCGCAGTGCGACTCGAACTTCTCCGAGGAGCGGAACAGCTCCGCCCCGCAGCCCCGGCAGGAGTAGACGCCCTCCGTCTTGGTGTCCGTGTACTCACCGCGGAAGGCCGGCTCGGTGCCCGCGAGGCGCAGCACCTGGTATTCGGACGGCGTCAGCTCCGCCTGCCACTGCTCGTCCGTCTTCTCGACCTCGTACGCCATGACGTTCCCGCTCCCTCAGTCCGACAGCCGGGCCAGGATCCGGGGCCCCAGATCCGTGACGTCGCCCGCTCCCATGGTGAGAACGAGATCGCCGGGCTTGGCCATTCCCGCGATGACGTCGGCGACGGCGTCCTTGGAGTGCTCGGCGCTCACATCGGCGCCCGCGGCCCGGGCGGCGGCGATGATCAGCTCGCTGGTGACACCGGGGATCGGGTCCTCGCGGGCCGGGTAGATGTCCAGGACCACGGAGGCGTCGGCGAGGGCGAGGGCCTGGCCCATCTCCTTGCCGAGCTCCTGGGTGCGGGAGAAGAGGTGCGGCTGGAAGACGACCAGGATCCGGGAGTCCCCGGCGGCGCCGCGGATGGCCTCCAGGTCGGCGGTCATCTCGGTCGGGTGGTGCGCGTAGGAGTCGATGACCTGGACGCCGGCGGCCTCGCCCTTGAGCTGGAGGCGGCGCTTGACGCCGGTGTACTTGCCGAGGGCGGAGGCCAGGTTGTGGGCCGGGATGCCGAGGGCCACGCCCGCGGCGAGGGCGGCGACCGCGTTGTGCGCGTAGTGCCGGCCGGGGACGGAGACGGTGAAGGTGAGCATCCGGCCGTCCAGGACGACCGTGACCTCGCTGGTCAGGCCGCGCGGGGTGATCTTGGTGATCCGGACGTCGGCCTCGGGCTCCTCGCCGTACGTGACGACCTCGAGGCCCTGGCGGCCGGCGACCCGGCGGGCGATCTCGGCCGCGCCCTCCTGGCCGTGGGCGACGACCAGGGTGCCACCGGGCACGACCTTGGAGACGAAGGTCTCGAAGGACTCGTAGATCTCCTCGATCGACGCGTAGTTCGCGTGGTGGTCGAGCTCCGCGTTGAGGATGATCGCGACCTGCGGGGTGTACTTGTGGAAGGTGCGGTCGCTTTCGTCCGCCTCCGCCACGAAGATGTCGCCCTCGCCGTGGTGGGCGTTGGAGCCGGGGGCGTCCAGGTCGCCGCCGATGGCGTACGAGGGGTCCAGGCCCAGGGCCGACAGGGACACCGCGAGCATCGAGGTGGTCGTGGTCTTGCCGTGCGTACCGGCGACGGCGATCGGGCGCAGCCCGTCCATCAGCGCGGCCAGGGCGTCGGAGCGGTGGACGACGGGGATGCCCAGCTCGGCGGCGCGCGCCAGCTCGGGGTTGTCCGCGCGGATGGCGCTGGAGACGACCACGCAGGTGGCGTCGGCGGCGAGGTGGCCGGCGGCGTGCCCGATGTGGACCGTGACGCCGTGGGCGCGCAGCGCCTGGGCGGTCTCGGAGTCACGGGAGTCGCTGCCGGCCACCTGCGCGCCGCGCTGGGCGAGGATCTTCGCGATGCCGGACATGCCGGCGCCGCCGATGCCGATGAAGTGGGGCCGTTCCATGGCGGTCGGCAGGCCGGGCTTCATTCAGGTCGCTCCAGGATCGAGTGCGGTGTGTGTGCGTCGGGCTCTGACGGACCCAAGCCTATTCGTTGTGGGCGAAGAGCTTGAGCACCGGAACGCCGACCTTGTGCCGGGCCCGGGAGGCCCAGTCCCGGTGGAAGAACTCCTCCACGAAGTGCGGGGCGGTCAGGACGATCACCTCGTCGGCGTTCGTCTCGTCCACCACGGCCTTCAGCTTGTCGAGCGGGTGGTCCTCCACGATCTGGCCGACGGCCCGGGCGCCCTTCTGCCGCAGGGCGTTCAGGGAGTGCGCGAGCGCCTGTGCGGCGGGGCCGCGCGCGGCCTCTCCCGCGGGTTCCTCGCCCTCGCGGATGGCCTCGGGGAGTTCACCGAGCGCTACGTCGTCGATGGCGCGCAGCAGTCGGTCCTGGTCGCCCCTGGGTTGCATGAGGACGACGAAGGAGACCTGGTCGTCTCCGTGCAGGGTGGTGACGAAGTCCACGTCCACCGTGGTCAGCGGCTGCTCGATCATCAATACGCTCGTGAACACGGACGCCCTCTCCTTCATGGGCCGAGGCCGGGTGGCCGACCCCTGCGGAAACCATCCTGCCCCGCTCTCGCACGGGGCCTGCGGAGGTATATGTGCCCAGTGGAAGCTAAGCGGAACGACAAATTCCGCGACCTTGTCAGATCCGACGGTAGCTCGTGAACAGGAAGCCGGCCTCTTCCAGGACACCGGCTGCCGCGAGGCGGTGCGGAACCGTGACAGAGGGCCCACCGGAGATCCGCTGCGCGTCTCCCGCCGTGAGCGTCGGCGAGATCGTCAGGCACAGCTCGTCCAGGACGTCGGCGGCCACGAACTGGCCCAGCAGCCGGGGCCCGCCCTCGGTGAGCTGGCGGCGCAGCCCCCGCTCCGCGAGCTCCCGTACGACCCGGACGGGATCCGCGCCGGCGCCCTCGCCCGCGACGACGACCTCGGCCCCGGCCTTGACGGCCTCGGCCACCCGGCCGGCGGGCGCGGCGGCCCCGGTGACCACCAGGGTCGGCACGAGCGGGGAGGTGAACAGGGGGAGCGAGAAGTCCAGGTCCAGGCTCGCCGTGACCACCGCGATGGCCGGGGCGGGCCCCTGTCCGGCGGCCTCGCGCCGGGCGGCGAAGGCCTCCCGGGCCCGGGCCGGGCGGTAGCCCTCCTGGCGAACCGTTTCGGCGCCGACGACCACGACATCGGCCAGGGCCCGCAGCGTGCCGAAGATCCGCATGTCGGTCTCGCCGGAGATCGGATGCGAACGGCCTTCGTGCTGGGCGGCCCCGTCGAGAGTGGAAACCATGTTCGCCCGCAGCCAGTGCGCGTCCGGCCCGAGCGGCGGGTAGGCGTAGGCCTCGGCGAGCTCGTCCAGCGACCACTCGCGGTCGGCCGGATCCTGCGGCGAGGCTGATGTCTGATCGGTCACAGGGAGCAGGCGTCGCATCGGTGCAGTCTGCCACGCCCCGTAGAGTTAAGAGCTGTGTCAACATCACTCACCGCCTCCGGACGGCCCCCGATAGCCGACGACGCGGGCCCTCAGGCCCTGTGCGCCCGTGAGCCGCGGGTGCCCGCCGAACGGCTGGTCGCCGAGATGGTGCCGCCGCCGCGTTTCGACTCGGTGCGCTTCGACACGTACAACCCGGACCCGACCCAGCCCAGCCAGGCCGAGGCCGTCACCGTGCTCAGCGGCTTCGCGGCCGGCCTGGGCGGGGCGCACGCCTCCGGAGCCGGCAAGCGGCGCTGGTTCGCGAGGACCCCGAAGAACCCGGCCGCCGCGGCCCCGCGCGGGGTCTACCTCGACGGCGGCTACGGCGTCGGCAAGACCCACCTGCTCGCCTCCCTGTGGCACGCCACCCCGGCCGAGCCCGCCCTGAAGGCCTTCGGCACCTTCGTGGAGCTGACCAACCTGGTCGGCGCGCTCGGCTTCCAGCAGACGGTCCAGACCCTCGGCGGGCACCGCCTCCTGTGCATCGACGAGTTCGAACTGGACGACCCGGGCGACACCGTCCTCGTCTCCTCGCTGCTCAGCCGCCTGGTCGAGCAGGGCGTGGCGCTGGCCGCCACCTCCAACACGCTGCCCGGCAAGCTCGGCGAGGGCCGCTTCGCCGCCGCCGACTTCCTGCGGGAGATCCAGGGGCTGTCGGCGCACTTCCGGCCGCTGCGGATCGACGGCCAGGACTACCGCCACCGCGGCCTGCCCGAGGCCCCGGCGCCGTTCTCGGACGAGCAGGTCGCCAAGGCCGCGTACGCGACCCCGGGCGCGAGCCTGGACGACTTCCCGGGACTGCTGGAACACCTGGCCCGCGTCCACCCGAGCCGCTACGGCGCGCTGACGGACGGGCTGTCGGCCGTCTGCCTGACCGACGTCGGCCCGGTGCCGGACCAGTCGACGGCGCTGCGGCTGGTGGTGCTGGCCGACCGGCTGTACGACCGGGAGATACCCGTCCTGGCCTCCGGGGTCGCCTTCGACCGCCTGTTCAGTGAAGAGATGCTGGCCGGCGGTTATCGGAAGAAGTACTTCCGCGCCATATCGCGGCTCACCGCCCTGGCGCGCGACGCGAAACCCCTGGTGTCCCAGTAGGTTTGGGGAGCCGGGCCCTTCCGGGGACCCGGTCGTTCCCAACATCTGCGAAGGGATCCACCATGGCCGCCACACGCACCGCACACGCCGTCTGGGAAGGCGACCTGCTCAAGGGCAAGGGCGTCGTCAGTCTCGACTCGTCCGGCATCGGCAGCTACCCGGTCTCCTGGCCCGCGCGTACGGACAAGGAGGCGAACGGGCGGACCAGCCCGGAGGAGCTGATCGCCGCGGCGCACTCCAGCTGCTTCAACATGGCGTTCTCGAACGGCCTGGCGAAGGCAGGCAATGCGCCGGCGAAGCTGACCACGACGGCCGCCGTGACGTTCGAGCCGGGGAAGGGGATCACCGGGATCCACCTCACGACCGAGGGTGAGGTGCCGGGCATGGACGCCGACGCGTTTGCCGCCGCGGCCGAGGACGCGAAGAAGAACTGCCCGGTCAGCCAGGCCCTGACGGGCACGACCATCACGCTGAGCGCCAAGCTCGTCTGACCCGTTCCCGCTGCGCGGAGCCCCCTCCCCTCGGGGGGCGGCGGCTCCGCCGCGTGGCTCCGCGCCTCAATCGCCGGAGGGGCTGGGTTTGGCTGCTGCCGTCCGTCCATCCGTCCGGCCCGGCCGGGGCGCTGGGCCGGTGGTGGGAACGGTCGGCGGGTGGGGGCGGCTCAGGGGGTGCGGCGTGGTATCACGGGCCGGTTACATCTCCGCCCCCGCCGGGAGTTGCCGATGTCCGTGTCCCGACGCAGCCTGCTCGCCGCCGGCGGGATCGCCTTCACCGGGGCGCTCGGCGCCCTGTTCACCGGCCGGGCCGGAGCCATGCGGCAGAGCCGCGGCTACGGGCCGCTGCTGCCCGATCCGCGCGGGCTGCTCGACCTGCCGGCCGGGTTCTCGTACCGGGTGCTGTCACGGGCGGGCGAGCCGCTCCGCTCCGGCGAGGGCACCGTTCCCGCCAACTGCGACGGCATGGCCGCCTTCGGCGCGGGCCGCGGCCGCGTACGGCTGGTCCGCAACCACGAGAACCGGACCACGGCCGCCCTGCGCGTGCCCGCCGTAGAGGGGCTCACCTACGATCCGCAGGCCCTGGGCGGCTGCACCGCCCTGGAGCTCGACGCCTCCGGCGCGGTCACCGGCGAGCGGGTCGCCCTCGCCGGTACCGCCGTCAACTGCGCGGGCGGCCGCACCCCGTGGAACACCTGGCTGAGCTGCGAGGAGACCGAGGACCGCGCGGGCACCTCCGGCTACACCAAGGACCACGGCTACGTCTTCGAGGTGGACCCCGCCGACCCGCACCGCTCGGGCGCGGTCCCGCTCACCGCCATGGGCCGCTTCGCCCACGAGGCCGTCGCCGTGGACCCGTACCGCGGGATCGTCTACGAGACCGAGGACGCCTTCATCGAGCCCTTCGGGCTGTTCTACCGGTTCCTGCCGGCGCGTCCCCTCGGCGGCCTCGGCTCCCTGCGCGCCGGGGGCTCCCTGGAGGCCCTGCGCGTACCGGGCATCGCGGACCTGTCGGTGGTGGACGAGCCCGGGGCCGAGTTCCCGGTGGAATGGGTCCCCGTGCCGGACCCGTCCGCGGCCGGCACCGCCATCCGCTTCCAGGACTTCGGGCCGGGCGGGATCACCCACGCCCAGAAACTGGAGGGCTGCTACTGGGGCGGCCACGGCGTCCACTTCGTCTCCAGCTACGCCCGCACCCGCGAGGGCGCCGGCGCCGACCACCACGGGCAGGTGTGGTTCTACGACCCGCTGCGCGCCCGGCTCCGGCTGGACGTCCTCTTCGGTCCGGCGGCGGACGTCAGGCTGCCCGGCGACTCCCCCGACAACATCT
Source organism: Streptomyces sp. NPDC088762 (assembly GCF_044750905.1). Taxonomy (NCBI): domain Bacteria; kingdom Bacillati; phylum Actinomycetota; class Actinomycetes; order Kitasatosporales; family Streptomycetaceae; genus Streptomyces; species Streptomyces sp. NPDC088762. The sequence continues at coordinate 432,249 of NZ_JBIVKT010000004.1, forward strand.
GCCTGGCCCCCGACGGTGGCCTGATGGTCTGCGAGGACGGCGGCGGGGCGCAGTACGTGTTCGGTGTGACGGCCGACGGCGAGGTCTACCCGGTGGCCCGCAACGCCGACGACATCGGGCCCTCCGGCGCGCCGGAGTGGGGGGAGTTCGCCGGGGTCACCTTCTCCCCCGACGGCCGGACGATGTACGTCAACGCCTATGCCCCGGGGACCACGTTCGCGGTGACCGGCCCCTGGCACTGATCTCGCGGTTCCGTTCGATTTGGTGCACGATCGAACGGAATCGACGGGATGGGGTTGAGCGAGGTGCCCAAGAAGACCAAGGACAAGGACAACGGCAAGGGCGGGGGCAGTGGCAAGGGACGTGGGGAGGCCGCCGAGGTCCCGGCCCTGAGCCCGCTGCTGCGCGTCCCCGCAGGGGACCGGCTCGACCTCCGCCGCTTCGACCCCGCCGGCATCCCCGCCGGCCCCGCCGACAAGGCGGCCGGGCTCGCGGCCACCGCCGCGATGGCGGGAAGGCTCGCCTCCCTCCAGGAGCGGCTCTACGCGGCGAGCACCGCCGGCGACCGGCGCCGGGTCCTGCTGGTCCTCCAGGGCATGGACACGAGCGGCAAGGGCGGCACCGTCAAGCACGTGATCGGCCAGTTCAACCCCTCCGGCTGCCGCATCAAGGCCTTCAAGGCGCCCACGCCCGAGGAGCGGGAGCATTCCTTCCTCTGGCGCATCAAGAAGGCCCTGCCCCAGCCGGGTGAGATCGGCATCTTCGACCGCTCGCACTACGAGGACGTCCTCGTCGCCCGCGTGCGCGAACTGGTGCCGCGCAGCCGGCTGGGCCGCCGCTATTCCCGGATCAACCGCTTCGAGAAGTCCCTCGCGGACGACGGCGTGAGCATCGTGAAGGTCTTCCTCCACATCAGCTACGAGGAGCAGCGGGCGCGGCTCCTGGCGCGGCTGGACAACCCCGACAAGCACTGGAAGTTCGACGAGGGCGACCTCGCCGAGCGCGCCGTGTGGCCCGCCTACCAGGAGGCCTACGAGCTCGCGCTGGAGCGCTGCTCCACCGACGCCGCGCCCTGGTTCATCGTCCCCGCGGACCGCAAGTGGTACCGCAACTGGGCGATCAGCACCCTGCTCCTGGAGCACCTGGAGGCCATCGGGCCCCGCTATCCGCAGGCCGACTTCGACGTCGAGGAGTGCCGCAGGCGCCTGCTGGCGGGCTGAGTTCCGCCGGCTGCCGGCGGTCCGGAGGGACTGGGGTCGGGAACGGCCGCTCGCCCGCTTGGCCGTCTGTCGCGTAAGGCTTCTTATCGGTTAGTCATATAGTTTGCGTGCGTGACCATTTCCGTACGAAAAGCAGCAGCCGCAGCCGTCACGGCAGCGCTGGTGGGCACCCTCGCCGGCTGCGGGGGCGGCGCCGGTACGTCGGCCGGGGGCGGCCAGGCCCGCATGGGCACCCCCGCGGCCACCCCCTCCGTCCCCGCCTCCGGTGCGCCGCTCGCGGCCGGGGCCGAACCGTCCTCGTCGGCCGCCCCGCAGGGCGGCGCGCCGCACAAGGCCCCGACCCTGGCGCCCGGTCCGAACGGGCTGACCCCGGTCTTCGAGCGGACGAAGCAGCAGAGCGACAAGACCGTCGCGCTGACCTTCGACGCCGACATGACCTCCGACCAGGGGCCGCGCGCCGCGGACGGGGAGCACTTCGACAACCCCCAGCTGATCTCGGCCCTGCGCACCCTGAAGGTGCCCTCGACGATCTTCATGACGGGCCGCTGGGCCGAGGAGTACCCGGACCAGGCGAAGTCCATCGGCACCGACTCGAACTTCGAGATCGCGAATCACTCGTACAGCCACCACGCCTTCAAGTCGCCCTGCTACGGGCTGCCCGCGCTCGACGGCGCCGCCGCCCGCGCCGACGTGGACCGGGCCTTCGACGCCTTCCGGAAGGCCGGCGCGGTCAACACCGTCCCGTACTTCCGCTTCCCGGGCGGCTGTTACGACGACCAGGCGCTGCGGGCCCTGTCCACGGCCAAGGTCACGGCCGTCCAGTGGGACGTGGTCAGCGGGGACGCCTTCGCGAAGGACCCGGACGCGGTGGCCGAGCAGGTGCTGGCCGGGGTGAAGCCCGGCTCGGTGGTGGTCATGCACTGCACGCGCAGCGCCGCCCCCGTCACCGAAGAGGCCATCCGGAAGATCGTCCCGGAGCTCCGCAAGCGCGGCTACCGCTTCGTGAAGGTCTCCGAGCTGATCGGCAAGTAGCGCGGAGGACCGCCTCAGCCGGAGCAGGCCGTGCGCTGCGCGTCCTGCCATTCGCACACCGGGCACAGCACCACGCCCGGGGTGGCGACCCCGTACTCGGTGGGTTTGCCGCACTCCAGGCAGTCGGCGTACGGCGGGCCGGGCACCCGCCCCTCCGGGGCTGCCGGTGCGGGGCAGTACGACTCGGTCCGGTCCGGCTCGTCCATGCGTACCAGCGTACTGGGCCGCCTAACCCCGCCGCGCGGCGGCGAGGCAGGCCGCCGTGCCCGCCCCCGCAGCCAGCAGCAGTGCGCCCGCCAGGGGGACGAGCGGCAGCGGTACCGTCCCCGAGCGGGCCGCCGTGACCAGGGCGGACACCGCGGCGCGGGCCGGGGAGAACGCGAGCACCCAGGCGAGGAGGGAGCCGAGGGTGCCGGCCAGGACGGCGTGGCCCCGGCGCCGGACCAACGGGCGGCTGCACAGGGCGCCCACGGCCGCGCCGGTCAGTGCGCAGGCCGCCACCGCGACCGCCCCGGCGAGGGCGGCCGCGCCGGGGTCGGCGCCGGCCCGGTCGCCGGTCAGCAGCGCCACGGCGGCTGCCGCGGCTCCGGCGGCCAGGGCCCCGGCCAGGGCGGTGAGCAGGGACGCCGCGTGCACCCGTACGGGACCGGCGGCCGCGGCCGTGCAGTCGCGGGCCGCGTCGGGTTCGCCGGTCACGCAGATCCGGACCAGCCAGGCGGTGACCGGGACGAGGCCGGCGGCCGCGAAGCCGAGGGAGTCCGGCATCGGGTCGCCCGGCCGGATGCCGGCGCCCACGAAGGCGGCGTACACGATCAGGGGCGCCAGCCATCGCTGGGAGCGCAGGAGCAGGGCGCCCTGGTAGCGGAGCAGGGCGGTCACGGGAGTTCCTCCACGGTGCGGATGTGCCAGGGCGGCCGGGCGGTGAGCAGTTCGCGCAGGACCTCGTCGGAGCGGTCGGCGTCCACGGTGAGCAGTACTCCCCCGCCCGGGGCGGGCGCGGCGGCCGCGAGGCCCGGCGGAAGTGCCCGGCCGGGCGGGCCGGCGGCGTGGATCCGTACGCGCGCCCCGGCCGTGCCGGACACCGCTACGAGTGCCCCGCCCTCGACCCGGTAGTGGGCGTCGGCGGCGCCCGCGAGCCGCCTCGGGTCGTGGTCCACGAACACCACGGTGCCCCCGGCGGCGGTGCGTTCGGCGACGGCGCGGTCCAGTTCCGCCCGGGCGGGCGTGTCCAGGCCGGTCCACGCCTCGTCGAGGACGAGCAGCCCCGGTTCGGCGAGCAGGGCCTGGGCGACGGCCACCTTCTGGCTGCTCCCCTTGGACAGTTCGGCCATGGGGGTGCGGGCGTACGCGGCGGCGCCGAACCGCTCCAGCCGGTCGGCCGCCCGGCGGGCCGCCTCGGCGCGCGGCAGCCCGTGCACCCGTCCCAGGTGGGTCAGGTAGGCGGCGGCGGTGAGCGGCAGTGCCGCCGGGAAGCGCTCGGGTACGTAGCCCGTGCGCGTCGGACGGCCGCTGACGCGGCCCTCGGTGGGGGCGTCGATTCCGGCGACGAGCCGCAGGAGGGTGGACTTGCCGCCGCCGTTGCCGCCTTCGACGCGGACGAGGGCGCCGCGCGGGAGCTCCAGCGTGATCCCGCGCAGCACCCAGGGCCGGCGCCGTCCGTAGCGGCGGCCCACTGCGGTCAGCTTCAGTGCGAGGCCGTCGTCTCGGTGAGCTCGCTCGGGCGCACGATGACGAAGCCCTCGCCGCGCAGGCTGAGCTGGACGGCCTCGCCGGAGCCGCCGCGGATCATCGAGCCGACCGACTGGGAGCGGTGCAGTCCGGTCTCCAGCTGGGCGCTCCAGCCGACGACCGCGTCCGTGTCCACGTAGACGGGGGACTGAGCGGTGACCGGGATGACGATCGGGTTGCCGTCGCAGACCACGGCGAGCTTGCCGGTGCCGGTGAAGAGGCTGTTGAAGAGGCCGCCGCCGGTCATGCCGGCGCCCTTCAGCATCTTGATCTCGTAGGAGAGGGTCGGGTCGAAGCAGAGCACGTTGCGGCCGTTGATGGTCAGCGCGTCGCCCGGCTCGAAGTCGATGATGAAGCAGTTGCCCCCCTGGTGGGCGAACCAGGCCTCGCCCTGCCCGCGTACGGACATGAGCGCCAGGCCCTCGCCGGTGACGGCGCGCTTGAGCATGCCGCCTATGCCCTGGCCCTTGCGCTCGAACTGGAGGTTTCCGCGGAAGGCGACCATCGAGCCCTGGCGGGCCAGCATCTCGCCGTTGACGGCGTACTTCACGGATTTGGCGTTCTGCAGGGTCATGCCGGGCGCGACGGCCGGCTGCGCCAGGTTCTCGGAGGCAAAAAGATCGCTCTTCATGGATCAGATACTCGCCCGGGGCGGGCACCCTCGGCATCATCCTCAAGGCGGAGCCTGGCATCCTTGGCCGGATGAGCAGCCGGAACACCGACGACACCACCGACGTACCCGCGGTCGGGGCGGACAGCCCCTTCCGGCAGGAGCACGTCCTGCGCGACGAAGCCCCGCAGTTCGTGCTGCCGTTGGTGGTGCGGATCGAGAAGACCGGGCCGCCCGCCCGGACGGACGCGCTGGAGACGGCGGCCCGCGCGGTGCTGGTCCTGCTGACCGACGAGCGGGCGCGCGGCGAGGGCGAGTGGGCCGAGGCGGTCCGGGACTGGCAGGACGCGCGGATCCGCAAGGTGGTCCGGCGGGCCCGCGGCGCGGAGTGGCGCAAGGCGGGCACCCTGCCGGGTGTCACGGTGCACGGTGAGACCTCGGAGGTACGGGTCTTCCCGCCGGTGCCGCTGGACGGCTGGCCCAAGGAGCTGGCGAAGCTCCAGGTGTCGGGTACCGATCTGGACGACCCGGAGCCGGTGGCCGCGGACGTGGAGCCGGGCGTGCCGGTGCTGTGGCTCAACCCGGGCCTCGGCATGTCGGCGGGCAAGGCGATGGCCCAGGCCGGTCACGCGGCGCAGCTGGCGTGGTGGGAGCTGACGGACGCGGAGCGGACCGCGTGGCAGGACTCCGGGTTCCGGCTGGCGGTACGGACGGCCGCGCGCGAGCGGTGGGCGCAGCTGAGCGGGAGCGGCCTGCCGGTGGTCCGGGACGCCGGCTTCACGGAGATCGCGCCGGGCAGCGCGACAGTGGTCGCCGACCACCCGGCCCTGCGGGCCCGGCTCTGAGCCGCGTCCTCGCGGAACCTCAAATGTTGCTCTGAACGTCCCTTCCCCGCGGTTGGCCGGACGCCGATGGGGTCATGACACCGGCACACGGTCCGATGGATGCGCGGAGAGGGGGCGAGGGGACATGAAGCCCATGGCACACCTGGGGGTGGGCATCGGCTGGCGGCCGGAGATCGCGGACGCCGTGGAGCGGCTGCCCGGCCTGGACTGGGTCGAGGTGGTGGCCGAGAACATCTGCCCGGGCCATCTGCCCGAGGCGCTGCTGAGGCTGCGCGAGCGCGGGACGCGCGTCGTGCCGCACGGGGTCTCGCTGGGACTCGGCGGCGCCGACCGGCCCGACCCGCAGAAGCTGGCGGCGCTGGGCGAGCGGGCGGTGGCACTGGGGGCGCCGCTGGTCACCGAGCACATCGCCTTCGTCCGCTCGTCGGCGGCCGTACGGCCCGTGCTGGAGGCGGGGCACCTGCTGCCGGTGCCGCGCACGCGGGACGCGCTGGACGTGCTGTGCGAGAACGTGCGGATCGCGCAGGACGCACTGCCGGTGCCGCTCGCGCTCGAGAACATCGCCGCGTTGTTCTCGTGGCCGGGCGAGGAGCTGACGGAGGGGCAGTTCCTGACGGAGCTGGTCGAGCGGACCGGCGTCCGGCTGCTCATCGACGTGGCCAATCTGCACACCAACCGCGTCAACCGGGGCGAGGACCCGGCCGCCGTCCTGGACGCGATCCCGCTGGAGGCGCTGGCGTACGTGCACGTGGCGGGCGGCGTGGAGCGGGGCGGGGTCTGGCACGACACGCACGCCCACCCGGTGCCGCCGGTGGTGCTCGACCTGCTCGCCGGACTCCGCTCCCGGGTGGACCCGCCGGGCGTGCTGCTGGAACGGGACGACGACTTCCCGCCGGAGGCGGAACTGGCGGCCGAACTGTCCGCGATCCGCGCGGTGGTCACGGCCGGCCCGCCGGCGGGGACCGGCGGTACGGGGGCCGCGGGCCGGGCCGGCACCGCGGCGCCTTCGGCGGCCCCCGGGGCGGGCATCGCCGAGGCGGGCATCCCCGAGGCGGACCCCACCGGGGCGGGCCTCGCCGAGGCGGGCGTCGCCGAGGCCGCTCGGACGCGGGTGGCGCTCGGGCAGGCCGCGCTGTTGTCGGCGCTGGTGGCCGGGACACCCGTGCCCGAGGGGTTCGACCGGCAGCGGATCGGGGTGCAGGCCCGGGCTCTGGCCGCCAAGCGGGCCGGAGTGGTGGCCAAGGTGGCCCCCGAGCTGCCGGGGATCCTGGGCGGCGCCGAGCCGTACCGCGCGGCCTTCCTCGCGTACGCCAAGGGCCGCCCCATGACCGGCGGGTACCGCCGCGACGCGCTGGACTTCGCCGAGCACCTGCTGATCCAGGACCTGCCGGCCGACCCGGCCGCCCGGCGCCGCCTCACCACCTGGTGGCGGGACCGGGCCGGGGCGCGGCCGCCGCGCCGGGTCGTGCGCTGGGCCCGGGCCCTCGTGGGGAGAGCCGCATGAACCTCCTCGCCCTCGCGATCTGGCTCGGCGCAGCCGTCTCCAGCGGCCTGCTGATCCGCGGCCTGCGCCGCTCCCGGCGCCCGTCGGCCGGTCCGGCTCCCGCCCTGCACGACCTGTCCGAGGCCGCGTTCATGGCGGGCGGCCCCGGCGCCGTCGTGGACACCGCGCTCGTCTCGATGCTCGGCGACGGCCGGCTCATGGTCGGCGGCCCCGGCATCGTCCGGGTACGCCCCGGGGCGCGCGCGTACGACCCCGCCGAGCGGGCCGTCCTGCAGGCCCACCGGGGCGCGCCCTCGGGCTGGCTCTACCAGGTCCGTTACGCCGCCATGATCGATCCGGCCGTACAGGAGACCGGGGACGCGCTGGCCGCCCGCGGGCTGCTCTCGCCGCCCGGGTGGGGCAGGACCTGGCGGCGCTGGGGGCTGATCCAGGCCGTCGTGTGCGGGATCCTGATCCCGGTGTCGGTGCCGCTCACCTTCGCGGCGTACGTCCTGCGGCCCGGGACGGACCAGGTGCCCTTCATCGTGAAGGTACTGCCCGCCTTGCTGGGCGGGCTCGTGGTGGGCCTGGTCTGCGCCGCCCGCGCCAAGGGCCGGCTAACCCCGGCGGGGATGCGGGCGCTGCGCGCGATCCGTTCCTCGTACGTCAACGACCGGACGGCGCACGTGCAGACGGCGCTGTTCGGGCTGCGCGGCCTGCGGGACCCGTTCCTGCGCGCCCAGCTGGTGCCCGCCGCGCGCGGCACCCGGCTGGCGGCGGCCCAGGCGGGATCCCGGCCGGGCTCCCGGCCGCACCCGTCGCACTCCTCGTACGGATCCTCCTCCGACGTCCTGCCGGTCCTGTGGTGCGCCTCGAGCGACGGCGGCGGCGCAGGCGGCTCCGGCTGTGGTTCCGGTTCGGGCTGCGGCTCGACGGGCATCAGCGGGTGCTCCGCCACGGGATCCGGCTGCGGTTCCTCCGGCAGCAGCTGCGCAAGCAGCAGCTCCAGTTGTTCGAGCAGCTCTTCCAGTTGCTCCAGCAGCAGTTCCAGTTGCAGCAGTTCGTCCGGTTCCAGCTGCTCCAGCAGCTCCTGACTGCCCATCACGGCCGCATCACAAGGTGCTCACACCTCGGCACCACCCCTGACCAGGCACGTCAACTGCTTGTAGAACACGGGGATGTTCTGGGTCCTCTTCCTGCTGGTGTCCTGGGCAGGGGTGCTGTGGTCGTGCACCCTCCTCCTGGCGGCCGCCACCCACGCCGCGGAGCCCGCCGCCGGCTCCGCCACCGCGCCCCACCACGACGAGCTGAACCTCTACGAGGCCGCCTATCTCGCCGGCGGCCCGCGGCGGGTGGCCGATCTGACGCTGCTGTCGATGCAGCGCCGGCGGCGGCTGCTGCTGGCCCACACCGGCTGGGCCACCGTCGTCGACCCCGTGGGCCACGACGCCCACGAGAGGTCCCTGCTCGGCGCGTTCGGACCCGACGGGCAGTCTCCGGTACCGGACCTGCGGTCCGCGGTGGCCGCGGACGAAGCGGTACGGGCGCTCGCGGAGCGGCTCGGCGAAGCCGGGCTCGCGCTGCCCGCCGGCACCCGGCGCGGGGTCGCCGACGGCGTCCGGGCCGTTCGCGGGGCCACCCTGCTGGTCCTCGCGATGGCCGCGGTCTCCGTCGCCCTCCCGGCGGGCGGGGGCACGACCGAGGGCATGATCCTGGCCTGGTTCTCACTGCCGCTCGTTCTCGGCGCGGGCTGCCTGGCCATAGCCCGCTACGAGGCCCACCCGTACTCGCGCTGGGCCTCCCCGGCCGGCCGGCGGCTGCTCGTCGCCCTGGACCGCGAGCGCGGCGAACGGGATTCGCTGACCTCGGTGGCCGTGCACGGGGTCCGCGTGGTCGCCGATCCCGGACTGCGGGCGGCGCTGGGGTACGGCAACCGGGGGTGGATCCCGCGGCAACGGGGCCATTGACGCCGACACCGGCCGCCGATCCTTTACACGGCCCCCGCCCGATGGTCGTCTCGTCGGACGATACGAAGGGGCCGCCATGCGGATGTCGCTCGCCCGCCTCGCAGCCGCCGCGGCGGGGCTGTCGCTCACCCTGTGCACCGGGGCCACCGCCGTCCACGCGGCCGCCTCCCCGCTCGCGCCGCCACTCCCGCTCCCGGCCGGGACCGCCCCGCCCGCCGCGCCCGGCGGCTCCTCCGCCGCGGAGGCCGGTGCCGAGCTGGCCGCCGGCCGCGCCGCCGCCACCGGCCTGCGCTTCGGGCCCTGCCCGTACGCCGAGGGGCTGCCCGACCCCGTCCGGTGCGCGACCCTGCGGGTGCCGCTCGACTACACCCGCCCCGCCGGACCGCAGATCCCGCTCACCGTCAGCCGCGTCCCGGCGAGCGGCGCCCGCGGCACACCCCGGCAGGGCGCCCTCGTCCACAACCCCGGCGGCCCCGGCGCCTCCGGCATGTCCTTCCCGCTCCTCGCCGCGACGCCCGGCTGGGAGCGGATCGCCGCCGCCTACGACCTCGTCGGCTACGCCCCGCGCGGAGTCGGCCGCTCCGCCCCGCTCTCCTGCGAGGACCCCGCCACCCGCGCCCAGGGCCCCACCCAGGTCCCGGCCGAGCCCTCCCCCTCGTACAAACGTCAGCGCGTCGCCGCGGCCCGCGCCTACGCCCGCGGCTGCGCGCGGCGGGCGGGCCCGGCGCTGCCCCACTACTCGACCCTGGACAACGTCCGCGACCTGCACGTGCTGCGGGCCGCCCTCGGCGAGGAGCGGCTGAGCTTCATGGGCGCCTCGTACGGCACCTATCTGGGCGCTGTCTACGCGACCCTCCACCCGGGCCGCGTCCGGCGCATGGTCCTGGACTCGGCGGTCAATCCCGACCCGCGCCGCGTCTGGTACCGCAACAACCTCGACCAGGCGGCGGCGTTCGAACGCCGCTGGCACGACTTCCGCGCCTGGGTCGCCCGCCACCACGGCACCTATGGCCTCGGCACCACCCCGGCGGCCGTACAGGCGAGCTACGCACGGGTCCGGGACGCCGTGGCCCGCCGGCCCGCCGGCGGGTCCGTCGGCACCGGCGAGCTCCAGGCCGCCTACCTCCAGGCCGCGTACTACGACGACGTCTGGCCCCAGCGCGCGGCGGCCCTGGCGGCCTTCCTGCGCGGCGATCCGGGCCCGCTGACCCGGCAGGCCGCCCCGGACGCGGCCGCGGCGGCCGAAACCGAGAACGCGAGGGCGGTCTACACGGCGGTGCTGTGCAACGACGCTCCCTGGCCCGGCGACTGGGAGACCTGGGACCGCGACAACACCGAACTGGCGCGCACGGCCCCCTTCGAGACCTGGGCCAATGCCTTCCTGAACCTGCCGTGCGCCTCCTGGCCGGTGCGCTCACGGCAGCAGCCGGTCGAGGTCGGGGTCACGGCCGGGAGCCGGGCGGCCGCACTGCCCGGCACACTGATCGTCGCGGCGGAGCGGGACGGTGCGACCCCGTATCCCGGTGCGCTGGAGCTCCAGCGGCGGCTCGGTGGCGGTGCGGCGCTGGTGACGGAGCGCGGGGCCGGCAGCCACGGAGTGTTCGGCGGAGGCAATGGCTGCGTGGACCGTCACGTGGAGCGGTATCTGCTGACGGGTGACACCCCGGGGCGGCGTGTCACGTGTGCGCCGCATCCGGAGCCCGCACCGGTGTCGCTGGACGACGGGGCGGCAAGCGCCCGCGGGGCGCTGCTGCCGCATGTCGTCTGAACTTCCGGGCGGGATCTCCGGCTGCGTCGTTTCGGGGGTGAGGGCCTGTCTTCCGGATCAAGGCCCAGCCTCCCGATCCACCGGAGAAGGTCAGTCCTCCGGTCCTTCCCCCCAGGGGAGGTATCAGGCGAGCCCGGCCACCAGATCGGCGACGGACTTGCGGCGCCCGGTGTAGAAGGGCACCTCTTCGCGGACGTGCATACGGGCCTCGGAGGCGCGCAGGTGACGCATGAGGTCCACGATGCGGTAGAGCTCGTCGGCCTCGAAGGCCAGCAGCCACTCGTAGTCGCCCAGCGAGAAGGAGGCGACGGTGTTGGCGCGCACATCGGGGTAACCGCGGGCCATCTTGCCGTGGTCGGCGAGCATGCGGCGACGGTCCTCGTCGGGCAGCAGGTACCAGTCGTAGCTGCGCACGAAGGGGTACACGCTGACGTAGTCGCGCGCGACCTCGTCGGCCAGGAAGGCCGGGATGTGCGACTTGTTGAACTCGGCCGGGCGGTGCAGGGCCATGTTCGACCACACCGGCTCCAGCGCGCGGCCCAGCTTGGTGCGGCGGAACAGGTTGTAGGCGGTCTGCAGCTCGTCGGAGGTCTCCGCGTGCCACCAGATCATGATGTCCGCGTCGGCGCGCAGGCCGGAGACGTCATAGGTGCCGCGGACGGTGATGTCCTTGGCGGCCAGCTGGTCGAACAGCTCCTGGACCTCGTCGGCGTAGCCGGCGCGGTTCTCGGGCAGGACGTCCTTCAGCTTGAAGACGGACCACAGGGTGTAGCGGATGACCTCGTTGAGGTCCTTCGCCTTCTTCCCCGCGTTGGGAATCTTCTCTGGTGCAGTCATGTGCCTATTGTCCCAGTGCCGATCAGTGCTCTGTGCCAGGGGTGCCGAACGAGGCGATCACGGCCTCGGCGGCCTTGCCGGCACTGGCGATGCACGCCGGAATGCCCACGCCGTCGTAGAGCGCGCCGCACACGGCCAGGCCGGGCAGGGCCGCGACCGCGGTACGGATCCGGGCGACCCGGGAGAGGTGGCCGACCGGGTACTGCGGCAGCCCGCCGTCCCAGCGGGTGACGGTGGAGGCGACCGGCCGGGCCGCGAGGCCCACGGCCGTGCCGAGGTCGGCGAGGGAGACCTCGACCAGTTCGGCGTCGTCCCGCTCCAGTTCGCCCTCGTCCCCGTGGCGGCCCACCGAGGTCCGCAGCAGGAACAGGTCCGGATCGGCCCCGGCCCAGGCCCACTTGTTGCTGGAGAACGTGGACGCCTTGATGGTCCGGCCGTCGACCGGCGGTACGAGGAACCCGCTGGCGCCGCCGCCGGTGACGGAGGCCGGCAGGTCGGAGCGGCGGAAGGCCATCGTGACCAGGGCCATCGAGGCGTACTCGACCCCGCGCAGCTCGGCCGCGGCGGCCGGCGCGAGCCCGTCCAGCAGCCGGGCGGCGGGCCCCGCCGGGGTCGCCAGGACCACGCCGTCGGCCTCGAAGACCTCGGTGGACCCGGCGCCGGCCACGACCCGCCAGCCGCCGCCGGCCGTACGGGTGAGCTCGCGCACGGGGGTGTCGAGCAGGATCCGCGCCCCGGCCGCCCGGCAGGCTTCGGCCACGGCGACCGGGAGCCGGCCGATGCCGCCGTCGATGCCGGCGAACACGGGGCCGGCCGCCTGCGGGTTGTGCTCCGCCCGGCGCTGCAGCTCCCGTACGCCCTCGCCCAGCGAGCGGTGCGTGCGGGCGGCCTCGAAGAGCTGGGGCACGGCGGCCCGCATCGAGATCCGGTAGGCGTCGCCCGCGTAGACCCCGCCGAGCAGCGGTTCCACGAGCCGGTCGACGACCTCGCGGCCGAGCCGGGCGGCGACGTACTCGCCGACCGCGACGTCCTCGCCGATCTCGGTGGGCGGCAGGGCGCCTTCGGCCTCGATCCGGGCCAGGCCCTCGGGCGAGAGCACCCCGGAGGCGGCCAGGGGCCCCAGGTCGCCGGGGACGCCCATGACGTGGCCGCGCGGCATCGGCCGCAGTGCGCCCCGGGTCCACAGGTGGGCGGTGGCGGTGGCGGGTGCCTGGAGGGCTTCGCCGAGGCCCACGGCCCGTGCCAGGGCCACGGCTTCGGGGCGGCGTGCGAGCACGGACTCGGCGCCGAGGTCGACGGGGGCGCCGGCGAGCTCGCCGGCATGCAGCTTGCCTCCGAGCCGGGGCCCTGCCTCCAGCAGCGTGACGCGGACCCCCGCGGAGAGGAGCCGGTGGGCTGCCGCGAGGCCCGCGATGCCGCCGCCGATGACGACGACACGGCCCGTGCCGCCTGATCCGTCCGTACGCATGTCCGCTTCGTGCATGGACACATCGTCTCAGACCGCTCAGGGGCCGATCGTCGAGGCCGGACCGTGATCGCATCGGGACCGGCCCGGTACCGGGAAGGCGAAACCCGCGGGGCGGCCCGGTGCGTCGAAACGGCAACACCAGCCGAACCTCGGGGGTTTACCGCGATGCACACCCGGAACAGACAGCGCTCCGCGGCCGCTCTGGCCGCCCTCTCCCTGGCCGGGGCGCTCGCGCTCACCGGCTGCGCCGCCGACGGCACGGACCGCGCGGCCGACCGGGCGGCGGTTGCGCCCGCCCAGGACGGCAAGGCCCCGGACGGCAAGGCCCAGGAGGGCGCGAAGGGGGCCGCGGCGGCGCCCTCGGCGGCGCCCGGTACCGCCGACAAGGGCGCGCAGCAGCCGGCCGTGGTCCGCCCCAACGTCATCCGTACGGCGACGCTCGGCATCGAGACCACCGACGTGCAGAAGACGCTCGCCGCCGCCCGCGCGGCGGCGGACGGCGCGGGGGGCTACGTCGGCAACGAGTCCACCAGACGCGGTCAGGACGGCCGGATGACCTCGACCCTGACCATGCGGGTGCCGGGCGAGCGCTACGACGCGGTGCTCGGGGCCATGGAGGGCAGCGGCAGGCTCCTGCACCGCAAGGTCGACGCCCAGGACGTCACCGAGAAGGTCGCCGACATCGGCAGCCGGGTCGCCTCCCAGCAGGCCAGCGTCGCCCGGGTGCGGGAGATGATGGGGAAGGCCTCGGCCCTGAGCGAGGTGGTGATGCTCGAGAGCGAGCTGAGCCGGCGCCAGTCCGACCTGGAGTCCCTGCTGGCGCAGCAGACGGCGCTGAAGGACCAGACCTCGCTGGGCACGATCACGCTGGAGGTCTCGGAACCGGCCCCCAAGCCGGTGGTGGAGGCGGAGGAGGAGTCCTCGTTCACGGACGCGCTCAGCGCCGGCTGGGCGGTCTTCACGGCGATCCTGCGCTTCTTCGTACTGGCGGTGGGCGCGCTGCTCCCGTTCGCGCTGGCCGCCGCGCTGGGGACCCTCGGGTACCGGCTCTACCGGCGGCTGCGTCCGGCGCGGTCCCGGGCGGCGGGTCCGGTGCCGGAGCGGGCGCCGGTCCCGGCGGCCCGGGCGGCGGCCACCGGGGCCACCGGGGACACCGGGGACACCGCGGACACCGGAGCCGGCGTACAGGACTGAACGCACGTTCGCCCGTAGCGTGTTCACCATCCGATGACAGTGAAGGGGCGGTACGGCGATGGCGACGGCGGCGAAGGAACGACTGGTGGTGGTCGGCGGTGACGCGGCGGGCATGTCCGCCGCGTCACAGGCCCGGCGGCTCAGGGGGCCGGACGAACTGGAGATCCTCGCCTTCGAGCGCGGGCACTTCACCTCCTACTCCGCGTGCGGCATCCCGTACTGGATCGGCGGCCAGGTCGCCGACCGCGACGACCTCGTCGCCCGCACCCCCGAGGAGCACCGGGCCCGCGGCATCGACCTGCGCACCCGTACCGAGGTCGTGGAACTCGACCTGGAGGGCGGGCGGGTGCGCGCCCGCGATCTGGACAGCGGTTCCGAATCGTGGACGGGCTACGACAAGCTCGTCCTGGCGACGGGCGCCCGCCCGGTCCGCCCGCGCCTGCCCGGCATCGGCGCGCACGGGGTCCACGGCATCCAGAGCCTGGACGACGGTCAGCGCCTGATGGACACCCTGGAGCGTACGGAGGGCCGCCGGGCGGTCGTGGTCGGCGCGGGCTACATCGGCGTGGAGATGGCCGAGGCCCTGATCGGGCGGGGTTACGAGGTCACCGTCCTGCACCGCGGCGAGCAGCCGATGTCCACGCTGGACCCGGACATGGGCGGCCTGGTGCACGGCGCGATGAACGGCATGGGGATCCGTACGGTCTCCCGCGCCGAGGTGACGAAGATCCTCGAGGACGGGGAGGGCCGGGTCCGTGCGGTCGCCACGGCGTCCGGGGAGGAGTACCCGGCGGACGTGGTCGTGCTCGGCATGGGCGTGGAACCGCGCACGGCCTTGGCCCGGGCCGCCGGGCTCCCCCTCGGTCCGTCGGGCGGCATCCTCACGGACCTGTCGATGCGGGTCCGGGGCCACGAGAACGTCTGGTCGGGCGGCGACTGCGTGGAGGTCCTCGACCTGGTCGCCGGCCGCACGCGGCACCTCCCGCTGGGCACGCACGCCAACAAGCACGGCCAGGTCATCGGCTCGGGCGTGGGCGGCGGCTACGCGACGTTCCCGGGGGTGGTGGGTACGGCGGTCAGCAAGGTGTGCGACCTGGAGATCGCCCGTACGGGGCTGCGCGAGAAGGACGCGCTGGAGGCCGGGCTGCGCTTCGTCACCGCCACCATCCGCTCGACGAACACGGCGGGCTACTACCCGGGGGCGGCGGAGATGACGGTGAAGATGCTGGCGGAGCGGCGCACGGGGCGTCTGCTGGGCGTGCAGATCGTGGGCGGCGCCGGGTCCGCGAAGCGGGTGGACATCGCAGCGGTCGCGCTGACGGCGGGTATGACGGTGGAGCAGGTCGTGTCCCTGGACCTGGGCTACGCCCCGCCGTTCTCTCCCGTGTGGGACCCGATCCTGGTGGCCGCCCGCAAGGCGGTGACAGCGGTCCGCTCTGCGGGGGTGTGAGCCCTGCGGGGCCGGTCCCCTACCCGCCCTTTCTCCGTTTCCCGGGGCTCCGCCCCGGACCCCGTACGGGCGCTGCGCGCCCGTCGCCTCAAACGCCGGCGAGGCTGATTCAGCCTCGCCGGCGTTTGAGGCGCGGGTAGGGGACCGGCTAGCGCTGCGTCCGGGTGTGGACGTAGTCCACCAGGCGGGTGAGGGCGTCCGGGTCGGTCGTCGGGAGGACGCCGTGGCCCAGGTTGAAGACGTGGCCCTCCAGGCCGGCCGCGGCCGCGAGGACCTCGTCGGTCTTGGCCTCCACGGCCTCCGGGGTGGAGAAGAGGACGGCGGGGTCCAGGTTGCCCTGGAGCGCCTTGCCGGGGCCGACGCGGCGGACGGCCTCGTCCAGCGGGACCCGGTAGTCGACGCCCACGACGTCCGCGCCGGCCTCGCCCATCAGACCGAGCAGCTCACCCGTGCCCACGCCGAAGTGGATGCGCGGGACACCGTAGGAGGCGACGGACTGCAGGACCTTCGCGGAGGCGGGCATCACCGAGCGGCGGTAGTCCGCCGGGGCCAGGGCGCCGACCCAGGAGTCGAAGAGCTGCACCGCGGAGGCGCCGGCCTCGATCTGGACCTTCAGGAAGGCGGAGGTGATCTCCGCGAGGCGGTCGAGCAGGTCCGCCCACAGCTGCGGGTCCCCGTACATCAGGGCCTTGGTGTGCTCGTGGTTCTTCGAGGGGCCGCCCTCGACCAGGTAGCTCGCGAGGGTGAAAGGCGCGCCCGCGAATCCGATCAACGGCGTGGAGCCGAGTTCACCCGTGAGCATGCCGATCGCCTCGGTGACGTACGAGACGTCCTCCGGGGTGAGGTCGCGCAGCTGTGCGAGGTCCTCGCGGCGGCGGATCGGCTGGGCGACGACCGGGCCGATGCCCGGCTTGATGTCGAGGTCGACACCGATGGCCTTCAGCGGGACCACGATGTCGGAGAAGAAGATCGCCGCGTCCACCTTGTGGCGGCGCACCGGCTGCAGCGTGATCTCCGTGACCAGGTCGGGCCGCATGCAGGACTCGAGCATCTGCGTGCCCTCGCGCACCTTGCGGTACTCCGGCAGCGAGCGTCCCGCCTGCCTCATGAACCACACCGGCGTGTGCGGCACCGGCTCCCGCCGGCACGCCTTCAGGAAGGCGGAATCGTACGTCTGACTCGGCTGGCCCGTCGGGCGGTCGTTGGCACTCACGACCCAAATCTTCGCACGTATGAAGAAGTGCCCGGCCCGGCGCGGGTGTCCCTGCGCCGTACGGGCGCACATACCGCCTAGTCTTCCCCGCATGGCTGCGGCTCAGGGACGATTTTCAGATGGCGCTGACGGTATGGACAGCGCGGAGGAGAGCTCCGTCCCGCTCCCGTTCCGTCGGGCGGTCGACGGCTTGAAGAAGGCGCGGCTGCGTCCGGGGATCGAGATCGACCCCACGAAGCCGCCGCAGAGACTGGCACCGTACGCCTACGCGCTGGAGGCGGCGGTGGTGGAGGGGGAGGACGACCTGGCCGACGGCCGGCTCATCCTGCTCCACGACCCGGCCGGGCACGACGCCTGGCAGGGGACCTTCCGGCTGGTGACGCTCGTACGGGCGGAGCTGGAGCCGGAGATGGCCGCGGACCCGCTCCTTCCCGAGGTGTGCTGGTCCTGGCTGACGGGCGCGCTGGACGCGCGCGGGCTCACGTACGGGGAGGCGAGCGGGACCGTGACCATGGCCGGCTCGCACTACTTCGGCGGGCTCGCGGAGCGGCGGCCGGCGACGCAGATCGAGATCAGAGCCTCGTGGACGCCGCGCGAGGGGGTGGGCGGGGTGCCGGACACCTCGGCGCACCTGGCGGCGTGGTGCGAGTTGCTGTGCCAGGTCGCGGGGCTGCCTCCGGTGGGGCCGACGGACAGCGCGACGGGTGTGGTCTCCCTGCCACAGCGCCGCGGTCCGCACCACCCGTAGCCGCGGGGCCGTACGGCCGTGCGGCAGAGGGGCCCGGACGCGAACGACCGGTCGAAGCCCGTAACAGAGTGTCGGAACAACGGCATCCGGTGCGGGCTTCTGATCACCCGATGATCGATCGTGCGTCCGAATTGCCCGAATTGTTACTCACCAAATCGTGATCATTCCCTAAAGCCGGGCGGGTGACGTGCCGAAGGAGTCAGTGACCATCCGCACGGTTCGCACCGGCTTCCTTCCCCGAGCCGGCCGTCCCGCCACTCCCCCAGGAGGCCTAGGTGTCCGTTCTTCTCGAGCAGCCCGCAAGCCTGGTCGCCTACCGCCCGAACAAGCCGACGGCCATGGTCGTCGTGGCCGACCCGCGCGTCCGTTCCACCGTGACCCGCCATCTGTGGGCCCTCGGAGTACGTGACGTGATCGAGGCGTCGTCCATCGCGGAGGCCCGCCCCCGCGTCGGCAGCCCGCGCGACATCTGCGTGGCCGACGTACACCTGCCCGACGGTTCCGGTCTCACCCTGCTCTCCGAGACCCGTGCCGCGGGCTGGCCCAACGGGCTGGCGCTGTCCGCCGCCGACGACATCGGCGCGGTGCGCAACGCCCTCGCCGGCGGTGTGAAGGGCTACGTCGTCACCGGTACGCGCACCAACATCGGGCTTCCCACCCGGCCCGGCGCAGCCCCCATCGGCGCCGCCGCCGCCCGTATGCACCGCCGCCCCCCGGGTGCCCCGAGCCACCCGGGCGGCTACCGAGAGCTCTCCGGCCGCGAGGTCGAGGTCCTGCGCCTCGTCGCGGAGGGCCAGTCCAACAAGGCCATCGGCGTTTCGATGGGCCTGTCCGCCCTGACCGTCAAGTCCCACCTCGCCCGGATCGCCCGCAAGCTGGGCACCGGCGACCGGGCCGGAATGGTGGCCGTCGCCCTCCGGACCGGGATCATCCACTGACCGCCGGCGGCCGGAGCTCCCGGATAGCAGGCCGGGACAGCCGTCCGGAACACCCCCGGGAAACTCCCCGCATACTCATCGCGCCCGTCGACGGAACGTTCCGGCGACGGGCGCCTCGTATCCACGGATACCCTTGACCGGTGACCGACGCCCAAGAGACCGCAGCAGACCTGCGCACCACCACCGGGGGCGGCCCCCCGGACGACGTCGTCAGTTCGTCCGATGGGCCGCCGATTCCATTGCTGGAGCCCCGTGAGGGGATCCCCCCGGTCGTCGCCGACGCGGACGCGCTCGCCCGGGTGGTCGCGGCCTTCGCCGCGGGCACCGGGCCCGTGGCCGTCGACGCCGAGCGCGCCTCCGGATACCGCTACGGCCAGCGCGCCTACCTGGTGCAGTTGCGCCGCGAGGGCGCGGGATCCGCGCTGATCGACCCGGTGGGCTGCCCCGACCTGTCCGCACTGGGCGAGGCCCTGTCCGGCACCGAGTGGATCCTGCACGCCGCCACGCAGGACCTGCCGTGCCTGCGCGAAATAGGCATGGTCCCGACCTCGCTCTTCGACACCGAACTGGCGGGGCGGCTCGCCGGCTTCCCGCGGGTCGGACTGGGCGCCATGGTCGAGAGCGTGCTCGGCTACGCCCTGGAGAAGGGGCACTCAGCCGTCGACTGGTCCACCCGCCCGCTTCCGGAGCCGTGGCTGCGCTACGCCGCGCTGGACGTGGAACTGCTGGTGGACCTGCGGGACGCCCTGGAGAAGGAGCTGGACCGGCAGGGCAAGCTGGAATGGGCCCGCCAGGAGTTCGAGGCCATCGCCTCCGCTCCGCCCGCGCCGCCGCGCAAGGACCCGTGGCGCCGTACGTCCGGCATGCACAAGGTGCGCCGCCGCCGGCAGATGGCGGTCGTACGGGAGCTGTGGGAGTCGCGGGACCGGATCGCCCAGCGGCGCGACGTCTCCCCCGGCAAGGTGCTGGGCGACGCCGCGATCGTCGAGGCCGCCCTGGCCCTCCCGGCGAACGTGCACACCCTGTCCGCCCTGCCCGGCTACGGGCAGCGGATGGGCCGGCGCCAGCTGGAGCAGTGGATGGCCGCCGTGGACCGGGCGAAGGCCCTGCCCGAGAGCGAGCTGCCGCAGCCGGGGGCGACCCCGGCCGGTCCGCCGCCGCCGCGCTCCTGGGCCGACAAGGACCCGGCCGCCGCGGCCCGGCTGTCGGCGGCCCGCGCCGCCGTCTCGGCCCTGGCCGAGTCGCTGAACCTGCCCCAGGAGAACCTGATCGCCCCGGACACGGTCCGCCGCCTGTGCTGGGAGCCGCCGCAGCGGCTGGAGCAGGACACGGTGGCGCAGGCCCTGGCGGGCTACGGCGCCCGCCCGTGGCAGATCGAGCAGGTCACCCCGGTGCTGGTGACGGCCCTGGAGCCGGCCGCCTCCTGACCCGTACGCCCCGAGAGCCCCCGTCCCGCCTGCGCGGACGGGGGCTCTCGGCGTTCCCGGGCACGCCCGTCAGTCCCCCCGCGCCACCGCCGTGTCGCCCGCCTCGCCCGCCTCGCCCGCCTCGCCCGGCGCACGGAGCGCCACGAGCGTGCCCTTCGTGAGCGCGAACGCCTGACCGGCGCGGGCCGCCGGCCCGGCCGCCCCCGCCGGGAACCCGGGCAGCAGACCGGCCACGCGCCGCCCCAGCGTCATCCGCTCCGCCACCTCGCCGGTGGGGCCGAGGCGGAAGAGGGTGCCCTGGGTTCCCGCGACCAGGAAGCCGTCCGCGACCGGGACCACCCCTTCGGCCATGCGGTGGCCCGCTTCCACCCGCCACAGCGGCGTCCCGTCGGCCGGGTCCAGCACGTCGAACCCCTTCGGCCCGCTCAGCCACAGCAGACCCCCCGCCTCGGACACCGGCCCGGCCGCGCCGGACACCGGGAGCGTCCGTGCCCGCGTGCCCGTACGAAACCCGCGCGCACCGGTCCGGAAGCGGAGCTCGGTGACGGGCCCGCCGTCGCAGCAGAGCAGCACGCGGCCGCCGCCCGCCCGCGAGAAGACCGCCCGGTCGTCCCCGTCCGGCAACATCCCCGGCAACGGCACGCGCTCCGCACGCGACCCGTCGCCGAGCCGGATCCGGCGGACCTCCGCCCCGCCCGGCGCGCCCAGCAGGGCCGTACCGTCGCCCAGGCCGAGCGGCAGCACGGTGTCGACGGGGCGGGGGGTCCGCCAGACGGGGCGCCCGGTGGCCGTGTCGAAGGCCTGGAGCGGGGTGTACCCGCGCCAGCCGCCGACGAGCACGGTGTCCCCGGCCACCGCCACGTGGCCCGTGAAGCCGGGCAGGGGTGCCCGCCAGAGCTCCGCGCCGGACCGCAGATCGCGGCAGGAGAGCGCGTCCACGTCCTGCGCGATCCCGTAGCAGCGACCGTCCGCGGCCACCACCGCCCGCGGCCACCGTCCGAACGGGTGGTCCCAGCGGACGGAGCCGTCCTCACGCTCCAGGCAGACCAGTCTGCTGAAGCGCTCGTGAACGACGACGCAGTCGTCGGCCACCGCCACGGTCCTCGGATCGCCCTGCTGGTGGAGGGGGCGCTCCCACATCACGTACGTGCTCACGGGCACCATCTTCCGCGCGGCGCGGCCGGCCGGCCCGGAACAGGCGCGGTGTGACCTTCGCCGCTGTTCGGGGAGGGGGTGTGCACATGAGTTACCCACAAGTAGCATGGGCCGGGTGAGCGGGCGCTCAGTGAGAAGGAGCGCTCCGCCGCGCAGCAGTGCACACCCGCACCTGGAGGAGAGCCAACGTGCCTCGTACCGTCAGGGACGTCGTCTTCGTCGACGGCGTCCGCACCCCGTTCGGCAAGGCGGGCCCGAAGGGCATCTACCACGAGACCCGCGCCGACGACCTCGTCGTGAAGGCGATCCGGGAGCTGCTGCGCCGCAACCCGGACCTGGACCCCAAGAAGATCGACGAGGTCGCCATCGCCGCGACCACGCAGATCGGTGACCAGGGCCTGACGCTGGGCCGTACCGCCGGCATCCTCGCGGGCCTCCCGCAGTCCGTCCCGGGCTACTCCATCGACCGCATGTGCGCCGGCGCGCTGACCGCCGTGACCGCCGTCGCGGGCGGTGTGGCCTTCGGTGCGTACGACGTCGCCCTCGCCGGCGGTGTCGAGCACATGGGCCGCCACCCCATGGGCGAGGGCGTGGACCCGAACCCGCGCTTCGTCTCCGAGAAGCTGGTCGACGAGTCCGCCCTGTTCATGGGCATGACCGCCGAGAACCTGCACGACCGGTACCCGACGATCACCAAGCTCCGCGCCGACGAGTACGCCGTGCGCTCGCAGGAGAAGGCCGCCAAGGCGTACGCCGACGGCAAGATCCAGCAGGACCTGGTCCCGATCTCGGTGCGCAACACCAACGAGGCCGCGGGTGAGACGGGCTGGGGCCTGGTCACCACCGACGAGCCGATGCGCCCGGGCACCACGTTGGAGAACCTGGCCAACCTGAAGACCCCGTTCCGTACCCACGGCCGGGTCACCGCGGGCAACGCCGCCGGTCTCAACGACGGTGCCACCGCCGCGATCATCGCGTCCGAGGACTTCGCCCGGGAGAACAACCTCCCGGTCAAGATGCGCCTGGTCTCGTACTCCTTCGCCGGTGTCGAGCCGGAGGTCATGGGCTACGGCCCGATCCCGGCCACCGAAAAGGCCCTCGCCCAGGCCGGTCTGACGATCGACGACATAGGCCTGTTCGAGATCAACGAGGCCTTCGCCGTGCAGGTGCTGGCCTTCCTGGAGCACTACGGCATCGCCGACGACGACGCCCGCGTGAACCAGTACGGCGGCGCCATCGCCTTCGGGCACCCGCTCGCCTCCTCCGGCGTCCGCCTGATGACGCAGCTGGCCCGCCAGTTCGAGGAGCAGCCGCACGTCCGCTACGGCCTGACCACCATGTGCGTCGGCTTCGGCATGGGCGCCACGGTCATCTGGGAGAACCCGAACTTCAACGCCGAGGGAGACTCCAAGTGAGCACCACCGCTGAGCTCCTGAAGGGTGCGGCCGAGCTGTTCCCGGACGAGGTCGTCACGTCCGCGCACGTCCGCCACCTGGACCTGCCGTTCGGCGCCGGGCGCTTCGCGCTCATCACGCTGGACAACGGTTTCGACCACACCAAGCCGACCACCTTCGGCCCGCAGTCCCTCGCCAACCTGAACGCGGCGATCGACCAGGTCGAGCAGGAGGCCATCGCCGGCTCCATCGTCGGCGCGGGCATCACCGGCAAGCCGTTCATCTTCGCCGTCGGCGCCGACCTCAAGGGTGTCGAGCTGCTGAAGAAGCACGACGAGGCGCTCGCCATCGGCAAGGGCGGCCACGACGTCTTCAAGCGCCTGTCGGCCCTGGCCGTCCCCACCTTCGCGTACTACAACGGCGCGGCGATGGGCGGCGGTGTCGAGGTGGGTCTGCACTGCACCTACCGCACCGTCTCGAAGGCCATCCCGGCCTTCTCGCTGCCCGAGGTCTTCCTCGGTCTGGTTCCGGGCTGGGGCGGCTGCGCCATCCTCCCGAACCTGATCGGCGCGGAGCGCGCGGTCTCGGTCATCATCGAGAACTCGCTGAACCAGAACCGCCAGCTCAAGGGCAAGCAGGTCTTCGAGCTCGGCATCGCCGACGCGATCTTCGAGGGCGCGGACTTCCTCGAGCAGTCGCTCCTGTGGACCGCCAACGTCCTCAACGGCACCACCGAGGTCGTCCGCGCGGAGATCGACCGCGGCGAGGCCTGGGACGCGGCCGTCGCCAAGGGCCGCTTCATCGCGGACTCCAAGGTGCACGGCGCCGCTCCGGCCGCCTACCGCGCGCTGGACATCATCGCCGCGGCCAAGGACGGCGACCTGCAGGCCGGCTTCGACGCCGAGGACACGGCTCTGGCCGACCTCATCATGGGCGGCGAGCTGCGCTCGGGCATCTACGCCTTCAACCTGGTCCAGAAGCGCGCCAAGCGCCCGGCGGGTGCCCCGGACAAGTCCCTGGCCCGTCCGGTCACCAAGGTCGGCGTCGTCGGCGCGGGCCTGATGGCCTCGCAGCTGGCGCTGCTCTTCCTGCGCCGCCTGGAGGTGCCGGTGGTCCTCACCGACATCGACCAGGAGCGCGTGGACAAGGGCGTGGGCTACGTCCACGCCGAGATCCAGAAGCTGCTCGGCAAGGGCCGCATCAACCAGGACAAGGCCAACCGCCTGACCGCCCTGGTGACCGGTGTCCTGGACAAGGCCGAGGGCTTCGCGGACGCGGACTTCATCATCGAGGCCGTGTTCGAGGAGATGTC
Organism: Streptomyces sp. NPDC088762; assembly: GCF_044750905.1. NCBI lineage: Bacteria > Bacillati > Actinomycetota > Actinomycetes > Kitasatosporales > Streptomycetaceae > Streptomyces > Streptomyces sp. NPDC088762. The sequence goes on from NZ_JBIVKT010000004.1 coordinate 456,038, forward strand.
CGTCAAGCAGAAGGTGTTCGCGGAGGTCGAGGCGGTCGCCCCGGCGCACGCGATCCTCGCCACCAACACCTCCTCGCTGTCGGTGTCGGAGATGGCCTCGAAGCTCCAGCACCCGGAGCGCGTGGTCGGCTTCCACTTCTTCAACCCGGTCGCGATCCTCCCGCTGCTGGAGATCGTCCGCGGTGAGCAGACCGACGACGCCTCGCTGGCCACGGCCTTCGGTGTCGCCAAGAAGCTGAAGAAGACCGCGGTCCTCACCAAGGACGCCCCGGCGTTCGTCGTGAACCGCATCCTGACCCGCTTCATGGGCGAGATCCAGAACGTCATCGACGAGGGCACCCCGGTCGTCACGGCCGAGAAGGCCATCGAGCCGCTCGGCCTGCCGATGTCCCCGCTGGTGCTGCTGGAGCTCGTCGGCCCGGCGATCGGCCTGCACGTGTCCGAGACCCTGAACCGCGCCTTCCCGGAGCGCTTCACCGTCTCGCCGAACCTGGCCGCCGTGGTCAAGGCGGGCAAGCGCGGCTTCTACGTCTACGATTCCGGCAAGCCGGAGCTGGACCCCGAGGTCGCCGCCCTCCTGGTGCAGGGCGACTCCGTCCTGACGGAGGAGCAGGTCCGCGACCGCGTCCTGGACGCGGTGGCGCAGGAGATCGGCCTGATGCTGGAGGAGGGTGTCGTGGCCGAGGCCCAGGACATCGACCTCTGCCTCATCACCGGCGCCGGCTGGCCCTTCCACCTGGGCGGCATCACGCCGTACCTGGACCGCGAGGGCGTCTCGGAGCGCGTGAACGGCAAGAAGTTCCTGGCCCCGGGCGTGGCGAGCGTCCCGGCCTGATGAAGGACGGCGGCCGGCCCCGGCCGGCCGCCGCGTGGAAGGCGCCCGTCCCCCTCCCGGGGGCGGGCGCCTTTCCCGTTCCTGCCACCCGGTGTCCGGGACGTACGTCCACCCCGGATAATCATGGGATGTACGAGCGCACCAGCAAGCCCCGACGTCTCCCCCCGCTTCCGACCGCGGTGCTGGTGACCTTGCTGTGCGCGCTGTTCGCCGCCCTCATGGGCGCGGGCGGGTACGCCATGACGCAACAGCAGCGGGCGCCCCAGGCACGGCCGGCGCAACCCACCACCGCGCCGACACGGCTGAACGTCCTCAACTGGAACATCTGCGGGGAGGCCGGCGGCTTGCGCGGTCAGCGCGGCTTCTGCCCCAATCGCAACCGGCCGGACCTCACCGTGGCCGAGATCAAGGCGATGGTCGCCGAGCGCCACGCCGACGTCGTGACCCTCCAGGAGGTCTGTGGCGGGGCGCCGGGCAGTCATCTGACCCAGCTGGAGGCCGCTCTGGAGCCGGGTTGGACGGTGATGCGCGCCCGCGGCACCCGGCCCGACGGCGCGTCGGAGTGCCGGGGTTCCCTGACCGGTGAGCTGGGGGTCGCTGTCGCGGTGCGCGGCACAATCGTTTCGTCCGTCTCGGGCAACACCCTCACCGACGACCCCTCACAGAGTGACGGACAGGTCTCCCCGCTGCTCTGCGTGGACGTCGAGGGCTGGTCGCACCGGATCTGCACGACTCACCTGCTGCCCTCGAACGACAAGCGCGGCGCGGAGCAGGTCACCCGGATCGCCGAGCGGATCTCGCCCGACGGCAAGCCGTACGTCCTGACCGGGGACTTCAACCGCAACTCCAAGTCGCTGGACCTGGTCCCGCTGACGACCACGCTGACCGAGTGCAAGGCCCTGACCCAAGACGAGGAGACCACGCACCACGCCTGGGACTCGAAGGGCGGCAAGCACGTCTACCGGACCTTGGACCACGTCTTCGTCAGCCGCGGACGGGACGGCACCAAGGCGGCCCTCTCCGGTTGCGGGGTGGACCGCTCGCGCATGGACACCACCCCGAACGAGGAGGACACGCCTCCCAACGGAAAGTCCGACCACGCTCCGGTCTACGTGACGGTACGGATCAACCGCTAGCCGGCAGCGGCGCGGCCGTCAGCGCTCACCAGCGTCCCGCGAAGGGCATGTGGTCGCACTTGTCGCTGCACGGCACCCGGGACATGGTGGACTCGCGGATCCAGTTCCCGTCCGGGACACCGTGCACGCGCAGGACGTGCTGCGCGGGCTTCGAGTGGATCGCGCTGAAGATCGCCACGAACTCCAGCTCGTAGGTGCCCGGGCGCCAGTCGTGCTGGTGGGTCACCTTCCACGTGCCGTCCTTCTGGACCGGAGCCGCGGCGATCAGCCGCCCTCCCTCCCTCACCATCACCTGCGAGACGCCGGGGGCAGCTGTCCCCGAGAAGCGCGGCCGCGGGCCACTGATGCTGCCCGGGCGGGGGCCGAGGACGACGGGCGGCTCGACGGTGTCCCACACCTCGAACGGCAGTTGGCCCACGTCGGACAGGCCCTGGGCGGTGATGCCGACGGCCTGCACCAAGCGGCTGCCCGCCTGCCACTTGACCGCCCGGCGCCAGGTCCACTTGCCCTCGGCGTTGACCCGCGTGCCGCCGATGTAGTGGCCCAGCTCGAAGAAGAGCAGGTACGAGGTACCGGGCGCGGCCGTGCCCCAGAACTTCTGCATGGCGCTGACAGCCTGGCCGGGCTTCGGCCCGGCGAACACCGGCGCGGGGGCGGCCCCGCCGGGGCCCTGCAGGGCGCGCTCGGGAGCCTCGACCGTGAACTCGGTCAGCGGCGGCGGGTAGGCGGGGGCCTGCGCGACCGCCTCCGGACTCACCAGCCCATAGGGGAGGCCGGCCACCTGGCCCATTCCGAGGGCGATGATCCGGGCGACCTCGCGGGCACCGTTCTCGTTGAAGTGGGAGGCGTCGATCAGCCCGTCGGGGTGGTTGGGGTGCTCGCCCGCGTCCACCCAGCGGTAGTACTGGCGGGCCCGCTGCGGGCCCAGCTCGTACAGCATCCGCGCGGTCAGCAGGTTCACGTCGATCAGCGGCGTGCCGGTCTCGGCGGCGACCTCCCGGACCACCTGCGGGTAGCCGTCGCGGGTGTCGGCAACGGAACCGTCGGGCTCGAAGACGCACCGCACAGCCGGGGTGAGCAGCACGGGGACGGCACCCTCCGTGCGGATCGCGACCAGGTAGAGGTGGAGGAACTCCCGCAGCTCCCGGTGGCTGTGGTACAGCGCGGGCTTGTCGATGCGCTGCTCGACGCCGCCGAAGTCCACCAGCACCACGTCGCCCGGGCTCAGCTGGTTGAGGAGGCTCAAGAACTTCTCGGTGTAGTACGAGCGCGCCGTCATCGCGTCACGCGCGTAGTTCTTCACCTCGACGTACGGGGTGAGGTAGTCACCGAGGAACTGGCCCCATCCGGCCCACGGCGCCTCCTTGGCGCTCCGGGAAGCGGCCACGGAGTTCCCTATGATGCACAGCTTGGTCACGACTTCTCCTCTGTCACGCTGATCTCTCCACGCATGCCGCTGCGCTTAAAGGGGCCACTCGGGCATCCGGCCGGCGTGGTAGTGCTGGTTCCGGGGCGACCCGTACTCGAACTGGCTGGCGATCGGGAAGTAACTGGGGAGGAACGCCGCCAAGATCGCGTCCTGCTCTTCCTCCGGGACGTCCCCGTCGTGGTAGTCGTTGAGGCAGAAGACGTCGTGCGGACGGGCCGTCATCAGGCGGGTGAGCCGCGTGCGGTGCTCGCTCAGGCCGACGTTGACGAATCCGCAGGCGATGCGGCCCGGGATGCTCCGGCTGGTCTGGTAGGCGAAGTAGTGGTGCAGCGACGACGCGACGGACACGTCGCTGTGGGAGCGCAACCGGCTCGCCGCCGTCTGGGCCATGACCTCCGGGTAGGCCTGGTGCAGGTCGGCCATCACGCTGCGGCGCATCGGGTACGGCGCGTGCAGGAAGCCGTGCGTCAGGGCCTGGCCGAAGGAGCCGGCGATCAGGGCGCGGTTGTTCTTGGCCGCGCTGATGTTGAAGTCGTCGTCCTGGCGGGTGGGGAGCATCGGGATGGCGGTCGGCGACAGGAAGTGCTTGGCCTGCCCGTTGCCCTCGAAGAAGAGGCTCGGCAGCACGGTGCGGCCCATGAAGAAATCGTCGTTGAAGTAGAGGAAGTGCTCGGCGAGACCCTCGATGTTGTGGAGCTGGCTTTCGATGGCGTGCGAGTTGAACGTCGGCAACGCACCGCGGTTCCCGAATATCTCCGTGTGGTCGACGACGCGGACCCGGTGGTGGTTGGTGTCGAGCCAGGCCGGCACCTGCCGGTCGGTGACGATGTAGACGTTCCGGATCCACGGCGCGTACATGTCGATCGAGCGCAACGAGAAGCGCAGCTCGTCGCGGCTGCGGAAGCGCGCGGCGCTGGCGGCGGCGTCCACCGTCTCCAGGCCGAGCCCGGCCAGCACCTGGTTCTTGCGCTCCAGCCAGCTGATGTCGGAGCCGTCGACCCACGTGTAGACGGCGTCGATCGGGAAGTTCACGTCGGCGTGCAGGGGCTGCGCGAAGGATTCGATGGTGGGGTAGGTGCGCCCGGCGAGGACCGTGGGGACGCGTCTCATCGAGTACTGGGATATCCGGTCGCCGATGAGGGTGCGCGCGGGGGCCCGCACGAACTCCTCGTCCTCGGGATCGGTCTCCCAGAAGGAGATCGTGCAGCCGTAGACGGCGCCCATGCGCAGGGTGCGCGAGGTGGTCACGACGCTCTGGTAGACGCGGACACCGGTGCACTGGAGCTGCAGGTGGTCCTCGCACAGCCCGGCGAGGACGGTGGTGATGGCGTCCTGGCGCTCGTTGAGGAAGGCCGCGTAGACGGCTTCCTGCCGGTAAGCCGATGCCAGTGCCTTCAGCACTTGCTCGCGGTAGGCGGCGTGGACGGCGATGGTCTTGCGGACCATCGTGTCGCGCGTGACGAGGTAGGCGATCCCTGCCGCTTCGAGGGCGTCGGCGGCCAGCGCCAGGTTCGCCTGCACGATGTCGAACGGGGACTCGGAGTCGGTGACCCGGCACAGCTGGCCGCCGTCGCGGACGAGCTCGCGGCGGCGCTTGGCGACCTGCTGCTCCAACTGGCGCTGGTTGCCGGAGCGCGACTGGCTCGCGGGGGCGGGGGCGGCGGCGGTGGCCGCGCCCGTGAGCCCGCTGTGGACGGCGTGCAGGGCGAGGCGGTCGGCCTTGACGGCATCGCGACGGCCGCTCTCGCGGTGGCCCGCCAACTCCTTGAAGAGTCTCTCCCAGTGGGCGGTGATCTGCGGCGGGTCGAACCGGTGGATCGTGTGGGCGGCCTCGGCGCCCATCCGATGGCGGAGCTGCTGATCCTCGATGAGGCGATTGAGCTGCAGGGCGAGGGCCTCGACGTCGCCGTGCGGGACGAGGATGCCCGAGCGGCCGTCCAGGATGATCTCGCTGGGCCCGTTGGGGCAGTCGTAGGAGAGCACGGGCACACCCGCGGCCTGCGCCTCCATGAGCACGAGCGGGAAGGCCTCGTTGCGGGAGGTCATCAGCGCGATGCTGGCCTTGGCCCATTCCTCGGCGAGGTGCGGGGTGTTGCCGTTGAGCTGGACGCTGTCGTGCAGGCCGAGCTGGTTGATCTGGCGGCGCAGCGCTCCGGACAGCGGGCCGTCGCCGAAGATCCTCAGGATCCAGTCGGGGTGGCGGGGGGCGATCTGCGCCCAGGCGTTGATCGCGTGGTCGAGCTGCTTCTCGCCGACCAGACGCCCGGCGGTGACCACCGTACGGGTCTCCAGGGTGGAGCGCGGCCGGAAGCCGGTGGGCAGCGCGTTGGGGATGACCTCGATACGGGGCGCGCTGGCGCCGAGGGTCTCGGCGAACCAGTCGCGGGTGCGGCCGCTGAGCACGGCGAGGGCGTCGAGACGCGCCGAGTACTTCAGGAGCGGCTCGCCGCTGGTGCCGCGCAGCTCGGAGACGCGGTGCTCCTGGTGAACCGTGATGACCCGGCTGGGGGCGAGCTGGACCGCCAGTGCCATCAGGGCCGGGGTGGTCGTGATGAGGATGTCGGTGTCGGTGTGCTGGAGCGCGAGTTCGAGTTCGATGTCCGACAGCCGGTTGAACGCGGCTTCCCAGGCACGGTCGACCAGGTTGCTGGACTGCTTGGACAGGACCGCGTACGCGTCGTCGCCCAGATCGACCGGGCGCATCGGGCGCGGTACGGGGCCGGTCTGGTCGATGAGGTAGTCGACCCGGACCCGCTCGTCGAGCGGGAAGAACAGCTGGGGCTGGCTGCGGAAGATGCTGAGGACGCGTACGTCGTGGCGGGACGCGAGCTCGGCGGCCTGGTTGAAGACAGCTCGTTCGGTGCCTCCCACGGCGTCGGCAGTGGTCAGCAGAAAAGTGATCTTCATCAGGCTCTCCGCCCGGCTTCGGGCATACGGCTGCAGGTGACCCGGAGGTTGCCCGCGGGGGTGTAACGGGGGTGGACGATCATGGGCGCCAGGCCGCGCGGGGCGACAACGGCCTTGTTGATGCTGAAGACGCGCATCGGGTTGCGCACGTCGTGCAGCTGGCGGCCGATGCGCAGGGTGCGCGAGCCCTGCGAGGCGACGGAGACGTCCCAGTGGTCCGTGGCGCGCACCGGCGGCATCTCCTCCAACGGTACGACGACGCGCCAGGCACCGCCGGGCAGCGCCTCGAGCGGTCGCTGGAGGCGGCGGCGCGACGCCGTGAACTCAGCCCAGGGCTCCTGGAGTTGGGCGCCGACCGTCCGGAAGTCCAGGACCATCGCGGAGTGCGAGAGGTCGATGCGCACGACCTCGGCCAGCGGTTTCGGGTTGGAGGTGACCACCGTCAGGCTGCCGGCGACGGTACGGCCGAGCCGATGGCGAAGGCCGTCGACCGGCGAGGCGTGCATCGGCTTGGTCGGCCCGGCGTAGGGCACGGGCGGTTCCACCAGCACCAGCTTGTACTTGCGGGTCTTGCGGCCGTCCTGGGTCAGCAGCGTCGTCTTCCAGCGGCCGCTGGTGACGGGCAGGCCGCCAGGGCCGGCGCCGAGGAGGACGGCGGCGTCCATCAGAAGCCGGTCCTCACGGTCCTCGTAGAGCCGCACCGTCGTACGGAAGCTGCGACGGCCGTGCCTCAGCTCCAGCTCGGCGGAGTCGCCGAGGGGGGCCGAGTCGGGCAGCTCGGCGTGCAGGTTCATGGTGTGCCCGTCCAGCACCTGCGCGTACTGCAGCACGGCCGCCCGCCTGACGCGTCGGGGCAGGAAGACGTGCACCATCAGCCAGGAGCGGATGGCGACGAGACGCGGGGCCAGAGCGGCCACGAACGTCTCACGCGAACGCAGCAGCCTCTTGAGGAAATTCTTCATCGGTAATGCGGGCTTCCCAGCTCGGCGGTGCGCCGGGTGGGAACTCCCACGGCGTCCGCCAGCTCGTAGGGGCTCGGTACGGGGAAATACGAGTCGAGGAAACGCTCGACCATCCGCGTCTGAGCGTCTTTGTCCTTGGGCGCAACGGTGTCGTTGATACAGAAGGTGTCGAAGTCCCGGCGGGCCACGAGCCGGTCGAGGCGCTGCTGCGCCCCGTTGTGGCCGATGTCGATGTACACGTACCGCAGGTCGCCCACCGTGGCGCGGGCCGAGTGGTACGAGTAGTAGTGGTGCAGCGAGGAGGCGATCGGCACGTCGTGGGGGGAGCGGAAACGCGAGTGCTGGGTGACCCAGTGCGCTTGCGCGTAGACGTACTCGATCTCGGAGAGGATGCTGCGGCGCAGCGCGTGCGGGGTGTGCTTCATCTTCTGGGAGATGAAGGTCCCGAACTGCTGGGCGATGAGGCCGCGGCTGTTCTTGCCGGCGGCGTTGACGGGCAGGTCCTGGGCGCTGACCCCGCCCGGCGGGATGAGCGCCTTGGACATGAAGAACTTCGACAGCCCGTTGGAGTGGAAGAAGTGCTCCGGGCGGACCGGGCGGCCGAAGAACACGTCGTCGTTGAGGTAGAGGAAATGCTCCGACAGGTCGGGTATGTGGTGCAGCTGGCTCTCGATGGCGTGCGAGTTGAACGTCGGCAGCGCCGCCGGGTCGGAGAAGATCTCGCGGTGGTCGACGACCCGCAGGCCCGGGTACTCGGTGTTGAGCCAGCCCGGAGCCTGGCCGGCGGTGACGAGGAAGATCTGCCGGATCCACGGCGCGTACTGGTGGATGGAGCGCAGCGAGTAGCGCAGCTCGTCACGGCTGGTGAACCGCGCGTCATTGGCCGCCTGCTCGTGGAGCGGGGCTGCGGCCCCGGAGGTGATGCCGCGGCGGGCGGCGTCCTTGCCGGCCCGCCACACCGGGTCGGAGTCGTCCACCCAGGTGTAGACGACGTCGATCGGGAAGAGGTGGTCGGAGGGCAGCGGGGCGGTGAACTCGGCGAGGGTGCGTGCCTCGCCGCTCCAGTAGGGAGCGGGCACCGGGCTGAACAGTTGCTGCGGCGCCCAGGTGCGGGGGCCGTCCACGGGGATCTCGGTGACCACGCTGTTGGGCCGCGGCGCGACGAGCCGGCCGTCCGATTCGCCCCAGAATTCCAGGTCGACACCGGACTCCTGGCCGAAGACGAGGTTCCCGGTCGGGTCGCAGACGATCCAGAACAGCCGCAGTACGTCGTGGGAGCGGTTCCTGCGCCAGGTCTTGGCGGAGGCGCCCGGGCGGTGCTGACCGCCGGAGGCGTCGGCCACGTATCCGGGATTGATCCCGAAAGCGTATGCGAGGACGTCCTCGACCTCTTCGCGCTGAGCGGCGGGCACGGCAACGCAGGGATTGGGCTTGCCGGTGCCGCGGACACAGAAGTGGTCGATGCCCGCTTCGTCGAGCGCCCCGACGAGCAGGTGGAGGTTCCGGGCCCTCGCGGCCCATTCCGTGGCACCGTCGACGACCATCGCGTGGACGTGCTTGCCCTGGAGGCGAACGACACGCAGCGAAGCGTCGTCGTCACTGCCGCCCGTATGGTCCGCGCCTCCCATGGCCCGTACGACGACGGCGGAGCGGGCCGAGTCGACGAGGGTCATGCTCTTCATGACACCGGTGCGCAGGGGCTTGGGTACCGAGCGCACGATGCGCCTGCGGGCCTGGACGGGAACGAGCGACCGGTAGCCCGCCACGAGATTACTCGCCTCTGGGTTGCTCACCACGTATCCGCATCCGTCCACATCGCAAGTGGCCACATCTGACCGGTCGCTCCGGACTCGGCGTACCGCGCCGCACGCATCCCCCGTCCACGCCCCCCCGGACGCTTATCGGATCTTCACACTTATGGTCACGAGTTGTCCATCTGCCGTCCGTCGGCCGGACATCGCAACACGCCCACATTCAGGACATGTTCAATCTTTCGCAAATATCTTGTGAACAAGATCACAAGATCCATTCGGCGATTTTCGGCTACGTGAGCCACGTCGTCGAAGAAGCCCTGGATTACGCCTGAACCGCCGGATTCATGACCAAACCGGGCTCGTCGCTCTGTCGCGCGATGCGCAGCCCTCCGTCCGGGTCCACCAAGCCGATCACGACGCGCCCGTAGCCGTCGAGCGCCAGCACCGGCGGGCACACCGTGGACTCGCCGGTCGGCAACCACCACAGACCCGCGCCCTCGTTCTCCGAGCCGCAGGCGGCGAGCATGACCTGGCCGTCGTACCCCCAGTGCGCGAGCACCGTGCAGTCGTACCCGTCCAGGACGGCGCGCACGGCCGCGAGCCGTCCCTCGGCGGGAGCCCCGCCGAGGGGGATGACCCAGTCGCCCAGCCGGTGGGCGAGGATGCCGCCCGTCGCGGCGTCGGTCCAGTAATACGTGACGCGGCCCGGCGAGGTCTCCAGCGCCACGGGGCTGCCCACGGCGGGGCTGACGCGGATGTTCGGGCGGCGCTCCATGTCGCCGTCGGGCACGGACTGCGACCAGTGCATGGTGCGGCCGTTGTCCGCGGGGGCCAGCAGCTCGATGAGCCCCGTGGAGGCGGTGACCGCGGCCAGGCCGTCGATGCCCTGCTGGCCCCGGAGGTTGTTCCACGGCTCCCAGGCGCCGCGGCGGCCCTCACGGCGCATCGACACTCCGCCGCCGGCATGCCGGACGAACAGGTAGACCGCCCCGGACGCCGCGACCGTGCCGACCGGCGGGCCGGCCATCGCGGCGCGCGCCGGATCCTTCGAGGGGCTGCCGAGGGAACGCCAATCGGTGATCGGCCGCCCCGTCTGGAATTGGGTCGCGTGCACGAAGTCCACGACCGGGGCCCCGTCGGCACCGCGCGCGGTGCGGCGGCCCAGCAGGTGCAGGTAGCAATCGGCGCCCTGGACGACCGTGACGTGGCTGAGCTCGGGCGTCTCCACGAAGTCGGGACCTGTCCACTTCGGTCCGCCCGGCGCCTGTTCCGTCCACCGCAGCAGACCGCCACGGGTACGGACGTGGGCCGTGAGGCGCCCGTCCTTGCCCAGGGCGAGCCAGCGCCCGTCGACGACGAATTCGCTCACCGTGCCGCGACCCTTCCCTAGACCTGCCTGAACGGCCCGGGGGCCACCATCGAGCGAATGATAGTGGGACGTACACGTGTATGAATCAGACCGTTAAATCGTACGCCCATCTCATTGGCTGTCTATAATGCACGGCCAGCGTGGACATGCCGGAGCGGCCTTTCCCCGTACCCGAAGTCGCGCCCGCCAACGCCCATGCCCGTCACCACCATTGAGGACTCACAGGATGAGCCAGGACGTCATGACACCGGGCCGCGAAGCTCCCCGCGGCTCCTCCGAGGGGCGCGGGCGCAAGCGCACCCGGACCCGCGGTCGGCGCATCGGACGCGTGATCCTGCTGACCCTGGCGGTCCTGCTCCTCGCGGTCGCGGGCGCCGGCTGGTGGGCGTACAGCCACCTGAACGGGAACATCGACAGCGTCGACCTGGACAAGGCGATCGGCGACAACCGCCCGCAGAAGGTCGTGGCCGGAGCGCAGAACGTCCTCGTCCTCGGCTCCGACTCCCGGGCCGGGGCCAACGGCGACCTCGACCACGGTGATGTCAGCGGAGCCCGCTCGGACACCGCGATGCTGGTGCACATACCCGAGGGCCGGGCGAAGGCCACCGCGGTGAGCATCCCCCGCGACACCCTGATCACCCGGCCCGAGTGCAAGGGCGAGAACGGCAAGACCGTCGCGTCCGCGAAGCGGGTCATGTTCAACTCCGTCTACTCGCTCGGCGGTCCGGCCTGCGTGGTGAAGACCGTGGAGGCGATGTCCGGCATCCGCGTGGACCACTTCGTCGAGGTGGACTTCGCCGGGTTCAAGGGACTGGTGGACGCGCTCGGCGGGGTCACCGTCACCCTGGACAAGCCGATGAGCGGTGCGAAGGGCGGCCTGAAGCTGGACGCGGGCGAGCACCGGCTGAACGGCACCGACTCGCTGAAGTTCGTACGGACCCGCTACGGCTACGGCGACGGCAGCGACCTCGGGCGCATCGGGCTCCAGCAGCAGTTCATGATGGCGATGCTGTCCGAGATCAAGAAGCAGGACGCCCTCGGCAACCCGGCGCGGCTCTACAAGCTCGCGGACGCCGGCACCAAGTCGCTCACCACCGACTCCGACCTCGCCTCGCTCACCGCGCTGTCCGACTTCGCGCAGAGCATGAAGGGCGTGGACCCGGACACCATGCAGACGATCATGCTGCCGGTCGCCTACGACAAGGTGGACCCGAACCGCGTGATCGTGGCCGAGCCGCAGGCGACCCAGCTGTGGGAAGCCCTCCGCAACGACCAGAAGATCCCGGCCTCCGCGAAGGTCTCCCCCGCCACGGGCGGTTGAGCCGGCCCGCTCCGGCTGCCCCGCGCCGGGTGTCAGTTGCCCGGCGCCGGGGGCTTGGTCAGCGTGGTCGGCGCGGTCGGCGGCTCGGCCCCGGGAGCACCGCCGTCCGACCTGCCCAGCCGGCTGTGCCAGACGCTGTAGCAGGAGTAGACGACGAAGCCGAGGGCCATCCAGACCCCGAACCGCAGCCAGGTCTCGGCCGGCAGGTTCAGCATCAGCCAGACCGACGCGGCGATCGACAGGATCGGGATCAGCGGCACCAGCGGGGTACGGAAGGCCCGGTGCAGCTCGGGACGGGTCCGGCGCAGGATCATCACGCCGAGCGCCACGACCACGAAGGCGAAGAGCGTTCCGATGTTCACCAGCGTCGCGAGTTCGTTGATGCTGGTGAACCCGGCGACGATGGCGATGACCACGCCGAGCAGGATCGTCGGCCGGTACGGGGTGCGGTACTTCGGGTGGGTCACCGAGAAGAAGCGCGGCAGCAGGCCGTCGCGGCTCATCGCGAAGAACACGCGGGTCTGGCCCAGGAGCAGGATCATGCAGACGGTCGTGAGGCCCACGGCCGCGCCGAAGCTGATGATGCCTCCGTACACCGGATGGCCCGCGTCCTTGAAGGCGTCGGCGAGCGGCGCGCTGGTCGACAGCCGCGAGTAGTGCTGCAGGCCCGTGACGACCAGCGAGACCGCGACGTAGAGCACGGTGCAGATGAGGAGCGAGCCGAGGATGCCGCGCGGCATGTCGCGTTGGGGCAGCTTGGTCTCCTCCGCGGCCGTGGCGACGACGTCGAAGCCGATGAAGGCGAAGAACACGACGGAAGCCGCCGTGAAGATGCCCATGACGCCGAAGTTGGTCGGCTGGTAGCCGAACAGCAGCTGAACCAGCGGTGCGTCGAGCCCGGAGCCGCCCTTCTGGGCAACCGCCTCGGGGATGAAGGGCTTGTAGTTGCTGCCCGTGATGAAGAACAGCCCCGCGATGATGACGATGAGCACCACCGTGACCTTGATCGCGACGACGACCGCGGTGATCCGTGCGGACAGCTTGACGCCGACGACCAGGATCGCGGTCAGCACCAGGACCAGCACGAAGGCCAGCAGGTCGAAATGGCCGCCCCGCACGTCCGGGCCCTCGAACCAGGCCGGCAGGTGGAGCCCGACGTTGTCCATGAGCGAGCGCACGTACCCCGACCAGCCGACGGCCACCACCGCGGTGCCCAGGGCGAACTCCAGTACCAGGTCCCAGCCGATGATCCACGCCGGTACCTCGCCGAGCGAGGCGTAGGAGAACGTGTACGCGGAACCGGCGACGGGGACCGTCGAGGCGAACTCGGCGTAGCAGAGGGCGGCGAGCGCGCAGACCACGCCGGCGGCCACGAAGGCCAGGGCGGTTGCAGGGCCCGCGGTCTCCTTGGCCACCTTGCCGGTGAGGACGAAGATGCCGGTGCCGATGATCACGCCGACGCCGAAGACCGTGAGGTCCCAGGCGGAGAGGGACTTCTTGAGCGCGTGCTCCGGCTCCTCGGTGTCGCGGATGGACTGCTCCACCGACTTGCTGCGGAAGGGACTGTTGAGATTCGTACCCACCGACGCACCTCCCACGAACGGGACGGGCCGGGAGGCCCACCCTTTCCAGGGTGATCTCCCGGCCCGTGACGTGCAACCGCGCGACGATCTATCGAAGGCCCCGCGTCAGTCGACGGTGGCGGCCGCCTCGCTGTCGTAGCGCCCGTCCAGCTTGGCCACCAGGCCGGTGACCTGCCGGGCGATGTCCGGGGCGGTCAGGCCGATCTCGGCCATGACCTCCTTGCGGGTGGCGTGGTCGAGGAAGCGCTGCGGAATGCCGAAGTCGCGCAGCGGCACGTCCACGCCCGCGTCGCGCAGTGCCTGCGCGACGGCCGAGCCGACGCCGCCGGCGCGGCCGTTGTCCTCGACGGTGACGACGACGCGGTGCCGTTCCGCGAGCGGGGCCAGCGCCTCGTCCACCGGCTTGACCCAGCGGGGGTCGACGACGGTCGTGGAGATGCCCTGCTTGTCGAGCAGGTCGGCGATTTCCAGGCACATCGGGGCGAGTGCGCCCACCGAGACGAGCAGTACGTCCGGTCGGGTGACCTCGGGGGCCGGGGTGCGCAGCACGTCCATGCCGCCGATCCGTCCGACGGCCGGGACGGCCGGGCCGACGACGCCCTTGGAGAAGCGCACCACGGTCGGCGCGTCCTTGACGAGGACGGCCTCGTTCAGCTGCGCGCGCAGCTGCTCGGCGTCGCGCGGGGCGGCGAGGCGCAGGCCGGGGACGACCTGGAGGATGGACATGTCCCACATGCCGTTGTGGGAGGCGCCGTCGGTGCCGGTGACACCGGCGCGGTCCAGGACGAAGGTGACCCCGCACTTGTGCAGGGCGACGTCCATCAGGACCTGGTCGAAGGCGCGGTTGAGGAAGGTGGCGTACACCGCGAAGACCGGGTGGGCGCCGCCGGTCGCCAGGCCTGCCGCCGAAGTGGCGCCGTGCTGCTCGGCGATGCCCACGTCGAAGATCCGGTCCGGGAAGGCGTCCGCGAACTTCTTCAGGCCGACGGGCTGGAGCATGGCCGCGGTGATGGCGACGATGTCCTTGCGCTCCCTGCCCAGCTTGACCATCTCGTCGGCGAAGACGGAGGTCCAGCTGGCGGCGTCGGCGGAGACGGGCAGACCGGTGTCGGGGTGGATCGGGCCGATGCCGTGGAAACGGTCCGCCTCGTCCTGCTCCGCGTGGGTGTAGCCCCGGCCTTTCTGGGTGAGGCAGTGCACGATGACCGGGCCGCTGAAGCGCTTGGCGCGCTGGAGCGCTGACTCCAGGGCCTCGATGTCGTGGCCGTCGATGGGGCCGATGTACTTCAGGCCCAGGTCCTCGAACATGCCCTGCGGGGCGATGAAGTCCTTGAGGCCCTTCTTGGCCCCGTGCAGCGTCTCGTAGAGCGGCTTCCCGACGACCGGGGTGCGCTCCAGGAGGTCCTTGCCGCGGGCCAGGAAGCGCTCGTAGCCGTCCGTGGTGCGCAGGGTGGCCAGGTGGTTCGCGAGGCCGCCGATGGTGGGGCCGTACGAGCGCTCGTTGTCGTTGACGACGATGACCAGGGGGCGGTCCTTGGCGGCGGCGATGTTGTTCAGCGCCTCCCAGGCCATGCCGCCGGTCAGCGCGCCGTCGCCGATGACCGCGGCGACGTGGTGGTCCTCGCGGCCGAGCACCTCGTTGGCCTTGGCGATGCCGTCGGCCCAGCCGAGCACGGTGGAGGCGTGGGAATTCTCGATCACGTCGTGGTCGGACTCGGCGCGCGAGGGGTAGCCGGACAGGCCGCCCTTGGAGCGCAGGTTGCCGAAGTCCTGGCGGCCCGTGAGCAGCTTGTGGACGTAGGCCTGGTGGCCGGTGTCGAAGAGGACCTTGTCCTTGGGCGAGTCGAAGACCCGGTGCAGGGCGATCGTCAGCTCGACCACACCGAGGTTGGGGCCGAGGTGCCCGCCGGTCTTGGAGACGGCGTCGACGAGGAACGACCTGATCTCCGCGGCGAGCTCGTCGAGCTCCTCCTGGCTGAGCCGGTCCAGATCGCGCGGTCCCTTGATGCGGGTCAGCAGCACCCGTGCCTCCTTGCAGTTGCTTGCTGGTCTGTCGAGTCTAATGTTCCGCTCGCGGGTCCGGTCATCCGGCTGCCCCGGGTGAGCCACACCTTTGTCACACATGTACGCACCATTGCACGATCACACCTCACATACGGGCGTATACCCGCACAGCCGTACGCACACGTGTACGCACGGATGCCCGGCACCACACGAGGTGGCACCGGGCACCGTGACTTGTCCTGCCGCCGGAAGTCCTCCGGACGCGCGGTCAGGCGCGGCCGGCCGTCTTCTGGGTCTTGCGCGTGATCGAGTCGATCACCACGGTGGCCAGCAGCACGGCTCCCGTGATCATGTACTGGATCGGCGTCGCGATTCCCTCCAGGGCCAGACCGTACTGGATCGAGGTGATGACCATGACGCCGAGGAGGGCGTTCCAGGTCCGGCCCCGGCCGCCGAAGAGGCTGGTGCCGCCGATGACGGCCGCCGCGATGACGTTCATCAGCAGGTCGCCGGCGCCGGCGCTCTGGTTGGCCGCCGCGATCTTGGAGGCCCAGAAGAGCCCGCCGATGGCGGCGAAGGTGCCGGCGATCGCGAAGACCGTGATCCGCACCCGGTTGACGTTGATGCCGGCGCGGCGGGAGGCCTCGACGCTGCCGCCCAGCGCGAAGACCTGACGGCCGAAGGAGGTGCGGCGCAGGACGAAGTCCGTGCCGACCAGGGCCAGCAGGAAGAGCACCACCGCGAGCGGCAGGCCCTTGTACTGGTTGAACACGATCGCGGGACCGAAGGTGAACACCGCGAGCAGGCCGGTGCGCAGCAGGATCTCGGCGACCGGGCGGGAGGGGACCCCGGCGGCCTCGCGACGGCGCGCGTCGAAGAAGGTGGCGAGGAAGTACCCGGCCACCGCGACCGCGGCCAGCCCGTAGCCGACGGCCACGTCCGAGAAGAAGTACGTGGTCAGCTTGCCGACCACACCCTCGGAGTCGAGGTTGATCGTGCCGTTGCTGCCCAGGATCTGCAGCATCGCGCCGGACCAGAACAGCAGGCCCGACAGGGTGACGGCGAAGGCGGGGGCGCCGATCCGGGCGAAGAAGAAGCCGTGGATGGAGCCGATCAGGGCGCCGCCGGCGATGGCGGCGAGGATCGCGAGCCATTCGTTCACGCCGTGGGTGACGGCGAGGACGGCGACGATCGCGCCCGAGACACCGCTGACGGAGCCGACCGAGAGGTCGATCTCGCCCAGCAGCAGCACGAAGATGATGCCGACGGCCATCATGCCGGTGGCGGTCATCGTGATCGCGATGTTGCTGAGGTTCTCCGGGGAGAGGAAGTTCGAGTTCAGGCCCTGGAAGATGCTCCAGATGACGACCAGGCCGATGACGACCGGGATGGAGCCCAGGTCGCCCGCCTTCATCCGGCGCCCGAACTCGCTCAGGTAGCCGGCGAGGCCTTCCTCCCGTACGAGGAGGCGGGGGTCGACGGCCGGGATGGCGTCGTGCGCTGCGGCCGGGTTGACCACCTCGGCGTGGGCGTCGTCCGACGTGTGCAGCGGGTCGGCGGCTGGGTTCTCGGTGCTCACTTGCGAGCCTCCCCGGTGCGGGCCGCCCGACGGGTCACGGCGTTGTCCGTGGCTCCCGTGATGGCGGAGATGATCTCTTCCTGCGAGGTGTCGGCGACGTTGAAGACACCGTTGTTGCGGCCCAGCCGCAGGACCGCCACCTTGTCGGCGACGGCCTTCACATCGGCCATGTTGTGGCTGATGAGGATGACGGCGTGGCCGCGCTCGCGCAGCCGTTCCACCAGGTCGAGGACCTGCGCGGTCTGCTCGACGCCGAGGGCGGCGGTGGGCTCGTCGAGGATGACGAGCTGGGGCTCGCCCAGCATGGAGCGGGCGATCGCCACGGTCTGGCGCTGGCCGCCGGACAGCGAGGCGATGGGGATCCGGACGCTGGGTATCCGGATGGACAGGGTGGTCAGCAGCTCGCGGGCGCGGCGCTCCATCTCCACCTCGTCCAGGACGCCGCGGCGCTTGAGCTCGCGGCCTAGGAAGAGGTTGCCGACGACGTCGATGTTGTCGCACAGCGCCAGGTCCTGGTAGACCGTCGCGATGCCCAGGTTCTGGGCGTCGTGCGGCTTTCCGATGGAGACCGGACGGCCCTCCCACTCGATGACGCCGTCATCGATGGGGTGCACGCCGGCGATCGTTTTGACCAGCGTGGACTTGCCGGCGCCGTTGTCGCCCACGAGGGCGACCACCTCACCGGAGTGGATCTCGAGTTCTACGTCGGTCAGGGCCTGAACGGCGCCGAACCGCTTCGAGACCCCTCGCAACGCCAGCACGGGCGCAGCGGACACATGAACCATCTCCTTCGCCGCCTGACCGGCGGGGATGTCGTGCAAAAGAGCAGGAGCGGGGCGAATGGGGGAAACGTTTCTGCCCGGCGCCCCGCGGATGGCGGGGAAAGAGGGGGCGGGGCGCCGGTCAGGCACGGGGGCCGCCTCGCGAGAGGCGGCGGGGGCCGCTACTTCAGGCCGATGGCGGCGCAGGCGGCCGCGTACTTCTCGGTGCAGATGTCGTTGACGGTGTAGACGCCGTCCTTGACGACGGTGTCCTTGATGTTGCCCTTGGTGAGCGAGACGACCGGGATCAGCACGGACGGGATGCCCTTGGTGGTCGCGCTGTCCACCTTCTGGTTGATGATGTCGTCGAGCTTCTCGCCCTTGGCGAGCGCGACGGCCATCTTCGCGGCGGCCTCGGCCTCGGGGGCGTACGGCTTGTAGACGCTCATGAACTGCTCGCCCGCCACGATCCGCTGCACGCCGGCGAGTTCGGCGTCCTGGCCGGTAACCGGGGGCAGGGGGGAGACGCCGGCGGCCTTGAGGGCGGTGATGATGCCGCCGGCCATGCCGTCGTTGGCGGAGTAGACGCCGATGACCTTGTCCTTGCCGAGCGCGGACAGCGCACCCGCCATGTTGGTGTTGGCGTTCTCCGGCTTCCACTCGACGGTGTCGTACTCCTTGCCGATGTTCACCTTGCCGTCGAGGACGGAGTGCGCACCGGACTTGAAGAGGGCGGCGTTCGGGTCGGTGACCGAGCCGTTCATCATGACGATCTGGCCGTCCTTGGCCTTGTCGCCCAGCGCCTCCAGCAGCGCCTTGCCCTGGACCTTGCCGACCTCTTCGTTGTCGAAGGAGGTGTAGGCGTCGATGGGGCCCTCGGCGCGGCGGTCGTAGGCGACGACCGGGATGCCGGCGTCCTTGGCCTTCTTGATCGAGCCGGCGATGGCCTTGTAGTCGACAGCGTCGATGATCAGGACGTCCACCTTGTTGGTGATCATCGTGTCGACCTGGGAGTTCTGCGTGGTCGCGTCCTGCTTGGCGTTGGCGTAGACGACCTGGCCCTTGCCGCCGGTGAGCTCGGCGACCTTCTTCTCGATGAGCGGCTTGTCGAACTTCTCGTAACGCGCGGTCTGGTTCTCCGGCAGGAGCAGGCCGATCTTGATCGCGTCGCCCGCGGCGGAGCCGGAGTCCTTCGGCTTCTCGCCGGCCTCCTTCGCGCTGCCACAGGCGGCGAGCGAAACGGCCATCGCGCCGGCTGCGGCGACTACGACGGCTCTACGCATACGAGTGTTCATTTCTTGAACCTCCCTGACGAGGCCGCAACACTGCGGCCGAGGTGGATGTGAGTCAACCCCGGCCGCGTTTTGCCGTCAAGGAGTGAATCCTTAACGAGATGACAACGGTGCCATCTGTTATCTACCTGAAGGCAAGACGGCGGGAGTTCGCACTCCACTTCCATGGTCCGACAAAAGCGTCGAATCGCCCATCTCGCTGAGTACGAGCGCCAGTGCGCCCAGCACCTCGGCCCGTCCGCCCAGGGAGCCCGTGAGCACCGACAACTGGCGGGCCGCGCTCGGAATCGCGTACCTCCCCACTGATTCACGGATGGGGGCCAGGACCAGTTCACCCGCCTCCGCGAGGGAGCCGCCGAGGACCACCCGGCTGGGGTTCAGGAGGTTGCAGAGGCTGGCCACGCCGCTGCCGATGTGGCGGCCCACGTCCGTGATCACCCGGCGGCAGCCCGGGTCCCCGCCGCGGGCCAGCTCCACCACCCGCTCCATCGTCAACTCCGGTCCGTGCGTGCCCTGGAGCAGCGGCAGTACGTACCGGGCCGCGGCGAAGGTCTCCAGGCAGCCGCGGTTCCCGCAGCGGCAGACGGGGCCGGATTCGTCCAGCGTGATGTGCCCGATCTCGCCCGCGGTACCGCCCGGCCCGCGGTAGATCCGGCCGTTGATGACCAGCCCGGCGCCGACGCCGCTGGCCACCTTGATGTACGCGAGGTCCTTTACTCCGCGCCCGCTCCCCCAAACGAGTTCACCGAGGGCTCCGAGGTTGGCGTCGTTGTCGACGTAGACCGGCACCCCGAGGCGCTGCGAGAGCTCCTGGCGGGGGTTGATGCCCGCCCATCCCGGCAGGATCGCGGTCGAGCCCAGGGTCCCGGACTCCACGTCGATCGGGCCGGGGACGCCGAGCCCGACGCCGATGACCTTCTCCAGCCCCACCCCTATGCCCGCGATCAGCCGCCCGACCAGCGCTTCCGCCCGGTCGAAGCCCTCCGTCCAGGAGGCGTCCACATCCAGCGGCTCGGCCTCCTCGGCCAGCACCTGGTGGGCGAGGTTGCCCACCGCCACGCGCAGGTGGGTATGGCCGAAGTCGACGCCGATGACGATGCCGGCGTCACCGCTGAGGGAGACGCTGCGCGCCCGCCGGCCGCCCGCCGAGGTGTCGGTGACCTCGACGGTCCCGCTCTCCTTGAGCTCGCGGACGATGTTGGAGACCGTGGCCGCCGACAGTCCGGTGGTGCGGGCGATCTCCGCCTGGGTCAGCGAACCCGACAGGCGCACCGCCCGCACGACCCGCTCGAGATTCGCGCGATGCAGCGAGGACTGCGATCCGGGAGTCTGCACGACTCATCCACTCCTGCCCATAAGCGACGGCCGGCCGTCGCCCCCCGGCCGGGACACCGCGGCTCGGCTGCGAGACCCCGGCGTCTCTCCAACTTGTGAACCTTAAGTCGAGCCTTTACGCATCCACACGTCAAGAGCCTGAGGCAGCACGAAACAGCCACTTTGGACCATAAGGGGGAGAGAAGGGCCGCGGGGGCGGGTTCAGCCGGCCGGCGGTGCGTGATCCGGCCGGCTGATCGCGCGGCTATTTGAGGGTGGCGGAGGTCAGCCCGGCCTGGATCTGGCGCTGGAAGGACAGGTAGACGACCAGCATCGGGATCATCGCGATGGTCACGCCGGCGAACAGCACCGGCAGGTCCGTCTCGTAGCCCATCTGGTACTGGAGCTGGATCAGGCCCTGGGTGAGCATGTAGCGCTCGGGGTCCGATCCGCTCTGGGGCTGCATCAGCACGGAGGGCAGGATGTACTGGTTCCACTGGCCCAGGACGTTGAAGATCCCGACGCTGATCAGGCCGGGCTTGGCCATCGGCAGCATCACCTGGAAGAAGATCCGGGTGTCGGATGCTCCGTCGATCACCGCCGCCTCGTACACCGCCGTCGGCAGGGTGCGGAAGAAGGAGTGCATGAAGAAGACGGTGAAGGGCATCGAGTAGGCGACGTAGACCAGGATCAGACCCTGGTACGTGTTGAGCATGTCGAGGCGCTTGACCATGAAGAACAGCGGGACGAGCGCCAGGAAGACGGGGAACATCGCCCCGCTGACGAAGAAGTAGTAGATGATCCGGTTCCCCGGGAAGGGGTAGCGCGCCAGGACGTACGCCGCCATCGAGCCGAGCAGCATGGTCAGCGGGACCGAGAACGCCATCACGATCAGCGTGTGCGCGAAGTAGTCCCCGATGCCCTTGTCCCAGGCCCGGGAGAAGGCGTCGAAGTGCCAGTTGGAGGGCCAGCTGAGGGCCGACCCGCCGATCTGGGAGTCGGTCTTGAACGAACCGAGCGCCAGCCAGATCAGGGGCAGGACGATCAGTATGGCCCAGACGGCGAGGAAGCCGTGCGAGAAGACGTTGAGCACCGTGCCGTCGGAGCGGCGGTTGCCGCCCTCCTCGGCGCGGCCGCTGCCGCTGCCGCCGGGCCGCTCGGCCGAGGACTCGCCCGGTGCCTTGATCACTGTGGTCATCGTGGTCTCCCGCTCAGAACTCGATGCGCTCGCGGCGGGTGGCGCGCAGCGTGACAACGGAGAGGATCATGGTCAGGACCAGCATGACCACGCCCATGGCGCAGGCGTAGCCGCTCTTGCCGAAGTACAGGAAGTTGCGCATGAGCACCGTGGCCATGACCTCGCTGTGGTGGTCGGGACCGCCGCCGAACTGGCCGGAGGTCATGGTCGACACCAGGACGAACATGTCCATCGCGGCGATGCCCAGATAGACCGCCGAGGTCTGCACGGAGTCCCACAGCAGGGGGAGCGTGACCTTGAGGAAGGTCTGGGCGCGTCCGGCGCCGTCCAGCAGGGCGGCCTCGTAGATGTCCTTGGGGACGGACTGCATGGCCGCGGAGAAGAGGACCAGGTAGAAGCCGACCCCGTGCCAGACCACCACGAGGAGCAGGCACCAGAGCACCAGGTTGGGCTGGTTGAGCCATTCGACTGGATGGGCGGGGTCGACGAGCCCCAACTTGCCGAGGAAACCGTTCAGCAGACCGCCCTCGTCGCTGCGGTACACCGCGCCGAAGAGCACCGCGAGGATGGCGAGGGAGAGGACCTGCGGGAAGAAGTAGACGACCTTGTAGAGGGCCGATCCGCGCACGCCCCGCACCCCGCCCGCCCCGCTGCGCCCTCCCGCGTTCACCATGAAGGCGAAGAAGAGGGCGAGCAGGATGGTGATGGTCGGGACGAACACCAGGAGCAGCAGGTTGTGCCAGAGGGCGCCGCGGAAGACCTCGTCCTTCAGCAGGGCCGAGTAGTTCTCCAGTCCGACGAAGTCGAACGTCGGTGACTGGCCGGACCAGTTGGTGAAGGAATAGCCGAACGTCTGAATGTACGGCCAGATGACAAAGGTCAGATACAGCGCGAGCGGCAGGATGAGGAAGCCGGTGATGAAGCCGGCCCTTCCTGTGCCGCGGGCTACTTGGCTCATGGTGTCCGTCCCTGATGACGCTGCCGGTGGACGTGGTGTCAGCTGCGGTGGTTGTTCTTGGCGTTGGGGTCCTTGGCAGCCTTGTCTACCGCAGCCTGGGCCCGCTTGATCCACTCCTTTGGCTGGATCCGCTGGGCCATCAGCTCATTGGACGCGTTCTGGATCTCGGTGTCCATCTCGCTGTACCAGTCGGGGTAGAGGTAGTTGAAGGTGTTCTCGCCGGCCGCCTTGAGCGCCGTGACCGCCGACTGGGTGCCGGGGCGGAGTGTGACGCTCGGGTCCACGCCGTCCTTGACGATGGTCAGCGAGTTGGCCTGCTGGGCGAAGATCGTCGACCATTCGCGGGAGAGCATGGAGCGCAGGAACTCCAGGCCGCCCGCCTTGTTCGCGGCCTTCTCCGGGACGATGAAGGGCTCGTTGGCGCCCGCGCGGATGGCGGTGAAGGGGAGCTTGCTGTCGGCCAGCAGGGGCACCGGCAGGAACTTCATGTCGAAGTCCTCCGGAGTCTGCTTGAGCTGCTCGTTCTCCAGCCAGGAGCCGGAGGGGATGAAGGCGGCCTTGTACTGGTTCCACGCGGTCTGGGACTCCGTGTGGGTCAGGCCGTTGGTCCCGGCCATGAGGTAGCCCTTCTCGACCACCTCGTAGACCGCCTCGACGGCCGCCAGGGCGGCGGGGTTGCCCTCGAAGGCGTTGGGCTCCAGGTTGTCGATGGCCTTCATGGCCTCCAGACCGCCCTTCTTGGCGATCAGGTCCATGATGACGACGTTGATGTAGTACGGGTACTTGCCCTGGTGGGCGAGGCCGCCGATGCCGGCCTCCTTGGCCTTGGCGCAGATGGCCAGGAACTCGTCCCAGGTCTTGGGCTCGGCCCAGCCCTTCTCCTTGAAGAGCTTGCCGGAGTACCAGAGGCCGAAGACGGTGTAGACGTAGTTCAGGGCGACGAACTTGCCGCCCTGCGTCCCTTGTTCGACCGCCCCGGGGATCAGGGTGTCGCGGACCTTCTTGGTCGGGTCGTCGAGCGAGGGGGCGTCGAGGACCGGGGTCAGGTCGGCGAGCTGGCCGCCCTTGGCGAGTACGTCGATCTTGATCATCTGGGCGCCGGAGTCGTCGATGACGTCCGGCGGGGTGCCGCCGTTGAAGCGGGGCTGGAGCTTGGCGGCGATCTCCTGGGTGCCCAGGTGGGAGCTGGTGGTGCCCCACTTCTTGTCGAAGGCGGCCTCCCAGGCCTTGGCGTAGTCGTCGCCGAACCCGCCCTTGAAGACGACGACGTCCATCTTGCCGCCCTTGGCGACGCCGAAGGGGTTCTCCTTGGTCACCGCGCCCTTGTCCGGGCCCTTCGTGGTGTCGTCACCGCCGGAGGCGCAGGCGGACAGGAAGCTCATCGTCGGCACCGTGATCAGTCCGAGTGCTGCGGAACGCTTGATCAGATCACGGCGGCCGAGGCCCTCACCAGTGGATCCCATGCTCATGTCCTCGCCTTCGTCAGAAGTGTGAAGGAGGCCGGAAATCACGGCGGTTGCCGCACGTGCGGACATCACCGCAGGTCCCCGCCCATCCCCCGGTCCGGGGCCGCTCGTCTCGCGCTGGTCCGGACGGGCACAGGTATAGTCCACTTCCGCTCGCCTGAGCAAGATCGTGCACAACTATGGACCTCAGCTTTTCCGAGTTGAGACCTCTCCGTCACCTGGCCCCGACCGCCGGGGACATCCCGGAAAAGCGGAAGGGCCGTACCCCCTTAACGGGGATACGGCCCTATGGTGCCGATAAGCGGAGAACGGCTCCGCTTGGCGCGCCCTTAGCCTCGGATGAGGTTCCGGAGCACGTACTGCATGATTCCGCCGTTACGGTAGTAGTCCGCCTCACCCGGCGTGTCGATGCGGACGACCGCGTCGAACTCCACACCGGTGTCGGTGGTGACCTTGACCGTGCGCGGGGTGGTGCCGTTGTTCAGCTCCTCCACACCGGTGAAGGAGAAGGTCTCCTCGCCGGTGAGGCCCAGGGAGGCCGCGGTGGCGCCCTCGGGGAACTGCAGGGGCAGGACGCCCATGCCGATCAGGTTGGAGCGGTGGATGCGCTCGTAGGACTCGGCGATGACGGCCTTGACGCCGAGCAGCGCGGTGCCCTTGGCCGCCCAGTCGCGGGACGAGCCCGAGCCGTACTCCTTGCCGGCCAGGATGACCAGCGGGATGCCGGCGGCCTGGTAGTTCTGCGAGGCGTCGTAGATGAAGGAGACCGGCGCGCCCTCGACGGTGAAGTCGCGGGTGAAGCCGCCCTCGGTGCCCGGCGCGATCTGGTTGCGCAGGCGGATGTTGGCGAAGGTACCGCGGATCATGACCTCGTGGTTGCCGCGGCGGGAACCGTACGAGTTGAAGTCGCGGCGCTCGACGCCGTGCTCGGTGAGGTACTTGCCGGCCGGGGTGTCGGCCTTGATCGCACCGGCCGGGGAGATGTGGTCGGTGGTGACCGAGTCGCCCAGCTTCGCCAGCACGCGGGCGCCGGCGATGTCGGAGACCGGGGTGGTCTCCATCGTCATGCCCTCGAAGTAGGGGGGCTTGCGGACGTAGGTGGACTGCGGGTCCCACTCGAAGGTGTTGCCGGTCGGGATCGGCAGCGCCTGCCACTGGGCGTCGCCCGCGAAGACGTCCTGGTAGGACTTGTTGAACATGTCCTCGCCGATGGCGTTCGCCACGACGTCGTTGACCTCGGCCTCGGAGGGCCAGATGTCCTTGAGGAAGACCGGCTTGCCCTCGGTGTCGATGCCGATGGCCTCGGTGGTGATGTCCACCTTCATGGAGCCCGCGATGGCGTACGCGACGACCAGCGGCGGGGACGCCAGGTAGTTCATCTTGACGTCCGGGTTGATCCGGCCCTCGAAGTTGCGGTTGCCGGAGAGCACCGAGGTGACCGCGAGGTCGTGCTCGTTGATCGCCTTCGAGATCTCCTCGTCCAGCGGACCGGAGTTGCCGATGCAGGTGGTGCAGCCGTACCCGACGAGGTTGAAGCCCATCTTGTCCAGGTACGGGGTCAGGCCGGCCTTGTCGAAGTAGTCGGTGACGACCTTCGAGCCCGGGGCCAGGGTGGTCTTGACCCACGGCTTGCGGGTCAGGCCCTTCTCGACCGCCTTCTTGGCCACGAGCGCCGCGGCGACCATGACGTAGGGGTTCGAGGTGTTGGTGCAGGAGGTGATCGCGGCGACGGTGACGGCGCCGTGGTCGATCTCCAAGGAGGAGCCGTCGGCCAGGGTGACCAGGGTCGGCTTCGAGGGGGTGCCGTTCGGGTGGTTCGCCGGGGCGTCGGAGGCCGGGAAGGACTCCTTGCCCGCCTCGTCCACGTCGTCGACGTAGTTGCGCACGTCCTGGGCGAACTGCTGCGCGGCGTTCGCGAGGACGATGCGGTCCTGCGGGCGCTTCGGGCCGGCGATGGAGGGGACGACCGTGGAGAGGTCGAGCTCCAGCTTCTCGGAGAAGTCCGGCTCGGCGGCCGGGTCCAGCCACAGGCCCTGCTCCTTGGCGTACGCCTCGACGAGGGCGACCTGCTGGGCGTCGCGGCCGGTCAGGCGCAGGTACTTCAGCGTCTCGTCGTCGATCGGGAAGATCGCGGCGGTGGAGCCGAACTCCGGCGACATGTTGCCGATGGTGGCGCGGTTCGCGAGGGAGGTGGCGGCGACGCCCTCACCGTAGAACTCGACGAACTTGCCGACGACGCCGTGCTTGCGCAGCATCTCGGTGATGGTCAGCACCAGGTCGGTGGCGGTGGTGCCGGTGGGCAGCTCGCCGGTCAGCTTGAAGCCCACGACGCGCGGGATCAGCATGGAGACCGGCTGGCCGAGCATCGCGGCCTCGGCCTCGATGCCGCCGACGCCCCAGCCCAGCACGCCGAGGCCGTTGACCATGGTGGTGTGCGAGTCGGTGCCGACGAGGGTGTCGGGGTACGCCTGGCCGTTACGGACCATGACGGTGCGGGCCAGGTGCTCGATGTTGACCTGGTGGACGATGCCGGTGCCCGGGGGGACGACCTTGAACTCGTCGAAGGCGGTCTGGCCCCAGCGCAGGAACTGGTAGCGCTCCTTGTTGCGGCCGTACTCCAGCTCCACGTTCTGGGCGAACGCGTCGTTGGTGCCGAACTTGTCGGCGATGACCGAGTGGTCGATGACCAGCTCGGCCGGGGCCAGCGGGTTGATCTTGGACGGGTCGCCGCCGAGGGCCTTCACGGCCTCGCGCATGGTGGCGAGGTCCACGACGCAGGGAACACCGGTGAAGTCCTGCATGATCACGCGGGCCGGCGTGAACTGGATCTCCTGGCTGGGCTGGGCCTGGGAGTCCCAGCCGCCGAGCGCCCGGATGTGGTCGGCGGTGATGTTCGCGCCGTCCTCGGTGCGGAGCAGGTTCTCCAGCAGGACCTTCAGGCTGTAGGGAAGGCGGGCGGCGCCCTCAACCTTGTCCAGCCGGAAGATCTCGTACGACTCGTCGCCCACCTGCAGCGTGCTGCGGGCGTCGAAGCTGTTCGCCGACACGACAGTCTCCTTCATGCATGATTTCGCGCGTAGTACCGCATCCTGCCGCCACGCCCCTTGGCCAATCCGCTAAGGTAAGGCTAAGTTAGGTAACCCTTACCAGCGGGGGCGGCTGCGGTTCGCCTTCGGCAGATATCTCGATGTCGAGATAACTCTAGTACATGTCCGGGGATCGGGACGAGGCGCGCTGCCCCGGATCCGTCAGATGCGCCGGGATACGCCGGGCGGGGGGCGGATCCACCGTCGGTGCGGGCGGCTCGCGCGCGCCGGTGGCGATGACCGGGCGGGAGTCGAAACGCCGCCCGGCGCGCCGGAGCGACCGGGCCGATGAGGTCCGGGCGGTGGGCAGATGCGCATAAATGCCACCATTGCCCTCTCGGCGGGCTCGAACAACTCGCCGACGTCACGCCACGGCAGGCACTCCTGCCCCATCCACCCGAGTGGGAGTGGCGGCAGCTCACGGGCCATGGATCGCGCGCCCCGGTGCGGAATCTGACAGTCCATAACACCCGTCTGCCGCACCCGACGCGATCGACATCTCATATCTGAGATACGGTGCAGCCATGGCAGACGACTACCTCGTACGCATCGGCAAGCTCATCCGTGACGCCCGGCAGCACCGGGGCTGGACGCAGAGTCAGCTCGCCGACGCGCTCGGCACCAGCCAGAGCGCCGTGAACCGGATCGAGCGCGGCAATCAGAACATCAGCCTTGAGATGATCGCCCGAATCGGTGAAGCGCTCGACAGCGAGATCGTCTCCCTCGGCTACGCCGGCCCGATGCACCTGCGAGTCGTCGGCGGCCGCCGGCTGTCCGGCGCCATCGACGTCAAGACGAGCAAGAACGCCTGTGTCGCCCTGCTGTGCGCCTCGCTCCTCAACAAGGGCCGCACGGTCCTGAGGCGGGTGGCCCGCATCGAGGAGGTCTACCGCCTCCTGGAGGTCCTGAACTCCATCGGTGTCCGCTCCCGCTGGATCAACGAGGGCGTCGACCTGGAGCTGGTCCCGCCGGCCCGCCTCGACATGGACGCCATCGACGCGGACGCCGCCCGCCGGACCCGGAGCATCATCATGTTCCTGGGCCCCCTGCTGCACCGGATGGACCAGTTCCGCCTGCCGTACGCCGGTGGCTGCGACCTCGGCACCCGCACCATCGAGCCGCACATGATCGCCCTGCGCCGGTTCGGCCTGGACATCACCGCGACCGAGGGCATCTACCACGCACGGGTCGCCTCCGGGGTCTCCCCGGACCGCCCGATCGTCCTGACCGAGCGCGGGGACACGGTCACGGAGAACGCCCTCCTGGCCGCCGCCCGGCACGACGGCGTGACGGTCATCCGCAACGCCTCCTCCAACTACATGGTCCAGGACCTCTGCTTCTTCCTGGAGGCGCTGGGCGTCAAGGTCGAGGGCGTCGGCACGACCACGCTCACCGTCCACGGCGTCCCGAACATCGACGTGGACGTGGACTACTCCCCCTCCGAGGACCCGGTCGAGGCGATGAGCCTGCTCGCCGCCGCGGTCGTCACCGAATCGGAGCTGACGATCCGCCGGGTGCCGATCGAGTTCATGGAGATCGAGCTGGCGGTCCTGGAGGAGATGGGCCTGGACCACGACCGCTCGGCGGAGTACACCGCCGACAACGGCCGCACCCGCCTGGTCGACCTCACGGTCCGCCCGTCCAAACTCGAAGCCCCGATCGACAAGATCCACCCGATGCCGTTCCCCGGGCTGAACATCGACAACGTGCCGTTCTTCGCGGCCATCGCCGCCGTCGCCCAGGGCCAGACCCTGATCCACGACTGGGTGTACGACAACCGCGCGATCTACCTCACCGACCTCAACCGCCTCGGCGGCCGCCTCCAACTCCTGGACCCGCACCGCGTCCTGGTCGAGGGCCCGACCCGCTGGCGCGCCGCGGAAATGATGTGCCCCCCGGCCCTCCGCCCGGCGGTGGTCGTCCTCCTGGCGATGATGGCGGCCGAGGGCACCTCGGTGCTCCGCAACGTGTACGTCATCAACCGCGGCTACGAGGAACTGGCCGAGCGCCTCAACTCGGTGGGCGCCCAGATCGAAATCTTCCGGGACATCTAGGATCCGGACAAGCGGGATCCAGCCGAGGTCTTCCCTCGCTTTCCACCGCCAGCGTGACGGTACGGTGGACGGCCCATTAGTACTCCAGCTGTAGATCGTGATCTTGCTGGTGGGTGCTGTAAGGAACGGGCGCGGCCACCGTTGATCATCGTCGGTGTGTGGACTGACGACGAGACGGTGGCCACTCCACAGCGCAGATCCTGCACGTTCACGGTCGGCCGGCATGCCGTCGGGCACTGGCAAGCAGTCCGGGCCTGCCCTCGGCCCGGACCGCTCACCGCGTGCCACTCCTCGCTAGGCCGCTTGGCCCGCCGGGTGGAAGTTGATGCGTTCACGGATGACGGGGAAACCGGCCTTGGCGAAGTTCGCGGCCATGGGGAAGTTGGCCTGGTCCGTCGCTCCGCTGACGAACTCCGCGCCTTGCTCGGCGAGGAGGTGGGTGCACTCGGCGAGGAGGTCGTAGGCGTAGCCGCGACCGCGCTGTTCCGGGACGACTCCGATGAAGCCGATCGTCGGGCCGGAGGGGTTGTGGGCCGGGATGTGGATGCCGGCCAGGTCGCCCTCCGGCGTGTGTGCGGTCTGCCACCATTCCCGTGGGGAGGGGCACCAGCGGAAGAAGTCGAGTTCCTCCTGGGCGGCCTGGTCGAGGCCGCCCTCCTCGATGGCCCTGAGCGCGTGGGCGTCCAGGGTGGCGGAGTGGATGCGGCGCAACGCGTCGAAGAACACGGTGTCGTCGGGTTCGGCGCTGAAGCGCAGGCGTCCGGGCCGCTCGGGCAGACCTCGCTCGGGGGTCCAGCGGTACAGGAAGCGTTCCACCAGGAGTTCGTACCCTGCGGCTCGTGCGGCGGCGAAGCGCGCCTCGGCTGCGGCGCGCAGGTAGGTACTTTCCCGCCAGCCACCGGGCAGGTTGATCTCGAGTTCGACCTGCCAGGGAGCGGAGCGCAGGAGTTCGGCCCCGGCCTCCTCCTCGCCCTCGGCCACGTCGAACCAGTTGATGTTGACGGGCTCCGAGTCGTCGGGGCCGCCCCACCACGCACCGCGTGCGACGACCTCGCCGTCGCGCAGGGCGACGCGCTTCCAGTCCGGGCGGAACCGGGTACGCCGGTGGCCTTCACCGGCGCCGAGGGGGTCGGGGTGTGCGTCGAAAAGATGTGCGTCGCTGGCGGAGAGCGCGCGGATGACCGTATCGGTCATGGATTCCTCCGGGATGCAGGCTGCTTGGAGCGCTCCCGGTCAGAAGTGACGAATTACGCCGGGATAGGGGAAGAGGGAGCGCTGGAAAGGTGTGAACTGCACGGCACTCGCCTCCTTCCATCCATCTCAGGGCGTGAAGCCACACGGTACGTGATCTTCCGCGGGTCCGTCCACGGATTTCCGCGCCCCTTGCAAGGAGGGGTTCGCGGGAGATGCAGAGCGCTCTCAAAGGCCCGCGGCCGAATCCGCCCGCCTTGTCCAAGTAGAGCCGCAGGAGGCGCTCGTCACCGGTTCGAGGGAGTGCTGCCGGGTCCTGCCCGTCGGTAGGGTGCGGGTCCTGCTCGACGGAGGTACGACGATGAACCCCGAAGACGAACCCCTCGACCGATGGGCCGCGCGCCGTGAAGGACGGCTCCGCAGGACCGGCGAGCTCAAAGCCGTCACGCTCGGAACCGGGCCGCAGCGCGCCGCCCATCTGGACCCCGAAGTTCCCCGCCTGATCCTCGAATGGGACGGGTTCCAGTGGGTGGCCCTGGCCGTGGTCGAGGACTACGCGGCGGCCTGCCGGCGACTGCGCCCCGTCCCCCAAGCACGGCAGGAAGGCAGCCGGCCGGCGCCCCGGCCGCAGGGCGGTAGGCACCGCAAGCCGACCGGCGCCGATGGGAGTTCCCGTTGAGCGAGTACTGGGACACGTACGCCGAGGGGTGGGGGGCGGTCGAATGGGATGACGCCGCCTTTCGCGGGTGGACACAGTACGAGGGGCACGGGCCCGGCCTGGACTTCGTCGGGGCGCCCGCCAGTGTGCTGGAGCTGGGATGCGGTGATGCGCTGGAGCTGGTGCTCTTCGCCCGCCGGGGGATCCCCGTGGTGGGGCTGGATCTCGCTTCGGCGCACCTGGACCGCGCCCGGCAGCGGTGCGAAGGGCTGCCCGCCCGGTTCTTCCGGCAGGACGCCACCGGCTTCCTCACGCGTACCGACGAGGTGTTCGACGCGGTGATCTCCCGCTTCGGGGCGGTGTGGTTCCACGACCCCCGCGAGCTGCTGCCGCTGATCCGCAAGAGGCTGACGCCCGCCGGCGTCCTGCTCTTTACGCACGCTCCGGCCGTGGACGGTTGCTACGGGCCCCAGGGGATCTACCCGGGCGCCCTCCGGGGGCGGCCCGTCGCGGTCAAGCGGTGGTCGTACGCGCCGGAAACGTACGAGGAGATGCTGGCGGAGGCCGGGTTCGGGCGGGTGGAGGCACGGGTGCTGGAGGCTCCGGACCCGCTCGATCTCGGCACGCTCCTGGTCCGGGCCTGGGCGCAGGCGGCGGAGTGAGCTCCGCCTGGCTGCCGCCCGGGCAGTACATCGAGACCATCGCCCGGGCGACCTCGTACGCCTGTCTCTACTTCACCGACAGCCGTGGCCGGCCCGTGCAGCTGCGCGCGACCCGCTCCGCCGAGGCCTGGCAGTGGCCGGGCGGGAACATGGATCCGGGGGAGACGCCGTGGCAGTGCGCCCTGCGCGAGTGCCTGGAGGAGACGGGCATCGTGTTCGGCGGTGAGCCGAAGCTCCTCGGGTCGCACTTCATCGGGCACCAGGGCGAAGCCTGGCCCGCGAACCACATCGGGTTCATCTTCGACGGCGGGACCCTGACGGACGAGCAGATCGGGTCCATCGTCCTCGACCCGGCGGAGCACACCCAGGTGCGGGTGCAGACCGTGGCCGAGTGGGAGGCGGTCATGACCCCGCGCACCTTCGCACGGCTGCGGGAGATCGATGCCGCGCGCCGGGATGGTGTCGTTCGGTACATGGAGGCGTAGCGGGTGGGGCGGGGGGCGGTGGGATCCGGTCTGATGGGGTCTCTCGCTCGCCAACTGTGGGCCGGGGGCGGCAGGATGGGGGTTTCGGACGGGATGAGGGGCGGGTCGACATGGCGGTCGGGACGGGCTCGGGGGTTGTCGGGGCGGAGGTTCCCGTGCTGGCGGGGGTGCCGGTGCTGGGGTCGCTGTTCGAGCTGAAGTCGGACTCGCTCGGGACCTACCTGCGGGCGCAGCAGCGGCACGGTGACGTCGTACGGATCAGTGCCGGACCGCCCGGGCTGCGGGCCGAGCTGTACTGCGTGTTCTCCCCTGAGGGTGCGCAGCAGGTGCTCGCCTCGGAGTCGGCCAACTTCCGCAAGGACAACCCCTTCTACCAGGAGGTCCGCGACTCCTTCGGCAACGGGCTGCTGACCAGCCAGGACGAGGACTACCTGCGCCAGCGCCGGCTGGTCCAGCCGCTGTTCACGCGGCGCCGGGTGGACGGGTACGCGGGGGCGGTCGCCGCCGAGACCGCGTCGGTCCTCGCCGGCTGGGAACAGGCCCCCGGCGGGATCGTCGACGTGTCGGAGCAGATGATGCGCCTGGCCCTGCGCGCGGTGGCCCGGATCCTCTTCGGCACCGACGTGGAGGCCACCGTCGACGTCGTCGACCGGTGTTTTCCGGTCATCACCGAGTACGTGCTGCGGCGCGGCTACTCCCCCGCCAACATCCCCCGGAGCTGGCCGACTCCGGCGAACAAGCGGGCGGCCGCCGCGATGGATGAGCTCTATGCGGTGTGCGACAAGATCATCGGTGAGCGGAGGACGGGCGCCGGTGACGGTGCCGGCACCGGTTCCGACGGCCCCGGCGAGGACCTGCTGACGCTGCTCGCCGCCGCGAAGAGTTCGGACGACGGGGAGTTCGACGCCTCCGAGCTGCGCGACCAGGTGCTGATCTTCCTGCTCGCCGGGCACGAGACGACCGCCACCTCCCTCTCCTTCGCCCTGCACCTGCTCGCCCGCCACCCCGAGGAGCAGAGCCGGGCCCGGGAGGAGATCGCCCGGGTCCTGGGCGACCGTACGCCGCAGGCCGCCGACCTGGACCGGCTCCCGTACCTCACCCAGGTCCTCAAGGAGGCCATGCGGCTCTACCCGGCCGCCCCGGTCATCGGCCGCAAGGCGGTCGCCGCCACCGAGATCGGCGGCCACGCCGTCCCGGCGGGCGCGGACGTGATACTGGCGCCCTGGGTGACGCACCGCCACCCCCGCTACTGGCCCGACCCCGACCGTTTCGACCCGGAACGCTTCGCCCCGGAGGCGGAGGCGGGCCGTCCGCGCTATGCCTGGTTCCCCTTCGGAGGCGGTCCGCGCGCCTGCATCGGGCAGCACTTCTCGATGCTGGAGTCGGTGATCGCGCTGGCGATGATCCTGCGGACGTACGAGTTCGAGGCCGTCGACACCGACATCCCGGTCAGCGCCGGAATCACCCTGCGGACGGACGGCCCGGCGCGCTGCCGGGTCCGTCGCGTGGACGGCTAGCGGCCGTCCCGCCATCATGACCGGATGGACGAGGAGATTCCGGGGCGTTTGTCCCCGTACGCACGCCGGCCCGCGCGCGCGATACTGCCCGGCTCGCCCGCCCCGGAGCGGCTGCTCCGCCGGATCGGCGGCTTCTTCCTCTTCCGGTTCCTGACGGCGCTCCCCGACGACCTCGCCGAGGCGGTGTCGGCGCTCACCGAGCCCTTCGAGCGGGCCGCCCGCCTGGTCGGACGGCTCCTCCACGGGCCGGCCCTGCGGGGCGGCTGGGACAGCGAGGCCGGCCGCCTCGCCCTGGCCCTGTACGGCTTCCACTGGACGCACTGGCACACCGAAGCCCGGGGCCCGTACGGAACCTTCACCGCGGCCCCGGGCAAGGTCACCGTCCGGCCGCCCTGGCGGCGCGGCGACGCGGGCCGCGAGTCCCGCTCCGCCGCCTGTGCGCTGCGCCGCGTGCCGTGGCCGCGGCGCCGCCCGACCCGGGTGGACCTCTCCTTCGCGGACGGCTCCTGGCTGGCCCTGCGGATGAACACCCGGGCGGACGCGGCCCGCCTGCGCGCCGCGCTCGCTCAGGGGCGGACGTAGGGCCGGGTCATGATCTCCATGTTGTGGCCGTCCGGATCCTCGAAGTAGGCGCCGCGACCGCCGAACAGGCGGTTGATCCGCCCGGGTTCGGTGTGGCCGGGGTCGGCGTAGTAGGTGACCCCGACCGCTTCCAGGCGGGCGATCATGCCGTCGAACCGCTCGTCCGGCACGAGGAACGCGTAGTGCTGCGACTGGATCGGCTCGCCACGCTTCTCGTAGTAGTCGAGCGTCACGCCGTTGCCGAGGTCGACGGGGAGGAACGGCCCGAAGGGAGCGCCGACCTCCAGCCCCAGGATCACGGCGAGGAACTCGGCCGACAGCCGCCGGTCGCGGGCGTAGATGGCGGTGTGGTTCAACTGCACGGATGTCACGGGCAGTTCGGATGCGTACGGGTACTGCTGTGCGCCGTTCGGCATGTGAGGTGTGTCTCCGGGTCTCGGTATCCGCTGGAAGGGCGCCGCGTACGGGCGCCGGGCAGGAAGACTCGGAAAGGGGGCGGGGCTCTTGCCCGCCCCGCGCTCACGCCGAGGCCGGGAGCCTTACTCGTGCGTGGCCCATGGCCGACCCGGCAGTCACCCGAGCGACTTTAGTGATCATCACGGGCCGAGGCAACACCGTTCTCGGGTCGTGCTCCGCCGCTCCCGGGTCGTGCTCCGCCGGACACTCCCTAGACCCGGTCGGCGCTGGGCGCGTGGTTGCCCTGGAGGCGTTCGAGGTCCGAGGGCCTGACCTGGATGACGATCAGCGCGATCAGCGCCCCGACCAGGGTGAACAGGGCGGCCACCACGAAGGCCGCGCTGATGCCCGAGGTGAGCACCTGGTCGCTCCACGGCTTCGGGTACTGCCCGGTGCGCTTGAAGTAGGCCAGCTGTTCGGGGCCGGCGTTGCGCAGGAAGCCCGGCGCCTGGTCCTTGGCCTCGTTGCGACTGGCCGTGCCGAAGATGGTCACCAGGATCGACAGCCCGAGCGAACCGCCCACCTGCTGCATCGAGTTGAGCAGTCCGGAGGCCGCTCCCGACTCACGGTCGGGGACGTTGGACAGGGCCATCAGAGTCAGGGACACGAACTGGAGGCCCATGCCCAGGCCGAAGATCAGCAGCGGGCCGAGGATGCTGCCCAGGTACGTGGAGTGGATGTCGGTCTGTGTCAGCCAGGCGAGCCCCGTCGCCGAGCACAGCGCGCCGGTGACCATGAAGGGTTTGGGCCCGAACTTCGGCAGCAGCTGCGAGGTGGTGCCGGCGCCGACCGCGACGACCGCGCTCACCGGAAGGAAGGCGAGCCCGGCCTGGAGCGGGCTGAAGCCGAGCACGATCTGCACGAAGAGGGTGAGGAAGAAGAACATGCCGAAGATCGCGCAGGCGAGCATCAGCATGATCCCGTAGGTCCCGGCCCGGTTGCGGTCGGCGAACATGTGGAGCGGGGTGATCGGCTGCGGCGAGCGGCGCTCGTTGAGCATGAACAGGGTCAGCAGGACCACGGCGGCGCCGAAGGATCCGAGCGTGATCGGGTCGCGCCAGCCGTCCTGGGAGGCCCTGATGAAGCCGTACACGAGCGCGACCATGCCCGTGGTGGACAGCAGCGCTCCGGCGAGGTCGAAGTGGCCGGGGTGGCGTTCGGATTCGCGGATCACCTTTCCGGCCAGCACGGCGATCAGCACGGCGATCGGGACGTTGACGAACAACACCCAGCGCCAGTTGAGCCATTCGACGAGCATGCCGCCCGCGAGGAGGCCGATCGCGCCGCCGGCGGCGGAGACTCCGGCGAACACGCCGAAGGCCCGGTTGCGGGCGGGGCCTTCACGGAAGGTCGTGGTGATCAGCGCGAGCGAGGTCGGGGAGGCGATGGCGCCGCCGACGCCCTGGAGGGCTCGGGCGGCCAGCAACTGGCCCTCGTTCTGCGCGAGTCCGCCGAGGAGGGAGGCGAGCCCGAAGAGCAGGACGCCGAAGATGAAGACGCGCTTGCGGCCCAGGATGTCGCCCGTCCGGCCGCCGAGGAGCAGCAGGCCGCCGAAGGCGAGGGTGTAGGCGTTGACGACCCAGGAAAGGCTCTCGGTCGAGAAGTGGAGCGCGGTCTGGATGTGCGGCAGCGCGATGTTCACGATGGTGATGTCGAGGACCACCATGAGCTGGCATGAGGCGATGACGAACAGCGCGAGACCGTTCCCGCTTCCTCGGACCTTGCCGTCGGCCCTCTTGGTGTTCGGCGATGCGTTCGCGTCCACCCTCTCGACGCTAAGCCCGCTCCCACGGGGTCACCACTCGAACGGCCCAGTCCCACCCACTGCGTCAGTGCCATTTCACATGTCAAACTACGGCCATGGACGACTTCCTCCGGCTCTCCGCCGACACGGCCCGGTTCACCCATGGAGCCCCGCGCGCCTTCTCCTTCGGGGACGACGGCCGGCTGCTCTGGTTCCTCCGCTCCGGCGGCCCCACCGACGCCTTCGACAGCCTCTGGGTGCTCGACACCGCCACGGGGGCCGAAACCCGGCTTGCCGACCCCCGCGAGCTGTGCCCCGAGCCGGGCCCCCTGCCCACCGCCGAGCGCCGGCTGCGCGAGCGGATCCGGCTCGTCGCGGCCGGCATCGGCTCGTACGCGCTCTCCGGTGACGGCCTGCGCGCCGTCTTCGCGCTGTACGGGCGGCTGTACCAGGTCGGCTCGGACGGAGCCCGGGCACCCGAGGAGATACCGGCCGCCGGACCGGCCCTGGACCCGAGGCCCAACGCCGACGGCACGCGCACCGCGTACGTCAGCGACGACGCCCTGTACGTCGCCCCCGGCGGCCGCGTCAGCCCGGACGACGGGGCCCGCTGGGGCGTGTCCGAGTTCGCCGCCGCCGAGGAGCTGGGACGGGCCCGGGGCCACTGGTGGTCGCCGGACGGGAAGACCCTGCTGGCCGCCCGGGTCGACGAATCCCGCCTCCAGCGGCGGTACTTCACCGATCCGGCCCACCCCGAGCTGCCGCCCGAGGACTTCGCCTACCCCCAAGCGGGCGGCCCCAACGCCGACGTCCAGTTGTGGGTGCTGGGTTCGGCCGGGGAACGGACACGGATCACCTGGGACGCCGGGACCTACCCGTACGTCTCCGACGCGGGCTGGGAATCGGAGACGGAGATCCTGCTCACCGTCCAGGACCGCCTCCAGCAACGCGTGCTGCTGCTCTCCGCAGACCCCGCCACCGGCCGCGCCCGGGAACTCTCCCGCACCGTTCATCCCCGGTGGGTGGACCCACTGCTCCCCGGCACCCCGGCCCGGCTCCCCGACGGGCGGGTGCTGACCTGCGCCGACACCCCGGACGGAGCCGCCCGCGCGCTCGCCGTCGACGGCGTGCTGCTCACCGGTGAGGGGATCCAGATCCGCCGCGTGGCCGGGATCCACGCGGGCTCCCTGCTCGTCGAGGCCGCCGAAGGCGATCCGGCCGACCAGCAGGTGCTGCTGCTCGACCCCGTGACCGGGGAACGGACCCCGCTCGCCGACGGGCCCGGCGTGCACTCCGTCCAGGCCTCGGCCGGGACCCTGCTGCTGACCTCGGCCGACGCAGACGGGATCCGTCGTACCGTACGCACCGCGGACGGGCGCGAATGCGCGCCCGCCGACCTGTCCGAGCCCCTGCCCTACCGGGTGGTCCCGCTCCTGGAACGGGTCACCGAGCACGGCATCCCCACCGCCCTGGTCCTCCCCCGCGGCCATGTCCCCGGCCGGCGGCTGCCCGTACTGATGGACAGCTACGGCGGCCCCGGCATGCAGGACGTCAGCTCCGAACCGCGCCGCTGGCAGGCCCGCCAGTGGTGGGCCGACCAGGGCTTCGCCGTGGTCACCGTCGACAACCGCGGGACGGCGTACGTCTCCCCCGCCCACACGCACGCCATGTACCGCGGCTTCTCCGAGGTGACCCTGGAGGACCAGGTCGCGGCCCTCCAGGCGCTGGGCGCCCGGCACCCCGACCTCGACCTCGCCCGGGTCGGCATCCGCGGCTGGTCCTACGGCGGCTACCTCTCGGCCATGGCGGTGCTGCGCCGCCCGGACGTCTTCCACGCGGCGGCAGCCGGGGCCGCGCCCACCGACTTCCGGTACTACGACACCGCGTACACCGAGCGCTACCTGGGCCTGCCCCAGGAGCACCCGGAGGTGTACGAGCGGGACTCCCTGATCGCGGACGCGCCGAAGCTGACCCGTCCGCTGCTGCTCACCACGGGTCTGGCCGACGACAACGTCCACCCCTCCCACACCCTGCGCCTGTCGCAGGCCTTGACGGACGCGGGCCGCCCCCACCAGCTGCTGGCCCTGCCGGGCGTCACCCACATGACCCCGGGCGGCACCCGCGAGAAGCTGATGGCGCTGGAGCTGGAGTTCTTCCGCCGGGAACTGGCCTGAGCACCCTCGGAACACACGGAAGGGCCCCGGAGACGCCGTTGTCCCCGGGGCCCTTCCCCTTCCCCTGGATCCCCGTCAGTCACCGGGGAAGTGGCAGGCCACCTCTCGGGAGGCGGCGAGCTGCAGCAACGGCCGCTCGGTGCGGCACACGGCCTGCGCCTTGGGGCAGCGCGGGTGGAAGCTGCAGCCCGGGGGTGGAGCGGCCGGGCTCGGCGGGTCGCCGAGCAGCACGATCCGCTCCCGCCGCCGCTCCGCCGCCGGGTCGGGCAGCGGTACGGCGGACAACAGCGCCCGGGTGTACGGGTGCTGGGGGTTCTCGTAGAGGGACTTCTTGTCCCCGATCTCGACGATCCGGCCGAGGTACATGACGGCGACCCGGTCGCTGACCCGCTTGACGACGGACAGGTCGTGCGCGATGAACACGTAGGCGAGGCCCAGTTCGGCGCGCAGCCGCTCCATGAGGTTGACGATCTGGGCCTGGACGGAGACGTCGAGGGCGGACACGGGCTCGTCGGCGACGATCAGGCGGGGGCTGGTGGACAGCGACCGGGCGATGCCGATGCGCTGGGCCTGACCGCCCGAGAACTCGTGCGGGTAGCGGTCGATGTGCTCGGGGATCAGACCGACCAGTTCCATCAGCTCGGCGGCCCGGCGGCGGGCGTCGACGGCGCTCCAGCCCTGGACCAGCAGCGGGTCGGAGATGATCCGGGCCACCGTCTGGCGGGGGTTGAGGGAGGAGTGCGGGTCCTGGAAGACCATCTGGATGTTCTTGCGCAGCGGTCGCAGGGCGCTCTGGGAGAGCCGGCCGATCTCCTTGCCCTCGAAGGCGACCCGGCCCGAGGTGGGTTCCAGCAGCCGCACGATCATCCGGCCGGTGGTGGACTTCCCGCACCCCGACTCCCCGACCAGGCCGAGGGTCTGTCCGGCGGCCAGGTCGAAGGAGACCCCGTCGACGGCGCGCACGGGCGCCCCCCGGCGCCCGGTCGCGGACCGCTTCCCGGGGAAGGCCATGGTGAGGTCCCGTACGGACAGCAGGGGTTCGGAGCTCGTCGTCTTCATCGGGCCGCCTCCTCGGCGGTACGGGCGCCGGCGAAGTGGCAGGCCACCATCCGCTCCGGTCCTTCGCCGTCCCCGTACGCCACGAGTTCGGGCCGTACGTCATCGCAGGGCTCGGCGGCGCGCGGACAGCGCGGGGCGAAGGCGCAGCCCGGGGCGGGCGCGAGCAGGGAGGGCGGTGAGCCGGGGATGGAGGGCAGCGGTGCGTCGTCGGCGGTGTCCAGGCGGGGCAGCGAGTCGAGCAGCCCCCGGGTGTAGGGGTGGGCGGGATCGGCGAACAGGGCGTCGACCGGGGCTTGTTCGGCGGCCCGGCCGCCGTACATGACCAGCACCTCGTGGGCGACGCGGGCGACCACGCCCAGGTCATGGGTGATCATGACGACGCCGAGGCCGCGCTCCTCCTGGAGGCGGGCGATCAGCTCCAGGATCTGGGCCTGCACGGTGACGTCGAGCGCGGTGGTGGGCTCGTCGGCGATCAGCAGTTCGGGTTCGCAGGCCAGGGCCATGGCGATCATGGCGCGCTGGCGCATGCCTCCGGAGAACTGGTGCGGGTACTCCCCCGCGCGGCGGGCCGGTTCCGGGATGCCGACCTCGCCGAGCATGTCGACCGCCCGTTTGCGCGCGGCGGCCCGCCCGGCCCTGAAGTGCACGCGGTAGTGCTCGGCGATCTGCTCGCCCACCGTGTAGTAGGGGTGCAGGCTGGAGAGCGGGTCCTGGAAGATCATGGCCATCTTGCGGCCGCGCACCTTGGCGAGCTCCCGCTCGGGCAGGCCCGTCAGCTCCCGGCCGTCCAGGGCCACCGAGCCGCCGATCTCGGCGCCCCGGTGCAGTCCCATGACGGCGAGCGAGGTGACCGACTTGCCCGAGCCGGACTCGCCGACGATGCCGAGGGTCCGCCCGGCCTCGACGGTGAAGCCGAGCGAGTCGACGGCGCGTACGGTGCCGCGCGGGGTGGAGAAGGTGACGCGCAGATCGCGCACTTCGAGCAGGGCGGCCATCAGTACCTCACCCTCGGGTCGATGACGGCGTACAGGAGGTCGACGACGAGGTTGGCGACGACGATGAAGAAGGCGGCGAGCAGGGTGACCCCGAGGACCACGGGCTGGTCGGAGCTGACCAGCGCCCCGTAGAACAGCCGCCCGATGCCGGGGAGTCCGAAGATGGACTCGGTGATGACGGCTCCGGCGAGGAGCCCTCCGAGGTCCATGCCGAAGATGGTGAGGATGGGGGTCATCCCGGAGCGCAGCCCGTGTTTGACGACGACGGTGCGCTCGGGCATGCCCTTGGCGCGGGCGGTGCGGATGTAGGGCTCGGCCATCGCCTCGATCATCGAACCCCGGCTCTGCCGCGCGTACATGGCGGCGTAGAGCAGCGCGAGCGCCGTCCAGGGCAGCAGCAGGTTCGTGGCCCAGGCGAACGGGTTGTCGGTGAAGGCCTGGTAGGTGGGGTAGGGCAGGAGGCCGGCGATGCGGATGACCCCGTAGATGAGCATCACGGAGGTGAAGTAGACCGGCAGCGAGGCGGCCGCGACCGCGCCGACCATCAGGGCCTTGTCGGTGGCGGTGTCCTTGCGCAGGGCGGCGGTGACCCCGGCGCCGAGCCCGAGGACCAGCCAGAGGGCCGCGGCGCCGACGGCGAGGGAGGCGGAGACCGGGAGCCGGTCCATCAGCAGGTCCCAGACGGGCAGGGAGTTCTCGTACGAGTAGCCCAGGCAGGGGAAGTCGCACTGGACGGCGTACTGGCCGCTGCCGAGCGTGCGGCCGGTGAAGATGCCGGTGAGGAAGTCGGCGAACTGCCGCCACAGGGGCTGGTCGAGGCCGAGGTACGCCCGTACGTCGGCCAGTCGCTCGGCGCTGCACGTCTTGCCACAGGCGGCCGCGGCCGGGTCGGAGGGCAGGACGTAGAAGATGAGGAAGGTGACGGCGGCGATGGCGAGGAGCACGCCGGCGAGGGCGAGCAGGCGGCGGGCGAGGTAGAGGATCACGTACGGCCGCCCCTCGGGTCGAGGATGTCGCGCAGGGCGTCGCCGAGGAGCGTGAAGGCGAGCACGGCGAGGAAGAGGAAGACGCTCGGGATGACGAAGTACATGGGGTCGGTCTCGTAGAAGGCGACGGATTCGGCGATCATCTGGCCCCAGGAGGGGGTGGGCGGGCGGACGCCGACGCCGAGGTAGCTCAGCGCCGCCTCCGTGCTGATCATTCCGGGGATGAGCAGGGTGGTGTAGGCGATGACCGGGCCGGAGACGCCCGGGAGGATGTCGCGGGTCAGGATCCGCCAGGAGCTCGATCCGCCGACGCGGGCGGCGTCCACGTACTCGCGGTGTTTGAGGGAGAGGGTCTGGCCGCGGACGACGCGGGCGACGCCGGGCCAGCCGAAGAGTCCGATGACGGCGGTCATCAGCACGATGCGGTTGACGTCCTTGGCCACGGACAGCATCGCGATCATGAAGATGAGGGAGGGGAAGGACATGGTCAGGTCCATCAGCCGGGACAGGACGGCGTCGGTGCGGCCGCCGAAGTAGCCGGCGGCGATCCCGGCGGCCGTGCCGGCGAGGACCACGATGGCGGTCGCCGCGAAGGCGATGAGCAGGGAGACCTGGGCGCCGTGGACCACGCGGGCGAACAGGTCCCGGCCGGTGACGGGTTCGACGCCGAGCCAGTGCTCGGGGCTGATCCCGCCGAGGGAGCCGAGCGGCTGGCCGCCCAGGTAGGGGTCGATGGCGGACTTGTCGAACTCCTCGGGGGACCAGCCGCCCAGCGCGCCCAGCCAGGGGGCGGTGGCGGCCATCAGGACGAAGAGGAGGACGAGGCAGAGGCTGACGCGGACGGCGGGGCGGCGGCGGAGCTCCCGCCGGGCGAGCTGCCAGGGGCTGCTGCCGGGCGCTGCCTGCGCTGCCGCGGGCCGGGCGGTTTTGGCGGTGCCGGGGGCTGGGTGAGAGGTCGTCGTGCCGTCGGGAGCCGGGGCTGCGGGGGCCGGGGCTGCGGGGGCCGGGGTGCCAGGGGCACGGGCGGCGCCGGAGCCTGGCGTGTTGTCAGGGGCCGCGGCGCCGTCGGGGTCCGGGGCTGCGCGGTCGCCGGCGCCCGGTGCGGTGGTGGTCATGGTGTCGCGGGCTCCGGATTCCTCAGCCCTGGCTCTTGGAGGGGTCCTTGAGGCCGACGGTGGCGTAGTCGATGGTGCCGGTCCACACGGGGTGGCCGTAGGCGCCCGCGATGTTGGGGCCGACGAGCAGCGGCTTGCGCTCCAGCAGGACGGGGACGGCCGGGGACTTCTTCATGATCTCGGCGTCCAGGTCGATCCAGGCCTGGTTGGCCTGCTTGGCGTCGGCCATGGCGTTGATCTCGTCGATCCGCTTCATGGTCGCGTCGTCGCGGAACTGGCTGTTGTTGCCCTGGTTGCCCTTCTCCTTGATGGTGCGTCCGTCGAAGACGAAGGGGATGAAGGTGGAACCGGAGGGGTAGTCGGGGCACCAGCCGGAGAGCGTCATGTCGGGGGTGGTGGAGAGGTCGCCGATGACGTCGTAGTAGGCGCCCGGGTCGATGGTGTCGACGACGACCTCGATGCCGGCGCGGGACAGGCCTTGCTGGAGGGCCTCGGCCTTGGCCTTGTCGCCGGTGGAGACGGCGAGGGAGACCTTGAGGCTCTCCTTGCCCGCGGCCTTGAGGAGTTCCCTGGCCTTGGCCGGGTCGCCCGCCGGGGCGATCTTGAGGGTGTCGGCCTGCTTGCCGCCGGAGAGGGCCGGGGGCAGGTAGGCGGTGGCGACCTCGTTGAGGGCCGGGCCGCCGCCCGCGGTGATCACGGACTCCTTGTCCACGGCGTACTGCATGGCCTCGCGGACCTTGGGATCGTTGAAGGGCGGCCGGGAGTTGT
Organism: Streptomyces sp. NPDC088762; assembly: GCF_044750905.1. Classification (NCBI taxonomy): domain Bacteria; kingdom Bacillati; phylum Actinomycetota; class Actinomycetes; order Kitasatosporales; family Streptomycetaceae; genus Streptomyces; species Streptomyces sp. NPDC088762. Next base: position 499,438 of record NZ_JBIVKT010000004.1, read on the forward strand.
TCAGGTAGAGCATCTCGGTGCAGCCCTGGGACTCGGCGAGCAGGCGCGCCTTGACGTCCGGCTTGGGCAGGACCTTCGGCGCGCTCTCGGGCCGCATGTCGGCGTACTGGACGGCGGAGGCGTCGGCGCCCTCGCCGGCGATGATGCGGTCGTCGATCTGGCCGCCCTTGAGGCCCATGACCACGACGAACTTGTCGGGGTAGGCCTTGCGGACGGTGTCGGTCCTGGCGTCCCAGTGCTCGTTGCGGACCAGGACCAGCTTCTTGTCGCGGTCGTACGACTCGATCTTGTACGGGCCGGAGGAGAACGGGCGGGCGTCGTACTGGGTGCCCTTCTCCTGGGCCTGCGGCACGGGGGCGAAGGTCGGGAGGGTCGCGGTCGCGGAGAACTCGGCGACCGGCCGCTTGAGTTCGAAGACGATCGTGCGGTCGTCGGGGGCCTTGACCGAGTCGAGGTGCTGCCCCTGGAGGGGGCCCTTGTAGCCCTCGGCGCCGGCCAGGTACTGGGCCGCGTAGTCGGGGCCGCCCGTGAGGTCGGGGGCGAAGGAGCGCTCGACGTTGTACTTGATGTCCTGGGCCTTGATGGGCGAGCCGTCCTCGTACTTCACGCCCTCCTTGAGGGTGAAGGTCCAGGTGCGGCCGCCGTTGGAGGGGGTGCCCAGGTCGGTGGCGAGGTCGGGGACCAGTTCGCTGCCGCCCTTGCCGGGCTCGGCCTTGAAGGTGACGAGCGTGCGGTAGAGGAGCCGGGTCCCGAAGTCCATGGCCGGCATGACCCAGTTGCGGGCGGGGTCGAGGTGGGCGAAGTCCTGGTTCGAGAGGACGGTGAGGGTGCCGCCCTTGACGGGGGTGCCGCCGAGGATCTTGCCGTCGTTGGCGGCGGCCGGGTTGGAGGCGCCCGCGCCGGCGGAACCCTTCTTGGGGTCGGAGCAGCCCGAGGCGCCGAGTGCGAGTGCCGCCACCAGGGCGGTGGCGAGGGCGAGTTGGGTGCGCTTGGTCATGGTCACTCCAGTGAAGGGCCGCGCTCTAGGGTGTGACCGGTAACATAGTAATGTGAAATTGTACTGACAAGAGGTTTGCGCCGTCGTTATTCAGCCGTGTCCAAATCCCGCTGGTGTAAAGCCTGTTGGGCGGGTCCACAGCGGACCGCCCGCCACTCCGCCGCAGTGGCGGGGTGGCGGGCGGTCCTCACCGTCAGTCCAGGATGTCCGGGATCGGCTCGGTGTTGGCGCGCTGGACGGCCGCCTTGGAGCCGGTCGCCGAGCCGAGAGCCCAGTCCGAGAGCGCCATCGAGTCGGCGTAGCGCTCCTCGTCGTTCAGCAGGACGCCGATGACGGTCTTGCCGTTGCGGTTCACGGAGAAGACGAGGCACTTGCCGGCCGCGGTGCCGGTGCCGGTCTTGACGCCGATCGCGCCGGGGTACGCGTACCCGGTGGGGCTGGGCTGGATGAGCAGGTTGCTGTTCTTCCAGGTGGCGTCGGTCGACGTGCCACCGGTGTCGTAGGAGGTGACCTTCACGATCCTCGAGAAGGTGAGGCCCTTCATCGCGTGCTTGGTGAGCTTGGCGAGGTCGCGCGGGGTGGTGAGGTTGTTGCCCGTGGGCGAGATGCCGTCGAAGGAGTCGTAGACCGTGTTGGTCATGCCCAGCGCCTTGGCCTTGGCGTTCATCTTCGCGATGAAGTCCGCCGTGCGCTCCTTCGTGGTCGCACCCGCGCCGAAGGTGTCGGCGAGCGCGTAGGCGGCGTCACAGCCCGACGGAAGCATCAGGCCGTACAGCAGCTGACGCACCGTCGGCGTGGAGCCCGCCTTCAGGTGGGCCGAACTGGCGCCCTCCCGGACCACGTAGTCCAGGTACTCCTGCTTCACCGGGACCTTCCGCTCGAGGTCGAAGTCAGGAGACGCCAGCGCCGTGACGAAGGTCATGATCTTGGTGGTGCTGGCCATCTGGCGCTTGGTGTCGGGCTCCTTGGAGAAGAGCGTGGCTCCGGTCGTGCCGTCCATCAGGAAGGCGCCCGCGGCGGTGACGGGCGGCGCGGCGGCGGCCTGCGCCGGCGCGGCCACCGTCAGCAGGGCTCCGGTGACGATGGTGACGGCGAGCGCACCGCGTGCGCGGCGCATCAGATTCGTTATCAAGTTCTGTCCCCGTGTAGGCAAATGTGGGCGAAGGGGCGCGGGCACCAGGGTGCCCGCGCCCCTTCGGGAGCTTAGCCGCAGGGTCAGACACCCGAGCCGAGGCCGCCCGGGGTGCGGCCGACGGGCTCGTCGCGGCCCTGCGCCCACAGGGAGCGGACGTGGCCGAGGTGGCGCATCATGCAGGCCTCGGCCGCCTCGGCGTCTCCGGTGAGCATCAGGTCGAGCAGCTCGATGTGCTCCTCGGCGGAGGAGACGAGCTTGCCGGCCTCGTCCAGCCCCGTGAGCCCGTACAGCCGGGAGCGCTTGCGCAGGTCGCCGACGGTCTCCACGAGGCGGTCGTTGCCGGCGAGGCCGAGCAGCGTGAGGTGGAAGCGGCGGTCCGCCTCCAGATAGCCGATCAGATTGTGTTCGCGGGCGCTGGTGACGATTTCCTGCGCGATGGGGCGCAGGGCTTCCAGCTGCTCGGTCGTGGCGATCTTGGTGATCCGTCCGACGGTCGGCACCTCGATCATCGTGCGCAGTTCGGTGTACTGGTCGAGATCGCGCTCGCTGACCTCGGTGATCCGGAAGCCCTTGTTCCGGACGGGCTCGACAAGGCCTTCGCGGGCCAGGTCGAGCATCGCCTCGCGCACCGGCGTGGCCGAGACGCCCAGTTCCGCCGCGAGGCCCGGGGCCGAATAGACGCTGCCGGGGCGCAGCTCCCCCGCTATCAGGGCGGCTCGGAGGGCGTGGCCGACCTGGTCGCGGAGCCGTTCCTGGGCCTTGATGAGACTGTGCTGCTTCAGGTCACCCATTGCTTTTCCTCCGAGACCCCTCACCCCGCCGATGGGCGGAAGAACAGCGTACAATGTCACGTTTCGCTGTTTCCCCCGGCGGCCTCGAACAGCGCGACCGCCACGGCAAGATCCTCCCAGGCCATGCCCACACTCTTGAACACCTGTGGACAACCCGGCGGCCCGCCCGCCGGCATCCGCCCGGCGACCAGGTCGGCCAGGGTGCCGGTGATGTGGCCGGGCCCGATGGCCCCTTCCGCCTCCGGCACCAGCAGGTCCCCGGCCTCGCGCAGCGCCGCCGCACGCGACTCCACGTACACGGCGGAGCGCCGGATGAGGGCGGTGTCGGTCTCGCGGGCCTCCGGCTCGTGCGAGCCGACCGCGACGACCACCGCCCCCGGCCCGACCAGCCGCCCGTCGAAGAGGGGGGTGCGGGCCGTGGTGCAGCACACCACCAGGTCGGCGTCGGCCACGTCCCCCGCCGTCCCGGCGCGGGCGGGCACCCCGAGGCCTTCTGCGTGCTCCGCCAGCCTGCGGGCCCCGAGCGGCTGCCGGGCGACCACCGCCACCTCCGCCAATTCCCGTACGGAGAGCACCGCTTCCAGGTGGCCGTACGCCTGCGGGCCCGACCCGAAGAGCACCAGCCGCAGCGGCCGCCCGGCCGGGGCCAGGTACCGCAGGGCGAGGGCCGAGACCGCCGGGGTGCGCAGAGCGGTGAGGGCCGCGCCGTCCATCAGGGCCAGCGGTCGCAGGGTGGGGCCGTCGAGGAGGAGGTAGCTGCCGGTGATGCGGGGCAGGCCGCGCGCCGGGTTCCCGGGGGCGACACCCGCGACCTTCACACCGGCGTACGCCCCGGACGCGGCCGGCATCAGCAGCAGTTCACCGCCGCCCGGCACGGCGAGCGCCGTGCGCTGCGGACCGCTCTCGGGATCCTGCCCGGCCCGCAGGGCGGCGGCCAGGGCGTCGCCGGCCTCGGCCGGCGTCAGGAGCCGGGCCACGGCGGCCGCGTCCAGGTGCCGCAGCCCGCCGGAGCTCACCGCATCGGGCCGCGTCACAGCAGGAAGCCCGTCCCGAGCGCGTCGTACGGGTCGACGGCGAAGGCGTGTTCGCCGGTGCGGTAGGCGGTGCCGGTGACCTCGGTGACCCCGCCCGGCAGAATCCGCCCGGTGAAGACGGTGCCGGTCACCGACTCGTGCAGCAGGTCCTCGCCCGGGCCCAGCCGCCCGTCCTGCGCCAGCAGGGCGAGCCGCGCCGAGGTGCCGGAGCCGCAGGGCGAGCGGTCGGTCTGCCCGTCGGCGAAGACGGTGACGTTGCGCTGGTGCGGCCCGAAGGGGGTGTCGGGCAGCTCCTCGTGGAGGATCACCCCGTAGACACCGGAGAGCAGCGGCCCGTCGGGGTGCCAGGCGGCCGGGTGCGTGGCCAGTGCGGACCGGATCTCCCGTCCGGCGCGGACCAGGGCGGGCAGGGCGGCCCGGGAGACGTCCAGGCCCAGGTCGCGGGCGGCGACGGAGGCGTAACAGGCCCCGGCGTGGGCGAGGTCCACCTCGGCCACTCCGAGCGAGGTGGCGACCGGAACCTTGCGCGCCGCCACCCGGGCCGGGACGTTGCGGAAGGTGATCCCGGTGGTGCGGCCGCCGTCCCGGTGCACGGTGGCGGTGACCCGCCCGGACGGCACGTCGATGCGGACCTGGGCGTCCCCGTCGTCGGGGGCCGCGACCCGGCCGGTGTCCACGGCCCAGGCTCCGAGGGCCATGGTGCCGTGGCCGCAGGCGGTGGAGTAACCGTCCTTGTGCCAGAACAGGACGCCGAAGTGGGCCCCGTCGTCGTCCGGGGGCACGACGAAGCCGCCGTACATGCCGGCGTGCCCGCGCGGCTCCTGCACGAGCAGGCGCCGTACGTCGTCCAGCGCGCCGCGTCGCGGGGCGGTCCCGGAGCCTCCCGGGCCGATGGCGGTGGCGCAGCGCTCGGCGACGGTGTCCCCGGGAACGGGCGGAACGCCGTCGGCACCGGTGTCGACGATCCGGAAGGGCTCGCCCGCGGTGTGGTAGTCCACCGTACGGACGGTGTTCACAGCAGGAATCCTCCGGGGAAGGGGTCGGTGGGGTCGAGGAAGTACTGGGCGGTGCCGGTGATCCAGGCCCGCCCGGTCACGGTGGGGACGACGGCCGGGAGTCCGCCGACGGTGGTCTCACCGATCAGCCGGCCCGTGAACTCGGTGCCGATGAAGGACTCGTTGACGAAGTCCGCGCCGAGTTCCAGCAGGCCGCGGGCGTGCAGCTGGGCCATGCGCGCGCTGGTCCCCGTACCGCAGGGCGAGCGGTCGAACCAGCCGGGGTGGATGGCCATGGCGTGCCGGGAGCGACGGGCGTCGGAGCCGGGGGCGGCGAGGTAGACGTGCTTGACCCCGGCGATGGAGGGGTTTTCGGGGTGGACGGGGCGGTCGCCCGAGCTGTTGATCGCCTCCATGACGGCGAGTCCGGCGGCGAGCAGGTCGTCCTTGCGGGCCCGGTCGAAGGGGAGGCCGAGGGAGTCGAGTTCGACGAAGGCGTAGAAGTTGCCGCCGTAGGCGAGGTCGTAGGTGACCGTGCCGAAGCCGGGGACCTCGGCCTTCAGATCGAGGCCGGCGCAGAAGGAGGGGACGTTGGTGAGGGTGACGGCGGTGGCCGCCCCGTCCTCGACGCGTACGTCGACGCTCACCAGTCCCGCCGGGGTGTCGAGCCGGACGGTGGTGACCGGTTCGACGACGGGCACCATGCCGGTCTCGACCAGGACGGTGGCGACCCCGATGGTGCCGTGCCCGCACATGGGCAGCAGGCCGGACACCTCGATGTAGAGGACGCCGAAGTCGGCGTCGGGCCGGGTGGGGGGCTGCAGGATGGCGCCGCTCATCGCGGCGTGCCCGCGCGGCTCGTACATGAGCCGGGTGCGGATGTGGTCCATGTGCTCGATGAAGTGGAGCCGCTTCTCGGCCATGGTGGCGCCGGGGATCACCCCGACTCCCCCGGTGATGACCCGGGTCGGCATGCCCTCGGTGTGCGAGTCCACCGCGTGGTAGACGTGGCGTGTGCGCATCGTGTCCCCCCTCGGACGGGTTAGTTGAGGCCCTCGGCGAGGGCCTTTTCGGTGGCGGCGCGGACGGAGGCCTCGGTCTCGCCGGTGAGCGGGAAGCGCGGCGGCCGGGTGGCGCCGCCGGGGCGTCCGGCCAGGTCCATGGAGAGCTTGATGGCCTGGACGAACTCGGTCTTGGAGTCCCAGCGGAGCAGCGAGTGCAGGGACTTGTAGAGCGGCAGCGCGGTGGCGAGGTCACCGGCGACGGCGGCCCGGTACAGGGTGGCGCAGGACCGCGGGATCGCGTTGGGGTAGCCGGCGATCCAGCCGACCGCGCCCGCGAGGGCGAGTTCGAGCAGGACGTCGTCGGCGCCGATGAGCAGGTCGAGGCCGGGGGCGAGTTCGGCTATCTCGTAGGCGCGGCGCACGTCCCCGCTGAATTCCTTGACGGCGACGATGGAGCCGTCGCCGTGGAGGCGGGCGAGCAGGGCGGGCGTCAGGTCGACCTTGGTGTCGTACGGGTTGTTGTACGCGACGACGGGCAGGCCGGCCCGGGCGACCTCGGCGTAGTGGGCGCGGACGGTCTCCTCGTCGGCCCGGAAGGCGTTGGGCGGCAGGAGGAGTACGGAGCCTGCCCCGGCCTCGGCGGCCTGTTCGGCCCAGCGGCGGGCTTCGGCACTGCCGTACGCGGCGACGCCGGGCATGACGCGGGCTCCGTCGCCGGCGGCCTCGACGGCGGTACGGACGACGCGGGCCCGCTCCTCGTCGGTGAGGGTCTGGTACTCGCCGAGGGAGCCGTTGGGGACCACGCCGTCGCAGCCGTTGGCGATCAGCCAGGCCACGTGTTCGGCGTAGGCGTCGTAGTCGACGGTGAGGTCCGCGCGCAGCGGGAGCGTGGTGGCGACCATGATCCCGTGCCAGGGCCGGGAGCGGGTGTCTGCGCCGGGTGCGGGGGTGGGGACGGGCGCGGGGGCGGGCGCGTGGGTCATGAGGTGACTCCCTAGTGTGGTGTGTGACATTTTACTAGTGGGTGTGAGCCGGCCACAAGGGTCCGGGACACCCGATCAGCGATCGGCGGGGGGAAGTTCGGCGAGGTGGCGCAGCGGGACCGGACAGGACAGCGGCCGCCGGTCGGGCGCGGGCCGCTCCCCGCACAGGGCGGCCACGGCCGGGCCGCACATCCGGCCCTGGCACCAGCCCATGCCGGCCCGGGTGAGGAGTTTGACCGTACGGGCGTCTCGCGCGCCGAGGTCTTCGGCGGCCTCCCGGATCCGGCCGGCCGGCACCTCCTCGCAGCGGCAGACGACGGAGTCCTCGCGCAGCCAGCCGGTCCAGCCGGGGCCCGGGCGGTGGGCGGCGCCCATGACGCCCGCGAAGGCGCGCAGCCGGGCGCGGCAGCGGGCGAGGGCGGCGGGGACGGGCTTCCCGGCGGCGGTGAGGGCGGCGATCTCCCCTTCCGCGAGCGCGAGTTCGGCGCCTCCGATGCCGCCGGTCTCCCCGGCGGCCCAGATGCCGGGGACGGAGGTGCGCTGCCCGGCGTCGAGGTCCAGGGCCACCGCGCCGTCGGGGCCGTGCAGGGTGGCGCAGCCGAGGCCGGTGGCGAGTTCCAGCTGGGGCACGAGCCCGTGGCCCACGGCGAGGGCGTCGCAGGGGATCCGGCGGGCCGTGCCGGGCAGCGGTCGCCAGTCGCGGTCGAGCCGGGCCACGGTGACGGCTTCGACGCGGTCGGTGCCGTGCGCCTCGACGACGGCGGACCGGGTGAGGAGCCGGACGGCGCCCTTGAGCAGCGCGCCTCCGTGGAGCGCGCCCTCGGCGAGCTTGCCGGGGTTGCGCAGCAGCGTGGTCGCGCTGCGCGCGTACGCGGTGTACGCCGAGGCCTCCACCACCGCCGGGACCGTGGCTCCGGCGGCGGCCAGCGAGCCGGCCACGGCGAGCAGGAGGGGTCCGCTGCCGGCGACGACGATCCGGCGGCCGGGCAGGACCAGGCCGCCCTTGAGCATGGCCTGGGCTCCGCCGGCACCGACCACGCCGGGCAGGGTCCAGCCGGGGAAGGGGAGTTGGCGCTCGTACGCGCCGGTGGCCAGCAGGACGCGGGCGGCGCGCACGGTCGCCGCGTGCTCGTCGGGGCCGGCGACCGCGTGCAGGGTCCAGTGGTCGCCGTCGGGGACCACCGTCCACACGTGGTGGAGCGGGAGGTACGTGATCCGGCCCGCCGCGGCGTGGGCGCGCAGGGCGGCTTCGCGGGCGGCGAAGGCGGCCCATCCGTGATGGAGGGCCTCGGGGCGGGCCGCGCCGAGGCCGGGTGCCGGACGGCGGTAGAACTGCCCGCCGGGCTGCTCCCCCGCGTCGAGGAGGGTGACGCGCAGGCCGTGGCCGGCGGCGGTGACGGCGGCGGCGAGCCCGGCCGGACCGGCGCCGATGACGGCGAGGTCGGTGGGGCCCGTGGGACCGCCAGGGTGGCCGGGGTTGACGGGGTCGATGGGGTCCGCGGGTTCAGATGCCGAGGTCTGCATGGCCCGTGCCCTCCTGAGTGGTGACGGTGTCCCCGGAGCGGGCGGGGACCAGGCAGGCGCGCTGGTTGGGGCGCCCGTTGACGGTCACGAGGCAGTCGTAGCAGCTGCCGATCCCGCAGAAGGCGCCGCGCGGGGCGCCGCTCTCGCGGGTGGTCCGCCAGGCCAGAATCCCGGCGGACCAGAGCACGGCGGCGATGGACTGGCCCTCGTGCGCGGGCAGTTCGCGCCCGTCGAAGGCGATGGGGTACGTCGATACCGGGCTGCCGCCGACCAGGGAGCGGGGGCTTCGCATCAGGGGGTCCTCCTCGGGGGTGCCGGGGGCCGGTCCCCGGCGGGCGGCTCGGCGGGGGTTTCCCCGAACCGGTCCGGACGGAAGGGCAGCGGGTCCACCGGCGGGGCCGTTCCCGTCAGGGCCGCGGCGATCAGGGCGCCGGTGGCCGGGGCCAGGCCGATGCCGGCGCCCTCGTGCCCGCAGGCGTGGAGCAGGCCGGGGCGGCGGGGGTCGGGGCCGATCGCCGGGAGGTGGTCCGGGAGGTAGGGGCGGAAGCCGTGGTAGGTGCGCAGGACCCGGACGCCGGCCAGCACCGGGAAGAGGGCCGCCGCCTGGGAGGCCAGCCGGCGCAGGGCCTCGATGGAGAGGGTGCGGTCGAAGCCGACGCGTTCGCGGGTGGCGCCGATCAGAACGGGGCCCGCCGGGGTGCCCTCGACCACGGCGGAGGACTGCAGGGACGCCGAGCCGCTGGCGACATCGGCGATGTAGTCGGCGGCGTAGACCTTGTGGCGGACGACGCGGGGCAGCGGTTCGGTGACCAGGACGAAGCCGCGGCGCGGGAGGACGGGCAGGCCGGCCCCGGCGAGGGAGGCGAGGCGGCCGCCCCAGGTGCCCGCCGCGTTGACCACGGCGGGGGCGAGGAGTTCCCGCTGCGGGGTGCGCACGCCCCGGACCGCTCCTGCGGCGTCCAGGAGGATGTCCGTGACCTCCTCGCCCAGGTGGACCTCGGCGCCCGACGCGGCCAGCAGCCGGGCCGCCGCCTGGGCGGGCTGGACCTGGGCGTCCTGGGGGTAGTGGAAGCCGCCGGCCAGGCCCGGCGCCAGGTGGGGTTCCAGGTCGCGGAGGTCGTCGGCCCCCGCCTCGGCCGCTTCGACTCCGGCCTTGCGCTGGCCTTGCGCGAAGCTCCGCAGCGCTTCGAGCGAAGCCTGGTCCGGGGCGACGACGAGGCCGCCCTTGGGTTCGTACTCGATCTCCTGCGGGAGGGCCGAGGCGAGTTCGTGCCAGAGTCCGGCGGACAGGAGGGCGAGGTCGAGTTCGGGGCCCGCGTCCTTGTCGGAGACGAGCAGGTTGCCTTCGCCGGCGCCGGTCGTGCCGCCCGCGACCGGGCCGCGGTCGACCACGGCCACGGAGAATCCGGCGCGGGCCGCGTAGTACGCGCAGGCCGCCCCGACGACGCCGGCGCCGATGATCACGACGTCGGGAGAGTGTCTCTTGAGCACGGCAGTAATATGTCACATTCTTTAGGGCCTGCCCAGACCGGTCCCGGAGCCGGGACCGGTCCGGTACGGATCAGCTGCGGAGCGGGCCCTCACAGCTGTAACTCGAGGTCGCGGCGAGCTTGTTGGACCAGATCTCCGGCGCGCCGAAGGAGCAGTTCATGTCGGCCAGGTTGTTCGAGGCCGCGCCGGCCCGGTCGAGGAGGAAGTAGTCGACCGTCTCGGACATGTCCTTGAAGTTCTGGTCGTCGCTGCGCCAGTTCTTCAGGTTCGCGGTGATCCGTCCGGTGCAGGTGAAGCGCCGCTTGCCGGGGTCGCCGTTCTCCACGCACTCCGGGTTGTTGTACGTGGCGGTGGCGAAGGCCGACTTCACCGAGGCGAGCGCCGAGTCGCGCAGCTGCTCGTTGGGGGTGAAGCGGGTGTCCGGGACGAACAGCTGGTCCACCTTGGCGATCTGCGCGTTGAGGAAGCGGTCGTAGTCGCGCTGGAGGTAGGTGTCCGCGCCCATCCGGCCGCGCCAGGCGTCGTACGCCGCGACGTCGTTGTTGCGCAGGTGCGTGTACATCTCGCGCAGCAGGGAGGGCTTCTCGGTCCACAGGAACTCGAAGAACGTGCCGGCGTAGCTGTAGAAGCGGAAGCCGTCGCCGTCGTAGGTGGCGTTGAGCAGCTGCTCGACCGACATGCGGGGGCCACCGCCCGCGGTGTCGCTGATGACGCTCTTGACCAGGGACTTGCGGACGGCGATGCCGTTGTCGCGGGTGGCACCGTCGAAGAACTCGGCGGTGCCCTCGTCCATGGCGGTCGTACGGTCGCTCTCGTACCAGGGTCCCTCGCCGAAGAAGCCGGGGACGGCGTAGCGGCCGTTGAGGTAGTGCGTGTACTCGTGGCGGAAGAGCTCTTCCAGGGTGAGGGAGGAGTCCTGGGGCACCCGGCGCTGGTAGGTGTAGAAGGTGGCGCCGTTCTCGATGTACATGCCGCCGTTGTTGGTGCCGTAGCCGTTCAGCATCGTCTGGTAGGTGACGTAGTCGGCGCGGGAGGCGTAGAGCACGATGTTCAGCGTGCTGTTGGGGTCGCCGGCGAGGGGCTGGTCGGTGCCGAGGACGCGGTGGAACTGCGCCTTGACCTGCTTGCTCGCGTAGTAGAGCTGGTCGACGGTGGCCCGGTCCAGGGCCGTGCGGACCTTGATGCCGCCGTTGTCGTAGGTGTAGGTGTTCGGGAAGAGCATCTTCTCGATGTCCTCCTTGCACACCCCGTACGGCTTGCAGGCCTCGTAGGTGTTCAGCCAGGACACGATCTTGGCCCACTGCTCGCTGCCGTTGCCCCAGTCGGCCTTGACGGTCCCGAGGAGGGCGCCGAGGTCGGCGACGATCTGATCCCTGAGGCCGTCGATCTGGCCGAAGCGGCCGTACTCGCCGAGGGCGTCGCGGGTCACCCATTCGTTGGCGGTGCCCTTGAGGTGGGTGTAGCCCGCGAAGGCCTTGAACGCGGCGCGGTAGGCGGGGTCGGCCGTCACGGCGGCGTGGAAGGCGGAGTCCTCGTTGCCCGGGTAGACGCCGAGGTAGCTGGTGCTGAGGGCGGCGAGGGCCGCGCCGCCCCAGGCCGGGTCCTTGTGGGTCTCGGGGTGCGAGGCGTCCATGGTCGCCAGGACCTTCTTGATGAGGCCGAGCTGGTACTGGCGCAGGCCCGGGCCCGCGGCGTAGAGGGCCTCGCGCAGGGTGCGGGCGTTGGAGGCGGTGACGTCGAAGGTGTGGGCGGCGTTGCCGAAGGCCTCGATGGCGCGGCGTACCGCATCGACGGTCGCGGCGTCGGTCAGGTCGATCTCGTCGCGCGAGAAGTCGTGGTAGGCGGCGGCGTGCAGGTAGGTGAACATCTCCTCGAGGTGCGAGGAGTTGCGGCCGTCGTGGGCGGCGGCCAGGCCGGCTATCCGGCGGGACACGGCCTGGACGTGCGCGTCGGACATGACGGGCGCCAGGCGGGCGTCCCACGTCCAGATGAGGCCGCGCAGACAGCCGTCGGCCAGGACGGCCTGGTCGGCGAGGAAATCGGCGAACTGCTCCGGGGACAGGCCGGTGATCCCGTCGAGGGTGCAGGGCACGGCGACGGCGAGGCTGCGCGCGGTGGGGGTCGCCTGAGCCGCCGCGGCGCGGCTCTTCTCGGTGCTCGCGGCGGGCGCGGCCTCGGGCGTCGCGGCGCCGGGGACCCGGCCGGTGGCGTCCGTGCCGCCGGGGGCGTGGGCGGGCGCCGGCTTCTGCTCCCTCGGATGGGCGAGGCGGTCGACCTCGTCGAAGGGATTCGCCGCGGGCGCGGCCGAAAGGGCGCCGGGCGCCTTGGCGCCGCCCGCGACGGCGGCGGTGGTCCCCGATTCCGCGGCCTGCGTGGTGGCCTGGCCGGCGGTGGCGAGGAGCGTCACGGCGACGGCGGAGGCGAGGAGGGACGAACGCACAGCTCTGTGCTGGAACACCGAGAACTCCCGTGTGGAGAGGGTGACGTGGGGGGTGGTGCGTGAACGGCCCCGGGGCGGGTGCACTGCGCGGGTCGACGGCGCGGGTCAACAGCCCCGGGTCACGCGGCGTTTGACGGGGATTAACGTGCCGCGGTGTGAGCTGTAACATAGTAATGTGAAATTGCACTGACAAGACCTGTGCGCCCACCAGTTCGCACCTTCTTGAGGGAGCCCTCGTTGACCGACACCTCCTCCCGCCTCCACACGGGCAGCCACGACCTGCCGGTATCCCCGGAGTTGTCCCGATTCATGGCGGGGAACTGGGCCGCCTCCCCCCTGCCCGGGGTCGACCGCGTCCCCGGCCACGCCGTCACCCCCGCCCGCCGGGCCCGGCTCTCGGCGCGCTTCCCGGGAGAGCGGCTGATCATCCCGGCCGGCGAGCTGAAGGTCCGCTCCAACGACTGTGACCACCGCTTCCGCCCGCACAGCGCGTACGCCTGGCTGACCGGACTGACGGGCGAGGACCAGGTGGGCCACGTCCTGGTCCTGGAGCCCTCGGGGCCGCACGCCCACGAGGCCATCCTCTACCTGCGGCCGCGTTCGCCGCGGGCGGGCGGGAACGAGGAGTTCTACCGGGACCGCCGCTACGGGGAGTTCTGGGTGGGACGCCGCGCCGACCTGGCGGAAGCGGAAGCCCTCACCGGCATCCGCTGCGCCCACCTGGACGCACTGGGGTCACCGGCGGGCCGCAACGCCGCGACCGACGGCGAACTGGCCACCGTTCTCTCGGAATTGCGGCTGGTGAAGGACGCCTGGGAGGTCGAGCAGCTCCAGCTGGCGGTCGACCACACGGCGGCGGGCTTCGAGGACGTCGTACGGGCACTGCCGCGCGCCCTGGCGCATCCGCGCGGGGAGCGGTGGATCGAGGGGGTCTTCGGCCTGCGCGCCCGGGCGGAGGGAAACGGCACCGGCTACGACACGATCGCGGCATCGGGCGCGCACGCGTGCGTCCTGCACTGGATCCGCAACGACGGCCGGCTGAACCCGGACGAACTGCTGCTCCTGGACGCGGGTGTGGAGACGGACACCCTCTACACGGCGGACATCACCCGCACCCTCCCGCTGTCGGGCCGCTTCTCCCCCGTCCAGCGGCAGGTCTACGAACTGGTCCTGGCCGCCCAGGAGGCGGGCATGGCCGCCCTGCGACCGGGGGCGAGCTTCCGGGACTTCCACCGGGCCGGCATGCGGGTGATCGCGGAGGGCCTGGCGGAGTGGGGGGTCCTGAAGCACGCGGAGGGCGACCTGCACCGGCGGTACACGCTGTGCAGCAGCGGGCACATGCTCGGCCTCGACGTGCACGACTGCGCGCAGGCACGGTCGGAGACGTACCTGGACGGCGTCCTGGAGGAAGGCCAGGTCCTGACGGTGGAGCCGGGCCTCTACCTCCAGCCGGACGACGAGACCCTGCCGGCGGAGCTGCGCGGGATCGGGGTGCGCATCGAGGACGACCTGGTCGTCACCGCGGACGGCGCCCGCCTGATGTCGGGCGCCCTGCCGCGCACGGTGGACGGCATCGAGGAGTGGATGGGACGCCTCCTGAACGGTTAGGACACATCAACGCGAGTGGCGGTCCGGGGACTTGAGCCGGGTGATGAGTTCCTCGACGAAGACGTCCAGATGGGCCGGGCGGGGGCCGGTGCGGGTGGCGCAGTACCAGGTGCGGGTCAGCGGCTGCGCGCCGATGCGGACCAGGGCGAGGCCGTGCGAGTCCACGTAGGGGGCGGCCACCCAGTTCGGCAGCACCGTCACGCCCTGGCCGCCCGCCACCATCTCCACCACCAGGTCGGTCACCACCGGCATGGTGGTGATCCTGGCCGGGCGGGCGCCCGGGGGGAGGGGCAGCGGCATCGACGGGATGCGCTTCTGGTCGTAGAAGTCGTAGAGGACGAGGTCGGCGCCGTCGAAGTCGCGGGCGGTCAGGTGCTCGCGGGAGGACCAGGGGTGGCCGGCCGGCACCACGGCCATCATCTCGTCGTCGAACAACGTGGTCAGGGACACCCGGTCCATCTGCAGGTCCGGCTTGGTGACGAGCGCGACGTCGATCCGGTCGGCGAGGAGCGCCGGGATCGGCGCGTCGTCGGGGACGGTCTCGATCCGCACCTCGGTGTCGGGTTCGCGCGCGCGGAAGGCGCGCAGCACGGGCGGCAGCCACGGGAAGGTGGTGCTGCACTGCGCGGCGAAGCGGACCCGCCGGTCGCGGCCGTCGCGGATCTCCCGCAGATCGCGGGAGGCGGACTCCAGTTCGCCGAGGACCTGGCGGGCGGCGACCAGCAGCCGGCGGCCGGCGGCGTTCGGGACCAGACGGCGGCCCTTGCGGTCGAACAGGGGCATGCCGAGGCGGCCCTCCATGCGGGTCAGCCGCTGGCTGAGGGCGGGCTGGCTGACGAAGAGCCGCTCGGCGGCGGCGGTCAGTGAGCCGGCCTCCGCGGTGGCCTCCAGGAGCTCCAGGTCACGCAGATCCACATCCATAACCTGGGATTATCACATGCTCCAAAGTACGTCGTGGTCTTATCGGTTGAAGGCTCTTACGTTTCTGGTGTCAGCACGACGAACCCACCGAACCGTTCAGCCGCGAAGGGCCCACGAAAATGACCGAGACCAGCACCAACATCAGCACCAGCACCAGCACCAGCACCACCCCGACCACCGCATTGATCACGGGTGCCTCCAGCGGCATCGGGCTGGACGTCGCCCGGGCCTTCCTGGCGAGCGGCGCCGACGTCGTCCTCAACGGCCGGGACCCCGAACGCCTGGCCAAGGCCGCGGCCGGCCTGGGCCACCCCGAACGGACCGCCTGGGTCGCGGGCAGCATCGCCGAACCGGAGACCGGCGAGGCGCTCGTCCGTACCGCACTCGACCGCTTCGGCCGCCTCGACGTCCTGGTCAACAACGCCGGCACCTTCGCCTCCAGGCCGTTCACGGAGGTCACGCCGGAGGAGCTCGACGGCTTCCTGACGGGCAATCTGAAGGGCACTTACCTCACGACCCAGGCCTTCGTACGGGCGCTGCGCGCGCAGGGCGGGGGCGGCAGCATCGTCAACATCGGCACCGTCCTGGTGGACCACGCGCTGGCGGGTTTCCCGGCCTCCGCACCGGTGGTGAGCAAGGCGGGGGTGCACGCGCTGACGACGAGCCTGGCCGCGGAGCTCGCGGCGGACGGCATCCGGGTCAACCTCGTCGCGGCCGGAATCGTCCGCACCCCGCTGCACGGGGACTCCGACGTGGACTCGTTCGGCGGAATCCACCTGCTGAACCGGATCGGTGAGGTGTCCGAGATCTCCGAGGCGGTCCTCTACCTGGCGCACGCCGATTTCGTCACGGGACACGCCCTGCGCGTGGACGGCGGCCACGTCATCGGCCGCGCCGCCTGAGGTCCCCGCTCCCCGCCCAACACCCCACGCCTACCCACCGGAAGGACATCCGCCATGCCGTACGTCAACGTCAGGATCACCCGCGAAGGCGCCACCGCCGCCCAGAAGGCCGAGATCATCGCCGGAGTCACCGACCTGCTGGTCAAGGTCCTCGACAAGGACCCGGCGACCACGTTCGTCGTCATCGACGAGGTCGACCTCGAGAACTGGGGCGTCGGCGGCGTCCCGACGGAGGAGTACCGCCGCCGCACGCGCTAGGTCGTGTCGTCAAAGTGGCGCCGGGCGGACGGGACTTCGAAGACACGACCTGCAGCGCTCAGGGGAGCACCGCGATGCCGTCCAGTTCGACGAGGGCCTGCTCGTCCCAGAGGCGGACCGCGCCGATGACGGCCATCGCCGGATAGTCGCGGCCCGCCAGGCGGCGCCAGATCCGGCCCAGTTCGGGGGCGTGCCTGCGGTACGCCGGCACGTCGACCGCGTACACCGTCACCCGGGCCAGGTCGGCCGGGGTGCCGCCGGAGGCTGCCAGGGCCGTCAGGAGGTTGGTCAGGGCCACCTCGAACTGCTCCGGCAGGCTCTCCCCCACCACCTTGCCGGCGCCGTCCAGCGCGGTCTGGCCGGCCAGGAACACCAGCCGGGAACCGGTCGTCGCGGTGACGGCGTGCGAGAAACCCGTCGGCGGCGACAGCTCCGGCGGGTTGATCCGTTCCAGGCTCATCGCGCGCCCACCTCCCCCCGGCACGGCCCTCGTGCGCGCCCGGTACAGCTCCTTCGCGATGATGCCGCGCTGCACCTCGCTCGCCCCCTCGTAGATCCGGGGCGCCCGCACCTCCCGGTAGAGGTGTTCCAGCAGGTGGCCCCGCCGCAGGGCCACGGCCCCGTGCAGCTGGACCGCGTGGTCCACCACGTACTGGGCCGTCTCGGTGGCCAGCAGTTTCGCCATCGCCGCCCGGCGCGGGACCTCCGGGGAGCCGGGGTCCCTGTCGTAGGCGGCGGCCGCCGCGTAGACCAGCAGCCGGGCCGCCTCCGTGCGGGTGGCCATCTCGGCCACCCGGTGCGCGACCGCCTGCAGGTCGCTCAACGTCCCGCCGAAGGCCGTTCGGTCCGCGGTGTGCGCGAGGGTCGCGTCGAGCGCCGCGCGGGCCATGCCCACCGCGAACGCGCCGACGCTCGGCCGGAAGAGGTTCAGGGTGTCCATCGCGACCCGGAAGCCCCGGCCGGGCTCGCCCAGGAGGTCGTCGCGGCCGACCGGGACCCCGTCGAAGGACAGGGAGCCGATGGGGTGCGGGGACAGCATGTCCAGGGGCTGCCCGCCCAGTCCGGGGCGGTCGGCCGGAACCAGGAAGGCGGATACGCCCTTCGCCCCCGGGCCCTCACCCGTCCGGGCGAACACGGTGTAGAAATCCGCCTCCGGCGCGTTGGAGATCCAGCACTTCTCCCCGCTGAGCCGCCAGCCCCCCGCCGGGTCGGGGGCCGCCGCCAGCGCCAGGGCCGCCGCGTCCGAGCCCGCCCCGGGCTCGCTCAGCGCGAAGCCCGCCACCGCCCGTCCCGCGCGGACCGCCGGCAGCCACCGTTCCCGCTGCGCCGCGGTCCCGGCCCGCAGGACCGGGTGGGCCCCGAGCCCCTGGAGGGCGAGGGCCGTCTCCGCCTCCGTACAGCCGTGGGCGAGGGATTCGCGCAGCAGGCACAGCTCCAGGGCGCCCGACGTGAACACCCGCTCCAACAGGCCCAGCTCACCCAGCTCCGCGAGCAGGGGCCGGTTGACCCGTCCCGGCTCCCCCTTCTCGGCGAGCGGCCTGAGCCGGTCCGCCGCCAGTGCGCGCAACTGCCCGCACCATTCCTCCTGGTCCACCCCGAGCGCGAATCCGGTCATCCGAATGTCCCCGCATCTATCGCGTCCTGTTGACTGCCGTCACCATCACGATACGCTCGTGATGCAACAGCACGGCCGGCTCCACCCCACACCCGGGACCGTTGCAAGGGGGCGAACCCGCCTTGGAACTCAAGCCTTCCGCTCACGCCGACACTTTCGCGCGCGACCATCTGCCGCCCCCGGGCAGCTGGCCGGAACTGCTCTTCGAACTCCCCGAACTGGCCTATCCGGACCGTCTGAACTGCGGGGCCGAGCTGCTGGACGCCACCATCGACCGCTTCGGGCCGGACCGGCCGGCCTTCCGCAGCTCCGCCGGCGAGGTGTGGACGTACGGCGGGCTGCGCAGGCGGGTGGACCGCCTCGCCCACGTCCTCACGGTCGATCTCGGCGTGGTCCCCGGCAACCGGGTCCTGCTGCGCGGCCCGACCGGCCCCTGGCTCGCCGCCTGCTGGCTCGCGGTGATGAAGGCCGGGGCGGTGGCGGTGACCGTCCTGCCCCAGCAACGGGCGAAGGAGCTGGCCACGGTCTGCGCGATGGCCCGGGTGAGTCACGCCGTGTGCCACACCGGGGCACTGGACGACCTGGCCAAGGCCGAGGTGCCGGGACTGCGGATCACCGCCTACGGGGGCGAGGCCCCGGACGACCTGCTGCGGCTGGCCGAGCGGCACGACGGGGTGCCCTACCCCGCCGTGGAGACCTCCGCCGACGACGTCGCCCTGATCGCCTTCACCTCCGGCACCACCGGGCGCCCCAAGGGCTGCATGCACTTCCACCGCGACCTCCTGTCGGTGGCCGACACCTTCTCCCGTACGGTGCTGCGCCCCCGCCCGGACGACGTCTTCGCCGGCAGTCCGCCGCTCGGGTTCACCTTCGGCCTGGGCGGACTGGTCGTCTTCCCGCTGCGGGCGGGCGCGTCCGCGCTGCTGCTGGAGGAGGCGGCGCCGCGGCACCTGCTGCCCGCCCTCGCCCGGCACAGGGTGACGGTCCTGTTCACGGCGCCCACCGCCTACCGGGCGATGCTGGACGCGCTGGGCCCGTACGACGTGGGCGTGTACGACCTCTCCGCGCTGCGCCGCTGCGTCTCGGCCGGGGAGAACCTGCCCGCCGCGACCTGGCAGGCCTGGTACGAGCGCACCGGGCTGCGGATCATCAACGGGATCGGCGCCACGGAGCTGCTGCACATCTTCATCTCCGCCGCCGACGAGGACATCCGGCCGGGTACGACCGGCCGGGTGGTTCCGGGCTGGCAGGCGCGGGTGGTGGACGCCTCCGGCCGGCCGGTCGCGGACAACGAGCCGGGGCTGCTGGCCGTGCGGGGCCCGGTGGGCTGCCGGTACCTGGCCGATCCGCGGCAGGGGGAGTACGTACGGGACGGCTGGAACCTGACCGGTGACACGTACGTACGCGATCCGGAGGGGTACTTCCGTTACGTCGCCCGCGCCGACGACATGATCATCTCGGCGGGTTACAACATCGCCGGCCCGGAGGTGGAGGAGGCCCTGCTGCGCCACCCGGACGTGGTGGAGGCCGCTGTGGTGGGCCGCCCGGACGAGCGACGCGGGCAGATCGTGGTCGCGTACACCGTCACCCGTGAGGGTGTGGTGCTCACGGAGGAGGATCTGCGCACCTTCATGCGGGGGGAGCTGGCCCCGCACAAGTGCCCGCGCGCCTTCGTCTTCGTGCCCTCCCTCCCCCGCACCGCGACGGGCAAACTGCAACGCTTCCGGCTGCGGGATCTAGAGTGAACCCGTGGCCGAGCAGCACACCCCGCGATCCCTGATCGTCACCTTCTACGGAGCCTACGGGCGGGCCTTCGAGGACCCGGTCCCGGTGTCCGCGCTGATCCGCCTGCTGGGCGCGGCCGGCGTGGACGCCCCGTCGGTCCGCTCGTCGGTGTCCCGGCTGAAGCGGCGCGGCTTCCTGCTGCCCGCCCGCGCGGCGGACGGCTCGGCCGCGTACGAGCTCTCCCAGGAGGCGCGGCAGCTGCTCGACGACGGCGACCGGCGGATCTACGGCGGCCCGCCCCGCTCGGACGAGTGGCTGGTGGCGGTGTTCTCCGTCCCCGAGCAGGAGCGGCACAAGCGGCACCTGCTGCGCTCCCGGCTGGCCCGGCTCGGTTTCGGCGCGGTGGCCCCGGGCGTGTGGATCGCCCCGGCCGGGCTGGCGGAGGAGACGGGGCACACGCTGGAGCGGCTGCACCTGACCCCGTACGTGGAGCTCTTCCGGGGCGCGCACCTCGGCTTCGCGCCGACCGCGGAGGCCGTGTCCCGCTGGTGGGACCTGACCTCGCTGGCCAAGCAGCACGAGGAGTTCCTCGACCTGCACGAACCCGCCCTGCGGGCCCTCCAGTCGGGTCGGGAGCCGACCCCCGAGGAGGCCTACCGCGGGTATCTGCTCGCCCTGGACAGCTGGCGCCGCCTCCCGTACGCCGATCCGGGCCTGCCGCCCGATCTGCTCCCGGCGGACTGGCCGGGAGACCGCGCGGCGGCCGTCTTCGCCGAGCTGCACGCGCGGCTGCGGGATGCGGGCGGGCGGTTCGCGCAGCCCTGACCCGGAAAAGCGGTCGCACGCGGGTCCGGAGCCGCGTCAGGATGGGCCATGACTTGGACCTTCACCTCTGACCTGGCCGCCTATGTGGCCGCGGCCGCTCCGGCCGTGGCCGCTCAGCCCGTCTCCAACACCCTCCTGCTGACCGTCGCCGACCGGCTGGAGCGGCAGGGGGTCCACGCATACGGGTCCGCCGACCCCGTGTTCGGTTGGTGGACCGGGGCCGACGGCTCCGTCGCCGCGGGCCTGCTGTGCACCCCGCCGTTCCCGCTGCAGCTCGGCGCGGTGCCCGAGGAGGCGGTACGGGCGCTCGCGGACGCGCTCGCCACCGAGCCGCTGCTCGCCGGGCTCTCCGGGATCAACGCCCGCCGCCCGGACGCGGAGGCGCTGGCCGGGGCCTGGGCCCGGCCCACGCGGGTCGCCGAGGAGACCCGGCTGTACCGGCTGGCCGGGCTGGTCGCCCCGGACCCCGCCCCTGCGGGGCGGGCCCGGCTCGCCGGCGAGGCCGATCTTCCGCTGCTGCTGGAGTGGATCGAGGCCTTCCACGTGGAGGTCCGGATACCGGGCGGCGCCTCGGAGACCGCCCTGCGCGACCGGATCTCGTACGGCGGCATCCTGCTCTGGGAGGACGCCGGCGACCCGGTCTCGCTGGCCTCCTTCACCCGCCCGGTCGGTTCCGCCGCCCGCGTCGGCCCGGTCTACACCCCGCCCGCCCTCCGCGGCCACGGCTACGCCGCCGGGGTCACGCACGCCGCGAGCCAGGCGGCGTACGCCGCCGGCGCCTCGGAGGTCGTCCTCTTCACGGACCTGGCCAATCCCACCAGCAACGGCATCTACCTGCGCCTGGGCTACACCCCGGTCGAGGACCGCCTCGAGGTGGAGGCCCTGTGAGCGCCCCTGAAGACCCCGACGAGCCCCTCGAACCGCTCTGGATGCTGACCGCGAACGTCGTGCTGTGGCGCCGCTGGGGCGAGGGCGGCCAGGGCCTGCGCCCCGGCACGAAGACCTTCAGGGGCGGCGCCAGGGTCCACGTCTTCGGCATCGTGGACGGGGAGGACTGCCTGGTCGTCGGCCGCCCCCGGCACGCCGGGCGCTACGTGTCGGGGTACGTCCACATCCGTCACCTGCACACCTTCCGGCCGAAGCTCGTGCGCAGCCCGGCCGTGCTGCGCGCCGCCGAATGGTCCGGGTTCTGGGGCCCGGAGGCCGCGGACGCCGCCGCGGAGGCAGCGCCCCGACTGGAGCGCCGCGCCTGGGAGCTGCGCAGCGAACGCTGGCCGCACTGGCCGCACCCGGAGCCCTGCCTGTGCCACGAGTGCGCGGCGCTGGCCCCGGCGCGCTGAACGCGACCTCAGCCGCGCCCCGCGGGCGGCTTGCGGCTGCCCGCGCGGTACGGGGCCGGCCACGGGGCGGCCGGGCCTTCGTAGGACTGGTCGGCGGCCGCGTGCAGGGTCCAGTGCGGGTCGTAGAGGTGGGGGCGGCCGACGGCGCACAGGTCCGCGCGGCCCGCCAGGAGCAGCGAGTTGACGTCGTCCCAGGAGGAGATGGCGCCGACGGCGATGACGGGGACGCCCAGCGCGTTGCGGATCCGGTCGGCGTAGGGGGTCTGGTACGAGCGCCCGTACTCCGGGGCCTCGTCCGCGACGACCTGGCCGGTCGAGACGTCGATGGCGTCCGCGCCGCGGGCGGCGAAGGCGGCCGCGATCTCCACGGCCTCATCCGGCGAGGTGCCGCCCGGCGCCCAGTCGGTGGCCGAGAGGCGCACCGTCATCGGGCGGTCGTCGGGCCAGACGGCGCGGACCGCGTCGAAGACCTCCAGCGGGAAGCGCAGCCGGTTCTCCAGGGAGCCTCCGTAGGCGTCGGTGCGCCGGTTGGTCAGCGGGGAGAGGAACCCGGAGAGCAGGTAGCCGTGGGCGCAGTGCAGCTCCAGCAGGTCGAAACCGCAGTCGGCGGCGCGGACGGCGGCCGCCGCGAACTCGGAGCGCAGGGCCGGCAGGTCCGCCTCCGCGAGGGCGCGCGGGACCGCGGAGACGCCCGGCCGGTAGGGCAGGGCCGATGCGGCCACGAGCGGCCAGTTGCCGTGCGGGAGGGGGTCGTCCATCCCCTCCCACATCAGGCGGGTGGAGCCCTTGCGCCCCGCGTGCCCGAGCTGCACGCCGAGCGCGGTCCCGGGCGCGGAGGTGTGGACGAAGTCGGTGATCCGGCGCCAGGCCGCCGCCTGCTCCGCGGTGTACAGCCCGGTGCAGCCGGGGGTGATCCGGCCTTCGGCGCTGACGCAGACCATCTCCGTCATCACCAGTCCGGCCCCGCCGAGGGCCCGGGCGCCCAGGTGCACGAGGTGGAAGTCCCCCGGTACGCCGTCCTCGGCGCAGTACATGTCCATCGGTGAGACGACGACCCGGTTGCGCAGGGTCAGGCCGCGCAGCGTGAAGGGGGTGAACATGGGCGGGGTGGCCTCGTCCGGGCAGCCGAAGTCGCGTTCCACGGCCCGCGTGAACCGCTCGTCGCGCAGCCGCAGGTTGTCGTGGGTGACGCGCCGGCTGCGGGTGAGGAGGTTGAAGGCGAACTGCCGGGCGGGCTGCTCCACGTAGCCGGCGAGCTCCTCGAACCAGCGCATGCTGGCGGCGGCCGCCCGCTGGGTGCTGGCGACCGCGGGCCGCCGGGCCGCCTCGTACGCGATGAGGGCCGCCGGTACGTCCGCCTCGGCGGCCACCGCTTCGGCGAGCGCGAGGGCGTCCTCGACGGCGAGTTTGGTGCCGGATCCGATGGAGAAGTGGGCGGTGTGCGCGGCGTCGCCGAGCAGCACCACGTTGCCGTGGGACCAGCGGTCGTTGACGACGGTACGGAAGGCCGTCCACGCCGAGCGGTTGCCCCGCAGCGGCCGGCCCCGCAGGGCCTCGCTGAAGATCTTGCCGCAGCGGGCCGCCGATTCGGTCTCGTCGCACAGGTCGAAGCCCGCCGCCCGCCACACCTCCTCCCGCATCTCCACGATCACCGTGGAGGCGTCGGCGGCGTAGGGGTAGGCGTGCAGCTGCATCACCCCGTACTCGGTTTCCGCGATCTCGAAGCGGAAGGCCTCGAAGGCGAAGTCGGCGGCGAGCCAGATGTACCGGCAGCGCCCGTTCGTCACGGTCGGCCCGAAGTGCGCGGCCCCGGCCTCCCGGGTCGCGCTGTGCACGCCGTCGGCCGCGACGACGAGGTCGTACGAGGCCGCGAGGTCCTCGGCGGTCACCGGTCCGGTGCGGAAGCGGAGCCGGACGCCCAGACCGGCGCAGCGCTCGTGGAGGATCTCGAGGAGCCGGCGCCGCCCGAGGGCGGCGAAGCCGTGGCCGCCGGAGGTCAGCAGCCGGCCCCGGTGCACGACGTCCACGTCGTCCCAGCGCACGAACTCCGCGCTCAGGGCGGCGTAGACCACGCTGTCCGCCCGCTCGATGCCGCCGAGGGTCTCGTCGGAGAGCACCACGCCGAAGCCGAAGGTCTCGTCCGGCGCGCCGCGTTCCCAGACCTCGACGGTGTGCCCCTGGCGGGCCAGCAGCGCGGCGGCGTACAGCCCGCCGGGTCCTCCGCCGACGACCGCGACCCGCAGGGCTTCCGCGGGCATCCGGCGCGGTGTCATCCCGCTACCTGCCCTTCCAGTCGGGCGGGCGCTTGCCGGTGAAGGCGGCGTGGAACTCCGCGTAGTCCTGGCCGTTCATCAGGAGGGCCTGGGTGGCCGCGTCCATTTCGACGGAGGCGGCCAGCGGCATGTCGAGTTCGGCGGTGAGCAGCGCCTTGGTCTGCGCGTAGGCGAGGGCGGGGCCGGCCGCCAGGTGCGCGGCGAGTTCGGCGGCCCGTACGTGCGCCTTGCCCTCTTCGGTGAGTTCGCTGAGCAGGCCGATCCGCTCGGCCTCGGGTGCGCGTACGGGCTCTCCGAGCATCAGCAGGCGGGTGGCGTGGCCGAGGCCGACGACGCGGGGCAGCAGGTAGGCGGCGCCCATGTCGCCGCCGGAGAGGCCGACGCGGGTGAAGAGGAAGGCGAAGCGGGCGCTGGGGTCGGCGATCCGGAAGTCGGCGGCGAGCGCGAGGACGGCTCCGGCCCCGGCGGCCACCCCGTGCACGGCGGCGATCACCGGGAAGGGGCATTCGCGGATCGCGCGGACGACCTGGCCGGTCATCCGGTTGAAGTCGAGGAGCTGGGCGGTGTCCATGGCGAGGGTGGCGCCGATGATCTCGTCCACGTCGCCGCCGGAGCAGAAGCCGCGTCCCTCGCCGCCGAGCACGAGGGCGCGTACGGAACGCTCACGGGACAGTTCGGCCAGCAGATCGCGCAGGTCGGCGTAGGCGCCGAAGGTGAGCGCGTTCAGCTTGTCGGGGCGGTCGAAGGTGACGGTGGCCACGCCGTCCTGCCGGGTCACCCGCAGGTGGCGCCACCGTTCGGTCGCTGGTGTGGAACCGGTGAAGGGGCTCACACCCCCGACGGTATCACTGGAACGTGACTGCCGTCACAGAAGCGCGACATTCGGGGAGCGTCGCGTACGGGACCGCGGCGGACCGCCGCGGCCCGCCGCGGTGCCCGGAGGCATGACTATGCGCCGCGCTTGCCGAGCGTGGCGACGAGGACGGCCTTGATCGTGTGCAGCCGGTTCTCGGCCTCGTCGAAGACGACCGAGTGAGCCGACTCGAACACCTCGTCCGTCACCTCCAGCGATTCCAGTCCGCGCCGCTCGTGGATCTCGCGGGCCACCTTGGTGCCGAGGTCGTGGAAGGCCGGGAGGCAGTGCATGAACTTCACCTCCGGGTTCCCGGTGGCGCGCAGCACGTCCATGGTCACGGCATACGGGGACAGGGCCTCGATCCGCTCGTCCCAGACCTCCTTGGGCTCGCCCATGGACACCCAGATGTCGGTGATGACGAAGTCGGCCTGGGCCACGCCCTCGTCGATCCGCTCGGTCAGGGTGATCCTGGCCCCGCTGCGGGCGGCGAGCTCGCGCGCCGCCGCCACCACGGGCGCGGCCGGCCAGTAGGCCTCGGGCGCCACGATCCGTACGTCCATGCCCAGCAGCGCGCCGGTCACGAGGTAGGAGTTGCCCATGTTGAAACGGGCGTCGCCGAGATAGGCGAAGGAGATCCGCTCCAGCGGCTTGGCGCAGTGCTCGGTCATGGTGAGCACGTCGGCCAGCATCTGGGTGGGGTGCCAGTCGTCGGTGAGGCCGTTGAAGACGGGCACGCCCGCGTGGGCGGCGAGTTCCTCGACGGTGTCCTGGCTGTCACCGCGATACTCGATCCCGTCGAACATCCGGCCGAGCACCCGGGCGGTGTCCTTGACCGACTCCTTGTGGCCCATCTGGGAGCCGGAGGGGTCGAGGTAGGTGGTGCGGGCCCCCTGGTCGGCGGCGGCGACCTCGAAGGCGCAGCGGGTGCGCGTGGAGGTCTTCTCGAAGATCAGCGCGATGTTCCTGCCCTGGAGCGAGGGCTGCTCGGTGCCGGCCTTCTTGGCCGCCTTGAGCTCGGCGGCGAGCTCGATCAGGCCGCGGAACTCGGCGGCGGTGAAGTCGAGCTCCTTGAGGAAACTGCGGCCTGCGAGGGCGGGGACCATGGGATCGCTCCAGCGTCACGGTGACAGGGTGTGGGAAGTTGGAAGTCTATACGATCCTCTGCATTGGTATACGGATATGTGATCGCTGCCTCAGCAGGCCCTGCCGGTCCGCGCCGCCGCCCGCCCTCGGCCTCCCGCGCACCGCGCACCGGACCCGCGCACCGGACCGCCGCACGGGTCCGCGCCACGGCTCAGGCCACGGCGTCGCGCTCCACCGGACAGCTCATGCAGCGCGGTCCGCCCCGGCCCCGGCCCAGCTCGCTGCCCGGGATCTCGATCACCTCGATGCCCTCCTTGCGCAGGTGGGTGTTGGTGGTGACGTTCCGCTCGTAGGCGACCACCACCCCCGGCTCCACGGCCAGCACGTTGCACCCGTCGTCCCACTGCTCGCGCTCCGCCGAATGCACGTCCTGCCCCGCCGTCAGCACCCGGATCGAGTCCAGTCCGAGCGCCGTCGCGATGGCCCGGTGCATCTGCTCCGGCGCGTGGTCGGTCACCTTCAGCTCGCTCGCCCCCTCGCCCGGCTCGATCGTGTAGGAGCGGAGCATGCCGAGCCCGGCGTACTGGGTGAACGTATCTCCGTCCACCATCGTCATCACCGTGTCCAGGTGCATGAAGGCCCGCCGCTTCGGCATGTCCAGCGCCACGATGCTGGTGGCCGACCCGGCCGCGAACAGGCCCCGGGCCAGCATCTCCACCGCCTGCGGGGTGGTGCGCTCGCTCATCCCGATGAGCACCGCACCGTTCCCGAGGACGAGCACGTCCCCGCCCTCGATCGTCGACGGGTAGTCCGACTGCCCCTGGGACCAGTAGTGAAAGGCGCCGGAGGAGGTGAAGAGCGGGTGGTGCCGGTAGATCGCCTCGAAGTGGACCGTCTCGCGCTGCCGGGCCGGCCAGCGCATCGCGTTGATGGACACCCCGTCGTAGATCCACGCCGAAGTGTCCCGGGTGAAGAGGTGGTTGGGCAGCGGGCCCAGCAGGAAGTCGTCCACGTCCATGGCGTGGAAGCGCACCGAGACCGGCTCCGCGTGCCGGGCCAGGAACTCGCGCTTGGTCATCCCACCGACCAGCGCCTCGGCGAGCGCGGCCGAACCCAGACCGTCGAAGACCGCCCGCAGGTGGTCGGTGGCGAGCGGCCCGTACTCCTTCTCGTCGAACACCCGGTCCAGTACGAGGCGTCTCGCCTCCGGGATGTCGAGGGCCTCGCGCAGCAGGTCGCCGAAGAGGTGGACCTCCACGCCCCGGTCGCGCAGTACGTCCGCGAAGCCGTCGTGCTCCTGGCGGGCCCGGCGCACCCACAGCACGTCGTCGAAGAGGAGCGCGTCCTTGTTGCTCGGTGTGAGCCGCCTCAGCTCCAGGTCGGGCCGGTGGAGGATGACGCGGCGAAGCCGCCCGGTCTCGGAATCGACATGGAATCCCATGCCGTACACGTTCGCAGACCGGGCGGCCTTTTGACCCGGTGTCTGCTCAGCGGGGCAGCGCCAGACCCAGGAGCGCCTCCGGCGCCCCGGTCAGCTCCGGGGCGATCACGCCCAGCTCGGGGGCGGTCAGGTTCGGCACCCCCGAATTGGAGGCGTCCGGCATCGTCAGCAGACCGCCGGCGACCAGGCCGGGGGTCCGGGCCAGCAGGTTGGTGGCCGGAGCCTCCAGCGAGCCCTCGCCGTCGGTCTCCGGCTTGCCCAGCAGGTTCGGCACCGGCGAGGTGACGAGGGTGTCGCCGAGCTCGGCACCGATCGGGATCACCGGGAGGAGAGGGGTGGGGAGCATGTTCCCCTTGTGGAAGCGGGGCGCCTCCGGTGCTCCGGTGATGGGGACCGGCACCCCGGTGGCCAGGCGCGGGGTGTCCACGCCCAGCGCGGTCTCCACGGCGTCGAGCGGGACACCGACCGGCACCGAATCGGCCACGGCCGGGGTGGCCGCGCCGGCCGCTGCCATACAGGTCATGAGCGCCGCAATGCTTCCGCGCGCGGTCATCTTCATAGGTGACGTTCCGTCCTTCCAGGGTCGCGGACATTCCGCTGCCCTGGATGAACGATCCCGCCGGCGGGTTTCCCGGAGTTCTCCCCGAAAGTTCCCTCATACGACCTAATGCGCGGCCCTCCCGCGTGCCCGGCTTGACGGGCGCGCGGGAGGGACCGGGGCGCGGAAGGGAGCGGCGCGGCGCCGTCCGCCGGTCAGAGCCGGGGGTCGACCGGCTCCGACTCCAGGGCCAGTACCGCGAAAACGGCCTCGTGGACCCGCCACAGCGGCTCCCCGGCCGCCAGCCGGTCCAGCGCCTCCAGCCCGAGCGCGTACTCGCGCAGGGCGAGGGAGCGCTTGTGGCCGAGGTGCCGCTCGCGCAGCCTCTCCAGGTGGTCGGGGCGGGTGTACTCCGGACCGTAGATGATCCGCAGGTACTCCCGGCCGCGCACCTTGACCCCGGGCTGGACCAGGCGGCCCTTGCCGTCCCGCGCGTAGGCCTGGAGCGGCTTGACGACCATGCCCTCGCCGCCGGCGGCCGTCAGCTCCAGCCACCAGTCGGTGCCCGCCCGTACGGAGTCCTCGTCGGCGGTGTCCACCAGGATCCGGCCGGTGCGGCGGAGCAGCCCGGTGCCGGCCGCCTCGTCGGCGGCCACGAGCCGGTCCAGCCAGAACAGCTGCTCGTCGTGCGGTACGGCGGCCAGCGACCGCCCGGCCGCCGCCAGCAGCTGGAACGGCGCGAACCGTACGCCGTCCAGCCCGTCGGTGGTCCAGCAGTAGCGGCGGTAGGCCTCGGTGAAGGCGGCCGCGTCGGCGGCCCGCCCGCGCTGGCGCTCCAGCAGGTCACCGGTCTCGATGCCCCGGGCCGCGGCTGCCTCCAGGGCGGCGAGGGCGTCCGGGAAGACGGCGCCGGAGGCCGCGCCCACGGCGGCGTACTGGTTGCGCAGCAGGCCGCCCGACTTCAGGGACCACGGCAGGAGTTCACCGTCGATCAGCAGCCAGTCGGTGGCCAGCTCGTCCCAGAGCCCGGCGTCGGTGACCGCGGCGCGGAGCCGGGCCAGGACCTCCTCGGTGACCTCGGGATCCTTGAAGAAGGGCCGTCCGGTCCGGGTGTAGACGGAGCCGGTCGGGCCGTCGACGCCGAAGCGCTCGCGGGCCGCGTCGGCGTCCTTGCAGACCAGGACGGTGGCGCGGGAGCCCATGTGCTTCTCCTCGCACACGACCTGGGCGATGCCGTCCTTGCGGTACTGCTCGAAGGCCTCGGCCGGGTGCTCCAGGAAGGGTCTGTCAGCGGCTCCGCCGCGGGCCTCCTCGCGGGAGGTGGCCGTGGGCGCCATGGTCGGCGGCAGGTAGGGGACCAGCCGCGGGTCCACCGCGAAGCGGCTCATGACCTCCAGGGCGGCGGCCGCGTTCTCCTCGCGCACGGTGACGTTGCCCAGGTGGCGGGTCTCCACGATCCGGCGCCCGTGGACGTCGGCCAGGTCGAGCGGGCGCCCGTCGTGGCCGCCCGGCGCCTCGGCGACCAGCGGCTTGACCGGCTCGTACCAGACCTTCTCGGCCGGTACGTCGACCAGTTCGCGCTCGGGCCAGCGCAGGGCGGTCATCTTCCCGCCGAAGACCGCGCCGGTGTCGAGGCAGATGGTGTTGTTGATCCAGGCGGTGTTCGGGACCGGGGTGTGCCCGTAGACCACCACCGCCTTGCCGCGGTAGTCCTCGGCCCACGGGTAGCGCACGGGCAGGCCGAACTCGTCCGTCTCGCCGGTGGTGTCCCCGTACAGGGCGTGCGAGCGGACGCGGCCGGAGGTCCGGCCGTGGTACTTCTCGGGCAGGCCGGCGTGGCAGACCACCAGCTTGCCGCCGTCGAGGACGTAGTGGCTCACCAGGCCCCGGATGAACTCCCGCACCTCCTCCACGAATTCCGCCGGCTCCTTCTCCAGCTGCTCGATCGTCTCGGCGAGGCCGTGGGTCCGCTGGACCTTGGAGCCCTTCAGGTAACGGCCGAGCTTGTTCTCGTGGTTCCCGGGCACGCAGAGGGCATTGCCGGACTTCACCATGCCCATGACGCGGCGCAGGACGCCCGGGCTGTCGGGGCCGCGGTCGACGAGGTCGCCGACGAAGACGGCCGTCCGGCCCTCGGGGTGGACCCCGTCCTCGTAGCCGAGCTTGGCGAGCAGGGTCTCCAGCTCGGAGGAGCAGCCGTGGATGTCACCGACGATGTCGAAGGGGCCGGTGAGGTGGGTGAGGTCGTTGAACCGCTTCTCCAGGACGACCTGGGCGGTCTCGGCTTCCTCGACGGAGCGCAGCACGTGCACCTTGCGAAAGCCCTCGCGCTCCAGGCCGCGCAGCGAACGCCGCAGGTCGCGGCGGTGGCGCTGGATGACGGCACGGGGCAGGCCGGCCCGGTCGGGGCGGGCGGCGTTGCGCTCGGCGCAGACCTGTTCGGGCATGTCGAGGACGATGGCGATGGGCAGGACGTCGTGCTCGCGGGCGAGCCGGACCAGCTGGCGGCGGGCGTCGGCCTGGACGCTGGTGGCGTCGACGACGGTGAGGCGGCCGGCTGCGAGGCGCTTGCCGGCGATGTAGTGCAGGACGTCGAAGGCGTCCTTGCTGGCGCTCTGGTCGTTCTCGTCGTCACTGACCAGGCCGCGGCAGTAGTCCGAGGAGATGACCTCGGTGGCCTTGAAGTGCTTGCGGGCGAAGGTGGACTTGCCGGATCCGGTGGCCCCGATGAGGACGACGAGGGACAGGTCGGTGACGGGAAGTACGCGGGTGCGGTGGGTCTCGGTGCTCGCGATGGTCTCGGTGGTCATGCTGCCTCGCCCTCCTTCGGGGTGTCGGTGTCGGCGGCGGCGGTGTCGCCCGCGGTGTCGGTGTCGGCCTGGGTGAAGACGGCCATTTGCGTGGGCGGCCCGACCTCGGGGTCGTCGTCCCCGACGGGGACGTACGCCACGCCGTAGCCGTGCCGCTCGGCGACCGCGCCGGCCCAGGCCCGGAACTCCTCGCGGGTCCACTCGAAGCGGTGGTCGCCGTGCCGGACCTGGCCGGCGGGCAGCGTCTCCCAGCGGACGTTGTACTCGACGTTCGGGGTCGTGACCAGGACCGTGCGCGGGCGGGCCGAGCCGAACACCGCGTACTCCAGCGCGGGCAGCCGCTCCGGGTCCAGGTGCTCGATGACCTCGCTGAGCACGGCCGCGTCATAGCCGGCCAGCCGCTTGTCGGTGTAGGCGAGCGAACCCTGGAGCAGCCGGACGCGCGCGCTCTGGCGCTCCCCCAGCCGCTCCAGCCGCAGCCGCTTGGCCGCGAGGTTCAGGGCCCGCACGGACACGTCCATGCCGACAATCTCGGTGTACGCCGGGTCGCCCAGCAGTGCCTGGACCAACTGCCCCTGTCCGCAGCCGAGGTCCAGCACGCGCTGGGCGCCGGCGGCCCGCAGCGCGGCGAGGATCGCGTCGCGCCGCTGCACGGCGAGCGGCACGGGCCGCTCTTCGGTGTCGCGGTTCTCGTCGACGGCGTTGTCGAGCTCTTCGACCTCGCTGCCGTCGGACTCCGCGAGGCGGACGAGTTCCAGGCGCTCCAGGGCGTGCTGGGTCAGCCGCTTGTGGCGGGCCAGGTAGCGGGAGCTGATCAGGCCGTTCTCCGGGTGGGCGGCGAGCCAGCCCTCTCCGGCGCGCAGCAGCTTGTCCACCTCGTCGGGGGCGATCCAGTAGTGCTTGGCGTCGTCGAGCACGGGCAGCAGGACGTACAGCTGGCGCAGGACGTCGGCCAGCGGCAGCTCGCCCTCCAGGACGAGCCGTACGTAACGGGAGTCCCCCCACTCGGGGAACTGCGGGTCGAGCGGTACGGGCTCAGCCTGTACGAGGTCCCAGCCGAGCGGGTCGAACAGCCGGTGCACCAGCTCCGCCCCACCGCGGGCGGGCAGCACCGGGATCTCGACCCGCAGCGGCCGTGCCTGCCCGGGCAGTTCCGGGCGGGCGGCGCACTGGCCCTTGAGCGCGCTGCGGAACACCCCGCTGAGCGCGACGGCCAGCAGCGAGGAGGCCGCGTAGGGGCGGTCGTTGACGTACTGCGCGAGCGCGGCGTCGGGCGCCCCACCCCGGCCCTTGCCCTGGCCGCGGCGCACGAGCGCGACGGGATCCACCTCGAGCAGCAGCGCGGCCGTGCACCGCCGGTCCGTGGCCTCGGGGTAGAACACGTGGGCGGTGCCGTGGGACTGGGTTTCTACCCTGACCCGGTCGGGGTGCTTGTGCAGCAGAAAGCCCAGGTCAGTGGCCGGGTGCTCGGCCGTACCGGTGGTGGAGATCGTCAGGAACATGCGCTTGAGTATGGGCTGACTGATCCGGACGGGCGACCGGATTTCGTGGCGGTGGCCCGATGACCGCCGGCACCGCCGTGAAGATTCCGGCCCAGCGATCCGCGCCCTGGACGAACCGCACCGGCAACCACGGCGACCACCTTGACGCCCGCTTCCACGGCCGCCGCGTGGTCCGCGACGAAACACGTTCCCCCTTCGCGGCCGAGCGCGCGGCCGTCGTGCGACACCTCGTCAAGCTGGTGGAGTCGGGCAAGGTTGGCGCCCTGCGACCCGCCGCGGATGCCGGAGAGTGGCGCCACGCCGTCGAAGCGCACCCGGTGCTCGCCACCGTCCGCAGCGACTTCCACGCCGTCCTGGTGGCCGTCTCCAAGGCCCTGGCGGTCGTCTCCCACCAGGAGGCCGCCGCGGTGCGGCAGCGGCACGCGCTGATCGCCGAGAAGGCCGCCGAGCTGTCCGGCCGCGCCATCTCCATCCGGCAAGTAGCCCGCTCCATCAAGCGCCTCGCCGAGCACGACCTGATCGTCGTCCTCGTCGCCGGTCGCGTCGGCAACCCCTCCACCGGGGCCCCGCCGGTCGTCCCGCTGTACGCGCTCACCGTGCCCGAGGCCGTCGAAGACGCGATCCCGGACCGCACCCCGAACGGGCGTGGGCGCACCGCGGCCGACCGCACCGCCGACCGTGAGCACCGGGTCCGCAAGGCCCTCGGACTGCCTGTGGATGAAAGTGGTCACCTGGACCGACCTGCGGTTTCTTCCGGCCGGTCGGAGCACTCGGTGGAGCGCCGGGGCTCTGTCCCTGTGGACGGAAGTGGTCACCGAAACCTGGGTATTACCCAGGTGGGTGGCAATTCCCCCCTACCCCCCGCAGGCCGTCCGCCTCGCTCCGGTCGCCGCTCCAGCACCCGGCCGGGAAGTGGTGCGCCGCGTCCGCGGCGTGGGGGGATCACCCAGACCCAGAAGGACCACCACCGCGCCCGTCAGCTCCGCGACGGCATCGGGCACCACGTGGTGCTGCACCGGATCACGCCCGGCCGTCTCGCCGGTCTGTTGGAGCCGTTCGCCCTCGCGGGCTGGAGCCCGTCCGACATCCGGCACGCGATGGAGCACTGCCCCGACGGCGGCCAGCACATCCAGACCGACCGCGTCCGCCAGCCGTGGTCCTGGCTCCGGTACCGGCTGAGCTTCTGGACCGACCAGGCCGGCGCCCTGCTGCCGTCGAAATCCCAGTCGGTGCGCCCCGGATGGTGCTGGACGGGCTACGCGGACGGCGCCTCGGCCACCCAGTCGAGCCGACCGTGGACCGTGCGGGTTGAGGAGCCGCTGGAGCCCGGCCCCACGTGGTCCGACCCGGTGGCCGCCGCTCGTGAGACCGCGGCCACCGTGGCCGAGTTCAACCGGATCACGGCCGCTCAAGAGCGCGCCGACGCCGAAGCCGCCCGCGAGAAGCAGCGCGCCGCCTGGGCTGCCGCTGGGCACGTTGCCGAGGCCGCCGATCGCCGCCGCGCCGTTGACGACCAGGCCGCGATCAGCCGGTACACCGAGTTGGACAGCCCGATCCTGCGGTACCGCCGGGCGACCGCCAGCGCCAGCCGCCGGGCCGCCCTGCTCCGCAAGCACACCGAGGCCGCCACAGCTGCCCCCGTGAGCACCCGTGAGGCCGCGTCCGGCCTTCAGGACTACGCCTCCGAGATGGCCGTCTACGACCCGGCCCCGCTGATCTTCAACGCGCCCACCGCGGCCGAGCGCCTGGTGGACCTGGGCGAAAGCGAGTGGACCTCATGACCAGCAACAACACCACCACGAAGGAGGACGGCATGGCCCCGGAACCGTGCGCGAGCGAGGCGTGCGCCGAGGCCGACGCGCTGTCCAAGTGTGTGTGCCGCTGCGGCGGCTGGGGCCACGCCTCCAAGTCGCAGCAGCCGCTGTTCACCCGCGTTCTCCTCACCGACGCCTCCGGGCATGACGAAGGCCCCCGCCGAAGCAGGGGCCCGTGAAGGAATTTCAGGCAGTGGCCGGCGGACTCGCCTCGCCCAGCCGGGACTCCTCGCCGAGGGCACGGCAGGCCCGTTCGTACCACTCAACCGGCACGACCACGGCTTGCGCCTCCTTGTAGCGCATCACCTGGATGTGCTCGGCGCCGTACGCGACCCGGGCGCCCAGGACCTTGACGATTTCCGTCCGGAAATCGGCCGCGCTCATCTGCTGCGTCTCGGGCAGCTCAGGGTTCTCGCTCGACATGGCCACATCGTACGGGTTATCGGTCTTGCGCAACATATCTATGTTGCGCAAGACTCGGTGGAGTAGCCACAACGAGGCCCACCCTGGCCGGAGTTAAGGCAGCGACGTAAATCGACACAAAAGGCACCACCAGTAGCGCCCGGAAGGAAGCCCGCGAGGGGGACCGAAGGAAGCGTCTGTTCCTTGAGAACTGAATCGGCGTCCCGCCCGAACCACTCGCTGCACTCGGCGAGGAAGGCGGCCACGGAGAGGCCACGAGGTCTGACGATCTCCAGCCCGGTGCGTCTCGTACGTGCCGCGGCTGTGGGTCCTCAGCACCCAGACGACCCACACGAAGGAGGGGATTTTGAAGACCAAAAGATCCGCGACCCTGGCCGGCATAGCCCTCGCCGTCCTCGTCACCACCGGCGCGGAGTCGAGCGGTTGTGCTCCACAGGCCGACGACAACCGGCCGAAGGTGGAAGGCAGCGTCATCGGCGGCCGGTGCACCCAACGACTGACCGCGTATCCCTACATCCTCGCGGGGCAAATCAAGGCGTACGCCGACTCGATATGCCGGGAGGCCGTCAAGGAACACTCCCTCACGGTGATCATCCAGCAGCGCAACACGGCTGGGGCGTGGGTCGAGGTCGGCAAGGCGTCCAACCACGTCTCGCCCGCACTCGGAGTACAGAAGGACGTAACCGTCACGATCGCCTGCAAACCCGGCGTCTACCGGGCCAAGATGGATGCGACAGTGGAAACGGTCAAGGACCGAGGCGCCGCACCGGGCCACGCCACCATCACGACGGAAGCCAAGACCTACAGCGCGGAGGACTGCCAGAAGTGAAGTACCACGAAACGGTCCCGCTCCTCACCGTGAAGTCGGGCGGAGGAAACCGGCCGCTGTGGCGGCGCCTTCTGCTCGCACTGCGCGACCGGCTCACCGCGCCCTAACCGAACAGCACCACCCGCAGGGCCCCGTTCTCCGAGAAGGAGGGCGGGGCCTTCGCGTTGCACAAAAAGACGGCCCCGGCTCGGCGCTCACAACGCCGGCCGGGGCCTGACCCGATCACCTGCCACACAGGAGAACGAGATGACCCAGAAGGTACCCGAGAGTCCGTGGACACCCGAACAGCGGGCCGGGCAGCAGCGCCTCCAGGACCGACTCCAGGAGGCCCGCAGGACCCCCAAGGAGCCGAAGAACTCCACGAGTGACCGGCGGTGGGCTCGATGACCGACCGCGAGCACACCGAGGCCACCGAGGCCGAGCGGGCCGACCTGTACGAGCTGGCCCGCGAGACCGACCGCAAGGGCCTGGAGAACACCCTCACCGCCTACGGCATCGACCCCGCCGAGATCGACCTGATCATCGGGAGCGAGCAGTGAAGCGCTTCGCCGATGTCCTCGGCCAGCTCGGCCTGGACGACATCCCACAGGCGATCGGCCCCACCATCACCGCCCAGGACAAGCAGCACACTGCCGAGATGCTGGCCAAGCACCGCGCCCACCAGGCCGACGGACGCCAGTGGCACCGCCTTGCCGCCGAGTTCCTGACGGGGGAGGCGCCGTGAACCCCGATGACAAGGCCGGCTGCGGATCGGTCCTCGTAAATCTCGCGGTGATCCTCTTCGTGGTCTGGCTGGCCCTGCATGTCGGGACCGGAGCATGACCGACGAAGAGTTCCGCCGCCGACTCCGTGACGGCATCCGCTTACTGCACATCCACCAACGGCTCACCCTGATCCGCCAGGCGCACGGCATCACCGGCCACCTGCACCTGCGGCGTTCCAGCACCACGGAAAGGAGGGGGCGGTGACGGCGCCCCTCGTGCTCACGCGGACCCACCAGGTCCTTATCGGAGTCGTGGTCGGCGGCGGCGTCCTCGTCGCCACGATCGGCTTCATCGGCTCCTACGGCGCCGTGCACCAACTCGCGGTAGAGAAGGGCTTCGGCCGCTTCGCCCGCGTCTTCCCCATCGGTATCGATCTCGGCATCGGCGTCCTGCTCGCGCTGGACCTGCTGCTGACGTGGCTGCGCATCCCGTTCCCGGTCCTGCGCCACATCGCGTGGCTGCTGACCGCGGCGACCATCACCTTCAACGGGGCCGCGGCATGGCCGGACCCGCTCGGGGTCGGGATGCACGCCGTGATCCCGGTTCTGTTCCTCGTCACCGTCGAAGCCGCCCGCCACGCAATAGGGCGCCTCGCCGACATCACCGCGGACAAAGCCATGGAGGGTGTGCGGATCACCCGGTGGCTCCTGTCTCCGATCCCCACCTTCAAGCTGTGGCGCCGGATGAAGCTGTGGGAGCTGCGCGAGTACGAACAGGCCGTCGGCATGGAACAGGACCGCCTGATCTACCAGGCCCGTCTCCAGGCCCGGTACGGCCGCGCATGGCGGCGTAGGGCGCCGGTGGAGGCGGTGCTGCCGCTCCGCCTGGCCAAGCTGGGCGTACCCCTGACCCAGACCGCCCCGGCCGGGCTGGTCGCTGCGGGGATCGACATCGAGTGGCGGCCGGCACCCGCCGAGGAAATCGGTAATCCGCGCCGACTGGAGCCGGTCATTACTGCCCGACAGGTCGCGTACGCGGCCAAGGAGACCCCCAACGCCCCCCGCGAGGAGGTCACCGCCCGCATTCCGCAGGCCGCTATCCCGGAGGAGGAGATGCCGGAGTGCGAGGACGAAGTGCAGGTTCCCGCGCAGGTTTCCCCGGACGCTCGAAAGGTGGAGCCTGCCGACGAATCGACAATTCCCGGGGGAAATCCGCAGGTCGCTCCCGAAGCGACGAACGCCCCGCCCGCCCCGCCCCAGCCACCCGCCCCGCCGGTCGATCCGCTGGCCGAGCGCCGGGAGCGAGTCATGCGGGAGACCGCAGCCAAGCGATCTTCAATCCGGGAGGAATGGGACGCCGCCCGAGCAACGGAACCAACACTCACTAAAGCCGCATTCGTACGCGCGACGAAATGGACCACGGGCGAGGTACACGGCGCCCTCGCCCCCGTGAAGAGCACCTCCAGCACCACCTGACCGGCGCTTCATGGTCCCGCTCGAACCGCCCGCCGTGGTGGTCCGAGCGGGAGCCACGGGCCGCCGGCCCGGATCGAACACAAAAGCGCGGGGACCCGATCTAGACGCTTCGCAGGCTCCGGGTCCCCGCTATCGCTCCCGAGGGAGACAGAAACATCATGTCGCATATAAAGGTTGATCACGGCTCGGACGGATCAGACCACATCCCCGTCCTCGCGCCCAGCGCCCATCACGCCGTCAACTGGGACCGCGTACGTGCCACGATCCGCCGCCTGCGCCCCCTCCGCGCGCTGGCCCTGCTGAGCGTGGGTCTGTTCCCGGCGGTCGTGTGGTGCAACCGCGTGGCCGAGCCCCTGTCCGCCGAGCGGTCCGTGCACATCGCCTTCGCCGCCGCGTTCATCACGTCCCTCGCGTGCGGGCTCGGGTTCGCGATGGGCGGGCGGATCCGCCGCTGGATCTCCTCCGTCGTGCTGTTCGCCGCGGTGGGCGGAACGCTCCTCGCCACCCCGACTCGGCACCTGATCGCCGCGTGGATCGTGGGGGCCTGACCATGGACCTGATCACCTTCACGCACGCCGTGACCCGTGCTGGCGCGGGCTTCGGCTTCTTCCTCGTGGTCGTCACCGCCGCGGCCGTGTTCTACGGCAACGGACGCTCCATCAAGAGCCTCAAAAAGCACAGAATCTGGCTCCCCTGGGTGTCCTCCTTCGCCGTCATGGTCCTGGCGTCCGCGGTGTCCGGCGGGTACCTGGGCAAGGTCTCCGCAGGATTCACCGGCACCGGGAACAAGCTCGGGGCCGAGGTCGGCAGCACGGCCATCGGCCAGTCCGGCGAGGGCGCGGTGGAGATCCACGTCACCGAAGTGCTCAGCTACTCCGGCTCTTGGATCGCTCTGTGCGCGGTCGTCGTCTGGTGTCTGTTCCTGTGGTTCGCGAAGGGATGGGGGGAGCGGGCCCTGGCCCTCTCCGGTGCGCTCTCCGGCGCTTCGTGGGGCATCGCTACCTCCCTCGGCGGGGCGGCGGCCATGATCGGCATTCCGCTCGTCTCCTGGCTCGGAGAGCAGGTCATCGGATGAGCACCAGACCGGGCCCCCTGATCACGCGTACGACGGCCGGGGCGGCGAACATCGCGGTGTTCCTCGCGCACTGGGCCGGCGGCCACACGGTCTCGGAGGAGGAGTTGCTCCGGCGCATCCTCAAGGCCCGCGCCGAGGCCCACGCTGAAGCCGTGGAAGAGCACCAGCGGGAGGCTAAGCGGGCGCACAAGAAGGCGACCAAGCTGCGGCGGATCGCCGCCGAGGACGGGGGACTTGTCCCCGCCGCCCAGAGCGACCTGGAGCAAGCCGAACGCGAGGGCCGCCGCCACGACGTCGCGTTGGCGGCCCTGGGGGACTGGGAAATCACCGACATCGACCCCGGGCATGTGACCCACCGCCGGAAGCGGATCGCGGCTCTGCGCTGCACCGTGCTGACGCTCCCCGTCGCGGGAGTCGTGGTGGGGGCGTGGCTGCTGGACGGCGTGGTGCTCCTGGTCTCCACCCTGGGCGCCGTCACGGCCTGCTGGGCCCGGGGGAACCGCCCCTTCGAGCTGACCGTGCGCCCGGTCCCCGCCGAGCTGCTAGCCGACACCGCCCGGCTCACGCTGGAGGCGGCCGAGGAGGAGGAAGCGACTCAGCTTCTCGACGTCGGGAAGTGGAAGAGGGATCTCCTCACCCATGTAGAGCAGCGCGTGGCCATCGCCAAGATGGAGGGCAAGGGCGGCGTCCACTGTGTGGACCTGCTGCACGGGCTGCACAAGCAGGGCGAGTTCGTCGGCCTCACCTCCGCCACCTTCCCGGCGAAGCTCCGCGACGCCGGTATCCCGACGAAGGTCGTCAGCGTCGTCGGGGACAAGGCCATCGGCGTCTCGTACGACGACCTCACCAAGACGCTCCAGCACATGCCGCGGCTGCCCAACCACCTGGTGCCCGACCTGACCGCCAACCCCTCCCCCGTGAAGGCGGGGCAGTCCCAGTAAGCGGGTAAAAGTGCAGGTCAACCACTCACCGTTCACCTTTACCACCTCATTTACCCGATCACCTGGCCCCCGCCACCAGCACCGCGGCGGGGGCCTTCGCGTACCCCGAAGGAGCAGTTCCGTGGACCCCACGACCCGCCAGGCCGTCAACGCCATCACCGAAACCCTGGAGGAAGGACGCGACGTCGCCGAATTCCTGGCTCACGCCCTCGCCCACGTCGCCGCCGCCGAAGGAGGCGTCGAAGAGGTGCTGCGCAACCGCCCCGGCTCATGGGAGGCCACCCACATCCGCGGCCTCCTGCACGGCACCGTCGGACACGACGGCGAGGCCCTCATCCACTACACGGAGACCGGCCGGTGAGGGCCCGCGAGATCAAATACGAGGCGAAGTTCAGGGCCGGCTACCTCCTCCGCGACATCCTCAACGGCTGGGAGCCGGAGGAGCTGATCGAGGAGCACGGGCAAGAGACCGTCGACAGGATCGCCGAGGAAATCCACGTCATCGCCGACCGCCTGATCAAGCAGGGCGGGGGGACCGCGTGACCTTCACTCCCCACCGCGGGCTCCGCGTCTCCGCCAACGCCGCCCGCCGCCCGCCGCCCGCCGCCACGGAGGTACCCGATGAACGAGACCGAGACCCCGCCTGTACGCCCCGAGGGCGGCGGCACCGAGCCGGACGACCTGATGTGCACCTGCTACCTCAAGGCCCGTGCCGCAGCGCGGGCTCGCGTCCGCAGGTTCCGTTCGTACTGACACGTCTTGCATTGCCGCTTGCCTTGTAGACGTAGGTGTTGACCTCGTCGAACGGGTGGCCGTTCAAACAATGAGTCTGTCGGGCCTGCTGCGCGGAAGGGCCGGTCCCTCTCAGGATGTTCTCCTTCTGCGTCACCGCCTCCAGATGCTCCGGATTCGCGCACGCCCGATTTCGGCATAGGTGATCAATCTGGAGCCCCTCCGGGATCGGCCCCTTCGCCTGCTCGTACATGATGCGGTGGGTGTAACGCTTTTGCCCAGTCTCCAGCTTCACCGTCCGGTAGCCGCCGGAGTGCTTACCCACGGCCAGACGTAGCAGGGCGTCATGTACCAGGGCGGCGGACCCGTGAGGTTGGTCGTGATCGTCGGACCGATCGAGAAGCTCATGACCTGCACTTCATCAACCGCAAGCCCTCGGCGGCTGCGGCCGACCGGGTGATCATTTAGAAAGAAGAAACCCATGACCGGCACCCGGCCGGCCAGCGGGGGTTTCCGCTTTGGGGGATGTTGGGCCCTGATCAGTTCGGGTCCAACTCCCAGTCAGTTCACGCCCTCAGTTCAGATCGCTGAGGATGATCTGGAGGTTGCGCTCAAAGGCCCCGCTGCTCGGCATCCTCCCCTTCTCTCGCCCGATCTGCACCATCAAGACGAGAACCTGACGCGCCAGGGCACGGAAGTCAGTGGCACGCCTGCCCAAGTCGTCACCGACCACTCGCGCGTCGTCCTGGCGGTAGACGTTGAGCGCGTTCACTCGCCAGAAATCGTGAGCCAGGTGGTTCCTGCTCGCGACCGCTTCCTCAAGCGCCTTACCGAGAACGGCGTCATGCCGCTTCACCTTCTTGATGTTGTCCGACATGTTGTCGCTTCCGCCCCACCCGCCAGCAGCCAAAAGCTCACCTCGCTCGATCATCTCGAACCGGCGTTCAGCATCGAAGGCGTGCAGCATCGTCTCCAGCATCACCGCGTAGTACATGGCCTGCCCGTAGCCGAGGAACAGCGCGGGAAGTATCAGTTTCTCTTCGTCGTGCTCGCTGCCGGTCATTGCGTGAGTATCCGGGACCTCTAGCCTGGCATCCAGTGAGAATCCGCGTTCTGAGATCCCTGGGCAAGGGCCGCAGTCCGTAGCCCCCGCCCCGGCCGGCCAGCGGGGGCTTCGTCGTTTCAGGGTCAGCAACGAACTCAGACGTCGCTCGCTTTGGTCGGCACGGCTGCTCCGCAGTCGTGGCCGGCGAGCCACAGCTTCGCGGCCTGGTGATCCTTAATCTTGGGCGACTCCTGCTTGCAGACAAGGCAGGTTGCCGTCTCGGTTCCGAGGTCGCGGCCGAAGCCTTCACCCTCGAACGCGAACCGGCCGCGCCCGTACTGCTTCCGCAGCAACTTCTCGAACTCGCTGCGCTGCACGCGGCTGCCCGCGTCGTCGGGGTTCATGAGCTGGACGCTCCTCATGGAGCCAAAGCCGTTCGAGATGGGCGCATAGACCGCCGCACCCTGCTTCCTATCGGTACTCATGTCTCCTTCTCCCTAATCTGGCGCAGGTCAGGCGGCTGCTAGGTCCTTCACCATCACCGCGTACAGCGGGGAGTCGTCGGAGGGCTGGGCCTCGCTCCGCTTCACGTATCCCCACTTCTCGTACAGGGCCTGCACCTTCGGGTGCGAGGAGTCGACGAGGAGCGTGACGTAGTCGACCTCGAAGGAATCGAGTAGCGCGTCATGGAGCTGCTGGGCACGGCCGGTGCCTTGCCATCGCGGCAGCACCATCAGCTCGGACAGTGCGAGGATCCGGCCGATGACGCCCTTGGGGCGGTCCGCTCCCACCCACCAGCCGCCCGGCTTGAACCGCGAGCCGTAGGCGTATCCGACCGGGCCGCCGTCCTCCCAGCCCGACACGCAGGACCAGTCCTCGCGCCCCGACCAGCGGTCGACGAAGCCGGCGAACCGCTCGCGGGAGTTGAACGGGGTGGGCTCGGACGCATAGACCTCGTCGTGGATGTCCAGCAGCAGCGAGCGGACGTCCGGCGCGTCGGCGTGCGTGTACCACTTCAGATCCATGTGCGTGACTCCTCGATCCAGCTCGCGACCGAGGGCGTCTTCGTGCCCGTGGTCTCGATGACCTTGCGGGTGACCGCGAGGGTGTTGGTTGTCCGCTGCGAACCAGACGTCGGCGGCAGCATTTCGTGCGCCCGCCGTCCAGTCGCGCAGGCCAGTTCCACCTCTCCCTGCCGGGCCTGCGCGAGGGACAGGTGCGCGGTGTAGAGGGCCCTGTTGCGGACCATGTCGTCGGGGATGGAGGCAAGGGTCCGGTGGAGGCAGGACTCGGCCCGCTCGTGCTCCCCGAGCGCCGTCCAGACGTACGAGGACAAGGCGTCGCACTCGGCCTGGCTGTAGAACGAGATCCACCCCGGCGTCTGACCGCCCTGAGCGCGCGCGTAGGCGTTCTCGGCGAGGTGCATGGCCCGCAAGGACTCCTGCGGCCGGTGCAGCCGAGCCAGGGCGTTGGCGTTCCTCATGTGTCCCAGAGACGCGTACAGCGGATCGCGTCGGGCCACGGACGACCGCTTCATGACCTCTGCGCCGGCTGCGGCCTCGCCGTGATTCTCCCGCTGGCTGGAGGCGAGCATCAGGTGGTCCCAGACCCGGTACATAGCCGTGCTGTCGCGCGAGAGACCCGCGAGGGTGAGGGCCTTGTCCAGGTGGGTGCGGGCGCGCAGAGGGGCCCGCGCGTCGATCGCCCCGAAGGCGGCCAGGCACGTCACGTCGGCGGCGAGCCGGTAGGCCTGGCGCTGGACGCGGTCCGATG
Organism: Streptomyces sp. NPDC088762; assembly: GCF_044750905.1. NCBI lineage: Bacteria > Bacillati > Actinomycetota > Actinomycetes > Kitasatosporales > Streptomycetaceae > Streptomyces > Streptomyces sp. NPDC088762. The sequence continues at coordinate 542,340 of NZ_JBIVKT010000004.1, forward strand.
CGGTGCCGACGGCCACGGAGGACTGAATGCGGGCGGCGAGTTCGACGGCCCTGTTCTCGATCCCTCGCGTGCCGCCAAGCCGTGCGTCATCGCGCAGCAGCTCTGCGTACTCCAGTTGGAACCGGTCGGCGTCGGACTGCCCCAGACGAGCGCGGCGTGCGGGAGCGACGGCGGCGACGGCGGTTGTGGTCGCTGCGAGAAGGAGGGTACGGCGATGCACAGGGTCCTCCGCTTGTACGGCAGTACGAGGTGGGCTGAACCCTAAATCCCCGACCGGGCACCCGAACACCGCTTCCAGCGCAATGCAGGTACGGCCGATGGGGCGCCTGGTCGTGCCGTTGAGGAGATTCCTCACCGTCCGCGCAGAGACTTCGCCCGGTCTGCCGGTCAGCTCCTGGAGAGCTGTGTTCATCTGACGTGCCAACTCGTCCTGCACGAAGCCGAGTTTGTCCATCTGGGCTTTCAGGATGAGGTTCGCTCCCATGCCACAGACCGTAGCCGCACCCCTACAGCCCGCACTAGCGGATGGGTAATGCGCACGCAAAGTTTTCCGGGTGGACGGGAGCAACCCGACGGCAACCTTTCCTGTTCCGCGCCGCCCAGCGGCCGTTGACTGGTCACACGCCGCACGGACCGGGCTCCGGCCCTCCCTAGCAGGAACGCGCGGCACCGCGAGCGAAGGCCGGTCCTTGCAGTCCCCCTTCAGGGACCGGCCTTCGCCCCAGACGGAGGAGACGTTCATGGCCACCGCACCGCGCCCCGCCTCGCACCAGTCACTCCCCGCCTGGATACATGAGGGCGCCCGTGTGGTGGACGGCCAGGAGCGCGAGGCCATCGTCCAGTTCATCGGCGACTACGAGGACCCGGCCACCCGCCGCTTCATGCCGAACGCCGTGTTCTTGCGGCCCGAGGGCGGCGGCCGGGAGTGGATCGTGGCCCCCGAGGCCCTCCGCGAGGCTGACCCCCGGTGAGCCCGTTACGCGGGTGGCGCCAGCGGCTGGCCGTTCTCGTCTACGTGTTCGCCGTCAGCGCCCTGGTCATCACGCTCGCCGTCGCGGGCAACACCAGCCGCTGACCCACAGACTCCCCGCACGGCCCGGTCATCGCAGGCTCCGGGTACGGGCAGGGTGCACCACCAGCACGACCCCATGCACCACTCGCATGCAACGAGAGGAGCACCACCATGAACAGCAACATCCAGGTCAGCAACCTGACGCGGCGTCTGGACCACTCGGTCCCGGACGGCGACTTCGCGCCGGAGGTGGCCGTCGAGTCCCTGACCCGGCGCCTGGACCACTCCGTCCCGGACGGGGTGTTCGAGCCGCAGACCCCCGCCATCTGACCGCAACTCGAACCTGATGCCGCCTGAATGACGGCATGGCGGGCCGACTCGGAGCAGACAGCCGGGCCGGCCCGCCTCCTTTTCCGCACCCCGACCAAGGAGAGTCCGCCGTGCAGATCACCACCACCGTAGAGCCCGGCTCCTTCTTCGACCTCGGCCGCCAGGACCCCGCGCTGATCCGCCTGCGCGAGGACGACGCCCAGCAGGCGCTCCCGTTCGTCCTGATGGAGCACCTCGTGAAGTCCGGCGTCCCCTACGCCGAACACGCCCGCACCTTGCGCAGCGAGCGCGTGTACGCGGCCGGGACCGGCTTCGACTGGTTCCACGGCGAGCTGCCCGGACAGATCGCCGACGAGATCAACCTGACGGACTACGAGATCACGGAGCACACCGACGGCCGCCGCGTGGCGCTGATCCGGGCACTGGAGCGGCTGGCCACGGTTCACCCCGACGCCTTCGCCCGCGTGCGCGAGTTCGTCCGAGGCTTTCTGTGGGTGGGGCTCAAGCCCGGTTTCCGCGCCTCGTCCCTGACCAGCTCCAGCGACCCGGCGCTCCCGTACGTCATCGTGTTCTCCGAAAAGGCGCGGCGCCACATCCCGCCGAACACCGTCAGCCCGGAGCCCTCTCATCTCTTCCTCGCGGAGAACCTCCTGCACGAGGCGGTCCACCAGTCGGTGAGCTTCCACGTCCTCCAGCACCAGGTCTTCGCCGACGAGTACTCCTCGAAGACCTCCCCCAAGATCGAGATCGCGTGGCGCGCCACGCAGGGCGTCACCCGAAACCAGTTCTGGGAGGTGGACCGGGCCTTCCACGCGACGTGCGTCTACAACCAGCTCCTGCGGTTCCGCCGCGCCGAGCTGGCCCGCGACGACCTGACCGCCAACGAGCGTGCGCACGTCCAGGCCGCTTACGACGAGGGCATGCCGGCCGTCCGCTACCTCATGGACCAGCTCGAACTCCTCGGCGAGCACTTCACCGTGCATGGCAGGGGGCTGCTGACCGGCCTGCGCCACCAGACCGACCAGCTGTAGAACTCGTCCACCACAGCGGCAAACGACCATCGGAGGGGCGAGTGCTCCAGCACCTCATCACCCAAGACGAGAACCTGCGCATGATCCCCATCGATCGGGACGAGCTGACGGCCGCCGCCGCCGGGCTCCGCGGGGAACTCCGGGATCCGGCCACGGAAGCCGCCAGGCGCCGGGTACTGGCCCGGTGGACCGGAATCGCCTCGCTCGCGCTGGGCGACTACCAGAGCGCCCGCGCGTTCCTGCGGCAGGCGCTCGACCTGGCCATGGCCAGCGGCAACACTCGCGCCGTCATCGCCACCCAGCTCAACCTCGGGGACGCGTACCGCTACGCCGGGGAGGCATCGACCGCGGACACGCTCTACCGCAGCGCTCTGGACACCGCCCGCGCCCAGCAGCCCGACCTGCTCGACTTCGCACTCCAGCACTTCGCCAAGCACCTCATGGAGCAGGGCCACCTCGTACCGGCCCGCGCCCACCTACAGGAGGCGCTGCACCTTCGGCAGGCCAAGGGTGACGCCGAGCTGATCGAGTCCACCCAGGCCGCCGTCGACCACGTTGAACTGCTGCTCGCCCAGGCCGACGCCGGCGCGTCAACCACCGCCCCCGCGGAACCGAGTCAGTGGAGCAGCAGGTGGACCTCATGGCTCCAGTCCCACACCTCCACCCACACCCCGCACCGTTGGAACGACGACATCCCCGTGATCCGAGACGCGGTGCACACGCTCACCCAGCACGAACGCCTTCGACCCCGGCACCTGCAAGATCAGTTTCCCGTCGATCTGATCTCCGCGATGGCGGAGGAGGCGGAGAAGGCTCTGGCCGACGAGGGCTACCTGCACAACGGCAAGTGGAACGCCGCCGTCGGTGACGCCACCAACCGCTTCGCCAGCGAGGTCGACCTGGCCTCGGTCGTCGCCCGTTCCACCGGCCTTGAGGTCCAGCAGCCTCACACCGGCGTCTACATCGGATACCTGGAGGAGGGGCAGTTCCTCGACTTCCACGTGGACGAGTTCGGCTTCGGCGAGGCCAACCTGATCCTGTGCCTCCAGCACGAGCGCTCCACCGCGGCCCCCACGGCGAGCAGCACCGTCTTCATCACCGCCGACGGCTACCGCGCATGCGATCTCGCACCAGGAGACTGCGTCGTCTTCGACGGAGCGCTCACCCCGCATGGCCGGACCCCCCTCGGCGTAGGGGAGCGCGTCATCCTCGTCAGCTTCGGCTTCCGCGCACCCGAAGAGGCCCGGCGTACCGTCAGCCAACTCCCACCGGTCCCGCGCTGAGCCGCAGCCTGCCCTCCTCCGCTCATGACGATGCCCCCTCTCCGAGCACCAGGAGCACGGGGGCTTCGTCGCGGGCCGAGCCGGTAGGGTGCTGCCCTTGCTCGACAGAGGAGCACCATGAACGACGAACCCCTCGACCGGTGGGCCGCACGCCGCCAAGGCCGCCTGCGCAAGCCCGGCGAGAAGAAAGCCATCACCCTCGGCGCTGGCCCGCAGCGCGCCGTCCACCTCGACCCCGACGTCCCGCGGATGATCCTCGAATGGGACGGCTTCGCCTGGCAGCCGCTGACGGTGGTGGAGGACTACGCGGCGGCCTGCCAGATCCTCAATCCCGTGCCGCAGCCGCAGCAGGCCGCACAGCCCGCGCCGAAAAAGCAGCCCGGTCGCCACCGAAAGCCCCAGTCCTGACCCCGCACACACCGACGCCCCTCCCCCAGCACCCGACCGGGAAGCGGGGCACCTGCATGTCTAGGCCGGGGCCGTAGTGCCTTCCAAGGTGCTGCTGGGGCTCGATTCGCCCTCGGTGTTCACCGCGGTCACCTGGAGCCTGTAGGTCTGGCCCGCGGTGTAGCCCGGGACTGTCGCCGTCAGGGTTGGAGCCTGAACAGCCATCTTGAACACCCCTGACTCGTACAGCCGGTATTGGCGAATCGGCGGATTCGCGGTCCCCTCGTTCCACTGCACCGGCACAGACGTTTGGGTTGCAGGGGCCGACAGACGAAGACTCGTCGGCTGGGTGGGCTTCGAGGTCCGCGGCAGGACGGTCATCAGCGAGCCGGCGAACGCCGAGAACGAATTCCCGCCCAGCTGCTCCGGACGTACCGCGCGCACCTTCAGCTCGACACGGTCACCGGCCTTGAACGGGTTGTCGGCGGAGAACTTCACCGGCGCCTGGGAATCGACGCCGCCCACCGGTTGCGGCACGGTGACGAGGAGTTGATCTCCTTCGAGAAGACCGATGCTGCTCGCGGACATGCCCGGCCGCGGATTTGAATTCCCGTAAATCTGGTAAGAGGCGGCCCCGTGCACCGCGTTGAACTGAAGATGCCAGATCCCGAGGTTGCCTGAGGCCGGTGAAGGCACGCTGCTGCCGGGCTGAAACTCCAGCATGCCCGGCGTCTTGAGCGGCGCGGCCTGGCCGTAGGCGACCGGCGGCAGCGCGCTCGGGGTCTGAATCTGGAGAACAGCCGACTTGGGGCCCAGGTTCCCGTCCAACCCGATCGCCTGGAGCTGGATCGCGTACGCGGTCGCGGGTGCGATGGGCGTCCAGGTCGGCAGGGCCGGCGCCTGGGCCGGAATCCAGTAGCCGCCGATCACGGTCTCCAGGTCGGGTGTCGTCAGCGTCAGTGACGGGATGGTGGGCACGGTGGGCGCCGGTACCGGCTGACCCTCAGCAGGCATCGGGAGGCTACCCACGAACACCTGATAGCCGCGGACACCCCAAAGGCTTTCAACGCCCTTGCTGCCCATGCCCCCAGGCAAGGGCGTCACGGGGATGGCGCGGGTCAGCATGTGCCAACGGAGCTGGAACTCCCGCTCGGCCACGTACCCGCCCGGGATCGGGTCACCCTTGCGGATCTGGCATTGCGGCGGCTCGGCGGTGAAGCCGTCCGCGCTGGCGGTGTACCACGTGGGGGTGGGAATCGGGACGGGGTCGGTGGGTGTGTCGTCGCGGGTGACGCGCTGACCCAGGGTCGCGTACGTGGGGGAGGTCATCGGGATCTCTCTTTCGGGTGGGTAGGGAAAATCCGGGGCCGGCGAGTTACTCCCACCAGCCAATAGGGGTGAATGAGCACTGCGCCTCGGGTAGCTCCTCTTCCGCCTTCTTCGGCGGTGCGATGCGATTCCAGGGGAGGGTGAATCCGCGCTGTGCCCGTTGCTGGACGGTGAGCCGGTTGCGGAGGTGGTTGACGACGCCGTTCGTCTTGGCGAGGGGGTTGTACTGCTCGTAGCTGGTCCAGGGCTGTACCTCGCGCCCCTCGGACGCCTCGCGCAACCGGTCCCGCTCGTCTTCGCGTTGCAGCTCGTACGCCGCGAATCCCTGCCGGGCCCGCCAGTCCTTCAGCGGCTGCTCGTCGGTCCAGGCGACGGCAACGCCCGCACCGTTGAACACTGGCACCGGCGACACCATCCACGGAGGCGGTCCATCGGCGTTGTACGGCACCGTGGGACAGGTCGGCGGCAGCTCAGCGAGGGTTTGCTCAGCCGACGCCCGTGCGGGGCTCCCAGCCTCGTGCACGGGCTCCGGCTCCGGTTCCTCTACGGGGAGGTCGGCGTCGATGAACTCCGGCCCCCGCAGCATGGTGCGCCGCTTGGTGCCTCGCGCACGTCGCATCGTCAGTCCACCAGATCAGGCAGGCCCGACGCCCGCGGCGGCTCGGGCGCCGTCGCCTTCCGCGTCAGGGCGAACGTCGGCGGAGGGTCGCCGCCACCGCGGCGACGAACGACCGGAGGGGTAGGCGGCCGGGAGAAGTCCACCAGCGACCGCGCCGCCTGGAACGCGGCTTCCTTCGCCGCCAGGGCCTCGGCGTACGCGTCGCGGGCCTCAGGAGTCGAGAGGTCGGTGATCTGCTCGGCAGTGGCCTGCCGCGGCCGGCGCAGAAAGTTGAAAAGCTTCATGGTCACCTCGGGATCATGAGTCGCTGGTACAGCAGGCCCCGCGGTTCCTGCGGAGGGGGCGGTGGCGGGGGATCAGCCCGGATGTACCCGATCGGCGCTTCCTTCGGCTTCTGCTTCTCCTCCCGCTCCGCGCGCTCCGGGTCCTGCTCCAGGTCCGAGAGGTAGGCGGCCTCACGCTCGTACTGCTGGCGCTGCTGCTCCTGGCGGGCGAAGTAGTCGCTGGCGAAGTCGGTGACGGGCTCGTCGTCCGCAATGCCGTAGAGGTCTACGAGCTTGCTGGTTGCGGTGGGGAGTCGAACACCATTTTCGGCGGCCCGCAGCGTTCCAGCGGGAATGCCGGTCGTCTCGCAGACTTCAGCACGCGTCAGACCCGCGGCCTCACGTGCCGCCCGCAGTCGTTGCGCTCGCTCGGGGTTGAGTTCTCGTTTCGTCATGTAGAAACTATCCGGCGAGAGAGATTCCGACTGTTAACAAACTCGGCGTATCCAGCATCAACACGCCGTTTCGACCGTTAACAGACAATTAACAGCCTGCAAAAATGCCACCCTGCGGCGCATCGAGCAAACAATGACAGAGACGCCGTAACACCTTGAGCCATATGGGGAAAACGGGGTCCTGCTCGTCACTGACGGAGTAGCTCCCTCGTTGGTTTGCGCTATGCAGCGGTTCGCGTGTGCGTTTCGCCGAGCGCGGCGACCAGGATCCGCCACCCCGGAACGGCTTCCGGTGTCCGCTCAGCCCGCCAGCCACCCCGCCCCCAACGGCGGAAGGTCACCGGCGACCAGCCCGGTTCCCACTCCTGCACGGCCTCGGCCACGGACTGCCCGCTCACCCACACGTCGGTGAGGAGCAGCCACCCGTCCGGCTCGTTGTGGTCGATGACGAGGAGATCGGTGCGAGTAGCGGCAGAGAGCCGGCGCCCGTTGTGTTTCTGGGCGATCGCCGTGGGACGCATGAGTACCGCCCCGTGGCCCGGCTGCCAGAACTGGAGCTGCCCTTTCCAGGAACAACCCTTCTGCGGCATGGGGTGCAGCCGTTCGAAGGCCCGCCGCTGCCCGCCGCGTAGGCCGCCCCGGCGGAGGGGGTTTGTGTCCTCGTACTCAGCCGGGGCGGGGTCCTGCACCGCGGGCGCGGGGTCTGCCACCAGCCGGGCGAGGATCGCCGCTCTGCGCTGCGGCCCTGTCCGATAGAGCGAGGTACCCCTCACGCCTACACCACGTCGCTGAAGCGGGCGGTGACGTCCGGGGCGTGGCCGTAGCGGACGTGCGCCCAGTAGTCCGCCGCGGCGTCGGGCTCGGCGATGGCCTCAGCCATGCCTCCCTGCATGCGGCGGGTGGTGTTCCGGTGCTGCATGACGGCCCGCATATGTGAGTCACGGCGCAGGGCGGAAATATTGGCCGGGGCTGCCATGGAAATGTTGCCGGTGGGCTTGATTCGGAATGTGTCGGTGGTGGAGTCGTACATGATGTGGCTCCTGAATCGTGGTTGAGTTGCATTGCCTCACCATTCTCGGCCAGGAATTCGCGGCGCGATACTGGGGGCTACCCCTTCCCTCTATCACGAGGAGTACGAATGCGCTGGAGATTGAGCCCCACGGTTGACGCCCAGAAGAGCAACACCTACCGGGAGACGACAGACCCGCAGCACATCGTCAATTGCGAGCATTTCCACGCTCCGCACCCGGCCGAGATTCCTGGAGGAAATCCGGGCTCGTATGTCAACGTCCCGGATTTGGAACGGTCCATGATGCAGATTCACCCCGCCATGCTGGGCTCCCAGTTTCGGAAGTCCACGCCTTTCGGGCAGGGCATGGAGACTGGGTACCGCCCTGCGGGCTCATTCAGCCCCAGCAGCCGCAACGGCGGGACGGAGGGCCAGCTCCAGGCCGCGCAGAACATGCCCGCCGACAACAGCGCGGACTACTACCGCTGAAAAGGCAGGAGGCCCCCCATGGCCACGGGGGCCTCCTTACGCACAGCCTTGACAGGAGATGCGGCCGCACGTTGTCTATGGGTGATGTCAGACAGCCGCGGGAATGCGGGGTCCCATCTGGCGCCACGTACTGGGCCGGGCCTCGGCGGGGCGCTTCACTGTGGTGGTCGCTTCCGGCTCTGCTTCAGAGCGTCCGTATTGCATGTCTACGTACATGAAATGCTTGTGCAAAACGGCGACGACGGTTTGGCTGAGGTCCACCGGGAATTCGGCGTAATGGCCGATGGGGTTCCACCTGAATGTGTTCTCGGGGAACTCTGCGACGATGGGTGAGGGATCAACTCCCGGCGGTAGATGCAAGTGCGCCGGGAAACCGCGCTGGTGAGTGTTGATAAAGACTTTGGGGTTCTGGTTAGCTGCCATGAGACGAAGCCTCTAACAATGAATTTCGAAGTGTTAGTCACCGCCGGCCCGCCCCAGATGCGCCCGCGGCGCTGCCCGGTGAGGCTGGCTCCATGGACCCGCGCATCGTCATCCATGAGCCCGACGTCGACGGCGGCCGTCGCGTACACGTCGACTCCACCATCCTCGGTCTGGCGTACAGCGAGATGGACCTACGTGAGTTTCTGCGCCGCGCCGGCCTGCCCGACTGGGACAGCATCGACATCACTGACGCGGGGATGTTCCGGTGGATGGGCGGGGGACCGGAGACATGGGATCAGTAAGGCCAGCGCCTTAGGTTGGCAACAGTCCACCACGCCACGCCCGCGATCGAGTCCCTGCGGGAGACACGCCGAGTGGTCGCGGTAGGAGTGGAGCCATGGCGAACCAGAACCCCCAAGCATTTACCGAGGCCGCCCAGAAGTTCGAGTCAGAGCTGGCGGATCTCTCCTCTTACATCCAGGACGCCCCGATGTCCGTGGATGGATGGGACAAGGAGAAGGTCCAGGCCGACATGAAGGCCCTCGGAGCCCAGTTGGCCAAGATCAAGCGCAGGACGTCCGCGGACCCCATGGTTCACCTCACCTTCCCCCAGAGCCTGGACGCCGTCGAAGAGGAATGGTTTGCACCCAAGCACGGAGGCGGCCCGAACTGGGACAAGGACCGCATCCAGGAGAAGGTCAAGAAGCTCAAGGAGTTCATGAACGAACTCGAAATCATGAGGGACTGACGCGGGCCTGTGCGGCAGCAGGAGTTCACGCTCCTGCTCCGGCAACACCCTGACTCGCCACGCCCGCGATCGAGTCCTTGCGGGAGACACGCCGACCGGCCGCGGTAGGAGTGGCGGCTATGACCAACAACAAGCCTCCCGCGTGGCTCGAAGCTGTCCAGAATCACGAGCAGGGGATCGAGGAGCTGTCCGCCCTCATCGAGCACGCCCCCACGCATGCCGAGGGATGGGACAAGGCAAAGGCTCAGTCCGAACTCAAGGCATTCCAAGCCGAGTGCGCCAAGAGCAAGCAGGCAGCAACCACGGGGAACGGCGGGCCGGTGACAGCTCCGCGGGGAACGCTGACCTTCCCGACGATGCCGGACTTCGGTGACCTCTACAAGGACACGGGATTCTGCTTCCCTGCCAGCGACTACGACAGTGGGTGGGACAAAGCGGCTGCCGAGGCGAAGGTGGAGGAACTCAAGAAGTACGCCGCACAGATCGACGAAGCATCCCAGGATCGGCACGGAACGTACGACGGGCCGGGCCGTTAAAGGCGTGAAAATGGCCGTGCGCTGAGGTCCCGATTCTTGCTGCCGCCGGCAAACACGCTTTTCATGCCCATTGGAGATATGGCGCCAACGCTACGGCCAGAAAATGCATGGCTAAATTTTCGGCGCACGACAAGCGACCTCTAGAGGTATTACACCCACAGAGACACAGAGAGACACAGGGCAGCACCGCGGCCGAGCACCAGCACCAGCACCAGCGAGAGCAGCGAAGCCACCAGCAGCGTGCGAAGCTAAAGTCAGGCAGGCGGCCGGCGGCTCACGATTAATTCCTGAGGCAGTGGCTTTTCCGCAGCACCAATCTAAATGCGCCAGGAGCGAGAAAGCCGCACCCTTCACAGTAATTAGGGTGCGGCTCTAAATGTCTCGGGGCTATTTGCACAGAGAGCTTGGTGTCCCCGAAGGCTGCGAGGACGGCGCGCCTGTGACGTGGGGCTTGGTCAGTCCTCCTGGATGGGGCCGCGGGGGGCCGGGAGGGCCGGGACGTTGGCCATGGCGTTGCCGCCCCACTCGTCGCGGTGTCGTACGTAGCCGTCGGCGACCTTGGAGTGCGGGGACCAGCGGCCCTGCTTGCGCTTGACGGCGTCGGAGGCTCCGGCTTCGTCGGCGAGGGTGGCGCCGGTGGCCCGGAGTCCGTGGGCGGTGAGTTTGTTGCCCTGGTCGTCCCAGGCGACGCCTGCCGCGGCCGCGAGGGCCTGGATGATGTCGTTGACGGACTCGGCGCTCAGCTCGTCGCCGATGGTCCCCCAGCGGTCGATGCGGCGCAGGATCTTGCCGGTGGTGATGCCGGCCGCGGCGAGGGCGTCGCGGTATTCGACGTAGGCGGTGACGGGGTCGAGCAGGTCATCGCGGGCGGGCATGGAGACCCATTCGCCTTCGGCGGCCTGGTCGGTCTTGCTGCTGGCGAAGAAAAGGCGCATGCCCTTGGTGGGGACCACGACGGCGTCGGGGAGGACGCGGTCCGCGAATTCGGATCGGCGGGTCATGGCCCAGACGGACCAGACGACGATCAGCCGGTTGCGCAGGCCTACGAGGGTGGTGGTGTCGCACTGCCGGACCATGGCGGCGCATCCGTCCAGGTCGAGCGTCGCGGACTTCTTCACGCGGCGGCCGGCGTCGGCCTGGCGCTTCTTGTGGGCCTTGATCAGAAGGCGGGCGGCCTTGGGGTTGGGGTGCAGGTCGTCCGGGACGTCGGCCCAGGTGTGAAGGGCGAGGATCGCCGAGACGGCCTGCGTGAGGGCGGACGCGCCGTAGGGGCCGCCGGTGCGCTCGGAGATGGTCTCGGTCAGGACCCGTGTCCACTCGGTGAGGGTCTGGCTGGTCATGGGCATCAGGGTCCGGTTTTCCGCGGTGCACCATGTACGGGCCTTTTCATGCCACATCGTGTACTTACGCAGCGTCTCACCCGGGATGGAGTTTCTGAGCGCTTCGACCGTTTCCGGACTGACCTGGTAGTCTTCGGGCGTTCTGGCCGGATATCCCGACCGCGGACCCGGCAGCAGATCACCGACCGTAGCCGGAAGCAGCTCTGCGTCGATGATTTCCAGCGAGTCCATTTCACCCCTCTTTGTCGCTCTCGGTAAGCACAATTACCAGGACTGAGCAGTACCTTACCGAACTGGCGTGCCCTCAGGGGTGGTTGTCCGGATCTTGGGCCGACGGGTGCCCGGAATGGACAAATCGCGCGCCCTATCCGATTAGTTCGCTATCTGCTGGCCGGCTCGGTCAGTCGCGGTCCAGGTACCCGCGCAACGACTGAGCGAGGGCGCGCTGCTGCTCCTCGGGCAGATCGCCGGCCGCGGCACTGAAGAACTGACCGTCTTCGACATCAGCCCACTGGACCCTCTGCCACATCACACCTCCAGTCGCCATGGGCGTGATCAGCCAGCGGGCGAACTCGTCATCGAACGCCGGCCGCGAGACCAACTGACCGATCTCCCGACTTCCATCGGGCCGTATTTGCTGGACGTACCGCTGGTGATGAAGGCCCTTGCGGGTGAGCGGCTTGGTTCTGGGGGCGGATTCCGCCTGGATATGCGTCATGCGTCCCATGATCGCGATGCATTTTTTCGGAGAAAACAGTGTCAGGCAGTGTCGCGTCCCTGCACCCCCGCGGCCGGCCCGGCCTCGCTGAGAACTTCTTCACCGCCCGCCCGGCCCGGCCTCGCCCGCATGGCCTTGGGCCGCCTGCTCCCGTTCCCACGGCTGGCCCGGCTTGCTCTCCTGCGACCGCTGGTCCTCACCAAGCCCCCGCGCCCCTGCCTTCGCAGGGTCGCTCTGTCCGGACCCGCTCCGCGCCGCGCGGTTCGAGAAGCGTCTCCGTCCTGCCGGTGGCGGCCGGAGGGTTGAGGTCAGGCCGCCTAGGTTCGGCCCTCCCCCGCTCCCCCGGCTACCGCCGGGGCCCGCAGGTACTACCCGGCGCCCCCGCCGGGGGTCAGACACTGACAGGCATCACCTCGGCGAGCTGCGAGGCGGCGAGCGTCACCAGGGCGGCCGAGGCTGCCAGGGACAGACTTTCCCGCGCGAGGCGGCCCGGGATGATGGTGCGGACAACCGGGGCCGGTACGGCGGCCGGTACGGCTTCCTGTCGCAGCTCGGCGAGTTCCTGCTCTACCTGCGCCCACGTGAGCACGGGCTCGCCCACCTCTTCGCTGCCTTCGGCCGTCAACTCCCGCAGCGCGGCCAGTTCGGCGGCGACGTCGTCCCAGTCGAAGGCAGCGCCCCCGCGCGTCTCCGTGCGCAGCTCGGCGAGTTCGGTGGTCAGGCTCTCCCAGTCCATCGCGGGGAGGTCTTCGAGCGGCTGCTCCTGGTCCTCCTCGACGACCATCTCGGCGACGGCCGCCGAGCGGTTCGCGCGGGAGATCGCGGCGTAGTCGGGGCCGTCCTCCTCGACGGCCGAGGCCGGGGCCACCTTGGCGGCGAACCAGTCGCGTACAGGCCTCTCCGGCATGGTCGGCATCATCACGCTGCCGCAGACTACGTACCGTTCTGCTACCAGGTCGCGGGGCTCCAGGTGCTCCAGGTGGCCCGGCTCGGCGCCGTCCATCTCCACAAGGGTCTTGCCGATGGTCGCGCTGACGACGCGGCCCGCGCGGCCCTCGAAGATGACGCGCTCGCCGATCTCCCAGTACCCGCGCCCTGTGCTGGGCAGGACGGCCGCCGGGGCTTCCACCGCGTCGCCAACCTCGACCGGCTCGGCGCCTTGGGTGATCACCCGCTGAACCATGCGGGTTCCAGCGTCCCGAACGGCCCGCTTCTCCCCCACCTCCCGGCAGAGGTCGAGCAGCTCCTCAGCAGTCGCACAGGGCGTCTTGGCGACGCGCACCAGCTTGCCGGGCAAGGACACCTTGCCGTCCTCGGACTGCCACTCGTCCAGCCGGGCCAGCGCGGTCCACTTCTCGTTGCGGTGCGAGACCTCGAAGCCGTAGCCGTAGACGTCCGCGAACAACCACCACTCCTGAGCCCAGCCCGGGTTCATGGGGCGGATGGACTCGCCCTCGCGCACCGCCGGAGGCGTCGGGTCCTGCTTGCCGTGCAGGGTCTTGCCGTAGCCGGTGAGGTCGGTTCGCTCGCTGCTGTACTCCCGGACGAGCATGGCGTGCGCGGTCCGCCGCTCCTTGCGGGTGAGCTGGGAACGGTTCTCCCGCACCCGGTAGACCATCTCCGTCCGCACCTGCTTCTCGATCTTGGCCAGGGTGCGCGGGACCCTCGGCATGAACAGACCGTGCGCACCGCAGATGATCCGCCAGGCAGAGGGCTGCCCGCAGGGTGCTGCGTGCTCCGGTACCGCGGACCGGCGGCGCTGGGATGCGCTGTTCGGGTCTACGGCGACCTTGAGCGGCTTCGCGTGGTCCCACTCCACGGAGCACCGCTTGAGGGTGTCGGAGACGATCTCCCACGGCCCCTTGGGCGTGTAGTCGTTGCGCTTGGCCACGCCCAGGGCGGACGCGATCGACGCGTCACGGATGCCCAGCGGCTTCCGCTGTGTGCCCTGGCTCATGGATGGCCCGGAGCGGCCGAAGTTGCCCAGCTTCTCGCCCGAGCACTGGCAGGTGAGATACGACCTCAAGATGCGCGCGACGCCTTCGGCCTCGATGACCAACCACACGTACCGGTGGCCGCCCTCGCGGCAGTCGTCGGCGACGTCGCCCGTCCGCTCCTCGGTGTGCAGGGTCGGGGCGTACAGGCCCGGCGTCGGCTGCGGCTTGACCGGGATTTCGGCCGTGTCGGCAACCGCGGAATCCTGGCTGGACTCGCCGGCTGACGTCTGAGAAATTTCCTCCGCCTCCTCGTACATCACGGCGAAGGGCTCCGGCAGGCCGTACCAGTCACACAGCCGCTCCACGGACTCCGTGAGGGTCTCCCCCGCCTGCGCGGGTACCTGGTTCTGCTCGTGATCCTGGAGGTGGAAGACCGAGGCCCCGGCGCCCGCGGTGTGGAAGCCGATGCGGCACTCAATCTCCGTGTGCCCGTCGAAGGTGACCGCGCGCAGGCGGTAGCCGCTGGGGCTGGCCACCCAGTGGTTCACGTCCCGCACGCGGGCGGTGGTCTGCGGCTCGGTGGGGACGGGGGCGAAGCCGCGCACCCGGTGAGGGTTGATGCCCACGCCCGTGAACCCGGCCTCGCGCAGGACGTCCGCGAACTCCTCCAAGGCTTCGTCCCACAGTTTGCGGTCGGCGAGCTTGCGGGGCCGCCGGTGGTCGCCGTTCAGCACGGGGACCACGGCCACGGCGTGCATGTCGTTGATGACCACGAAGCCTGCGCCGCTGCTGCTGTCGGCGTCGTGGTCGTTGAACCCGGCGGCGGTCAGCACCTCCTTCGCGCGGCGCACCTCCCACCGCTGCGCCCGGGGCCGGGGGTCGTACGCGGGGGCCGGGACGTCGGCAAGCTCGGAATCCTCGACGGACTCGCCGGCCGGGATCGGACCCTGACCCTGAATTTTTTCGATGTCGGCCGGAGACTTTTCTGCCGATTCCTCGTCCTGGTGCTGCTCCGCGTGCTCGACCGTCCAGGCCACCGCTGCATCACACACCGCGCGACGCTTCGCCGCCGCCGTCTTCGACGTCCCCTTGCCGCCGCGGAACACATGCTCGGCGTCGCACTCGGTGCACTCGGCGCGGTAGATGAACTCGTAGCCCATCGACGCCCACACCACGCGGGACGCCTGCGCCTGCCCCTCGAAATCATCCGTCGGGGCCGGTCCCTGCTCCCCCTCCACGTGCCACTCCCCCAGCGCGCGGGCGCCCTCCTCCGTCTCCCGGAACGACGTGTCACGGTCAGGCGAGACGATGTGCCCGTACCGGTAGCAGTCCTCCCGGCCACCGTTGCAGTGCGCCCACCACATGCCCTCGTTCCCGTCGGTCTTCTCCCCCTGCGGGTTGACCCGCTGCACCGCGACGCCGGGTGAGACCTCCGGCGCCTCCTCGGCGTCCCACTCCTCGGCCGCGGCCTCTTCCGCCTCCAGCTGGGCCGCGGCCTCCAGCTCCTCGGCGTACTCCTCCGCAGCCATCCGCATCAGCTCCTGGTCCTCCTCCGAGACCTGCACCGCCCGCTCCCCCGCGCCCTTGTGCTGGCCCGGCGCACCCTCGACGTGAGCCCATGCCGCTTCGACGGCTGCCGCGCGGTCGGTGAGCTTGGAGGTGATGAAGACGGAGCCGTGCCCCGCGTGGTGGGAGCACAACACCGCCCACCCCTCCGGCTGCTCCTGGACCTTGAGACCCTTCGGGAGCGCGGCGGGCTCCTCCTCCTCCACCACCGGCTCCACCAGCGGCTCCACCTGCGCCTCCCCGCGAGCCACGGCGTCCGCCAGGATCGCCCGCTTGAGCGCAGGCAGGTTCGGGAACATGTCCCCGCCGGTCCGGCATCGGTTCTTCGGGTCCTCTCCCTCGAAGACCAGCCGTGCCCCGTCCGAGTGCTCGTGCTGGGCGGAGAAGGATCCGGCGAGCTTGCGCAACACGTAGCGGTGACCCCGCAGCTCGGCGACGCACGGGAACGTGTTTTTGGCGCTGAACACGATGTCGCCGACCTTGGCCGCCGTCGCCTTGCGCTTCGGCGCCATGCTGCCGCGGCCCACCATGCTCTCCTCCGTGCTCCTGTTGCTGCTCTTCTGCGCCGACTTCGCGGCCTTCCTCTCCTGCTGCACCCGGACCGCTTCGGCCTCGGCCAGCAGGGCCGCCACGACGTCCGGCCGGGGGTTGGACTCCCCCGCGTCCAGGGCGGCCGTCACCATCTCGGCGACCAAGTCGCAGTAACGCTCTTCCCAGTCCAGGGCAGAGCCCCACTGGCCCGACGTCTTGCCGCACAGCTCGTAAGCCGCGTCCCACGGGTTTCCGATGTGTCCCTGTGCCTGCGCCAACGGCCGGGCAAGGTGCAGCGCACACACGCCAACCGTGCCCGTGACCGTCACGCCGTCCTCGGCGAGGATGTCCGCCACGAACCGCGCGGGCGCGTTCTTGTTCCAGCACGCGCCGATGCACAGCCCCGGCTCAGCCCACGCGCCCGGCCCGCACTCCATGGCGCTCTTGCCATGGACGCCGTACTTCGCTTGCACGCCGTCGGTCCCCGTGATCACCCACCGCTCCAGCGGGATTTCCCGCAGTCCGGCCACGGTCAGCCGGTGAATAGCGCGCTTGCGGAACATGCCATCCACGGCGCCGCTCGTACCGGCCTCCGCCAGCCACCCCGTCGGTCGGGACTCCCAGCCCCACGGGTTCTTCGTCGCGATGCCGACGCGCCCGTACCGCTCGAAACGCCACACGTTGGGTTCCAGCTCGGTCTCCACCAGCTCAGCCGACCAGGCCACGCGCTCTTCTTTCATGGGCCCGTACTGCTTCACGACACCGGCCGCCCACTCCGCGGAAGCGGAGTCCTTCCGGCACCACGCGACGGCCGCCGTCAGGCTGTTGTCCTCGCCGATCTCCGCCCACCAGAACGAGCCTTCCGCCTTGGCGCCGCGGCCCACGTTCCACTCCCCGGCGGTCCGCTTGTAGGACGGCGACCACAGCCGGTAGCCGCGCCCGGACTCGGTCGTGAACGACCAGTCGAACCCGTCGTTCTCCTCCTGGTGGTGGTCCCCCTCGTACGGCTCGATGCGCTCACCGGCCAGCGTCTCCCCCGGGAACTGGAGCGCCCACGCTGCCAACTCCTCCATGCGCTCCATGTCGAACCGAACATGCCCCAAGTGGTGGTGGGCGCGCATATACGCGTGGTCCTCCGACATGCCGGGCGACGTCTGGACCCACCCACAGACACAGGAGATCCGGTGCCCGTCCGCCAGCGCGACGACCGACGTCGTGTGGATCAGCTCGGCCGCCGGGGCCGCCTCGCACTCCGGCTGCTGCTCCTCGATGTCCGCCACGTCTTCCCCCATGGTGATCTGATCGGCGCACTCGTGGCGCACGGTGGTTTCGGCCTGGCCGGTGAGACGCTCACGGCCCCGGGCAATGGCGTCCGCATCTACAACCGGCCCACCCAGGTTGGCGAGAATGGCGGAAGCAACTTCACGGACACACGTGCAGTCGAATTCGCCGCACTGGTTGCATGCGACGTCGTGAATGACCTCTCCGGACCACGCCTTGACCACGTCCGCCGGAGTCCGGTCGGTCTTAGGCGCCTTCCCGGGCTTGAGCTTCACGTGACCCTTGCCGAAGGACTTCCACTCGGGCTTGCCCTTGTCGCGCTTGACCACGGCCTTTTCGAAATCCGCCACCTTTTTGGCGCGCTCTTCAAGGAGCGTTTCCGACGTGCAGTCATCCGGCAGACGGAAGAGCGAGAAGGAGAGTCCCCCATCGGCGGACGCGAATGCCTCGCGCGTGTCCGTGCTCTCGAACGGCACTCGGCGCGGCTGGTGACTCTGCTCCTCCGCTACGGCCTTTTCGGCCGCGCGCTGCAAGCCGTTCCACTGCGCGGCAGTCTTCTCCTCCGGCGCAGGGGTGTCCTGAATTCCGGACACGTCCGGGGTGACCGTGGTCTCGACCGGCGCAGGCTCGGGCGCGGCAACCGGCGCCGGAACGGGGCGACCGTCCAGAGCGGCGCGGCCCGCTTCCGTCACGCGGACCACACTTGCGCGAAAGGGACGGGAGAGGAGTCCTTCCCTGATCAGCTTGTCGACGGAGTCCTTACGGACCGCGCCGCGCCGCTCCCCCTTGATTTTGGTGATCTTGACGTCTACCTCGCGGGAGTAGTACCGCACGGCATCCGACTT
The DNA here is from genome assembly GCF_044750905.1 of Streptomyces sp. NPDC088762. Classification (NCBI taxonomy): domain Bacteria; kingdom Bacillati; phylum Actinomycetota; class Actinomycetes; order Kitasatosporales; family Streptomycetaceae; genus Streptomyces; species Streptomyces sp. NPDC088762. The sequence continues at coordinate 560,472 of NZ_JBIVKT010000004.1, forward strand.
GGTTCCGGGCTCGTACGACTCATACGAGACTCGCAAGAGACCCCAAGCGGCACGCTGCAAAATGGCGCGCCGTGCCGGGGTCAGGACATAGCTGTCCCGTTGAACGTGAGCCATTCTTGAGAAACCCCTATCGCGAGACGTCGTATCCGGTGGGGCCCGGTTCCACGCGGGCCCTGCTGCTTTACCCCCTGATTTTCTCAAAGAATCGGGGGCGATACCAGGGCCCCGGGGAAAGAAATAGGAATTAGGAGGTGAGGAATCCCACCGTTCACCATGCGGGCAGTTCTTGAATTCCTCTTGACAGATAAGACCCCCCGGCCATTAATCGCGAAATTCCCGAGCCGCCCTGCCTGACCCATCAAATAGAATTGCCGAATTAGAATTTGGGCAGTATCAATTCCGCGGACAGTGGCCTCAGGCAGTGACAACGCCGCGGTGCTGCTGGTAGTGTCGGACCTGATCGCGAGTTCGTATCCGGGATCACCAGCGCCGACGTTCCAACTCTCCTCCGGGAGAGGTTCGGTGCTCTCGCCCCTGCTGGGGCCGCTCTTCGGGGTGGCCGGCAGGGGCATTTCCATTTCCGGGTGCCCAAGATGTGGGCCTCGACAGTCTCCTCGGGGCAGGGGCGACGAAGAGGGCCCCGGACTGCCGGCGTTGGCCTGGGCACCGTCCGGGTGAGGTTCCGCGGCGGCGCTGGACCCGCGGTCAGCAGCATGTCTACGCTCCCGCACAGAGACGCGCCCCGCCCCTCTGTGCGGCCCGGTCAGGGTTCCAGGCGCTACCGCTTCTCTCGCGGCTCGGCTGGGACAGGGATGTCTGGTTCCCCCTGCCTGAGAGGCCCTCACCATGTCCGACCGTCGTCCGATGCAGCCGGCGAACGCTCCGCGGCGTATATCTGATCTACCGGCCACCTACCGCCCCACTGGACGGTGCCACAGCACGAGCTGTGGCACGTCAAGGTCGGCGAGCGCCGGGAGGTCGCAGTGTGGGGCCCCGGCCCCGATGAGCGTGCTCGTGCCCGCCGTTGGCATACGGCTCACGGCCTGGAGTAGCGGGGACCGCGGTGCGCCGTTCCGCAGCCCCAGAGGGGCATTGTGCGCCACCTGGAGACGTACCCCTCCGCGGCTACCAGATGAGGACGCCCCCGCCCACGTCCAGAGCTCGGCGGGAGGCCGTGATGAAGTTGTCCAGCTTGCTCTCCACATTGTCGAGGAGAGCAGGCCCAGCAGGCTCTTGCACGCCTGCCACGAGGGCCTCGCTCTCGTTCCGGAGCAGCATGCACTCCTCCAAGAACCCGGCCACGTCCGCCGCTTCGACGTATAGGTCCCCGTCTGCCAACCGCGGCAGGAAGCGCGCTCCCAGAAGCCGCGCGGATTGCGACCCCCACACAACCGTGCGCCAGCGCTCGCCTCCGGCGAGGTCTTCGCCGTTGGGCGGGTCCTCCAGCAGCTCCAGGCCGCCGTCAGCGTTGCGTATGAAGGTGTGCACCAGAAGACTCATGCAGAACTCCCTTGATCTCCGAGCTGGTGATCTTGGCTTGGACGGCTGCAACCTGCAATCGAGATTCCTCGACTGCTGGCGGGCGGTGAGGGCCCTGGACGCCTTCACTTGGACCGGGACCTACGCGAGGACCTGACGCGGCGCCTGCGGGCGCCAGGCGGTGCCGCCGAGATTCAGCCCAATCCATGGAGCACACCGTTGGGCACCCCTCACCGGTTCTCACCGAACCTCACCGAGGCTCACTGTCGCCGTGCTGGCCGGGATCGCTCCCATGCCGCGGCAGGCGCCCAACCGCCATGCAAGACTCCGGCCATGAGCGAACGGAACCGGCCAATGTGTGGTGTAACTGCCTAGAGGTTCTTAGAGGTATTTAGAGCCTGCTAGAGGCCACTCCCCGAAAACACCGGGTGGACACCGTTTACCCCCTGGTGGACATGGGAGGACACCGTTCCTGACGTGATTTTCCGCCAGCAGTCGCCAGCCACAGCCGCCCGCTCTTAATCTCCAATCAACCCCGGTTCTCGGGACGCACTCACACTCACCATGCCCTCCACGAAGGGGACTTCGTCATGCCCGCTTGGCCTCGAATTTCCTGCCCCGTCTGCCGGCGCTCCGTGGCGGTCAGCCCGGACACTCGGCGCATCGCCGATCACAAGCACCCCCGCCCCCGCGAGCGAGCACTGGATCTGATCTTGTGCCACGGATCGGAGAGGGAGGTGGAGCTGGGCGGAGTGCTGTTCCTGCCCTTCGAGCAGGAGGAGGTGCTGGTGCCCGCGGCCGGCGCGGACGCGGAAGTCTTGTTCTAGGCCGCGGCCGTGCTCACGGCGTACGGCTCCTCGATCTGTGCGACGAGCATGTCGGTGAACGCCTCGGAGTAGTCAGCCAGCTCGGAGACGAAGCACGCCGTCATGGCGCAGCCTAGGGCGCCGAGCATGTTTTCCTCGGCCTCCACGAGCTTCGCATCCGTGGCACAGTCGGTGCAGATGTCACCCTCGGGAAGCGTGCTCCGCAGCTGCACGAACGCCTTCTCCGCGTCGGTGCGCATGTCCATCATGACTTGCGCGTCGACATAGAGGTGGCCCCGGACGGTCTCCCGCTTCTCCTCCGCTGAGCCGCTCAGCACTTCCTTGGCTTCGGCCATGCTGAGCGCCGCGGTCTCGGCCGCGGTCTTAAGGACCCACTCGGGTACCTGAACCGACAGGGTGACCATCGGGCCAGGGTCACACCCGCACTCGTTGGCGGGGTCGGAGTCGGCGGCGGCCTCTTCATGCTGAGTCTTCATGGAACAGACGCTGGCACACAGAGAGGCCATCGCGGAGGAGGTGATTTTTAGCGGGGTTCGTGTCGTCGGGGCCAGCTGTCACGGTCCGGCCGACTCCGCCTTGACACCTTCAAGTAGGCCGTCCAGGCGGTACATGAAGTCATCCGCCAGGGAGTGCTCCAGGCGCCGGAGCTTGAGCAGGTCGAAGTAGGCGTCAGTGGCGGCCTGGAGGTTGGCCGCGGAGTGCTGGGTGCAGAGCTTCGCGAACAGCCGGTGGAGCTTGGGCCTGTCGGCGGGGCGCACCCTGTCCCGCAGCTGGAGTGGGCAGCGGTTGATGAAGTAGATGAGCAAGCCGACCGCGGTGGCGGGGGCCTGATGTTCTGTCACGGGTCTCTCGAATCGCTGTACGGCCCTGCGGGGGGCTGGGGGAGGTGAGGTGGTCTCGTTGCCCGACCAGGGGCGGGGACGCCCTCCAGGCCGTTTTTATGATTTATCTAGAGCATGGGGAGCGCTCCGCGTCGACTGCGGGTGCTGTCCGCGGCCTACAGCCTCTCGGGTTCGCCTGACCCTTCGTCCCGTCAGGCGAACCCGGATGGACAACGTTCGACGTAGTCGAACGACAGTTCGAACGGTTCGCACCAATAGACACCGAAGGTGTCTATTGTTCTACGCAGCTGCTTGTGCTTTTGCTTGTTGCTCATCTTCATAGGGACCACACCCCTTGCGGTTACTGGGCAAAGTGGCCTTCTGGTATGCCGCATAAGGCATAAACGTATGCCACATGAGGCATACGTTTCGAGAGGCCCGCCCCCCGTTTGGCGCTATAAGAACAGAAAATCATGGAGCTAACCTGTCGCCACAAGGCCGTCGAACAGGAGCGTACGCAGTGCAGAACCAGCAGTGGGAGGCGGTTACGGAAGAGCCGGTTTACGGGGCGTACAGCTTCATGGACCAGGGCTTCGCCCTCCTGGCCAAGGCGTTCTGGCGTACCGCACGGGAAGACCGCTTCGCCCGGCTCGACTACGAGGTGTACGGAGTCCTCTTCGAGCTTCTGGACCATCGCGAGCCGGACCGGGTCATCGTCATCAGCCAGCAGGAGATCGCCGACGCTCTGACGAAGGTGGATCAGCCGAAGGTCGCTCGGTCCCTGAAGAAGCTGAAGAACGCGAAGCTGATCTACTCGGTACGTCAGGCCAAGCTGCGCGTCAACCCCTCGTACTCCTTCAGTGGAAAGGCGAAGGAACACACGCAGGCCATCGACACGTTCAACCTGCTCATCACTCCCGAGCCGATGAAGGTGACGGCATGACCACAGTCGATTACAAGCACACCCCCGAGCAGTTCCGTACCGGTGCCGCACTGCTGCGGAACGACTACCGCTCCCATGTCCGCTACGACCTTTCACCGCAGGCGTACCGCGTGCTGTTCTATCTGACGAGTGGGCAGTACCCCAGCTCCCCGGGCGAGTCCGCGACAGGCTCTCAGTGCACCATCGCCGATGAACTGGGCACGACGCCGGCCACCGTCTCGAAGGCGCTGAAGGAACTCCGCACGGCGGGGATCGTGCGCGAGGAGCGGAGCGGGTGGCGGATCAATCCGAATTACATGTTCGGCGGCTACCGCGGCGACGTCACCGTTCTCGCTCTTCCTGTGGTTGTCTAGCGCGGCAATAGGGCGACATAAACGCGGCCCCGCACGGATATCCACACTCATTAGTTTCGCCCCCGTTGAGGTAAACTGACTTCGATTTCCTTTCGGGTAGTGGGTTGGATGTCTTCTGGTCGAAAAAGGGCCCTGGTTTGACCGGGCCCTTTTTCGTGTCCTCGTGCCGGCCGCGGCGGATAGGCGGTGGGCGGGGGTGCCTTCGACCCCCTGGGGGTCGACCCCTCCGCGTGTCGCCTTGTGTCACGGAGGAGCGGGTGCTGAAGTACCCGAGTCCAAGGAGGACGTACGAGGGCCGCCGCTCGGCCCTCACTGCTGCGTGATCAAGAAGACGAATTTCCCGTCGCTGAGCCCTGCCGTCAGCTTCGCCGCATCTTCTTGATCATTTCGCGCAGAAAAGAGCCCCTCGGTGTCCTACCGGTCCTCCGCCATCGCTCCGACGCTGCGACTCGCCGTCGACTACGCCGCCGCGGTGGCGATCTGCGAACAGCGCGGCTGTTTCGAGCGCGCGTTCCCTCCGGTCCCGACCCTGGACGAGAACGCCCTGCACACCCTCTACCAGGAGGGCACCCTGACCGACACGGACATGTCGGCGATCTATGTCCGGTTCGAGCAGCTCCCCCGGCCGGAGTCAGGCAACGCGTAGGAGGGGCCGGGGCTGGTTCAGAACGCCGTCCTTGACCATCTCCAGGAACTGCCTCTTGGACACGTTGCTGAGGGCGTGCTGGCGCACCGCCTCGCGCTTGAGGTCGATCGAGAGCGTTCCGGCCGCCGCGGTCAGGTCCTTCATGTCCCCCAGGTCGGCCACGAGGCCGGCATGGTCGGGGTTGTAGCCCTCTTTCCAGACGACCATGCGGGTGCCCGTCTGGGTCAGGAACGCGCGCCGGTCCAGGTCATTCATGCTGCGCCACTTCTCGCCCCAGGTCCGCCCGGTCTCGCGGTAGATGTACTGGGAGGGGCGGTGCGGCAGCAGCTCCAGCTTGGCCACCTTCTCGTTGATCAGGGACCGGATGCGGCGGTACGCGGGAGGGTCGTCGTCGTAGACGCCCTCGGCGTAGTCGGTCTCCAGCTGGTCGAGCCGGCGCCGGGCCCGTTCCAATTCTTCGGTGTGGTCCTCGCCGGGGATCCAGACCTTCGTGACCTCGGGCAGGTGCCCGGTCGCGGTCAGCAGCGTGTCCTCGAAGAAGCCCTCGAACTCCTCCTGCTTCACCGCGGCCCGGAAGTCGCAGACGACACCGCGCGCGGAGGCGTGGCACCGGTAGTTGGCGTACACGACCGTGCCCGACTTGAGCTTCTTCGTGGTGCGGTGCAGGTAGACCGCGGACGCACAGTTGCGGCAGCTGCCGATGCCCGCGTACAGGGAGATCCCGCCGCTGCCGAGGACGATCCGGGGGGCCTCGATCGGCTTGGGCTTGCTGCGGGCGTCCAAGCAGACGACCGTGGTCCGCCACTCGGACTCGGAGAGGATCGGGAAAGCGGTGCACATCAGCGGTTCGCCGGCATCGTCCTCGTGAATTCGCCCCTCGAACGCGAGGAACCCGGCGATGGAGGGGTGCCGGACGATGTTGGCGACGACGTTGGGGTTCCACAGATGTCCCTGGACGCCGAGGCCGGTGTACTCCTCCTCCTGGCGGGCGGCCTCTTCCAGGCGCAGCTCCCGGAGCCGGTCCCGCCAGGTCAGCACGCCCCGTTCGTTCAACTGCTGTGCGATGGACTGGGGAGAGATGCCCTCGCGGATCTGTTCGCAGATCCACTTCAGGATCTTCGCGTACTTCGTATCCGGAACGAGGACCATCCGGCCGCCGCGGACCTTCTCAGGAAGGTACGCGAACGGAGGGTTGCCACCCTTCCACCAGCCGTTGTTCCGCAGCCAGCGCGAGGTGTTCGTGCACCGCTCCCGGATCTTCTTCAATTCCTTGGCGGCCTGGATCGCTTTGATGTAGGCGATCATCCGGCCGTCTTCGGTGGAGATGTCGAAGCCGGGGTCGTCCAGGACGACCAGGCGCTTCTCCAGGTCGATGATGAGCTTGACGAACGCCAGGAAATGCAGGTCGTTGCGGCCGATGCGGTCCTGTGTGGTGACGGCCATGACGTCCCAGGCCCGCAGCCCCTCCTCCGTCATCCACGGCCCGAGGGAAGGCCGCTTGTGGAGGTCGATGGAGCCGCTGACGGCCTTGTCCACCACGAGGTGCGTCAACGCGTAGCCCTTGGACTCCTGCCATCCGGTGAGTTCCTCGGCCTGGCGCTGGAGGGAGGTGGACTTGTCGCCGCGGTCCACGCTGATGCGGGAGACCAGCAGGGCACGCGGGGGCTTCACGGTGGACAGCACGGCGGTCATGGGGGCATACCGTACCCATCCGCCCCGGCCGCGGAGTAGACATCTCGTCAGATGAGTCCGCCAAGTCGCCGTGCGAGCAAGTGTGATCACCTTCCGCTGTGGCAAGATGGCCCCGCTTGAGTGAAGAAACGCTCAGGCTCACAGGCTCTGAAACCAGAAGAACCTCCGGGGCGGGAACCCCAGAGGCTCTAGGCGAGGACCGGTGACCGATCCTCGGATGCTCTACCCCAACGCTCTAGCAGGCAATACGGGGCAGGCGTTGTCCGTACATCACCTCGGACTCGTGCCATGATGCCAGATTTTCGGCCCCCAGTGCAGCGGGCCCGCACTACCACGTCGGTGTGTTTCACCACCGGACGATCCGTGTTGACTCCGGCCATGTTCAACCGTGTGGACCAGTCGGGCGACCCGAGCCCCGCGGCGGCCCTCCCCGGCACCAACACCGCCGTGCACCCGCCTCACGGTGCTACACCTCGTATTTCACGCCTTGCCGTGGCGTCGGCGGTGGAACCCGAGGTTTCTCCAGGACGTGATCTACGCCGTGCCGTGGGAGGTGGAGAACGCCTGCGTCTTCCCGGGATGCTTGTGCAGCAGGTAGCCCAGGTCGGTGGCGGGTCGTTCAGGGGAACCGGTGGTGGAGATCGTCAGGAACACACGACCGATTGTTGCTGGTCACTGCCGCTCGCTTCCCCTCATTTTCCGGCGGAGGGCGGCGATCCGGTCGGGGCCGATGCGGCAGCAGCCGCCGATGAGGCGGGCGCCCGTGCGGTGCCAGGCGTCGGTGGGCCACGGGGCGGGGGTTTGGGGGGCGTGCCAGGTCTGGGTGGTGGCCTCCCAGACCGAGCCGTCGTTGGGGTAGGCCAGGAGGGGCTTTGCGGTGGTGGTCGCCGCCGATGCGAGGGCGGGCAGGACGTCCGACGGGTCGCAGCAGTTGACGCCGACAGCGATGATTTGCGGGGACCGCGCGGCGAGGGCGAAGGCCTCGGGGAGGGGCGCGCCGGAGCGGGTGCGGCCCCCGGCGACGGTGTAGCTCAGCCAGGCGGGGGCGTCCGTCTCGGCGAGCACGGTGAGCAGGGCCTCGGCCTCGTCCGGATCGGGGACGGTCTCCAGGGCGAGGACATCGGGGCCGGCGGCGAGCAGGGCCTCGACGCGAGGGCGGTGGAAGGCGGCGAGCTCGCGCACGCTCAGGCCGTAGCGGCCGCGGTACTCGGAGCCGTCGGCGAGCACCGCGCCGTACGGGCCGACGGAGGCGGCCACCCACACCTCGTGGTCGGCGGCGTCGGCCGCGCGGGCGGCCAGCGAGACACTGCGGCGCAGCAGGGCCGTGGTGGCGGCGCGGTCGTGGCCGTGGGCCGCGAGGGCCTCCTTGCCGATCTGGTAGCTCGCGGTGATCAGTACCTCGGCGCCGGCCCGGGCGTACGCCGTGTGGGCGGCCTCGACCTGGTCGGGCCGTTCGGCGAGCACCCGGCCCGTCCAGAGGCCGCCGGACAGGTCGCAGCCCTGGGCGGCGAGCTGATTGCTCAGCCCGCCGTCCAGCAGCACGGTCCTGCGGGCCAGGGCTTCGGCGAGCGGGCCGGACGCGCGTGGCATGGGGTGCGGCTCCCGGGTCAGCCGAGCTGGGAGAGCACCTGGGAGGAGATCAGCTCCAGGTGGTCCAGGTCGTCGAGGTCGAGCAGCTGGAGGTAGACGCGGGAGGAGCCGATGGCCTCGTAGGCCCCGATCTTCTCGACGACCTCGTTCGGGGAGCCGGCCAGGCCGTTGGCCTTCAACTCGTCCACGTCGCGGCCGATGGCGGCGGCCCGGCGGGCCACCTCGGCGTCGTCCTTGCCGACGCAGACCACGAGGGCGTTGGAGTAGACGAGGTCGTCGGCCTTGCGCCCGGCCTCCTCGGCGGCCTCCCGGACCCGGCCGAACTGCCGCTCGCTGTCGGCGATCGACCCGAACGGCATGTTGAACTCGTCGGCGTACCGTGCGGCGAGCCGCGGGGTGCGGCGGGCTCCGTGGCCGCCGATGAGTACGGGCACCTTGGCCTGGAGGGGCTTGGGGAGCGCGGGCGAGTTCTCCACCCGGTAGTGGCTGCCCGTGTAGTCGAAGGTGGCGCCGGCCTCGGTGGCCCACAGGCCGGTGATGACGGCCAGCTGCTCCTCCAGCCGGGCCATCCGCTCCGCCGGGAAGGGGATCCCGTACGCCTTGTGCTCCTCCTCGAACCAGCCGGCCCCCAGGCCCAGTTCGACGCGGCCGCCGGACATGTGGTCGACCTGGGCCACCTGGATGGCGAGGACGCCGGGCAGCCGGAAGGTGCCGGCCGTCATCAGCGTGCCCAGCCGGATCCGGCTGGTCTCGCGGGCCAGGCCGGCGAGGGTGATCCAGGCGTCGGTGGGGCCGGGCAGACCGTCGGCCGAGCCCATCTTCAGGTAGTGGTCGGAGCGGAAGAACGCATCGAAGCCGAGGTCCTCGGTGGCCTTGGCGACGGTCAGGAGGGTCTCGTAGCTCGCGCCCTGCTGGGGTTCGGTGAAAATGCGAAGATCCATGCTCCCATCCTGCCTCCCCGGGCCGCCTCCGGGCGGCGCCCGCGTCCCACCCCGCCCGGGTGAATCTGCGTCAACCGGACGGTCCACCCCGGGCCCCGCCAGTGACCAGCCCGGAGGGGGATCGTTGGCTCGGAGGGAGCCGGACCGCCCGGCCCGCGCGCCGGCGGCCTTTCGCCGGTGCGTCCACCGCACCCTTCCGCCTGGGAAGGGCCAGGGCCGAGGAGGCCGCCATGTCCCATGAGTCCGTGCCGGAGACCTGCCGACAGGACGGACAGACCGGACAGGCAGCACACGACCACGCAGGTCCGGAGCCCGCGGCACCCGCCCAGGGCGGCGCGCCGAAGGGCTTGCTCCAGCAGATGGAAGAGCTGATGGCGGCGCTGAACGCCGACCTCTCACAGCTCGACGCCGACCTCCAGTCCTCCACCGACCGCTCGCCCGGCGCCACCGGCACGGCCGGTACCCCCGGCACCCTCGGTGCCACGGGCAGCCGTGCCGCCGAGAGCGAGCGCCCCTCCGACCGGTCGTACTGACCGTGCGGGTCCCGTCGCGCGCGGCGGGACCCCACTACCCCGTTCCCTCCCCATCACCTCGCTCAGGCCACGCCCGAGGCGGACCCCCGTTCGCGCACCGTCATGCGGCGCAGGAGGGCCCGCACCCGGTCGCTCGACTCGTCCGCCGCGTCGATCGACTCTATGCACTGCCAGTACAGGGCCTCCTCGTCCGTCCCGCAGGCCACCCCGACCAGGGCTATGCCCACTTCGCCGAGCAGCGCCTGGAGTCCGAGCAGCGCCTGACGCACATCCGACACCTGCGTCAACTGAGCCGCCCGCGGCGGATACTCGGGCGCGCTGCCCTCTCCGCGCAGCGCCGCCCGGTCGAGCACCCCGCAGCCTCTGCTTCCCGCTTCCCCCAGTCCCCGTGCCTCCGATCTCAGCTCCGGCGGCCCGATGACCGCCAGATAGCCCCCGACTCCCTGCGCGAGCGCCTGGGCCTGCCAGGCCTCGCCCACTATGTCCCACGCAGCCCCACTCTGTGCCAGCGCGTGCCGGCCGGCCGCGATGAGCCGTACCGCATCCATATGCCGTCCCCCGTCCGCACGACATCCCGCCGTTCCTCACCACTACCCAGAGTGAGGGCAACGGGTCAGTAAAGCCAGGGGTATTCGGAAAATGTGGACACAAATGTGATTGTGGACGAGTCCATCACTCCGAAGAGTGACGATTCGGCGTCGGGGGGCCCGTCACCGGGAAGCGGAGCTCGTTCCTCTCGATCTTCGCGGCGAGCGCATCCAGCACATCCACCCCGAGAACCTCACAGAACTGCAGCAGATACGCGAGTACGTCGGCCACCTCGTCGGCCACGCGATGGGCCGTCTCCGGCTTCTCCATGACCGCCGCGGACTGTTCCGGCGTCAGCCACTGGAAGATCTCGACCAGTTCGGCCGCCTCCACGCTCAGCGCCACCGCCAGGTTCTTCGGCGTGTGGTACGGCTCCCAGCCGCGCGCCGCCGCGAAGTCGGCCAGCCTGCGCTGGAGTTGCCCCAGCCGCTCACCGTGCGGGTCGGCGGCCCCGCGCGTCCCGCCGGCCCCTCCGGCCTCGCCCGCCTCGCCCGCCTCGCCCGCTTCGTTCGTCTTCTTCGCCTCGTTCATGGGCTCAGGTCTACCACCGTGACACCGGGGAGGCTCCGGGCGATGCCCCCGAGCTCCTCCCCCACCGCCGCCACCAGGCGGACGTGCCCGCGTGCGCCGGCCAGTTGGGCCAGGCGCAGCAGTTCCGCGCCCTGGCGCCGGTCAAGGCAGCGGTCGAAGCCGTCGGCCAGCACCGTGAGCGCCTGCTGCGCGGAGAGCAGTTCGGCGGCGGGGTCCATGGCGAGCACGCCAGGACCGGTCAGCAGGACCAGCGCCAGCGCGAGGAAGCGCAGTTCGCCGGCGCCGAGGCGGGCCAGTTCCGTGGCGGGCCGGGCGGGGCCGCGGTCGAGCACGGCCGTGACGGGCCCGCCCGCGGTGGCCCGCACCTCCAGCCCGGTGACGGGGCCCGCGCAGCCGGTACGGGCCGCCTCGGTCAGCAGCGCGTGCCGCGTGCCGCATTCGCGGCGGGTCCGGCGCAGTACGTCGGCCAGGTTGGCGCAGTCGGCCCGCAGCCTGCCCTCCCCCGGCGGGACGGGCGCGCGCATGCGTTCCGGCCCGGGGTCGCAGGGGAACACCGAGCGCAGGGCCACGACCACCTGCTCGGCGGCGGCCAGTACCTGCCGTTGGCCGGCGGTGGCCCCGGCGACGCGGAGGGGAAGCAGGGCGGTGCCGAGCCGGTCGTCCGGCAGCGGGGCCCGGGTGACTCCGATGGCGCCGCCGGTCAGCCAGGCCGCTTGCACCGAGCGGCGGCCGGGGTCGCGCAGAGCGGTGGCGAGCAGGACCTGCCCGTCCTGGGAGAGCCGTTCGCCGGCGATCCGCAGGGCGGGCTCGGCCTGGACGGCGAGGTCGAGCCGGACCGGCCCGGCGGGGCCGTCGACCGTACAGCCGATGCGGAATCCGCGCCGCCGACCGGCGTCGGGGACGGCCAGGTCGGGGATGCGGAGCCCCGGATCCGGGAAGGCCTCCTCCAGCGTGGCGCCGGAACCCAGCGCGGCGAGGGCCTCGTAGGCGGCCAGCGCCTGGGTCTTGCCGCTGCCGCTCGGCCCCGCGAAGAGCGTGACGGGCCCGAGCCGGAAGGCGGCGCCGCGATGCGGTCCGAACGCGGAGAGCCGCAGCCCGGTGACCACGGGCCGCCGCTCCGTCCGCCGCGCGGGCTCGGCAGGCGGTGCGGGCCGCCCGAGGCCGTCGGCACCCACCTGCGTCGGCACGACCGGTGCCGCACCGGCGGACCCCGCCCGCGCGCGAGCTTCGGCCGGCGGCCGGACACCGGGGGCGGCCTGGGCCGGCCCGGGCGGCGGCGGCACGGGCGCCAGCGGCACGGGAGGCGGCGCCGCCGCGGCCCGGCGGGAGGGGTTCGGGGTTCCGGGGGCCGCGGGTAACGCGACGGTGGCTTCGGGGGCGTTCATGCGCGGGACGGTACGGGCCGCCGGGCCCCCCGTGGGCCCGGCGAACCGTTCCGGCGTCGCGACCTTCCTACGATCGGGGGACGGCCGCGGCCGCGATCCCCTCGACCTCGGTCCCGACGGGCGCCAGCAGGAAGACGTTCCGGTCCACCCGGTGCATTCCGCTGCCGAGCCCGAAGACCACACCGCTGCTGAAGTCGAGGATCCGCTTGGCCACTTCGCTGTCCGCTCCGGTCAGGTCGAGCAGCACCGGGATCTGCGCGATCAGGTACTCCGCCACCTCCCGGGCGTCGGCGAAGATCTGAACCCGGATCACCACGAAGCGCCGCTGTTCCGCCGCGGACGCTCCGGGCGCCTTGGGGATCGTGCGGTGGTCCACCCGGGAGGGCCATTCGTTGCGACTGCGCAGGGGGACCACCTGCGCGAGCCCCTCCCACTGTTCGTCGGTGACGTCGTACCTGCTCACCGGGCCGCCTCGGCCGTGCGCTTCATGTGCATCCCCCCATCCTCTCGCGTTTCACCCGTTCAGCCCAACAGCGACACGACCCTTCCCGGCCACCCACCCCGGACCCCAAGCATTAGGTTAGGCTTACCTAAGTACAACGACCCAGCTGTCCGCCTCCGGGACGATGGAGTGATCCGCATGCGCATGTCCGGTGTCCGCACCCCCGCCAGTCCGGCCGCCCGGCCCACCGACGCCGAGCGGGTCCGTTCACCGACGTCGCCCCCACCCCCGTACGGGACCGGGTGCGCGCCCGCGTCACCCTCACGGGCCGCCTGCTGACCCCCTACAGCGACGAGGCGGCCGGCTCCACCTGCGTGGAATTCGGCCGGGCGGTCCTCGAGACCGCGGACGGGTTCGCGTACGTCGGCCTCGAAGAGCTGGAGGCGGCCCGCCCCGATCCGCTGGCCGGGTACGAAGCGGGCATGCTCACGCACCTCCTCGACGACCACGCGGACCTCGTCACCCTGCTCCTGCGCCTGGTCCACCCGCTGCCCACCGGTGCCGTGCTCCGCGCGCTGCCGGTGGCCATGGACCGGTACGGGATCACCCTGCGGCTGGAGGAGCGGCGCGGCCACCGCGACGTGCGGCTGCCCTTCCCCTCTCCCCTCGACGACGTCGGCCAGTCGGGCACCCAGATCCAGGCGCTCTTCAGCGCGGCCCGTCGGCGCTCGCACCGCAACACCCTGCCGGCCTGAGCCATGAGCAGGGGACGAAGGCGGGATCAGGGGATCCGGCGGTGCGAAAAACCCGGAATAGCGTGAGCCCGGGGCCCGTTGGTGGAGATCATGAAGGCCATCACGTACAGCGCATACGGAACTGCCGACAACCTCACCCTCGTTGACGCCCCGGAGCCCAAGGTCGGGCCGGGCGAGGTCCTCGTCCGCGTCAAGGCAGCCGGGGTCAACCCGGTCGACTGGAAGATCGCCGCCGGATACGTCGCCCCGATCCTCGAGGTGCGCCACCCCGTCATACCCGGGTGGGACGTCGCCGGCGTCGTCGAGGCGGTCGGTCCCGACACCTTCGACCACGCCGTCGGCGACGAGGTGTACGGCTACGTCCGCAAGGAGTGGGTGCAGCTCGGCACCTATGCCGAACTGGTCTCGGCCCCCGTCCGCACCCTGGCCCGCAAGCCCCGCGAGCTGACCTTCGAGCAGGCGGCGGGCCTCCCGCTGGCCGGCCTGACCGCCTATCAGTCGCTCACCCGCGTGGGCCTCACCTCCGGCGAGACCGTCGTCATCCACTCCGCCGCGGGCGGCACCGGCTCCTTCGGCGTGCAGATCGCGGTCGCCCTCGGCCTGCGGGTCATCGGCACGGCCGGCGCCCACAACCACGACTACCTGCGCTCGCTCGGCGCCGAGCCGGTCCTGTACGGGGAGGGCATGGCCGACCGGATCCGCGCGCTCGCGCCCGAAGGCGTGGACGCGGGCCTCGACTTCCACGGGGACGACGTCGTGGAGACCCTCCAGTCGCTGGTCAAGGAGCGCCACCGGGTGGTCTCCATCGCCGACCAGCAGGCCGCCGCCAAGGGGGCGCACCAGCTGTGGGTGCGCCCCGACACCGCCGACCTGACCTTCCTGGCCGAGCTGGCCGATGCCGGCAAGCTCAGCGTGAACGTCGAGCACGTGCTGCCGCTCGCCGAGGCGGCCAAGGCCTGGGAGCTGAGCGCGGCGGGCCGCACCCGCGGCAAGATCGTCCTCACGGTCTGACCACACGGGCGGGGGCGAGTCCGAGCGGGACCCGCCCCCGCGCGCTCAGGAGGTGATGGGCTTCGCCGCCGGCCCGAGCGCCGGACCGACGGCCCGCAGCGCCCCGGGCGTACGCCCCTCGCCCCAGCCGATCTCGCGCCGGTAGCTGCCGAGCAGGCCCCGCCCCACCAGTCCCGCCTCGTCCCGGACGGCCGGGTCGTCCGGCAGCGGCCGGGTCTGCGGGGCCACGAACAGCGCGTCGACCGGGCAGTTGGCCTCGCACATGAAGCAGGTCTGGCAGTCCTCCTGCCGGGCGAGCACCGCGATCCCGTCGGGGCCCCGCTCGAACACGTCCGTCGGACAGACCTCGACGCACTTGTCGCAGGCGATGCAGCGTTCCTGCGAGACCAGTTCGATCATGCCGCCGCCTCCTCCCGCGTCCACACCCGGTCGAGTCCGCCCACGGTGATGCGGTGGTGCAGCCTCGGGTCCTGTTCCGGGTGGTCGAGGCGCCGGGCCATGCCCCGGCTCTCCGGCCGCGCGAGTGCGGCCGCGTACATCCACCGCGCGTGCGCCGTCATCGCGGCCGCCTGCCGGGCCTTGACGAGGTCGGCGCCCTGCCCGTGCAGGGATCCGCGCAGTTCGGCCCAGGTCCCGTCGAGGGTGCGCAGGGCGTCGCCCAGCACCTCTCCGTGGCGCAGGTAGTTCTTGTCGTACGGGAGCACCTGCGCCTGTACGAGTTCCACGGCCGCGCGGTGCCCGTCGGCGGCTCCGGGGGTCCCCGTCGGGCGCAGCCCCGCGCCTCCGGCGCCGGTGACGGGGCGGGCGGCGGCCCGTCCCGAGCCGAGGGAGAGGGCGTGCCCGGCGGCTCCCCGGCCGGCCCAGCTGCCCGAGGAGATGGCCCAGGCGGCGTTGTGGCTGCCGCCTCCGGTGAAGCCCCCACAGATCTCCTCGCGGGTGGCCGCGTCCCCGGCCGCGTACAGGCCGGGCACGCCGGTCGCGCAGTCGTCGCCGGTGATCCGGATCCCGCCGGTACCGCGGACCGTGCCCTCCGCGAGCAGGGTGACGGCGAAGCGGTCGGTGAAGGGGTCGATGCCGAGCCTGTCGAAGGTGAGGAAGAAGTTCGGCTGTGCCAGGCGCATTGCGGCCTGCGCGGCGTCATCGGCACGGTCGAGACGCGCGTACACCTTGGCCCCGGTGAGGAGTTCGCGGGCGATGACCGAGCGGCCGCCCTGGCCGGCGGCGCCCTCCAGCACGCTGCCGTCCTCCTGGTAGAAGGTGGCGAAGGAGTAGAAGGCGGTCTTGGTGACGGAGGTGCCCTCGGGGGCGATGCCGTAGGCGTTGGAGAACTCCATTCCGGAGAGCTCCGCCCCGGCCTCGGCGGCGAACAGCGCGCCGTCGCCGGTGTTGGTGTTGGTTCCGAGCGCGCCGCTGAGGAAGGCGCAGCCGCCGGTCGCGAGAACCACGGCGCCGGCCCGGACCCGGTAGTGCTCGCGGGCCTGACGGCGGTACCCGGCGGCGCCCGCGACGGCGCCGTCGGCGTCGGTGAGCAGCTCGGTGACCGGGCTGTGGTCCAGTACGCGGACCCCGGCGCGGCGGATCCGGATCCGCATCCGCCGCATGTATTCGGGCCCTTGGAGGCCGTTTCGCAGCGGCTGTCCGTCCCGGCCGGTCGGGAAGGGGTAGCGGCCGTCGGTGGCCAGTTCGTTCATCCGGTCGTAGGTCTCGTCGAGGACGCGGGCCATCCAGCGGCGGTCGGCGAGGTAGCCGCCGAGGCCCTCCCGGGAGGCCATGGCGGCCTCGCGGGCGGCGGGCTCGGGCGGGACGTACCAGACGCCGGTGCCGCCGGCCGCCGTGGAGCCGCTGGTACCGCAGTAGCCCTTGTCGGCGAGGACGACCCGGGCCCCGGCCTCGGCCGCCTTGAGGGCGGCCCAGGTGGCGGCCGGTCCGCCGCCGACGACGAGGACGTCGGTGACGCTCTCGTGAACGGTCATACGGATTCCCGCGCGTAGCGGTTGACCGGGCGCGGCAGGCCGTAGTTCTCGCGGAGGGTGGTGCCGGTGTACTCGGTGCGGAAGAGGCCGCGGCGCTGCAGGATCGGCACGACGTGGTCGACGAAGTCGGTCAGGCCGGTCGGCAGGATCGGGGCCATGATGTTGAAGCCGTCGGCGGCTCCCTGCGTGAACCACTCCTCCAGCTGGTCGGCGATCTGTTCGGGGGTGCCGGCGTAGGTACGGTGGCCGCGGCCTGCGCCGAGGCGGGCGATCAGTTCGCGCAGGGTGAGGCCGTCACGGCGGGCGAGCTCGGCGACGAGGGTGAAGCGGCTCTTGTTGCCGTTGATGTCCCGCTCTTCGGGGAGGTCGGGCAGCGGGCCGTCGAGGGGCAGGCCGGTGAGGTCGACGTTCAGCATCCCGGAGAGCTGGGCGAGGCCGTACTCGGGGATCTGGAGGTCGGTGAGCTCCTGCTCCAGGGCCTTCGCCTCGGCTTCGGTGGAGCCGATCACGGGGGCGATGCCGGGCAGGACGAGCAGGTCGCCCTCGGCGCGGCCGTAGCGGGCCAGCCGGGACTTGAGGTCCTTGTAGAAGGTCTGGCCGTCGGCAAGGGTCTGCTGGGCGGTGAAGACGGCCTCGGCGTACTGGGCGGCGAACTCCTTTCCGTCCTCGGAGGAGCCGGCCTGCACGAGCAGCGGGTAGCCCTGCGGGGAGCGCGGCACGTTGAGGGGGCCGGCGACGCCGAAGTACTCGCCCCGGTGGGCGGCGGGGTGGAGCTTGTCGGTGTCGGCGTAGATGCCGCGCTCCTTGTCGAGGACGATCGCGTCGTCCTCCCAGCTGTCCCAGAGCTTGGTGGCGACGTCGAGGAACTCGCGGGCGCGTTCGTAGCGGCGGGCGTGCTCCAGGTGCTCGTCCCGGTTGAAGTTGCGGGCCTCGTCGACGCTGCCGGAGGTGACGATGTTCCAGCCGGCCCGGCCGCCGCTGATGTGGTCGAGGGAGGCGAACTTGCGGGCGAGGTTGAAGGGTTCGTTGAAGGTGGTGGAGACGGTGGCGATGAGCCCGATGTGCTCGGTGACGGCGGCGATCGCGGAGAGCAGGGTGAGCGGCTCGAACCCGCCGAGGGCGTTGTAGCGGGCCTTGCCCCAGAGGGCGACGCCGTCTGCGAAGAAGATGGAGTCGAGCCTGCCGCGCTCGGCGGTGCGGGCCAGTTCCTGGAAGTACCGCAGGTCGGTGGCCCGTTCGGGGCTGCTGCCGGGGTGGCGCCAGGCGGCGTCGTGGTGCCCGGCGTTCATGAGGAACGCGTTGAGGTGCAGGGTCCGGGGTGCGGTGGTCATGGGGGTCCGTTCCTTCTGGGGGGCGGTAGGGGGGCCGAGCCGGCCGGCCCGCGCGGGGAGCGGCGGGGGCTTCAGGCGGTGGGGACGCGCCAGACGCTGAGGCGGCGTTCGACGGTGACGAGGAGCTGGTTGAAGGCGACGCCGATCGCGGAGATCGTGATGATGCCCGCGTACATCTGCGGGATGGCGAAGTTGAACTGCGAGGCGTTGATCAGGTAGCCGAGGCCCGCCTTGGCGCCGATCATCTCGGCGGCCACGAGGACGAGGATGGAGACGGCGCCGGCGAGGCGGATGCCCGTGAAGACCGCCGGTACGGAGGCCGGGAGGATCACCTTCTGGAACAGGCGGGGCGTGGAGAGGTCCATCGACCGGGCGAGCCGGATCAGGGTGGGGTCGGCGTTGCGGACGGCGCTGATGGTGTTGAGCAGGACGGGCCAGAGGCAGGCGTAGACGACGATCGACACCTTCGAGGTCTCGCCGATGCCGAGGAGGAGGACGAAGACCGGGAGCAGCGCGAGGGCCGCGGTGTTGCGGAAGACCTCCAGCAGCGGGCCGAGGAAGTCGGCGAGGGGCCGGTACCAGCCGATGAGCAGGCCGAGCGGGACGGCGACGGCCACGGCGATGGCGAAGCCGCCGAGGGAGCGGACCAGGCTGGCCTGGGTGTGGTCGGCGAGCCGGCCGTCGCCGGCCAGCTCCCACCAGGCGACTGCCACCTCGCTGATGGGCGGCAGGAAGGTGGCGTCGACCAGCCCGGCACGGGGGGCGACCTCCCAGAGCGCGACGAGCGCGAGGACCGCGGCGCTCCGGAGGGCGGCGGCCTTCAGTACGCGGACGGCGGCTCGTGCGGCGGACGTCGTACGGGTGGCGGCGGGGCCGGCCGCCAGGCCCTTGGCCGTGGCTGCGGCCGGGGCGGTCCCTTCGGCGGCCGGGGTCGGCCCGGCGGCGGCCGGAGCAGCGCCGGCCGGAGCCGGCCCGGACGGAGACGGCCCGGACGGAGACGGCCCGGACGGAGACGGGGCCTTGGGGAGCGGGGCACCGGCCGGGGCGGTCCCGCCGGTGGCCGGGGTCGCGTCAGGCCTCGGGGCGGGCTCGCCGGCGGCCGGGGTGGTGAGGCCGCCGGGCGGGGTGGCGAGGCCCGCGGCGGCTCGGGCGGTGGTGTCTGTTCCCGTGGTCATGCGGCTGCCGCCTCCTTCTCCAGTTGCTGGGCGCGGGCCACCTCGTCGTGGAGGAGGTCCCAGATCTCGTGCCGGTAGCGGGCGAACTCCGGGCTGGACCGCAGGGCCTCCCCCAGCAGTCCCTCGCGGTGGCCGAAGGAGATCGGGACGACCTCCTTGACCCGGCCGGGCCGCGAGGTCATGACGGCCACCCGCTGCCCGAGGTAGACGGCCTCCTCGATGCCGTGCGTGATGAAGACGACGGTCTTGCCCGTGCTCTGCCAGATGCGGCGCAACTCGTCCTGGAGGGACTCCCGGGTCAGCGCGTCGAGCGCGGCGAACGGCTCGTCCATCAGCAGTACGTCGGGGTCGTACGCCAGCGAGCGTGCGAT
Organism: Streptomyces sp. NPDC088762; assembly: GCF_044750905.1. Lineage (NCBI taxonomy): Bacteria > Bacillati > Actinomycetota > Actinomycetes > Kitasatosporales > Streptomycetaceae > Streptomyces > Streptomyces sp. NPDC088762. Next base: position 579,859 of record NZ_JBIVKT010000004.1, read on the forward strand.
GGCCACGCGCTGGCGCATGCCGCCGGACAGCTGGTGCGGGTGCCGGTCCTCGAAGCCGGTCAGACCGACGAGTTCGAGGAACTCCCTGGCCCGCGCGGCACGTTGCCGTCGCGGCACACCGGTGGCCTCCAGCCCGAACTCGACGTTTCCCTGGGCGGTGCGCCACGGCAGCAGTGCGTACTGCTGGAAGACGATGCCGCGGTCCAGGCCCGGCCCGGTGACCGGCTTGCCGTCGAGGAGGATCCGCCCGGCCGTCGGGGCCGACAGCCCGCCGAGGAGGTCCAGGAGGGTGGACTTGCCGCAGCCGCTGGGGCCCACGACGACCACGAACTCCCCCGCCCCGATCTCCAGGTCGATGCCGTCGAGGGCGGTGAAGTCCCCGAAGGCCTTGGTCACTGCGTCGAACACGATCTTCGCCATGGCGGCCGTCACCCCTTTCCGTATCCGTTGAACTCGTTGGTGTAGAGGTCGGACGGCTTGAACTGCCCCTGCTTGATCTCACCGCGCTCGCCGAGCCAGTCGAGCCAGAGCTGGAACTCCTTGTCGGGAATCCGGCCGCCCGTCTCGGCGATCCCGAACGAGCGCCAGTACTGCAGTGCCGTGGTGTCCTCGTTCCGGCCGCGCTTCTTGACGATCTCGGTCATCCGGGCGACGGCCTCCTCGCGCGGGGTGGTGCGGGACCACTCGATGGCCTTGGCGACGCCGGTCACGAAGGTCCGTACGGTGTCCGGGTTCTGCTTGATGAAGCGCTCGGTCATGACGTACGTGCCCGCGCTGAACGGGCCGAGCAGCTCGACGTCGGTGAACAGCGGGCGGATGCCGCCGGAGGCGACGGCCTTGTCGCGCAGGATGCCGGTGAGGACCCCGACCTCGATCTGCTTCGCGCGCAGCGCCTGTTCGGTGTTGACGGGCGGCACGACCAGGGGTTCGACCTTGGCCGCGTCCGCCTTGGACAGACCGTTGCGGGCGAGGTAGGTGTCGAGCAGCGCCTGGTAGTGGGCGCCCAGGGTGTTCATGCCGACCTTCTTGCCGATCAGGTCCCGGGCGGAGCGGATCGGGCTGTCCTCCAGGACGAAGTAGCCGGCGTAAGAGTGCTGGTCCGAGCCGTAGGAGGAGATGACTGCCTTGATCGGGGCCTTGCCGGCGGCGAGCTTGATGACCGCGCCGTTGAAGGCGCTGCCGAAGTGGGTCTGACCGGTGGCCGCGGTCTGGATGTCCTGCGGGCCGCTGGTGGTGTTGCCGACCCATTCGAGCTTGACGTCCTCGAAGTAGCCCAGATCCGCGGCGAGTTCGGGAAGCGTGACCGCGCCGACCGAGCCCTGGTACTTGAGGGTCTTGACCTGTGATCCGGAGCCGGAGCCGGATCCTCCGCCGTTGGCGGTGGCCGTGCCGCAGCTCACCGCGGCCGCCGAGATGCCGAGCAGGGTCAGGAACTGGCGTCGGGAGGTGGGGGTCGGTATGCGTGCTGCGGCCATGACGGTTCCTTGTCGGTACGGGGTTTCGGGATTGACGGGGTTACGGGGTGGCGGTGAGGGCGGTGGCGCGCGCGGCGCGCAGGGCGGTGGCGAACTCGTCGACGGCCTGGAAGAGGTCCAGCTCCGCCTCCGGCCGCAGCCGGTCGGGGCCGGAGCCGCGCTCGACGGAGGAGTCGAGGACGAAGCGGCCGGCGGTGACGTGCCGGGCGCCGAGGGCGGCGAGGACGGGGCGCAGGGCGTAGTCGATGGTCAGGACGTGGGCGAGGCTGCCGCCCGTGGCCAGCGGCAGGATCGTTTTGCCGGCCAGCCCGTCCTGCGGGAGCAGGTCGAGGAAGGCCTTGAGCAGGCCGGTGTACGAGGCTTTGTAGATCGGAGTCGCGATCACCAGGCCGTCGGCCTCGGCGACGGCCTCCAGGGCCCCGCGGATCTCCGGTTCGCCGCGCCGGGCGGAGAGGAGATCCGCGGCGGGCAGGTCACGGACGGCGAGGTGGGCGGTGTCGAAGCCGGCGTGCGAGAGGCGGCGCAGTACGTGATCGGCGACGACGGCGGTACGGGAGTGGGTGGAGGGGCTGCCGGTGAGGGCGAGCAGCTGGGGCACGGGGGCTCCTCGGAGTGCGTACGGGTGGCGGGGCGGGGCCGGTCAGGCGGCGGTCGAGGCGCCCGAGGGGATGCCGAAGGCGGGGTCCGGGACGGTCTCGGGGCTGATCAGGCGGGAGGGCTCGCCGTCGGGGCCGACCGGGATGTCACCGTCGACGGTGACGCGGCGCAGGGTGCGCTCGTGGTCGTCGGAGTCGTCGACGCCGTAGTGCTGGGTGGCGCGGTTGTCCCAGATGGCGACGTCGCCTGCCCGCCACTGCCAGCGCACGGTGTTCTCGGGGCTCTCGATGTGGGCCTGGAAGAGGTCCTGGAGGAGGCGGGAGTCCCGGCCGGTGAAGCCTTCGATGCGCTGGACGAAGTTGCCGAGCAGGAGGGTGCGTTCGCCCGTCTCGGGGTGGACGCGGACCACCGGGTGCTCGGTGAGGAACGTGGTGGAGGTGAACACCTCGCGGTACTGGGCCAGGGCCTCGGGGAGGGCATCGGGCTTGAGGGCGGCGTAGTCGTACGCGTTGGAGTGGACGGCGCGCAGACCGTCGGCGAGGGCGCGCAGGGGTGCGGGGAGGTGGGAGTAGGCCGTGGCGGTGTTGGCCCAGAGGGTGTTGCCGCCGTACGGGGGGATGGTGACGGCGCGGAGGATGGAGAAGGCCGGGTAAGCGGGGACGAAGGTGACATCGGTGTGCCACTGGTTGGCACGGGCGCCGTGGTGGGAGTCGATGCCGAGGGCGTAACGGCCGTCCGCGGAAGGGACGGTGGGGTGTGCGACCGGGGCCCCGAGCAGGCGGGCGAAGGCCTCGTGGCCGGCCTCGTCGAGGTGGTCCTGATCGCGGAAGAAGACGACCTTGTGGGCGAGGAGCGCGGAGCGGATCTCGGCGACGGTCCCGGCGGCGAGGTCGCCCCCGAGGCGGACGCCGCCGATCTCGGCGCCGATGCGGCCCCCGATCTTCGTGACGGTGACGGGGGTGGTGACGGTGGCCATGGGAACTCCTGGTGGCGAGGCCGCGGAGGCATTCGTCCGCGGCGGAGGTGGTGGAGGGGAGATGGGGCGAGGCCCGGAGGGCGTGGTGTGGCGTGGCAGGGCACGGCGCGGCCCTGCGGGGTGGGCAGGGATGTCTTACGGGTCGGGCTGGTCGAGGGAGCGGCGACTGGTGCCGTGCATCGCAAGGCGGACGAGGGAGTCGGGGCGGAGCCTCGGCGGGGGTGAGGACAACGCGGTGAGGCGTTGCCGGACACCGCGAGCCCCGACCTGACCGGTTGGACACACCTGGGGCCCGGGGCGGCAGAGCTCCGCTCGGGCTGGACGCGGGACGGTGCCGGGCCCGGGGGACGCGTGCGCAGGGCCCGGCGGACTGGCCGGAAAGGGCGGCGAGCCGGCCGGAAGGGCGTCGCTCGGGGCGGATCCGGCGGGGCCGTGACGCCTGGGATCAGGCTCGGCGGAGGCCGGTACAGCGGCCCGGACACGCGTCCGGCGCGGTACAGGGGCCGGGGGTGTGGAGCCGCGGGACGAGAGGTGCGTTCGCGGTCATGGCCCGGAGCCTGTCAGCGGCCCCGGCGGTGGTCAACCCCCGTCGGGCGGCCCGCCCCGGGCGGGCCACCGGCCCAGTGCACCGGTCGTGACCTGGGCTTTCGCTGCGTTCCGAGCGGCGTCGGGGGGCCGTTGGGCGGCCGGATCGCGTGGCCGGATTTCACGGTTGCGCAACGTGCCCGCCATGCCGTTGCAGCGCCGCCCCCGCCGGAGCCCCGCGGGGCCCTCCCCCACCCCGCCCCTTCCCGAAACCGCCGGGCCCCCGCGCCCCCGCACGCCGGCGGGGCTGGACGGGGCCGGTGCGGCCGGCGGGACGGTCAGAGATCCGGGGCACCGCTCTCCGACACCGGCGAGGCCGGACAGGGCCGACACGCCGCTGCCGCGCGCACGCGCCCGCGGTTCTTCTGTGGGATGTCTTCAATCCGGCGGTCACGGTCGTGGCAGGTTCGCGAGTGTTCCTCAGGGGCGTCGCCCGCAGGGGATTCGCGGCTGCGTGACAGCGCACTCGTGCCGGTGCGGGGAAGCGGAGCGGATCGTGACCCCCGTGCGCCCGGCCGGCCACACGGCCCGCGGCAGCCGCAAGAGTGCTGCTCAGCAGCCTGTTCCGGGATCCTTTTAGTATGTCATGAGAGTGCGAGATCACACCCAGCGGTATGGTGCACCGCTGAGCGGCCCCCCTAGCATTCGAGCCATGACGGTCCTGCCTGACGACGGGCTCTCCCTGGCCGCCGAGTTCCCTGACGCGACGCATGAGCAGTGGCAGCGCCTTGTAGAAGGCGTACTGCGCAAGTCGGGCAAGGAAGCCTCCGGCGAGGCCGCAGAAGACGCTTTGTCCACCCCACTCGAGGACGGGCTCACCACCCGCCCGCTGTACACCGCGCCGCCCGACGGGGCGGCTCCCGACACCGGCTTCCCCGGCTTCGCCCCCTTCGTGCGCGGCGGGAAGCCGGAAGGCACCACCGCGAACGGCTGGGACGTGCGCCAGCGCCCCGCGGGCTCCGATCCCGTGCGTGTCAACGAGGCGGCCCTCGCCGATCTGGAGAACGGGGTCACCTCCCTCTGGCTCACCGTGGGCCACGGCGGCATCCCCGCCGACGGCCTGGCCCGGGCGCTGGACGGGGTCTACCTGGACCTCGCCCCGGTCTCGCTCGACGCCGGAGCCGGATACGCCGAGGCCGCGCGGGCGTTCCTCGCCGTGTGCGCCGAACGGAGGATGCAGCCGACGGCGGTACGGGCGAGTCTCGGCGCCGACCCGCTGGGCCACGAGGCCCGTACGGGCGAGGCGCTGGACCCGGCCGACGCGTTGGAGCTCGCCCGGGCGGCCGCCGCCGATTACCCCGGGGTCCGCGCCCTGACCGTGGACGCCCTGCCGTACCACGAGGCCGGCGGCAGCGCCGCCGAGGAGCTGGGGCTCTCCCTGGCCACCGGTGTCGCCTACCTGCGGGCCCTCACGGAAGCCGGGCTGAGCACCGAAGCGGCCCTCGGCCAGCTGGAGTTCCGCTACGCGGCCACCGCCGACCAGTTCCTGACCATTTCCAAGCTGCGTGCCGCACGCCGTCTGTGGGCCCGTATCGCCGAGGCCTCGGGGGCCCCGGAGGCGGGTGCCCAGCTCCAGCACGCGGTGACCTCGCCGGTGATGATGACCCGCCGCGACCCCTGGGTGAACATGCTGCGCACCACCGTGGCCTGCATGGCCGCCGGTGTGGGCGGCGCGGACTCGGTCACCGTGCTCCCCTTCGACCACGAGCTGGGCCTGCCGGACGCCTTCGCGCGCCGGATCGCCCGCAACACCTCCACCATCCTGCTGGAGGAGTCGCACCTGGCCCGCGTGATCGACCCGGCCGGCGGCTCGTACTACGTCGAGCGGCTCACCGACGAACTCGCCCACGCCGCCTGGGAGTTCTTCCAGATCGTGGAGAAGGCGGGCGGCCTGGCCGCCGCCCTGCGCTCCGGGAGGGTCGCCGAGCGCCTCGCCGCCACCTGGGCGGAGCGCTCGAAGAAGCTGGCCAAGCGCCGCGAACCGATCACCGGGGTCAGCGAGTTCCCGTTCCTGTCGGAGAAGCCGGTCGTACGGGAGCCCGCGCCCGCGGCGCCCTCCGGCGGCCTGCCGCGCGTCCGGCGCGACGAGGCCTACGAGGCCCTGCGCGCCCGCAGCGACGCGCACCTGGCGGCGACCGGCGCCCGGCCGCGGATCTTCCTCGCCGCGCTGGGCCCGGCGGCCGCGCACACCGCGCGGGCCACCTTCGCCTCGAACCTCTTCCAGGCGGGGGGCATCGAGCCCGTGCACGACCCCGTTTCCGTGGACCCGGCGACGGCCGCCGCGGCCTATGCCGCGAGCGGCGCCGACGGCATGGCCGTGCTGTGCTCCAGCGACGCGCTGTACGAGGAGCAGGCCGCGGCGGTGGCCGGGGCGCTGCGCGCGGCGGGCGCCACGACCGTGTTCCTGGCCGGCCGGCCCGGCACCGCGGAAGCCTCCGTGGACGAGTACGTCTTCGCCGGCTGTGACGCCGTCGCCGTGCTGTCCTCCGTACTCGACCGGATGGGAGTGCAGGCATGAGCATCCCCGATTTCTCCGAGCTGCCGCTCGGACCCGCCGCCGGCGGCGGCGTCTCCGAGGACCAGTGGCGTTCCGCGGTGAAGGAGTCCACCGGGACGGCCGCCGCCGACCTGCTGTGGGAGACCCCGGAGGGCATCGGCGTCAAGCCGCTGTACACCGGCCGGGACCTGGAGGGCCTGGACTTCCTGCGGACGTACCCGGGCGTGGCCCCGTACCTGCGCGGCCCGTACCCGACCATGTACGTCAACCAGCCCTGGACGATCCGGCAGTACGCCGGCTTCTCCACGGCCGAGGAGTCGAACGCCTTCTACCGGCGCAACCTGGCCTCCGGCCAGAAGGGCCTGTCGGTGGCCTTCGACCTGCCCACGCACCGCGGCTACGACAGCGACCACCCGCGCGTGACCGGTGACGTCGGCATGGCGGGCGTGGCGATCGACTCGATCTACGACATGCGGCAGCTGTTCGACGGGATCCCGCTGGACAAGATGTCGGTGTCGATGACGATGAACGGCGCGGTGCTGCCCGTCCTCGCGCTGTACATCGTGGCGGCGGAGGAGCAGGGCGTCTCCCCCGACAAGCTCGCCGGGACCATCCAGAACGACATCCTCAAGGAGTTCATGGTCCGCAACACCTACATCTACCCGCCCAAGCCCTCGATGCGGATCATCTCCGACATCTTCGCCTTCACCTCGCAGAAGATGCCGCGGTACAACTCGATCTCCATCTCCGGCTACCACATCCAGGAGGCCGGCGCCACGGCCGACCTGGAGCTGGCGTACACCCTCGCCGACGGCGTGGAGTACCTGCGTGCCGGGCAGGCCGTCGGGCTGGACGTGGACGCGTTCGCGCCGCGCCTGTCGTTCTTCTGGGCGATCGGCATGAACTTCTTCATGGAGGTCGCGAAGCTGCGCGCGGCCCGTCTGCTGTGGGCGCGCCTGGTCAAGCAGTTCGACCCGAAGAACGCCAAGTCGCTGTCGCTGCGCACGCATTCGCAGACCTCGGGCTGGTCGCTGACCGCGCAGGACGTCTTCAACAACGTGACGCGCACGTGCATCGAGGCGATGGCGGCGACCCAGGGGCACACCCAGTCGCTGCACACCAACGCCCTCGACGAGGCGCTCGCGCTGCCGACGGACTTTTCGGCGCGCATCGCCCGCAACACCCAGCTGCTGCTGCAGCAGGAGTCGGGGACCTGCCGGTCGATCGACCCGTGGGGCGGCAGCGCGTACGTCGAGAAGCTGACGTACGACCTGGCGCGTCGCGCCTGGCAGCACATCGAGGAGGTCGAGGCGGCGGGCGGCATGGCCCAGGCCATCGACGCGGGCATCCCGAAGCTGCGCGTGGAGGAGGCCGCGGCCCGTACGCAGGCCCGGATCGACTCGGGCCGCCAGCCGGTGGTCGGCGTCAACAAGTACCGCGTGGAGAACGACGAGGCGATCGAGGTCCTCAAGGTCGACAACTCCTCGGTGCGCGCCCAGCAGATCGCCAAGCTGCGGCGGCTGCGCGAGGAGCGCGACGAGGCGGTCACCCAGGACACCCTGCGGGCGCTGACGAACGCGGCCGAGCGCGGCGACGGCAACCTGCTCGCCCTGGCGGTGGACGCGGCGCGCGCCAAGGCGACCGTCGGCGAGATCTCCGACGCACTCGAGAAGGTGTACGGGCGGCACGCCAGCCAGATCCGTACGATCTCGGGCGTCTACCGCACTGAGGCAGGAGAGTCCCCGAGCGTGGAACGCACCCGAGCCCTGGTCGACCGGTTCGAGGAGGCGGAAGGCCGCCGTCCGCGCATCCTGGTGGCCAAGATGGGCCAGGACGGGCACGACCGCGGCCAGAAGGTGATCGCGACCGCCTTCGCCGACCTGGGCTTCGACGTGGACGTCGGCCCGCTGTTCCAGACCCCGGCAGAGGTGGCCCGCCAGGCCGTCGAGGCGGACGTCCACGTGGTGGGCGTCTCGTCGCTGGCGGCCGGTCACCTGACCCTCGTACCGGCGCTGCGCGAGCAGCTGGCGGAGGAGGGCCGCGAGGACATCATGATCGTGGTGGGCGGGGTCATTCCGCCGGCCGATGTCCCGACGCTGCTGGAGATGGGTGCGACGGCGGTGTTCCCGCCCGGAACGGTCATTCCGGACGCCGCCCACGACCTGGTGACGCGGCTCGCCGCGGACCTGGGCCACGAGCTGTAGGCGGGGGCCGGGAGCATGCCCCCGAAGATCGACATCGACGTGTACGTGAAGGGCGTGCTCGACGGGAAGCGCGCGCACATCGCGCGCGCCATCACCCTCGTCGAGTCCACCCGGACCGATCACCGGGCCCTGGCCCAGCGGCTGTTGACGGAGCTCCTCCCCCATGCGGGGAACGCGCGCCGGATCGGCATCAGCGGGGTGCCGGGCGTCGGGAAGTCCACCTTCATCGACGCGTTCGGCACGATGCTGACCGGGCTGGGCCACCGGGTCGCGGTCCTGGCCGTGGACCCTTCCTCCACGCGGACGGGCGGGTCCATCCTCGGCGACAAGACGCGGATGGAGCGGCTTTCGGTGGACCCCGCGGCCTTCGTGCGGCCCTCACCCTCGGCGGGAACGCTGGGCGGGGTCGCGAAGGCCACTCGGGAATCCATGATCGTCATGGAGGCGGCGGGCTACGACGTGGTCCTCGTCGAAACGGTCGGCGTGGGCCAGTCGGAGACCACGGTGGCGGGGATGGTCGACTCGTTCCTGCTGCTCTCCCTGGCCCGTACGGGCGACCAGCTGCAGGGCATCAAGAAGGGTGTCCTGGAGCTGGCCGACGTCCTGGCGGTGAACAAGGCGGACGGCCCGCACGAGCGCGACGCCAAGGCCGCCGCCCGTGAACTGTCCGGCGCGCTGCGCCTGATGCACCCCGCCGACGCGGCCTGGACCCCGCCGGTCCTGACGTGCAGCGCCCGGGAATCGGCCGGGCTGGACGAGGTGTGGAACCGCCTCGAACAGCACCGGACGCTGCTGGACGCGGGCGGCCGGCTGGCCGCGAAGCGGGCGGCCCAGCAGGTGGAGTGGACCTGGTCGATGGTCCGCGACGAACTGCTGGAGCGGCTGCGCGCGGATCCTGCCGTACGGGATCTCGCGCCGGCCCTGGAGGAGTCGGTCCGGGCCGGCGCCACCACCGCCACCTCGGCGGCGGACCGGATCCTGGCGGCCTTCGCGTCGGGTCAGCCCAGGAACTGAACGACCTCGGCGGTGAAGGCCGCCGGGTCGTCCCGCCACGGGAAGTGCCCGGCGCGCCGCTGGACGACCAGCCGGGGGTCCTGGAACAGCTCCGCGTACTGCTCCACGACCTCCGGCATGGCGCCCAGGTCGCTCTTGCCGGCGAGCAGCAGGACCGGGCGGTCGAACGTCTCGAGCGCGGCCCGGGTGGCGGGCGGGTCGTAGGCGCCCCCGGATCCGTAGACGGCCGCGGCCTCGTTGTTGCGCAGGGCGTCCTCGGCCTCCTTGCGGGCCTGGACCGCGGCGTCCCAGCTGCCGTGCGAGAACGGCTCGATCGCGTCCCAGTTCTCGGGGGTCATCCGGCCGGCCTGGATGGCCTGGAGGGCGGCGTAGGCCGGGGCGAACCACGGCTGGTGGGAGTGCCGCCGGGCGCCCCGGAGCCGCATCTCGGCGGTGACCTCGATGCCGACGGCGAAGACGCTCGGGGTGATGAGCGCCATCCGGCCGATCCGCTGCGGATGCCGGGCGGCGTACAGGGCGGCGAGGTTCGCGCCGGCCGAGTGGGCCAGCAGGTCGATGTGTTCGAGGCCGAGGTGCTCGCGCAGGGCCTCCACGTCGTCGACGAGCCGGTCGCAGCGGTAGGTCGCCGGGTCCCGCGGTATGCCGGACCTTCCGGTGCCCCGCAGGTCCAGCAGGATCAGTTGCCGATGTGCGGACAGGCCGCCCAGCTCGTCGAGGTAGGCGGAGTCCGTCATGGGGCCGCCGGGGAGGCAGATCAGCGGCGGCCCGTCACCGACTGTGCGATAGGCGAGGTCGGTGCCGTCGTACGCGGAGAAGTGGGGCATGGCGCGGATCTTGTCAGCGCCGTTCCGGCCGGTCAACCGGTTTCTCCGGGCCCCTAGAACCCCTGACCAGGGGTTTCGTACGGTCAGGCCTCGACCAGGACCGGTCCGGCCGCGGCCAGCGTCCGGCGCAGCAGGCGGGTCTGTTCCGCCGGGTCGTCGCTGCCCAGCAGGGCGGAGAGCACGGCGATGCGCGCCTGGCCCGCCCGGAGCGTTCCCGTCGGGACCGCCCCGGCCGCCACCAGGTCCACCGCGCCGCCGTGCGTGTAGATCTCGGTGACGGGCCCGGCCATGACGCGCGTGGTCAGCGCGACCAGGACCCCGCGTCCGACGGCCGCCTTGACGGCGTCCACGATCTCCGGGGTGGCGTTGCCCGCGCCCGTGCCGACCAGGACGATGCCGCGCGCGCCCGCCTCGACGGCGGCGTTCAGCAGCACCGGGTCGCCGTCGGCGTGGTGCACCACCACGTCCACGCGCGGCGGGAGTTCCGGCATCGCCGGCAGCGGGAGCGGCTCGGACCGCTGGGGTGTGCGCAGGACGGTGACCTTGCCGAAGCCGATCTTCCCGAACAGTTCCTCGGAAGGGTCGGCGAACGCGTCCAGCGCCACGGCCTGGGTCTTCACCGTGCCGCGCGCGGCGTGCACCCGGCCCGCGAAGGCGATCAGCACGCCGAGCCCGCGCGTGCCGGCGGCGGTGAGCAGCGCGTCGTACAGGTTGCCCGGCCCGTCCCCGTCGGCGGTGCCCATGGGGCGCTGCGAGCCCGTGAACACGACGGAGCGCGCGTCGTGGTGGTGGAGGTCGACGAGGAACGCCGACTCCTCGAGGGTGTCGGTGCCGTGGGTGACGACGATGCCGTCGACTCCGGGGTCGGCGAGCACCTCGTGCACGGTCCGCAGGAGGGTGAGCTGGTGGGCGGTGGTGAGCCGGGGGCTGTTGACGCTGAACAGGTCCACCAGCTCGACGGTGATGCCCTCGGGCAGCGGGGCCGTGGCCATGACCTCGCTGCCGTCGGCGTCCGCCGCGAAGCCGGAGCCCTGCCAGCGGCTGGCTATCGTCCCACCGGTGCTGATGACGACGATCCGTCCCATGGCCGTGGCCGCCCTTCCTCGTACGTGTGTGCTGAAAGCAGCAATGATAGGGAGATCTACGCGCAATGCGATTGCTTCTTTGGCCGCGCTCGTAACATTCAGTAGGTGATAATTGCGTGATGGATGCCATTGACCGGGATATCTTGCGCGAGCTCCAGGCGGACGGCCGCCTCAGCAACCAGGAGCTCGCCCAGCGCGTGGGGCTCACCCCCTCCCCCTGTATGCGCCGGGTCCGCCAACTCGAACAGGACGGGGTGATCCAGGGCTACCGCGCCGTGATCTCCCCGGAGGCCGTGGGCCGCGGCTTCGAGGTGCTCGTCTCGGTGGAGGTGCGCCGTGACCGCGCCGCCGTCGAGGCCTTCGAGGCCGCCCTGCAGGACATCCCCGACGTCATCGAGGCCTACCGCCTCTTCGGCAGCCCGGGCTGCCTGCTGCGCATCGCCGTCGCGGACCTGCGTGCGTACGAGCGGCTGTGGATCGAGCAGCTGACGGCCCTCTCGGGAGTCACCGAGGTCAACTCGCAGATCATCATGAAGCGCATCAAGGAACCGACCGGCCTGCCCGTCGAACGCTGACGCGGCCCGCCCCAGACAGGAAGCAGCACCCCATGGAACCTCTCGGCACCGGCGACCCGGTCCGCCTCGGCCCGTACCGCCTCCTCGGCGTGCTCGGCGCCGGCGGCATGGGCAAGGTCTACTTCGGCCGGGACGCGGAGGGCCGGACCGCGGCGGTCAAGGTGCTGCTGCCGGAGCTCGCGCACGACCCCCACCTCGCGCAGCGCTTCGTCCGCGAGGCGCACACCGCCCAGGCCGTCACCAGCCCGGGCGTCGCCCGCGTCCTGAACGCCCACAGCGAGGACGGCAACCGGCCCTGGATCGCCACCGAGTTCCTGTCCGGGCCCACCCTCGACGACGCCGTCCGGCGGTACGGGCCCTTCGGCCCGGACGGCATACGCGCGCTCGCCGCCTCCCTCGCCACCACCCTGCGGGACATCCACGCCGCCGGGCTGGTCCACCGCGACCTGAAGCCGGCGAACATCGTGCTCACCTCGGCGGGACCGCGCGTCATCGACTTCGGCATCGCGCGCCCCGAGCACGGGCTGACGCTCACCACCACCGGCCAGGTCCCGGTCACCCCCGGCTACGGCGCTCCGGAGCAGGTGCTCGGCCGGCGGGTCGGTCCGGCCGCGGACGTCTTCTCGCTCGGCGCGGTACTGGCGTACGCGGCGACCGGCCGGCGCGCCTTCGACGGCACGCACGTGGCGGCCGTCCAGTACGAGGTGGTGCACGGCGAGCCGCAACTCGCGGGCATACCCGCCGACTTGCTGCACCTGATCACACCCTGCCTCGCCAAGGATCCCGCGTACCGCCCGACCCCCGAGCAGATCGCGGGCGCCTTCGCCCCGCCGCGCGGAGCGGACCGCGTCTGGCGCACGGGACCGCTCGCCAAGGACATCGCCCGCCGCGGCACCGAGGCCGAGCGGCAGGCCGCGCTCCTCGTACAGGAGCCCGGAACCGGCCCCTCCCGCAGGCGGGTGCTGCGCGCCTCGCTGGCCGCGGGCGGGGTCCTCGCGGCCGGCGGCGGGGCCGGGGCCTGGTGGCTGCTGCGCGAGGAACCCCGGGCGCCCAACGTGCCCGGACTGGCCGAGGCCGCGCAGCCGCTGCCGCTGTCGGCCGCGCAGTCCGGCAAGGCTCCCGAACCCCTGTGGGGGCCGCTGCCGGTCGCGGCCAAGCCGGAGAACGGGGTCGCCCTCACGCCCTTGTCCCTGCGCGACGTGGTCATGTTCGCCGCCAGGGACGGGGGGCTGGCGGCCCGTAGGACGCGCGACGGCCGGGAGAAGTGGCGCATGGCCGACATCGCACCGGAGGCCGGGCTCCTCGCGCTGGAGGACCCGACGTTCGCCGCGGCGGGCGTCGACGGCGCGCTCCGCGTCCACGAGGCCTCCACGGCCCGGCTCAAGTGGTCGGTGCCGGGCGCGGAGGTCAGCCGGATCCTGACCTCCGACAAGGAGTTCATCTACGTCGTGACCAAGGGCGGTCATCTGCGCGCGGTGAACATGAAGCTCCAGTCGATCCGCTGGACCGTGCCGCTGCCGGCGACCGCCGTGGCGGGCGCGGGGCCCAAGGCCGCCGCCGGAGGCGGCACCGTCGTCCTCTTCGGCGCCGACGGCACCGTCCGCTCCTTCTACAACCAGTTCGGGGACCAGAACTGGGAGATCAAGAACCAGGCGACCTCCGCCATCGACCCGCTCGTCCTGGAGGTGAAGAACTTCGGCAGCGCGGACCACACCATCGTCTTCCTCGGCGGCCGCACCCTGACGGCCCGCAAGATGAACTTCACCGGCGACGAGCTGTGGAAGGCCGCCGCCACCGGTGACCCGCGCCAAGGCGCCGGCGGCTGGGGTGCCCCGCTGCTGGACGGCAAGAACCTGATCTGCGCGAACGGGACGACGCTGGCCGCCTTCACCACCGAGGGCAAGGAGCTTCCGGCGCGCGGCCGTGCCGCCCGGGGCCCGCTCCCGCACAACCCCCTCCTGATCCAGGGGCAGACGCTGTGGGCGGTCGAGGGCGAGGGGCGGGGGGTCTCGGCCTACTCCAGCACCAGCGGCAACCGGTTCTGGACCTGGTCGGCCGATTCCAGCGGGCCCTGGGCCATGTCCGGCGTCGGCAACCGGGTCTTCCTCGTCAACGACGGCAAGCTGACGGCCATGCCCACCGTCGGCTGACCCCGTGCCGGGCGCGCGTGCGATCACCGCTTAGGCTCGGGGCCGGACCACCGACCCGGGAGAGCGCGCGCAATGGAACGCCTACGCCACGACGACCCGTCGCAGATCGGGCCGTACGTGACCCTGGCCCGGCTCGACGCCGAATCCGCGGGGCGGACCGTTCCCGAGCGCCGCTACCTCGCGCGCGACGGCGACGGGCAGCGCACGGTTCTGGTCTGCGTGCCGCCGGTCGGCTCCGATCCGTCCCGGTGGGCGCTCGAGGCCGAAGGCGCCCGGCGGCTGTCCGTACCGGGGTTCCTGAACGTCGCCGAGGTGGGCGGTTCAGCCGGCTTCCCTTGGTACGCGGCCCCCTACACCCCGGCGCTGCCGCTGCCGGCGGTGCTCGCCGCGTACGGCGGCCCGCTGCCCGAGGACACCGTCCGCGGGCTGGGCGCCGCGCTCGCGCGGGGGCTGGCCGTCGCGCACGCCCGAGGGGTGACGCACGCGGGGCTGTCGCCGGCCGCTGTGCTGGTCACCCCGGGCGGGCCACTGCTGACCTGCTACGGCGCCGCGCGGGCCGGGCTCGCCGGGCTCGACCCGGGCTGCCTGGCCCCGGAAGAGGCCTCGGGCGCTGTCCCCTCGCCGGCCGGGGACCTCTTCGCGCTGGGTGCCGTACTGGCGTACGCGGCGACCGGCCACACCGTGCCGGAGCAGAGCGAACTGCCGCCCGGGCTGCGGCGCCTGGTGGGTGCCTGCCTGGCTCGCGACCCGGCGGACCGGCCCGGGTCGGCACAGGAACCGCTGCGGGAGCTCGCGGAACCGGCCGCGGCTCCGGCGGGGCCTGCGGTCGGGGCCGCCTCGGCGGGGGACCCGCGCCTGCCGGACGTGACCGTCTTCGACCACTCCGCTCCCCCGTCCCTGCCCGGCCGCGTGGTCGCCGCGCTCGCCGCCCAGTCGGCGGCGCTGCTCGCCGCGGAACTCCCCGTACCCGAGCAGGCGTTCGCCGCGACCCAGAAGGTGCACTGAACCCGATGCCCCTCGCCCCGGCACCCTTCACCCCGCTCACGCACGACGATCCGCAGCACCTCGGCGGCTACCGGCTGCTGGCCCGGCTCGGCAGCGGCGGCATGGGCACGGTCTACCTGGCCCGCTCGGCGGGCGGGCGCACCGTTGCGCTCAAGACCGTGCACACCCGGATCGCCGCCGACGCCTCCTTCCGCACCCGCTTCCGGCTGGAGTCCGACGCGGCACGGATCATCGGCGACCGCTACGGGGCCCGCGTGTTCGGCGCCGATCCCCTCTCCGCGACGCCCTGGCTGGCCACCGAGTACGTGCTCGGGCCGCAGCTCGACGAGGCGGTCCGGCTCGGCGGACCGCTGCCCGAGCCGTGCGTCCGGTCCCTGGGCGCGGACCTCGCCCACGCGCTCGGCCAGCTGCACCGCTCGGACGTCGTGCACCGCGACCTCAAGCCGTCCAACATCATGGTGACGGCCACCGGCCCCAAGGTCATCGACTTCGGCATCGCACGCGCCCTGGGCGACGAGCGGCTGACCAGCGTCGGCACCGCGGCCGGCACGCCCGCCTACATGTCGCCCGAGCAGGCCGGCGGCCTCGAACACACCCCGGCCGGCGACGTGTTCGCGCTGGCGGGCGTACTGGTCTTCGCGGCATCCGGACACGGCCCCTTCGGTGGCGGGCAGGCGGCGGACCTGCTCTACCGGGTGCGGTACGCGGAGCCCGATCTGACCGGCGTACCGGCTGACCTGGCCCCGCTCCTGGCCCGCTGCCTGAGCAAGGACCCGGCGCTGCGGCCCACGACGGCCGAGCTGGCGCGGCTGCTCGCACCCCGTGAAGGCCCGTTCGCCGACGGGCTGCCCCAGCCGGTGCTCGCGGACATCGCCCGCCGCAGCGCGGCGGTGTGGCAGGAGCCCCCGAGCCGGCTCCCGGCTCCCGCGGGGGAGCCGGCGACGGTCGTCGCGGCCGGCATGTCACGCCGCAGGCTGTTCACGCTCACCGGGGGCGCGATCGGCGCGGCGGCGCTCGCCACGGCCGGCGCCGTGTGGGCCTGGCCGCAGGAGCGGGCGGACGCCAAGCCGCAGTCCACCCTCCGGCCGGCGCCCGCCTCGCTGTGGAAGGTCACCCTCAGCAGCATCGGGGTGGACTTCGCCCCCCTGTGGGTGGACGACGGCCTCGTCGTGGCCGCCGGGGCCGAGGCCAAGAAGCTCGATCCGGCGACGGGCGCACAGGGGTGGTGGGAGGAGGAACTCCAGAGCCCCTGGCGCATGGCCACCGACGGCAAGCAGCTGTACGGGATGCCGGAGCCGAAGGGCGACGCCGCCAAGGACGGCCGGGCGACAGCGCTCACGGTCGAGCGGTTTCCCCAGGGCGTGGTCAGGGAGAAGCCGCTCGTGACGCTCGACGCCTTCGACGGCAGCCACAAGCTCGGCCAGCTCCTGTGCGTGGACAGGGACAGGGTGTACCTGTCCGCCAAGTCGGCCGCCGGCGCCGAGTGGTTCCTCGTCGCCGCGAGCCTGAAGTCCGGCCGCGAGCTCTGGCGTCAGAAGACGGCGGGACCCTTCGAGCGCTCGTCGTCCCCTGCCCTCGTCCGCGGCAAGGTCGTGAAGAGCGGCCTCCTGCTGTGCCGCCGCTCGGAGGCGGGGGGATCCCTGACCCTGAGCCTGCACGACACCGCCACCGGCGCCACGCGCTGGGAGAAGGCAGCCCTGCCCGTCACGGGCGCGATGCCCTACGCGCTGGCCACGGACGAGGACCACGTCTACCTCGGCTCCGACACCCTCCAAGCGCTGCGGCTCGGCGACGGCGCGACGGCCTGGTCCTTCGGCGCGGGCCGGGACACGGCCAACAAGCCGTACGGCATGCGCCGCTACGGGCTCCCGGCCGTGCGGGACGGTGTCGTGTACACCGTCGAGAGCGCCCGCGGCCTCGTCGCCGTCGACGCCCGCACCGGCGCGGCACTCTGGACGGAGCAGCCCCTGAAGGACACCGCCGCCGACGGTGACGTGGCCCCGGTGGTGGTCGGTGGGCTCGTCCTCACCATGGACAAGATCGGCCTGCGCGCCGTCGACACCCGCTCCCACAAGGCGCTCTGGCGCTACCCGACGACGGCGGTCGCCCTGACGGCCGATCCCCAGGACAAGCGGGTCTACGCCCGCGAGGAGGGCCTCGCGTTCGCCCTCCCCCTCGGCTGACCCGGCAGACGTCACCCCTGCCAGCTGTGGGGGGCGCGGAAGCCGGGCGTGCGTTCCAGGCGGCGCCAGCCGGCCTGGGAGCGGGTGGCGGGGACCGGGGTGGGGGTGGTGGCGGCGCGGGCGAGGAGGATCGCGGTGATCGCGGCGAGTTCCTCGGGGGCGGCGTTGCCCTTTTCGACGCGCAGCAGGGTGTCGGTGCTCATCGGTGGCGTGTCTCCTTACTGCGGGGGGTTGCCGTGCTTGCGGGACGGCAGGTCGGCGTGCTTGTTGCGGAGCATCGAGAGGGCGGCCACCAGGGTGGCGCGGGTCTCGGCGGGGTCGATGACGTCGTCGACCAGACCGCGTTCGGCCGCGTAGTAGGGGTGCATCAGCTCGGCCTTGTACTCCTTGACCATGCGGGTGCGCATGGCCTCGGGGTCCTCGGCGTCCGCGATCTGCTTGCGGAAGATGACGTTGGCCGCGCCTTCGGCGCCCATGACGGCGATCTCGTTGGTGGGCCAGGCGTAGGTGAGGTCGGCGCCGATGGACTGGGAGTCCATGACGATGTAGGCGCCGCCGTAGGCCTTGCGCAGGATCAGGCTGATCCGCGGCACGGTGGCGTTGCAGTAGGCGTAGAGCAGCTTGGCGCCGTGGCGGATGATCCCGCCGTGTTCCTGGTCCACGCCGGGCAGGAAGCCCGGCACGTCCAGCAGGGTGATGATCGGGATGTTGAAGGCGTCGCACATCTGGACGAACCGGGCGGCCTTCTCGGAGGCCTCGATGTCCAGGACACCGGCCAGGTGGCCGGGCTGGTTCGCGACGATCCCGACGACCTGGCCGTCCAGACGCGCCAGCGCGCAGATGATGTTGCGGGCCCAGCGTTCGTGGATCTCCAGGACATCGCCCTCGTCGACGAGCTCCTCGATGACCTTGAGCATGTCGTAGGGGCGGTTGCCGTCCGCCGGGACCAGGTCCAGCAGCACCTCGCTGCGGCGGTCGGCCGGGTCGGACGTCTCGTGGACCGGCGGGTTCTCCCGGTTGTTGGACGGCAGCATCGAGATCAGGTAGCGGACCTCGGAGATGCACGTCTCCTCGTCGTCGTACGCGAAATGCGCCACACCGCTGGTCTCGGCGTGCACGTCCGCGCCGCCCAGACCGTTCTGGGTGATCTCCTCACCCGTCACCGCACGGACCACGTCCGGGCCGGTGATGAACATCTGCGAGGTGTCCCGCACCATGAACACGAAGTCCGTCAACGCCGGACTGTAGGCGGCGCCGCCGGCGCACGGGCCGAGCATGACACTGATCTGCGGGATCACCCCGGAGGCTTTGGTGTTGCGCTGGAAGATGCCACCGTACCCGGCAAGAGCCGAGACGCCCTCCTGGATACGGGCACCCGCACCGTCATTGAGCGACACCAGCGGGGCACCGGCCGCGATGGCCATGTCCATGATCTTGTGGAT